>CAYNMV010000016.1:9617-69420 GCA_964398315.1 uncultured Tepidisphaeraceae bacterium | reverse complement strand
CCCCCCCCCCCCCCCCCCCCCCCGCCCCCCCCACCCCCCCCCCCCCACCCGCCCCCCCCCCCCAGCCCGCCCGGCCCACCCCCCCGCCCAAGTGGGGATGATGTGGCCGCCTCAAGCCGGTGGCGTGCCCGAACCCTCGCGCACGCCACCGGCTTGAAGATTCACACCTCCATGACTTCCTTCCGCTTGTGCTCCACCAGTTCATCGACCTTGGCTTCGTAGGTCTTGGTCAGTTCCTGCACCTGCTCCTTGGCCTTGGTCAGGTCGTCCTCACTCATCAGGCCGCCTTTTTGCTCAGTCTCGAGGACCTTGTTGGCATCGCGGCGGGCGTTGCGGATCGAGACCTTGGCGGACTCGGCGAACTGCTTGCACTGGCCGACCAGCTGCAGCCGCCGTTCCTGGCTCAGTGGCGGAAGGACCAGGCGGATCTGCTTGCCATCGGAGTGCGGGGTGAGGCCGATCTTGCTGTCATTGATCGCCTTCTCGATCGCCTTGGTGTCCTGCGGGCTGAAAGGCTTGATGAGCAGTTGGGTCGCCTCGGGCACCGAGATCGACGCGATGCTCTTCAGGGCGGTGGGCGCTCCGTAATACTCCACCTGGATGTGCTCCACCAGCGCTGGCGTTGCCCGCCCGGTGCGGATCGCCCGCAGCTCGTGCCGCAGATGCTCCACGGCCTTCTCCATGCTCTCTTCACAATCCAGCAGCACATCATCGACTGGCATCGTTTGGCTCCCTTGTGTTTGGAAGCCGGTAGATTAGCAGAAATCGGGCGCGGATGGCAGGGGGAGGGGGAAAGGCCGACGACGGCTGGCCGCCCATGCGAAGTACCGAAACATGGCCGCACCGATGATACAGGCGAGCATTCCAGCGCTGCGTCGAATCATTCCGCCTGTTCATCATACCTGCCAAGCGCTTTTCAGGTGAACCCGCGCCCAATATGAGCAGGGGCTATACGTGGTGCCGCATCTCCACCGAATGACAACGAATAACTACCCCTCCGCCGGCGCCAGCAGCTCGATCAGCTTCTGCATGTCCGGCGGCAGGGGGGCCTGGAGGGTCATCTGCTCCAGCGTGATCGGGTGGGTGAAGCTGATTTCGTATGCGTGCAGTGCCTGGCGCTCGAAGCGGAAGTCGCCCAGTTCGAAGATGCGGCCGCCGTACATGGTGTCGCCGACCATGGGAAAACCCTTGTGGCTCATGTGGACGCGCAGTTGATGCGTGCGGCCGGTTTTCGGCGTCAGCTTGATCAGGCTGAAGCGCTGGGGGGGCGGGGGGTTCTTGCGGTCGTGGGCATGCTCACTGTTGGCAAGCTGCATCTGCTCGGGGGCGTCGAAGATTTTCTGCACCTCGTAGAGGGTGATGGCAGGCTTGCCCCCGGCGGATTCCTTGCGCACGGCCTGCTTCTCGCGGATGTAGCGATCCTTGCCAATGGGCATGTCGATCACATCACTGAGCAACTCGGGCACGCCATGGCAGAGCGCCATATAGGTTTTCTGGATCGTGCGGTTCTCGAACTGGCGGGCGACGCGCCAGTGGGCCTCATCGGTCTTGGCCACCAGCATGATGCCGGTGGTGTTGCGATCCAGGCGGTGGAGGATGCCCGGACGCCAGCTGCCGTTGATGGTGGACCACTTGGCGCCGTAGTGAACCAGGCCGTTGACGAGGGTACCGGTCCACCGGCCGCGGGCGGGGTGGATGATCAGGTCGGCCTGCTTGTTCAACGCCAGCAGATGGTCATCCTCGTAGACGATGTCGAGCGGGATCGGCTCGGGCAAGATTTCGTTAACCGGCTGCGGCGGGGCGACCATCTCCACCTGATCGTTCTCACGCGGCCGGTAGCTGGCCTTCACCACCCGCCCGTTGACCGTGACCAGCCCATTGTCGATCACCCGCTGCACGCTGGCGCGCGACAAGTACCCGACCCGGTCGACCAGATACTGGTCGATGCGCCTTGTCAGGTTCTTGCCGATGCGCCACTTGAAATGGACCACATCGCTTTCCCCGGGATCTTCCTGGATGGCCTCGGGGTCGAGCGGATTATCAGGCATCAGATCGCGTTCAGTCATCACGAGCCGGCAGCGGTGGATAAGCGGTGGAGAAGGCGATTTCCCACACGACATCGTAGAAAATCTTACTTCAATCATATGTACTTGCAGGCCAAAGGGCTACAGCGGCCAAACGGAGCCCCTGGCGGGCTGGGCGGGCGGGATGGGTTCGATAATATTGGTTGACTTGTCCGAATGAATTATTACCGTGTCCGCCTCATCGGGTCGTGCAATGCGGCCGATAGGGCAAGTGGGGCGATCGCCATGGATGGCGACGCCGGCTTTCGAATGGGCTAGGCAGGGCAGGGATGGTCGGTTTTTTTCCGTATCCATCCCCGCCTTGTACAAACCTTCCGCCTTGGCGGCTGTCTGATATTGGGTGCCCCCGCATGGGACGCTCCGTTCAGGCGTTGCGGGCGCAAGGAAAGGGCTGTTGCCGATGAACCCCGTGATGAATGTGCCACTGGACCAGGTCATGCGATCGGAGATCGCGCTGCCACTGCAGCACATTATGAACATCCACACCGTGGGACAGTTCGTCCGTGCCTGGCGCAACCCACGGAACCAGAAGAGCATCGAGCAAATTTTCGATACCCCCGAGCAGGCGCGGCACGCTGCCGCCATCTGCAGCACCTGGGTGGGCGCCACCACCCGGGCCACCACCATGACCGCCACGACCTGGTGGGTGAATGATGAATCCCCCATGGCGTCGGCCTGAGCGGAACGAAGCCAATTCCAACAACATCTGTGCCTGCTGGTCACCCGGCCGTACTCCAACGGCTCGAGTCGGTCTGCCGTAAGCGCAAGCCCACCAGGCGGCGGGAAAGGCAACAGCAGCGATCCCGGACCCGGTAGCGAGGATGCAGCAGACGCCAGTGCGCTGTCTGCTGCATCTTGGCGGTGCGGATCCGTGATTCCCTTATTGCTGCTTCCACCGCCACGCCGTTTTGCGTTGCTTCGCATCCGCGTTTGCCGGATGGCACGATTCACAAGTTCTTGCGGCGTTGCCTGATGGATGCGGTGGGCCAGCGGCCGTAGGTGTCGGTCAGTTCGGCCAGGCGGGTGAACGCCCGTGGATCGAGCGCGACCGGCGTGAGACGCCACGCCCAGTTATCACGCACCGTGCCCGGTGTGTTCATCCGCGCCCGGCTGTCCAGGCCCAGCACATCCTGCAACGGCGCGACGGCCAGCTTCGCCACCGATGACCACGCGGCTCGCAGCAGAGCGGCGACGGCATCCTGTGACGAGCGGATCTCCGGCAGGTAGCGCTGCACGCGCTGCCGTGCATCGGCATCGAGCGATCGGTACCAGCCGCGCGTCGTGTTATTGTCATGCGTGCCGGTGTAGGCGATGGCATTGCGGACATGATTGTGCGGCAGGTGGACGTTGTCCGTTCCATCAAACGCGAATTGCAGCACGCGCATGCCCGGCAGGCCGAACGCATCGCGCAGTGCATCCACCGCCGGCGTGATAACGCCCAAGTCTTCAGCGATGAACGGCAGTGATTTCAGATCGCGTTTCAGCGCCTGGAACAGCGCATGCCCCGGTGCCTCGATCCACTTTCCGTTTCTTGCGGTGGGGCTGCGGGCCGGGATGCGCCAGTAGGCTTCAAAACCGCGGAAATGGTCGATGCGCACAACATCCGTCTGCCGCAGTGCGTGACGCAGACGTGCTACCCACCAGGCAAAGCCCTCGGCGGCCATCGCGTCCCAGTCGTACAGTGGATTGCCCCAGCGCTGGCCGGTCGCGCTGAAGGCATCCGGCGGGCAGCCGGCTACGGCCGTGCAGCGCCCGCGCGGATCGAGTTGGAACAGTCGCCGGTTGGCCCACACATCGGTCGAGTCATCGCAGATGAAGATGGGCAAATCGCCGATGAGCCGGACCCCATGCCGCGCGGCATGCGCCCGCAGTCGGCCAAGTTGGCGAGAGAACAGGAACTGCGCGAAGCGTTCACGATCCAGCGCCCCGGCCAGTTCGCGGCGGGCCCGGCGCAGCGCGACTGGCTCGCGCTGCCTCAAGCCGGCCGGCCAGTCGCGCCAGTTGCGCTTGGGATAGACCTGCTTGAGCGTGACGAACAGCACAAAGTCTTCCAGCCAGGCTTGCTCGGCGGCCACGAAGTGCTGGAAGGCATCCCAGAGCCGGTGCGGCCTGCCCGTGCCGGCGAAGCGCTCATATGCTCGGCCAAGCAGCGCATGCCTGAGGCGGGTGGCCAGATGAAAATGCACCCGCGCCCGCGACGGCGGCCGCGCTGGCAAATCGCCTCGCTGCAGCAGTCCCTCGGTGACCAGGTCATCAAGACTGATCAGCAGCGGATTGCCCGCGAAGGCGGAAAAGGAGGAATATGGTGACCCCTCGTTTGGCCCCAGCGGCAATATCTGCCACCAGCTTTGCCCCGCCGCCGCAAGCGTCTGCACCCACTGACGCGCCATCGGCCCCAGGTCGCCAATACCATATCCCCCCGGCAACGACGTCACATGCAGCAGCACGCCACTGCTTCGCCCGTCCATCGGATCATCCTGCCGCGATGCCATCGGCGGGGAGTGTAGCAGCGGCAACTGCCGCGCATGAACGGGCGAACTGCGTTCGCCTGCACGAAATTGGCCGGCGGTCAGCAGGGGGGAGACGATGGAGTGCCGCTGCGGCCCTGGCGGGAGGCTGTGATCGACGATGCGGCGGCTTGCGGATCGCCTGGCGGCACGGGCGGATCGGGAAGGCTGGCTGCCGATCCGCCCGTGGTGCACGCATGCACGGCCTCAGGCGGAAAACGCCTTGGCGACGGCGGCAGCGCGCCTGGCCTGGGCGGCACGCTCGGCCGGCGTGGGGTCGGCCTGGGCGGCCTGGGCTGCCTGCGGCTCGTAAGGCAGCAGGTTGCGGCCGCACTCAATCAGCCGCTGGTTCAGCGCCCGGCCATCCACCGCCGCGATGTCGATCCCCTGGCGGATGGCCATGGCTGCGGCGGTGCCGGCGGCCTGGCCCAGCGAGCAGACTGGCGGCATCACCCGCAGGCTGGAGTGGGTGGCATGATCGGCCGAGATGCAGCGGCTGCCGATCGCCAGGTTGTCAATCTCGCGCGGCAGCAGTGCGCCCCACGGGATCTCGTACCACGCACCCTTGGGCAGCAGCACCAGCTTGGTGCCCGTTCCCAGCGGGTTGTGAATGTCCACTGGATAATTCACGCGGGCCACCGCATCGGGGAAGCGGCTGTGGGCGTTGTAGTCGGCCAGGGTGACGCGCGCCCGCCCGCACAGCCGCCGCGTCTCGCGCACGCCGATCTGCGGCGCGATCGAGTGGATGCGGGCGTTGCGGAACAGGGGCATCTCCGCCCGCAGGACGGCGAAAATCTGCCGCAACTGCCGCCGTGCCAGCACCTCGGCCTCGGATAGCTCGCAGCCATCCACCCCGCTCTTGAGCACCACGCGCGTCGTGTTGAAGTGGATGACATCGCGCTCAACGCCGGGAAAGATCAGCACATCTTCACGCGGGCATTCGATGCGTCCATCGGCCTGTGCGCGGTGGTAGATCTCGTTGATGCGCTTCATCTGCTGCTTGATGGCGGCGAACGCGCCCTGCTCGCGGACGTCGTCGGGGAGGTCGGCCGGATCAAGCCGCAGCTTGAAGCAGAGCGTCATCGGCTGGGCCTTGCCGCTCTCTTCACTGCCAAACTCCATGGCACACCCGGCGAGGGTTGCCAGGTCGCCATCGCCGGTGGAATCGATGTAGCAGCGGGCGCGGGCCGCGCTGAGTCCGCCCTTGGAGTGGAGGACGACCGCATCGATCCGCCGACCGACGGTCTGGACGTGAATCGGGCGGTGATGGAACAGCAGGCGGACCCCGGCCTCGATGCAGAGGTCCTCAGCGGCCAGGCGCGCGGCGTTGGGATCGAAAACCCGGCTGCCGGGACGCACCCCGCCATATTGCGCCATGCGATCAAGCCACTCCTCGAAGATGCCGATGTCCAGTGATTCGCCGTTGACGTGGTTGTGCATGAACGGATTGACCTCGCCGGCAGTGGCCATGCCGCCGAGAAAGCCGTAGTGTTCAACGAGCAGGACATCAGCCCCTTCGCGGGCGGCTGCAACGGCTGCACCCAGCCCGCCAGGCCCGCCGCCCACGACCATGACCTCCGCCTCATGCGCGAGATGAACGGATGATGGAAGCTGCACTTCGATGCTGTTCACGGATGATCCTTTCAGGAAACGATTGAATTCTGTTGCGCCTGCATCAGGTTGCCCAGGCCGGCCGCTGCACGCCAGACCGCCTGCGCTACGGCTTGCCCGCGGGCTCAATGATGAACAGCGGGCTGCGTGAGGCTGTCACCTTCAGCATGCCGTTCTCGCTGCCGGCGGCGGCTTCGCGGCCGATGACATCCAGCACGCGCACCGCCTCACCGGCCGGGATCGTGACCGGGCGCTCATCGTCCGCCCAGATCACCGCCACGCGCTGCTCCGGCGATTCGAAGCGATAGATCTGAGCATCGTCGATCGTCTGCCGCTCGATGAACCGGGCGCGTTCCAGCAGGCGGGTCAGGTTCCAGTAGGCGAGATACGTCGGCTTGGGGGCGAGATCCGCCAGGAGCAGGCCGAAATGGTGTTCTTTCTCGGTGGGCTTGGTGCCCAGGTCGCGGAAGTTGTACCAGAAGACCTTGCCCACATAGTCCTGTGACAGCGCATGGGTCAGCAGCACGACCATGTAATTGGCCGCCTCGCGCTCGGTGAGGATCGAGGGCATCGTGGGCGTGCCGCACTCGGTGAACCAGATGGGTCTGGCTGCCTCGCCGCGCTCGACCATCGGGTCGCGCACGAAAGAGGCCAGATGCTCCAGCTTGGCAACGGTAGCACTGTGGGCAGTCTTGTGATTTGGCGCGGTGTACGGGTGCGTCGCGGCGATGTCGAACGGCACGGGCGAGACCGCAAAGATGCGCTCCATGAACAGCCGCTCGTGCAGATGCGCCTGGTTCGCCAGCCAG
This sequence comes from uncultured Tepidisphaeraceae bacterium, assembly GCA_964398315.1. Classification (GTDB taxonomy): domain Bacteria; phylum Planctomycetota; class Phycisphaerae; order Tepidisphaerales; family Tepidisphaeraceae; genus JADLCB01. The sequence goes on along the minus strand of CAYNMV010000016.1, from coordinate 62,409 downwards.
TGCTTGGGCGTGAAGCCGCCGATGAGCACCTTGGCGCTGGGATCCACCTCCTTGATGACACGGTAGGCGCTGGTGAGCAGTTGTACGTAACAGTCGGCCTGCTCCTGCCCCGGGGCCGGAGCAAAAAACGTGGTGGAATTCGGTTCGTTCCAGATTTCCCAGACGTCGATGCGATCATGGTAGCGCTCGACGACCGCGCGCACAAAACGCTCCCAGGCCTCGATCCGCGGCATGGTCGTGCGGCGGCGGCTGGGGCTGGCATCGGCCGGAGCGGTCGAGGCCCAGTCGGTGCCATAGGCCAGCACCGGCAGCACGCTGATGCCGTGATGATGGCTGGTTTCGACAATGCGGTCGTAGGTGGACCAGTCAAACTGGCCCTCGGTCGGCTCGATCCGCTGCCAGAGGAACCCCTCGCGGGCCCAGCGCACGCCGGCGCGGGCCATGAGGGCAATGCGTTCATCCAACTGGGTCGGGTCAACGGAACTGAGCTGCGCGATGGTGCCGAAGGGGGATTCGGGCAACAGGCCGCTCCGCTCGGCGGGCGGCAGCACGGCGAGGGTCGTCTCGGCAAGGAGGGCCTCACCCGCAGTGACGCGGGCGCGGTAATGGCCCAGGCCAGGCGAGTCAAAGCGGAGGGGCACAGCGGATGCATCGCCCGCTACGGCCGGCAACCGCGTACGCACGCGGGCAGCGGGGCGGTCATCAAGGTCAATGAGCGTGGCCTCGACCTCAATCGGCTGCGATGGGTTCGCGGTGAGGGTGAGTGTCAACTCGACATCCTCGCCCGGCACAAACAGATGGCCGGAGCGCGAACAGGTGAGACGTACCGCGGGCATCGACGGCTCTGTTGCCGGCTCGGCCGCCAGGCTGCTGTCACAGACACAGGCCGCCACCGCGGCACACGCGATCAGGAGAATACGCATCATCAAGTTCATGTCTCGGGAGGACTCACGGTTGAAGCGGGAGCGATCGCCCGCCGCCGTCGCAGCAGCGCGGCAGCGGCAAGCAGCGCGCCCGCGGCGGCCGGCTCGGGGGCGTGAGGCGCGGTCAGGGAGATCAGCAGGGGCGTCGAGATGTCACGCTGGAAATCCAGCCGCACCTGGTCCCCCTGCATCAGCAGGCCGGGGATGAACGGGTCCACGGCGGTGTCGGGATCGGTTGCGTAGGCCTGGACCGTCCAATCCAGGTTCGCCCACGCGGGCGGCAGGTAAAAGCGGATGCCTCCCAGCGTGTAGCCGAAGGTCGGTTCGAGGATCGCCATGAGCCGCCGTTCGTGCGGATCGGAGTCGTTGATGAAGAGGTAAAAATCGGCCCCTTCCAGCGACTGCACCTGCATCGACAGGGCACCCTCGCCGGCATACTCGGCGAGCTTCTGGATTGCAGGGGTGGCCATGCCGGCCGGGTCATTGGGCGCATCGGGAAGGAACCACAGCAGGCGCGCCTGGCCGGGGGTGAGGTTGTTGTCGGCGACGAAGTCCATGAAACGCGCTGCCCGCTGGATGAGATGGCGCGGCCCGCCGACGTACAGTTCCTCGGTAAGCCATATTCCCTCGACCTTGCCGGTGGCGATGAAGGCATCGTGATACTGCTGCAGCATCGCGCGACCCCCGGCAAGGTTCTGGAAGGGGTACTGAATGGAGAGGATGTCCACCTGGTCGGCGACGGTCTGCCCTTCCATCCCGCTCCATGGCGTGTCGATGAGCTGGCCGGTAACGGGATTGGTGTAGCTGCCCTGGATGGGATAGTCCATCAGCTGCTGGGTCCACTCGAAGGTTGCCTGGGTATGGGCATTGGCCACGCTGGGGCCGAGGACCTTGATTGAGGTCTTGTCGTTGGGGCCGTAGGTGTCGCGCGATGCCTGGTAGAGCCCCTTGACGGCCTCGACGAAGAAGCCCTCGACGTAGGGTGCGATCTTGGCCGGGTCGTTGGGGGTGGTGAAGACGGTGGGCCAGGGGTTCCACTGCCCCACGCCATTGATCTCGTTGCCGAGCTGGATGAACAGGTGGTCCTTGTTGTAGGCCGGATCGCGGTGGCCGTACATGAGCCGGTAGGTCCAGTAGGCCAGGTCGCGATCAAGTGGATACGCGCCGACGCGGTCGAACATGTTGAAGACGCCGGTCTTGCCGCGGTCCTGCAGCTTGGTGAGGATTTCCGGCATGCTGAACTGGCCGTTGGTCATGTCGTCCAGGTCGAGACGGATCGTACCGCTGCCCGTCATGACCCGCGGCCGCTCGGGGCCGGTGCGCTGTTCGGGCGGGACGAAGTGCCACCCATAGCCGGCGGGCGCGCGGATGGTATCCCAGGGATCGGTTGGCAGCATCGAGCGGTGCATGCCGAAATACTGCTGCCACTCGCCTGCCAGCGGCGTCCAGGGGTGGTTGACCAGCGACACCTGGAAATCGCGGCCCAGCGCGGGAATGGCCAGGAGCAGGGCGGCCAGCGCAACCAGGACGGCGAACCGGTTCGATCGGAGCGCAGTATGGGCGGGATGGTTGCTCATGATGATCTCCCGGGCTTCTAGATGACGGCGGCGTGCGGGCGGCGCAGGCGGTTACGGCATGTAGTACTTGTACTGGCCGTCGGGGAACGAGGGGAGCTTCAGGTCGTCGCGCCGGGCCATGGTGACATGCCCGTCGAGAAAGAGCATGTTCACACCCGCTGACTTGCCGTGCCAGCCGTGACCGCGCGCATCGGAAACCTCGCTGGCCTCAACACCCATAGTGCGCGCGGCGTAGCGCACATTGTTCTCGCGGTGCCAGTTGTCGGCGGCGAGGACGGTGCGGCTGGCCTCGCGGATCGCGGTGATTTTGTAGGTCTTGACGTTGGCGGTCTTGTTGTCCCCTTCGGTGGCCTCGTCGGGGCCATCAACGGCGACCTGGCGGTTCCACCCGTAGCTGCAGCGGCTGGAATCGGCCAGCGGGACGCCGCTGGAGTTGAAAGGAATATCCACCGGATCGCTGGGGCAGCGGAAATAGGGATTGTTGGCCGCATCCTCAGCGCCGGCGACCAGGCCGTAATCCGTGCCATGGCGGAAGAACGGCTGGATCAACCGTGCCCAGCGGTAGGTGCTGGAGACGGCGGTATCAACCGCAGGGGGCAGCGCACCCTTATGGCTGTCGGCATACATGAGGGTTGCCAGGCCAATTTGCCGGAGATTGCTGGCGCATGCCACGCGCCGCGAGGCCTCGCGCGCCTTGTTCAGCGATGGCAGAAGGATCGAGATCAGCAGCGCAATGATGCCGATGACGACGAGAAGCTCGACGAGTGTAAATGCCTGCCTCTTCACGGTTGATTCTCCAGTTCAGTAGGCTTCGCTGCCGGGCGGCGGGATGGCCCGTCGCCCGGCAGCGAGCGATTGCGTCCGCGATCAGCGGGCACTCCTGCGCAGCAGCGCCAGGCTACCCAGTCCCATCAATCCCATCGCCGATGCCGGCTCGGGAACACTTGTCACCTTGGCGAACCCATCGGGATCATTGCTGATGCGGATGGCATCGAGCAGGCCGTTGTTCGCGAAGGAAATCTGCACCGCACTCATGTTGACCGGATTGGCCCCGTCCAGCCCGAAGATGTGGGCGCCGCTGCCGCTGAAGGTCGGCGTGCCCAGGCCCGCCTCGCCGTTGGACAGGTCGGGGTTGAACCAGAATTCGAGGGTGTCATGGCCTTCGGCGTTGACATTGACCTGAATGCGGGCCAGCAGGAGATGGGTTGTGTTTTCAGCCACATTCGCGCCGGTCTGCGTATTGCCGTTGTAGCGGAAGCCGACCTTGCCGCCGCGGATGGCGATGTAGTTGTCCGAAGGTGTGCTGGGGGACCCGCCGAGCCAGAGCAGCACCTCCCCGGCGGAGGTTTCGATCTGCGCCAGGGCGCTGACCCAGATGGTGCCATCCAGCCCGGGATTGCCCAGGCCACGGCGCACCTTGCTGGCGGCGTTGCCCGCACCAAAGCCCGCCGCGCCCTGGCCATTGCCGGCATTGGAGTAGCCGGGCGCGTTGTAGGTCAACTGCTTGTCGGGCAGATAGGCGGGGCGGTCGCTGTCCAGCCAGGCGCTGCTCCACCCGCCCGCGGCGGCGCCAAGGTCCTTCACGGGAGATGGCGTCGGGCCGTACTCGAAGAACTCGGTGATCGTGGCCGCCTGCGCCACGCCTCCTGACAGCACACACGCTGCGATGAACCCTGCCACTCGTTTCAGCATTTGCTTCCGCATGTTCGATCCTCCATTTGTGGTGGCGCAGCACACCCCGCTGGCGCGCTGCTCATGACCCTTGTGCGGCAACCTGCCGCCTGACTGATGTGCGACGGCGCACTGTCGCGCCGCTGGCGAGCTTGCGGGCCAGCAGTGACTGCGCAATCAGCATGCGCAGGCCCCGGGCTGCCAGTTCGTGTCCGTTGCTGATCGGGGAAACCTTGAAGCCGGATTCGGTCAGCCGCCGCTGCAACCCATCCTGATCACCCTGCCATTCCAGGCCCAGGGCATCGACCTTGATGCGGTTGAGAAAGCGAATGAACGCATCGCTCAGCACCCGCTCATCCAGCGGGCGGTTCGATTCCAGCAGGTCGGCCAGGCACCCGCGACGGCCGCAGTAGCAGAGCGGTCCATCTTCGCTGACCGATTCATGCAGCGAGGAACTGGTGGTGCCGTGTCCGCCCATTTTGACCTCGCCCTCGCGCATCACCGCGATGTGGAACGACCGGCCGAGAAACTCGACATAGCCGAAGCGGTCTTCGCGCCCCTCCAGGGCCGACAGGCTCACGATCTTGCTCATGACCTGTGTCCAGACCTGCAAGACCGGAATGCCCTGCATGGCGGGCAGCATCAGCTTGGGCTGGCATGGCCGCCATTGCGGCACACCATCAAGGCCGAAGACGATGCCATCTTCGGATGCGACGGTGCCGCGGACGCTCATGCCGGCCAGGTCAATCGGCCGGCCGTGGGCCATGGCCCACTCCCGGGCCTGGTTGGTCGCTGCCGAGACCGCCGCCAGCACGCCATGCTGGGTGGGGTGCTCCACCGGCGCTGCAAACTCCGCCAGCACCTGGCCATCCAGCCCCAGTACCTGGCCATCCACCTGATCGTGGCAGACCAGCAGGGCCAGGGCGGTTCCCTGCCGCGCATTGACGCGGAGCTGGTCCACCGGGCGTTTGACATCCGGGATGCGGATGGGCGTTGAAGTCAGGAATCCGTGTTTCAGCAGCCAGCGCGTGTGCTTGGTGACCGATGCTGCGCACAGCCCGGTGTCATGGCTCAGCTCCAGCCGGGTGGCCTTGCGCCGGAGCAGAATCCGCCGCGCAAGCCACTCGCGGGCGGCCACATGAACAGAATGGGAGGGGCGTGATTTCATGTGCGCAGAAACAATGTTATCTGGATAAATTTATTACTGTAAAATAAAAAGTCAACGAAAATCCGGGCGCATTTTGAGGCACGGCATGCCACAGGGATGGCAGACCTGACGGCGGGCAGGCGATTCAGACATTTCGCACGGTCTGCTGGCGGAATTGGCGCGGCGAGATGCCCGCCCGGCGCTTGAACCATGCGGAGAAATGCGAGAGCTGGAGGAACCCGAACTGGGCCGCCACCTCCTTGACCCGCACCTGAGGCAGCGTCAGGCTCAGTTGTGCCCGCTCAAACCGGCGGGTTTCCCAGTAGGCATGCGCGGTGTGGCCATAGGCCTTGGCGAACAGGCGATTGAGGCGGCCAATGGTCAGCCCACTGACCGACTCCAGGCGGCGCTGCGGGAACTCTGCCCAGGGCGGCAGGGCATCCAGCACATGCACGGCCCGCAGGACGCGCGGATCCACCGGGTAGGGCGCCTGCATGCGCAGGCCTCTGTCTGCCAGGCTGTCCACCAGCACCCCGATCCATTGTTGAAGCAGGTAAACGTAGCGCAGGTGCTGGCGGAAGCTCAGGCGTGTCTTGCCCAGGAACTCATGGCGGGGGTCCAGCCCATGGTGCATCGTCCATTGATGGGCACCGACAATTTTCAGGATCTGTGTTGCCAGCAGCTCAAGCCGGGGATGGGCGCTCGCGTCCAGAACATACAGGTTTTGCCCCGTCCACAGTCCCGCTCCATCCGGCCAAACCTGCAGGATCCGCATGGACAGCAGATGGCAGTCCTCCGAGAACGCCTGGGTGAGCTCCTGGGCAAAACAGATCAGCCATTGGCCCTCACCCGCGCGGACCACCTGCTGGCCGACCTTCACCTCCGCCCAGCCCCGCCGGACCAGCCATGCACTGAAATCGCCATCCCGCCGGCCGGAAATGCTCACTGTTTCCGTGGGAATGGGTGAATCGAACAGAAACAGCAGCTCCGTTCGAAGACTTTTCCATTCGTGGAGCGTGCAGGTGAGCGTGTCGGTGTGCAGCATGTAACCATAATAGATAACTTTTCAGTTAAATTCGGCAAGTAAATCGCGCGGCAGCCGCCCCGGTGTGTGTTATCTTTTCCAAGATGCCCCCAAGGCTTTCATTTCCGAACACACCCTGAGGAGAAATGCATTATGCATGCAACCCTATTCATGCTCGTCCCATGTCTCAGCTTGTCTGTTGCGGCTGCCAGCCAGGCTGCGGTGATTTATCAGCACAATTTTAACGGCAGTGCCACATCTCTGGACGATACGGCACCGGATGTAGCCCCGGCAAACGTAACGGTATCGTGGACCGCGGGCTCAGGGATCCTGGGTGATGGCAGTGTTTCCAGCTCCAACATGAGTGCCTGGCTGCCATACACCTTCGGCAGCGGCATATATGAGGTGAAGCTGTCGCTCGACCTGACATCCGGAACGTCGAGTGGCTTTGGCGCGATCAGCTTTACGATCGCCGATCCCTTTGAGACGGCAGGCCTTTCGACCTCGAATTACCTCACCTTCGCCCTCCGGGGAAACAGAAACTTTGTGCTTTTCACCGGCCCCGGGTCTGCAAGCCCTATTGCCGGTGGCACGCTGGCTGACGGCCTCTCTACCGCCGGTACGCTGCGCCTGGTTCTCGATACCACCGGTTCGGCGTCGACCGTGGATGCCTACTACACCCCGGATTTACCGGCGGGCAGCTCGGAAATCACCATTGACCTGGATGCTGGCTCCGGCACCACGTACACACTGCCCAGCATTCCAACGAGTGAGTTCACCGGTGTGGGATTCATAAACAGCACCAGCAACATCGCATACAACCAGTTCACGTTTTCGGTGGTGCCTGAGCCGGCATCGCTGTCGCTGATCGGACTGGCGATGGCCCCCCTCGCGGTGCGGCGCGCTCGGCGCGGGTAGCATCGACTGCCTTGGGGAGTAAGGATGGGTGCTGATTTCAGTCGCGCGGGTATCCAGCCCGCGCGACTGTGCTGCGCTGCGGGAGCGGCACCGCTCTGGCCCCAGGCCGGTTGTGTGACCAGCGCGGATGCGGCATCTCGCCATGGCTGCGACGGCCGTTCAACAACATCTCATTGAAAAGAGGGCGTGCCGCTCATCCTTCATCACCACTCATCCCTCATCCTGGTGGCGGGCATCACGGTGGGGGGCAGGAGGGAGAGGGTCAGGCAGGTCAGGGCGATGAAGTAAAGGACCGCGCCGGCGGCATGCGAGTATTCCCACTGCATGCGCAGGGTCTGCCAGTGCTCGGGCAGCATCGTCCAGTTGGCTGTCTGCTGGTTGGTGGGGAAGGTAAACACGAAGAAGATCGCCAGGCTCAGCGCGATGCACACCGCCGCCACCAGCGTCAACATGAAGGCCCAGCGTTGGCGGCGGATACGGATCGCCAGCAGAACCGTCGAGAGCTGCGCTCCGAAGATCACGATCCCCAGCAGCGCCCAGCCGCGGTAGACCTGCTGCGCCACCAGGTACTCTGCCGCCGGCAGGTTGATCTTGTTGGGCAGCGCGAACAAATGCGCCAGCCCCGCCCCCAGCGAGAGGGCGACCAGCAGCACGCTGAGCAGCCGCAGAGCGTTGGTGAGCATGTCAGACCTCCCGCCGTTCAGATCAACCCGGCCGATTCATCTCGGCCCGCACCGAGGCCGGGTCCGGCATCACGACCAGCCCGGCGACCAGCAGGTGGCCCAGCACGATGCCCGGCCTGCCCAGGAGACATGCCGCCAGGAGCGCGATCACAATGAACCCCACCCACGACCCAGGGCGGTAAGAACTTAACTGCAAGATTGCCCACTCGAGGATGGCCATGAAGGTGTGGATGGATGCCTCCGGTGGGCTGCATGAGAGATCTATGCGCCTTCCGCCGTGGCGGGCGGCTGCCCCGGTGCCGCAGGGCCGGCCAGGGAAGATTATAGCCCGGCTATGCCCCTCGGCAGGGCGCGGTTTCGGATTGAGACGAGGAGACGGGGTGACAGAAACGACCATGCCCGGCCATGCAGAACATGGCCGGGCACAGCAGTGATTCAAAGCGATGCCATTCGGCGGGATTACCGGGTCACACGGCGGCGGCCCATCAGCACGGGGGCAAGGCCAAGCACCGCCAGTGCCGCCGGCTCAGGGACCAGCGCGACGAAGATACGATCGGAAACCGTCGAGCTGTCGGAGGCATAGACCTGGTCGGAGACGTACAGCAGGCCGTTGGCATCAATGTCGATGCCGGAGAACCCGCCGTCGGAGGACCGGGTCAGCCCCAGGGCGGCCACCGGGTCGAGCACGTCGATGGTCGCGAGCGTGTCGGCATCCAGCACATAGACGCGCGAGTCGGCACCGTTATAGGTGGCCACGTAGAGCCGATCGCCGTAGAGGGCGACATCGTGAGCCATTGCGATGTCGGCGGAGACGGCAACGCTCAGGTCGGCGGAGATGCGATGAACTTTGCCGGAGTCGAGCGAGGCGGTGAAGATGACGCCATCCGCCGCCACATCAATGCCGCGCAGGTACGTGGCGGAGCTGGCGCCGGTGATGGTGTTCAGGTCAATCCGGCCATTGATGCCGAAACTCGTGTCGAGCACGGGGGCGGCCGGATTGGTTACATCCCACCGATTCACCCAGCCCGTGCTGCTGCTGGAACTGGTGGTGTAGACGAAGTACTGGCTGCCGCTGTGCACGACATCAATCCCGTTAACGCGCTTGTCGTGGCCAAAGTCGTCTAGCGGCACATCGGCGGAGTTGAGGCGGTTGAACGTGTTGTCAAAGATTCGGATCTGCGCGGTGTCATCGTCGGGCCGGCCGGTATAGATGTAGCCGCGATCGTCCACGGCGATGGCCTTGGCAGCAGCGGTGCCGGTGCTGGTTGCGAACGAACCGGTGACACTGCCGTAGGAAGGGGAGCCAGCCGTGGCATCGTATGCCTTGACCACATGGCTGGACGAGCCGTTGATATAGGATCCGAAGAGGATGGTGGATTGCGGATTGACCGCGATCGCCCGAAGGCTGCGCGACTCGCTGCCAGGGCTGGACATCGCCGTCTGGTCGGCAAACACAGACCATGTGACTTCCGCCGCCCCGGCGACGCCGCACATCACTAACAGACTGCCAGCGCTGGCAATAACTGACTTAAGCATTTTTCTCTCCCGGCAAGTTACCGATAGACAGGACTGCCCGTGCGCAGAACTTCTGCGCGACACGTATCAGCGGTCGCCCTGAATCTTCGGTAACAACCCCAGTGGTGCCCTTCGCACCGGCCCAGATCTGCCGGCACAAACTCCTCACTGATAAAGGGTGTACCCCCATATGGCGATACGGTCAAGTTTGTCTGAATGACCGATAATGGGGCACACCATCCTGTTCAGTACCTTGACTTCGGCTGATAGAACCCCACCTGCTCATTGGCTATAATGGGCCTGCGATTCCCGTGCTGATGTGCATGCAGCGGCAACTGAATGGCCCCGGGGCAATGCATCTGCGCCCTGAGGCTATGCGCGGCGAGCGGGGATCGGTGCAGTATTCTGTTATATAAGGAGTTACAGCCGATGGCCGGTATGACATTGACGGAGAAGATCCTGGCGAAACACGCCGGCAAGGGGCGTGTTGAGCCTGGCGAGAACATCTGGGTCGATGTGGATATCCTCATGACCCACGACGTCTGCGGGCCGGGCACCATCGGTATTTTCCACGAAAAATTCGGGCGCAATGCCAAGGTCTGGGACAAGGACCGTGTGGTGATCATCCCCGATCACTACATCTTTACGGCCGATGAGAAGTGCCACCGAAATATCCAGATCTTGCGGGATTTCGTGGCCGAGCAGGGCCTGCGCTACTACTACGACCCGGACTTCGTGAAGGCCAGCGGCATGCCCAGCCCGTACCTGGACCCAACCAAGACCAGTTACAAGGGCGTCTGCCACAAGGCGCTGCCGGAAGAGGGGCATATCCGCCCCGGCGAGATCCTGCTGGGCACCGACAGCCACACCTGCACGGCCGGTGCCTTCGGCCAGTTCGCCACCGGCGTGGGTAACACCGATGCGGCGTTTACGCTGGGGACCGGCAAGACCTGGCTCAAGGTGCCGCCGACGATGAAGTTCGTCTTCCACGGCGAAATCCCGCCGTACCTGACGGCCAAGGATCTGATCCTGGCGGTTATCGGCGAGATCGGCGTGGACGGGGCCACCTACCGCACCATGTACTTTGCCGGCGATGGCATTGCCAGCCTGACGCTGGAAGACCGCATGACGCTGACCAACATGGCCATCGAGGCCGGCGGCAAGAACGGCGTCTGCGATGTCGATGAGAAGACCCTCCAGTATGTCCGCAATCGCAGCACCCGGCCGCATTGGGAGGTCTTCGCCGACGACAAGGATGCGAAGTACTACAGTGTCCACGAATGGGATTTGGCGACGATGGAGCCCATGGTGGCCAAGCCGCACAGCCCCGACAACAAGGACACCGCCGCCAACTGCCGCGATGTGAAGCTTGACCGCGCTTACATCGGAAGCTGCACCGGCGGCAAGATCACCGATATGCTGTTCGCCGCCAATATCCTGGTGGGCAACAAGGTAAAGATCCCGACCTATGTTGTGCCCGGCAGCACCGAGGTCCACCGCGATATGCAGACGCTGAACCTGCGCGGCGTGCCCAAAGACAGCAACGAGAAGAGCATCGAGGATGTGTTGCGTGATGCCGGCTGCCTGATCGGCCCCAGCGGTTGTGCGGCGTGCCTGGGTGGCCCCAGCGATACCTTCGGCCGGCTCAACGAGCCGATGAAGTGCATCAGCACGACCAACCGCAACTTCCCCGGCCGCATGGGCCACAAGGAAGCTGGGGTGTACCTGGCCAGCCCGCTCACGGTGGCTGCCAGCGCCCTGACCGGCCACATCACCGACCCGCGTGAATTCGTGCAGAAGCGGATCGAGACCGGCATGGCCGGTGTTGTGTAAGGCGTTTTTGCGTAAGCCATTGTCCTGAAAGAAGATCCCGAAAACACTGGCGACCCGTGGCGGGGCAGCAGGTGTTTTCGGGATTTTTCGCTTGCCATCGAGGGGTGTGTAGTACATACTACACGGTGTGGCAGCGACGTTTGGTGATTACCTGCGGGAACGGCGCGAGGCGCGGCGGCAGCGCGATCCCGGCTTTTCCGTACGCGGCCTGGCAATTCGAATCGGCATCGAGCCGTCCTACCTGTCAAAAGTGGAGCGGGGGGAGCAGCCGCCGCCGGGGGAACAGACCATTCTCAAGCTGGCCGAGGCCCTGGGGGAGGATCCGGACGTGCTGCTGGCACTTGCGGGGAAAGTTTCATCCGAACTGCAGGGGATCATCCGCCGGCGGCCCCGGTTGTTCGCCGAGTTGATCCGCCAGCTCAAAGATGCGCCGGACCACGCCGTCCTGCGCATCGTGCGCGAAGTGCGGGATGGGAACTGGTAGTTCGCGGTTCTCGCAAAGATATCGGCATGCCCCGCGTGCCGCCGGATCGCGAACAGAAACAGGAGGCCCTCATGATCGAGCTGCGTAACGATGCGCTGGTGTTCAGCTTTCCCGAGGTGCACGCTGAGGCCAGGCTGTCGATCGGTTTCCAGCGGACGCTGCGAATCCCGGATGATGACAAGACCTATCCCCTGCCCCCCGGCCTGGGGCGCTTTCTCCTGCGTCATGTGGATGATTTTGCCGCCAATGTGCCTGCCGGCTGGCGCGAGCATGGCGGGGTGATGCTTCCGATGTACCAGTCGGAGGCGATGTGGCTCTGCTTCAATGCCCATCGCAGGGATGGCAGGGGGAGCGCTTACCCGTTCGCGATCAAGGTCGCCGCGGGAAAGATCAACGCCGTCTCCGGCCAGCCGTGGAACACCGGACTGCATCAACAGCCCCAGGACTATGTCGTGGCGCCCGAGCAGTCGTGGCTGGATGGATTCTGCGTAAGCAAGGGCGTGATCCGCCAGTTCGTGGCGATGCCCCTGGGCGCGGGATACAGCGCTGAAGAGCAGATTACCGGTGATGCGCAGCACGGCGGGCTGCAAATCGAGGTCTATCCGATGAAGGCAGATGCGTTTGAACGGCGATTCCCGCGCAGTTCGAGATGGATAAGGCGCAGGATGCCAGGTGTCGCCTGCTGCATGCATGCCATGCTTGCGGACATGGCCCTGGCGCCCGGCGGGACGATGAAACAGGAGATCTACAACGACCCCTTCGACTTGTCCGACTGGGATCTCAGCCACAGCAGTCGCTGCTTCGTTCACCTGGCCAATTCGCTGGTCTGGGAGTCGATCACCGGTCACAAGCCCCCAACCACGCCCCCAACCGCCGCGCAGTACACCAGGGCCGGCCTCCCGTGGTTCGATTACTACTCCGAAACATCGACCGCTGTCGATGGCTCACCCATCCTGTCCAACCTGAAGAGCATCTTCACCCGCGGCAAGGCAAAAGGCGATGTCCCGCTGCCGGAGAATGAGCCGGTGAGGGTGAGCAACATCGTTGCCCTGCGCAGGGATCTCAAGCCTGACCAGGTAAGGGAGGGTGCTTTCTAACGTGTGTTTCCTGCCTGGGATGGGGATGGTGCGCCCCTGTCTAGCCAGGGATGGAAACGGCCGTGATCTTGTGCGCAAACCGCGGTGCTGCCGTGCCTTTTGGGGGTTCTTGCCGTATGATCAGGCGGTGCAATCATCACAGGCACAAGCTTTTTTCGATGTCCAGGCATTGCTGGAGCGGAGCCAGCCGCGGGCGCGCGTCCCGTGGTTCTGGTATGTGCTGGGGGTGGTGCTGCTGGTAACGCTGGTAACTGCCTATTTCGCCGGCGATAACGAGACGCTGGGGGCGGTTGTCAACCTGCTGACACTGCTCATCATGATCGGCGCGATGGCCGGCATGATGGTGCTGTCGTGGCGCATGGCCCGGCTGCATCGGGCCGAACACCAGCAGCTTGAGGCGGTCGAGGAGCTGATCCAGCTCCGCCGCTGGCCCGAGGCGGCCGGAATCCTGCACCATCTGCTGGGGCGGCCCATGCGCAGCCAGCCGGCGCGCATCCAGGGGCTGATTTTTCTCTCCAGCGTCCTGGGCCGCTATCACCGCTTCAACGATGCCATGGTTGTGCAGGATTACCTGCTGCAAAACGTGCAGATGGATGGCGGTACCGAGCACGGCCTGCGCCTGGCGCGGGCCATGGCCATGCTGCGAGAGGATCACCTGACCGATGCCGATCGCGCTCTGTCTGATCTGCGCCGCAGTGACCGCGCCCGCGAGAGCGGGGGACTGGCCCTGGTCGAGATGTACCGGGATGTGAAAACCGGCCATCCCGAAGAGGCGATCCACGTCTTCGAAACCCGCGGCCGGGCGATTCGCCAGCAACTCGGCCACCGCTATGGCGATGCCTATGTCCTGCTGGCGCGGGCCTATGACATGCTCGGCCGCGAGGATGATGCCCGCCGGGCCTATGAGCGGGCGACGCTGCTGTCGCCGCCGGTGGAGCTGCATCGCCGCTATCCTGAAACCGCCGTTCTGGCTGAAAAATATCCTCCTACGCCTTGGCCGCAGGGGGTGAGCGCATGAATGCCGAAACCGCCATCAATCGCGCCCGCCGCGACCTGACGCTGACAACCATCATCAAGCTGGTGCTGGCGATGGCAGTCATTTTCGGGCTGTTCATTGCGCCCCTGTTTGATCTGGGTGGCAACGGCACGCTGCTGCTGGTGATCGTCGGGGTGCTGTGGGTGGTGCTGAGTTATCAGAGCATGAAAGGCTCGCGCATGGCGGCGGCATCGCCGGGGTTGATCGCTGCCGGGCAGTTCGATGAGGCCGAGCGCGTGATCGATGGGGCCTTGCGCAGCTTCTCGCTGTTCCGCACCGTCAAGCTGATGAGCCTTCATCACCTGGCGCTGCTGCGGCATGCCCAGCAGCGCTACCAGGAGGCGGCGACGCTTTGCAGGGAATTGCTCGGGCAGCGGCTGGGGCCTGTCGCCGGCGTGGGCAAGCAGAGCCGCCTGATCCTGGCCGATGCCCTGCTGGAGATGGGCGACCTGTCCGGGGCCTACGAGGCCTTGTCGAGCCTCTACCACCAGCGCCTGACGCTGAACGAGGCCAAGAACCTGCTCCAGGTGGAGCTGGATTATCAGTCGCGCATCGGGGAATGGGGGCAGATGATGGTGAATCTGCCGGCCAAGGTGCAGATTGCTGAACTGCTGCCGACGCCCGCCGCCGCCAAGGCCCAGGCGCTGCTGGCGCTGGCGGCGAAGAAGCAGGGACAGGCCGAGTGGTCCGAGTTCCTCCGCCGGCGGGCAGAGCTGCTGGCCGATATTCAAGAACTGACCCGACAGCGCCCGATGCTGTGGGAGTTATGGGAACAATCGCCGCAGGACGCCGCCCTGAAGGCGCCCGAGACGCCGGAGAGTTGATTCACTTGTGCTGCCTGCGCATCAGATGCGTGGGACGGATCGCCGGTCCATGCCACAAGCGACTGTCTGCACATTTTCCCCATGCCGATGGACTGTACGTGTAACCTCTGTTGGCCGGCGGAATATCGTGGGTGGCATGGCGATTGTGAACGAACGCTAAATCGCACCTCCCGACGGCGAATTTGGCCGGTTGGGTTTGCGCGGTTTCATCAGCATACGCCGCACAATCGCACGCGGCGGCAGAATCGGACGGCAGCAGGGCGGCGGATGACGATGACATGCGCGTGGCGGGTTGGTGCCAGGGGGCAAATCGGTGATACTTCAGGGGGGGGACGGGTTGTGGGCCTTATCGAACGAGGGATGCTCGATGCGTGAGCGGATTGTGGCGGTTGTCGTCGGGGTGTTGCTGACGGTGTTAGCGCCGGCAGCGCGGGCACAAATGAGGAGCGAGCAGAACCGGCCGGCCGATCAGGCGCTGGCGGCGCGCATCTCGGGTGTGGCCCAGCAACTGCTTCGCAGCCACCAGCTTTCCGCACCGGTTTTCCAGCAGGCGGCGATCCTGTTTGCCGCATCTGCCCGGCTCGACCCCCAGCAGGAGCGTTACTGGCGCCTGCTGGCCGAGGCCGAGATCGAGGCCGGCAATCGCGAAGGAGCCATCGCCGCGCTCGAGGGACTGGAGAATGTCGATCCCCGCAACACGATTCCCGCCGCCTGGATGCGGATGATCGACCTGTACCTCGAGGGGATGCAGCAGGTGCCCCAGCAACTGGCTTACCTGGAGCGGATCTATCAGCAGGAGACTGTCCCCGCGTCGATCCGCGCGCATGCCGCCTACCGGGCGGCGGATCTGCGGCTGTCGCAGGCCGCACCAGGGCTGGCGCTGGAGTGGGTGGAGAAGGCGCTGGAGTTGAATCCGGTCAATGCGCCGGCCGCACGTCTGCGCTGGACGCTGGTCGCCGATTCCGATGACCTGGCCGCCCGGATCAAGGCGCTTCAGACCTTGGTGCATGCAGACCCTACCACCCCGGCCAATGTGGCGACCCTGGCCGATCAGCTTGCCCATGCCGGTTTCTACGATGCGGCCCTTACCTGGTATGCCCTGGCAATCCAACTCGCCCAGCGCGCTGGGGTGAATGACTCGGGGCTGGTGTTCGACTATGCCGCCGAACTGTTCATCGCCGACGATCCGCTGTCGGCCGGCAACCTGGTGCGCCAGCTCCTCACGGCCGATCCGCAGAACATCGATGCCCTGTTCCTTCAGTTGCTGCTGGACCGCGAAAAGCCGCGCGATCTGCGCGAGCAGACGCAGAAGACGGTGCGGCAGTCGCTGCTGGACCGCCTGGATGAGGTGCGCAAGACCGCCGGCATGACGCCCGCAGCCGGGGCACTGGACCTGACTGCTGACCTGAAGCACCTGCAACAGGCCGATGCCACGCCAGAGCTGAAGGCCGCCTATGCCTCGGCAGTGGGGGACCTGATCTGGTTCGATCTTTATTTCAGTGGCCCCAGTGAATTGACTGATGAGCTGCTCGATTTTCTCCGCGCCATTGCCCCGGCCGACAGTGCAACCGTCGCCCGGCTGGATGGGTGGAACTTCCTGTTGCGCAATCGGCCGGATGAAGCGCGCGTGAAGCTGGAGGCTGCCGCCAATCGCGATCCGCTGGCGCAGCTTGGGCTGCTGCGCATGGTGGATCGCAACGATGATGCCGCGATGCAGAAGATGACCGAGGCGGGGCGAAAGCTTCTCAGCGAGCATCCGGCCGGCCTGGTGGGAGCGTTCCTCGCCAGTGAACTGCGGCAGTTCGGCGTGCGCGTTCAGCCACACGCCTCGGTAGAGCACCTGATGACGGAGGTGCGCAACTTCTCGCGCGACTGGCCGCAGATCTATACCAATCCCGCCGCTTTCTATACGGTGCGGGTGCAGCCGCTGAAAGTATCACACCAGATCGGCGAGCCCATCCTGGCGCGGGTGGAGATCCAGAACAACAGCACGCAGTATCCCTTGTCGGTGGATGCGCTGGGCGCCATCCGTCCCGACCTGTGGTTTGATGTGCAGATCCGCGGTGCCATTCAGCAGTACCAGTCGGGCGTGGCATACGACAGACTGTTGCAGGATGTTGTGCTCCAGCCGCGCCAGTCACTGTCACAGATCGTGCGCCTGGATCGCGGTGGCTTGGCCGAGCTGCTGGACGGCAATCCGCAACTGGCCTTCCCGATGACCTTCACGCTGGTGCTCAATCCGCAAACTGTGCAGGTCCAGGAGGGGGCCACGGCCGTGGTGCCGGGGCTGCTCGGTCAGGCGGTGCCCTTTGCCCGCATCATTAACCGCGAGGCTGGCCAGCCGACGCCCAATACCGTCAACGATGTGACCAACAACCTGCGCGCCGGCCTGCCGGAGAAGAAGATCGAGGCGATCGACTACATGCGGACGTGGGTGCCGGTGCTGCGGCAGCAGATGAACGGCGCAGAGCTGCCGCCGGAGCAGAAGCAGGAGTTGCAGCGGCTGATAGGGCACTTCGTCTTTGAGATCAGTCGCGCCCGCCAGGATCCGCTGCCCGCGGTGGCTGCCTGGGCCAGCTACTCGGCGGCGATGATCGCTGAACCGGAACAGCGCGCAGAGGTGCTGCGGCAGATGCGGGCCACCAACAACCCGGGACAGATGCTCCTGTCGCTGCTGGCTGCCCAGCAGCTCGATCCGGCCCTGGCGCAGGATGTGGCCAACCGCCTGAAAGACAGCGATGAGCCGATGGTGCAGCGCCTGGCCGTTGCCACCCTGGCGGCCGCGCAGGCTGCTGCCACTCAACCCGCACCGGCCAACGAAGGCGCAGCGCCGACAAAGTAGAGCCGGCCGGCGCCAGATTGTGACCTGATCAACGCCGCTTGCCAGCTTACTGCTGCCAGTGATTGATCAGCCCGCCGCGACAGGCGGACGGGCGGCGGGCTCCACCGCGCTGGTGAACGGTGCTGTGCAGCGGGCCGTGCTGTCCGCTGGGTTCAAATCACACCTGCTGTCGCCTGCTCTCCCAGCGGCCGCTTGGCCGCGCATCAATGGGGGATTATGATCGTTGGCTCGCAGCGCCGGGTGCGCTGCGGGGTCACCCCTTTTTCTCTTGAGGAGAGCCATGAAGATTCGTGATGCCAAGGATTGCAAGTACGACTTGGTTTCGCTCGGCGAGTGCATGATCCGTCTCTCGCCGCCCCAGCACGGCCGTATTGAGTTCGCGCCGATGCTGGAAGTGTGGGTTGGCGGCGGCGAGTACAACGTTGCCTATGCCCTGTCGCGCCTGGGACTGCGTACCGGGTGGATCGGCGGGTTGAACAGCTCGCCGATGGGGGCAATTATCCGCAATCACGCCCGCGCGGTGGGGATGGATGTCAGCTATGTCGTCGAGCGCAAGTATGACGGCGTCGGCAAGAAAGATCGCATCGGCCTGAACTTCACCGAGGTGGGTGTGGCCAAGCGCGGCAGCGTCACCCTCTATGACCGCGGCCATACCGCCACCAGCGGCATCAAGCCGGGTGAGATCAACTGGAACAAGCTGTTCAAGGAAGACGGCGTGCGCTGGCTGCACACCGGCGGCATCTTCGCGGCTCTCTCTGAGAACACCCGGGCTGTGGTTGCCGAAGCCGTCAAGGCTGCCCATGAGGCCGGCACCATCGTCAGCTATGACCTGAACTTCCGCTCCAAGCTCTGGAGCAGCCAGGAAGCCATCGCCACCACCAAGCCGCTGGTCCCCTACATCGACTGCCTGATCGGCAACGAGGAAGACTTCACGCAGGTGCTGGGTTACGAGGCCGAGGGCGTGGATGTGCACAAGGCCGGCGCCCTGGATGTCGGGCCGTTTAAGAAGATGGTCGAGCGCGTCGTCGCCGATCACAAGAATATCAAGGTCGTCGGCACCACGCTCCGTGGCGTGAAGACCGCCACTATCAATGACTGGTCGGCCATCATGTGGGCTGATGGGCAGTTCTATGATGGGCTGAAGTTCGACAACCTCGAGATCGAGGACCGCGTTGGCGGTGGCGATGGATTCGCCAGCGGCTTCACCTACGGCTTCCTCACCGGCAAGTCCCCGCAGGAATGCGTCAATCTCGGCGTGGCTCACGGCGCCATGCTGATGAGCACCATGGGCGACACCAGCCAGATCACGCTGGATGAACTCCTCCACGTCGCCGGTGGCGGCAGCGCCCGCATCAAGCGGTAAGGCAAATCACCATCGGCAAAACAAATCACTGTGCAGTGTGCCTGCCCTCTCCCTCTCCCCCCATGCGGGGGAGAGGGGGCAGGGTAGGATAATTCGCTCACTCAGCTTCCTCGGGCGCTGGAGGGGCAGCGGGCTGAGTGGTGGCGGGGGCATCATCGAGTGCAATTTTCACGACGCGGCCGCGGGTGTTGCGGCGAACCGACAGGCGGACATCATTGCTGGCGGCGAGCAGTTGCTCGAACTCCGCCGGCGAGTTGACTGGCTGGTCGTTTACGTGCGTGATGTACTCAAACGGCTTCAGTCCTGCCTTCGACGCCCGCGAGCCGATATCGATGTGGGAGATGATCACACCCGGCTCATCGGCCTTCCGCTGGAAGTAGCGCCGCACCTCGAAGGTCATCTCACGCACCGTCAGGCCCAGCGCCTTGGACTCGGCCCGGGCGGCCGTGTCATAGTGGGTGGGGCTCTGCTCGATGGTGAATGTCTTGCGCTGTGACTGGCCGTTGGCCACGTATTCCAGCTCGAACGACTTACCAAAGCCGACATCGGTCAGCGTCCTGGCCAGCGGCGTTTCGATGGTCGGCCAGGGGCGGGGAACCTGATCAAAATACTGCTCGGGAAGCTGGTCGTACTGGTCCCAGGGGAACGGCCGCTCGCTGAACATGTACTCATCCACGCGGATGCCCACCGGCTCGGGCCGGCCGGGAATGTGCAGTCGCAGCAGCACATCGCCGACATTGATGCCTGCCTTTTCCGCCGGCGAATTGGGATAGACGTATGTCACCAGCACGCCGGTCTGGCCCTGGTTGGTCAGGTTAGAGACGTTGTTCATGCGGGCCAGGTCAGCGTCCATCGGCTGCATCTCAACACCCAGCCAGGCGAGACGGAACTCCTCGGCTTCGCTGAGCGGGATATTGGCCGGGTCGCTGTGGGCGATGAGATCGGCCAGCACCGGCCGCAGGTAGACGGCCGCGGTCTGGATGGGCCGCTGGCCCATGTAGCTGGGCTCAGCGCCCGCCTTCTCGCGGCGGATGATCGGCAGCACGACCAGGCGGCCTTCATCGTCGAACAGGAAGCGATCGTTGTTGCCGCCGGCGAACTGCGGGTAGACCTGCCGGCGCCATCCCAGTTCAAACGATGCGATGCGCTGATGGCCCAGGTAGACGATGCGCTTGTCTCCCTGCAACGTCACCTCAGCCTGCAACAGCAGTTTGTTGCGGGCAGCGCGGATGTCGCCATCAGCCAGGGTGACTACCCCTTCCAGCGGGTTTTGCACCGTCGCCATCAGCGCGCCGTAGTCGGCCAGGCTGGCCTCGAACTCGGCCGGGAGCGTGCTGCCATCGGGCAGGTGCACGGTGATCCGCTCCAGGCGGGCGGTCGTCTGGGCATCGAGGTTGGCCAGAATCAGCAGTTTCCGCGGCTCGACCACGATACCCAGCGTCTGGCGTTCGGTGGCATCGTCCTCATCGCCGCGGAAGCGGGCAAAGCGGTTCATATCACGCTGGCGCGGGCTGCGGAGGTTGAGCTGCACCCGCAGCACGCCCCTGTCGACGCGCTGTTGCAGCGCTTCCAGCCGCGACTGCATCTCGGCTGCGTCGATCCCTTCCCAGGCAGAGGGGGCTTGCTTCCACGAATCATCCGCCGGCAGTTCTTCGTTGGTGGCGATGGTGATCGGCACGCCATCGCGGGTGACGATCAGCGCATTGGCGGCCACCGGGATGAAGCGCGGCCCATCTTCTGCCACGGCCGTCAGCGCCCCGCCCAGCGGCTGGGCAGTGGTCTGCCAGGCGCCATTCTGCTGGAGATGGGAAATCGCGTAGTAGGGGCCTTCGGCCTGCGCGAACGCCAGCGGCTTGGCACCGGTCAGCGGCTGCTCCAGTTGCAGCAGGGCGGCCTTGTGCCCGTGATAGTAGGTCTTCACCGTCGCGGCGACGGTCTGATCGCCATAGCGCACGTTGATCCGCTTCACGAAGCGCGGATGCATCATGAAGTCGGCGGTGAGCACCTGGTCTGGCGCGACGATAAAGCCGGTCAACTCGGCGGGGCGCTCTTCCGTGACCAGTTCGTCGGTGTCTTCACCGTGATAGCGCCCGCAATTGGGGCAGCGTGTGGCCCAGCCGCTGCCGTAGGGGCGCTGGCCGTTGTCATATTGCAGCTCGTATTCAACGTGCGCCAGTGACGGCTGGACGGCCTCGACCAGCTGCGCAGCGATGGCGCGCTGGTCCTCGGCAGCCGCGGCGGCAGGCGCTTCCGGCGCGGCCAGTGCCTGCGGCAGCGTCAGAGCGAACGTGAGCAGAAAACCGCCGATCAAACGACGGCACAGTGCGTGTCGCATATGAAAAACCCCATGAAGAGAAAGCGGCGGTCGCCGCCGCGGATTCACTTATTTTCGGGAATAATCCCGGGAGAAATCGAGCACCACCTGGCGCATCATCCCATTGCGCAGTACCGTAAGGAGCATGCGCGGCTCGCGCTCGACGTTGGCCAGCGCGGCCTCGTGGACCCGCTTCACATCGTCCAGCGTGCGGATCTCCTGGTCGCCGATCTTGAGAATGATGTCCCGCTGCGCCAGGCTGTTCATGGCGTTGCCGGGCATGCGGATGCCGTAGACAAACACCCCCTGCTGGCGGTGGTGGAACAGGTCGGGATTGTCGAACTGGTTGATGGTCTTGACGGTGAAATCCCAGCGCGGGCAGTCCAGCTCCTCTCCCTGGCTCGATCCCTTCTCGCGCGGGATCAGCTCGACATGCAGCGTTTGCTCGCCTCGGCGCAGCTCGATGGTGGCCGGCTCGCCGGGCGGCAGCAGCGCCAGCATCCGGCGGATATCCGGCAGGTCCTCATCGGTCATGCCGGTCACGGTCTGGCCGTTGACCGAGAGGATGCGGTCGCGCGGCTGGATGCCGGCCCGGCGAGCGGGGCTTTCCGGCTCGGTGTCGGCCACGATCACACCACGGTCGCCTTCAAAATACATGTTGCGGTCGAAATCCCGCAGGGGCTGAAGCTGAAGGCCGGTCCACATCCACGGCACCTTGCCGCTCTTGCGCAACTGGGGCAGCAGCTCGATGAGTGTGGCGGAGGGGATGGCGAATCCCAGATCGCCACCCTGCATGATGCCGCGGGCGTTGAGGCCGATCACCTCGCCGGCGGTGTTCACCAGCGGCCCCCCGCTGTTGCCGGGGCTGATCGAGGCATCGGTCTGGAGCCACAGGCTGTATTCACTGGAGCCAGGCAGGAAACGCCGCGGACAGGAGATGATCCCGATCGATACCGACCGGCTCAATCCCCACGGCGCACCCATTGCCATGACAAAATCCCCCTCGGTCAGTTCGCTTGAGTCGCCCAGGCGGGCATAGGGGATCGGCTGCTGCTCACCGGCCGGGATGTTCAGCCGCACCAGCGCCACATCGGTGTCCTTGTCCGATCCGATGACCTCCGCGTTGTAGGCCCGGCCATCATACAGCAGGCAGCGCACCTCGATGGCGTGATCGATCACGTGCCAGTTGGTCAGCAATTCCCCCTTGGGGCTGATCAGCACACCGCTGCCCGAGGCGTCCATCGTCTGCCGTCGGCCGCCTTCGTGCGTCTCGCGGATTGCCTTGATGAAAACGACTGCGGGAAAGACCTTCTCACGCGCGCTGTTGACGATGCGGCGGAAGTCCTGGGAATCACCAACGACCGACGGCGTCGCCGCCAGCCCCACCCGCAGTGGGAGGGCGAGAACAGGTGCCGCCACCAGCAAGCCAAGAACGATCCTGCTCCAACGCATCATGCCTCCTGAGAATTGCCCCTGGCCGCATACCCCCGACGCCCACCCTCATGTCGTGCAAGATTAGACCTGTCTTTGACGGGGGCGTCAAATCAAATGATGGGCTGCGCACTTATGGGACGGCCGGCGTGCGGGTGAGGAAAGTGCCGGCAGGATCTGGCCGCGGATAAACAACCCACAAAGGGCGCTTGGCCAGGACGCTCGACTACGCGCAGCCACAGCGCACGATTAAGATGTTTGTTGCGGTCCCAGGTCCGGCGGCGCGTGCCGCAGCGGACGGGCAGCGGACCACTGCCAGAGCATGAACATGAAAATTCTCCTCACCACCACCAGTTATCAGGATACCCCCGGCAAGCATCACGAGGTGCTGGCCGCTTCCGGCTTCGAGGTTGTTCGCGCCCGCGGGCCGCTCACCGAGGCTCAGATGCTGGAGCTGATCGCCACCAACCAGGGCTTCGATGGATTGCTCAATGGCGATGATCATATCACCGCCAGGGTGATTGACGCCGCCCTGGCCGCCCCGACCAAGCTGCGCGTGATCGCGAAGTACGGCATTGGCCTGGACTCGATTGATGTGAAGCATGCCACCAGCAAGCAGTTGCCGGTGCTCTTCACGCCCGGTGTGAATCACACCACCGTCGCCGAGCATACCTTCGGGCTGATGATCGCGCTGGCCAAGCATTTCTGGCCGCACCTGCGCTCGACCAAGGCAGGGGAGTGGAAGCGAATCACCGGCAATGAGCTGTTTGGCAAGACGCTCGCCGTCCTGGGCATGGGCCGCATTGGCAAGGAAGTGGCGAAGCGCGCCCGCGCGTTTGACATGAACGTGCGCGGGTTTGATCTCTACTGGGATGATGGGTTTGCCAAGGCATGCAATGTGGAGCGCTGCATGACCCCCGAGGAGGCGATTCAGGATGCCGACATCATCAGCCTGCACATGAACCTGGATGAGAACAATCGCCGGTTCATCAACAAGGCGCGCATCGCGGCGATGAAGAAGGGGGCCTGGATCATCAACACCGCCCGGGGCGGGCTGGTGGATGAAGCGGATGTGGCCGAGGCCTGCCGCAGCGGGCAGCTCGGCGGCTATGCCACCGACGTGCTCGAGGTCGAGCCCCAGCCCAAGGATCATCCATTCACCGGCATCGACAACATCATCGTCACCCCTCACGTTGGCAGCCGGACCTTCGAAAGCGTTGAGCGTCAGGCCATGCGGGCAACGCTGAATATCATCAACTACCTCAAGGGTGACAGCGACTACATCCAGGCCAACAAGTTCTAGGCCAGCCGATCTCAGGTGTCCTCAGTGGCAGCCCCGTTGGCCGGTGCGGCACACATGTGCTTCCGCACCGGCCAACGGGGCTAAGCATATGGCCCTGGCATCCGCGCGGACGATGGTTGACAGAAGCCGAGCAAAATATAGGATTCTGAGACTCAGTCTCAGGAGTCTCAGCATGCCAAAATCAATACTCTTCGCGCTCGTTGCCGCCCTCGCCTTTGCTTCGGCTGTTCAGGCGGCCGACCCGGATGAACTGGTCTTTGTCTTCCAAAAGCAGAAAGACCCCACCGAGGTCAAGCAGACGGCGGAGAAGGTGGCCGAGTTCCTCTCGGCCGAAGTCGGCAAACCCGTCAAGGTGGTCGTGCCGGCGGATTATTCGGCATCGGTGCAGGCACTGGTCAGCAAAAAGGCCGATTTTGCCTATGTCAGCGCGATGCCGTTTCTCCTGGCCCGCCGGGATGGCAATGCCAGCCTGCTGCTGGCCGAGCAGCGTGCTGATGCCGAGGGCAAGCAGCGCACCGATTACACCTCGATCCTTGTCGTCCGCGATGACAGTCCGCTGAAGACCGTGGAGGACCTGGTCAAGAACGCCAGCAACCTCCGCTTCTGCTTCACCAGCCCCACCAGCACCTCCGGCTATATCATGGCCGTCTCGCGCCTGATCGATGAGGGCCTGCTTCGTCCCCGGCAGGATCCGCGCGAGGTTTTCGCCCAGGTGAGCTTCGGTGGCGGCTATACCCAGGCGCTGGAGCAGGTGATTGCCGGCCGGGCGGATGTGTGTGCGGTCAGCGACTACACCATGGAAGGCCCCAAGGCAGATGTCTACCTCAAGCCCGAGCAGCGCAAGCAGTTGCGTATCCTCGGCCGCACGCCCGGTGTGCCGACGCACCTCATTGCCGCGCGGGATGGCCTCAGCGATGAATTGAAGACCCGGGTTAAGGAGGGCCTGCTCAAGCTTTCAAAAGAGCAGCCCGAGCTTCTGGCCGATGTATATGGCGCCACCTCCTTTGCGGAAGTGGATGAAAATGAGCACGTGGCCAAGGTGCTCAAAGCCCTGGATCACAGTGGCGTTGATGTCGCCAAACTCGCCAAATGACCACAGCCGTTCCCCAGCCCGCCCGCGTCGAACCCCCTCCACAGCCTGAGCCGGCACCGGCTGGCGGGCAGGGGGCGGTGCGGATCGAGCACCTTGCCGTTGAGTTCCCAGGCGGGGTGTGTGCACTGCGCGAAGT
Organism: uncultured Tepidisphaeraceae bacterium; assembly: GCA_964398315.1. GTDB lineage: Bacteria > Planctomycetota > Phycisphaerae > Tepidisphaerales > Tepidisphaeraceae > JADLCB01. The sequence continues at coordinate 37,195 of CAYNMV010000016.1, read as the reverse complement.
GTCGCTGGACATACCGGCCGGAACGCACCTGGCGCTGCTGGGGGCTTCGGGTAGCGGCAAGACCACGCTCCTGGGTTGCCTGTCCGGCCGGATCACCCCGACTCGCGGCGCCATCGAGCGCACCGGACGTGTGGCGACCATCCACCAGGATCTGCGCCTGGTGAAACAGCGCACCGCCATGCAGAACGTGCTGCATGGTGCGCTGGGCCGGCTGCCGCTGCATCGCACCCTGGTGGGCTTCCCCATCCATGAACGCCGCCGTGCTGAAGCGCTGCTGCGGCGGGTGGGCCTGGGCCATCGCCTGCATACCCGCGTCGCCCGTCTCAGCGGTGGCGAACAACAGCGCGTTGCCATCGCGCGGGCGCTGATGCAGGACCCGGCGATCCTGCTGGCCGATGAGCCGGTGGCCAACCTCGATGCAGCCAACGCACACGCGATCATGCAACTGCTCGATGAGCTGCGCCGTGAGCGCGGGCTGACCCTGATCAGCGTGCTGCATGATTGCGCTCTGGCCGAGCGGTTTGCCGAGCGGATCATCGCCCTGGATAGCGGCAGGCTCGCCGCTGACCAGGCGCCCGGGAACAGCATCCTGTCGCTGCTGGTGCCCGGGCAGATCCCCGAAGCGTGCCGACCGTGCCAGGTGGTGGCCTCGCGCGCGATATCCGAAGCCGAGCCCGCGGAGCGGACAGTGTCCGCACCCGGCCGCTGGAAGCTGCTCACCGTGCTCGCGGCGGTCATCGTGGTCTATGTGCTGGCAGTAAGCGGCCTGGACATCAGCGCACGGGATGTGGAGGACATCTTCCCTAATCTTGCCCGCTTTGCCGGCGATCTTGTGCCGGATGACTGGCAGACGATCCGCGATCTGCCCTGGGGCCAGCTTGGATCCGCGCTGCTGGAGACGCTGCGGATGACCCTGATCGGTACCACCATCGCGGTGATGCTCTCCTGGCCGCTGGCTGCGCTGGCGGCGAAGAATGTCGGTCCGCGCGGTTGTCGACAGATCGCCCGGTTGCTGCTGAACATCATCCGCAGCGTGCCATCGCTGATCTGGGCACTGCTGATCGTTGCGGCCATCGGCCTGGGGCCGGTGGCGGGGATCGCCGCACTGGTGGCGTATTCGATCGGCTACCTGACCAAGTTTTATTACGAAGCGTTCGAGGGTGTCGATCCGGTTGTGCCCGATGCCCTTCGGGAGATCGGGGCCTCGGGATTACAGCGCTTCTGGCATGCCGTCTGGCCGGGGGCGCAGGCGGCGGTGCTCTCGAGCAGCATCTTCATGCTCGAGTACAACGTGCGGGCGGCGAGTGTCCTGGGGGTCGTCGGGGCGGGGGGTATCGGATACGAGCTGAAATACTATGTGGATTACCGGGATTTCCCGGCGGTCGGTGCGATCCTGCTTATCCTGGGTGTGGTGGTGATCGTGCTGGATCAGATCTCCAGCCGCCTGCGGGCACGCCTGCTCAAGCCCTGATCCGGGCCGGCCTCAACTCCCGGCTCACCCGGCGTTCAAATCCCTTCTGCCTCCCTACGCTGCTGCGGCCATTTGACGCAACCCATGGCGCGCACTTCGCTACTTGCGAAATCGCATCTGGTCCATGAGGATATTGTATGGCAGGCAGGGGACACATTTACGACGCGAAGAGGGGCATCACGTGCTGCTGTCAGTCGAAAATCTGAATGTGCACTACGGTCCGATCCACGCGTTGCGCGGGGTGTCGCTGCATATCGACATTGGACAGATTGTCGCTGTTACCGGAGCCTGTGGTGCAGGCAAGACCACGCTGCTGCGCGCGATCTCCGGCCTCATCCGGCCCAGTGCGGGGCGCATCACCTGGGCCCGATCCGATGAGCGGCCTGATATGGAGCCGATCCACCACCTGCCGCCGCACCGGATTGTCGAGCTGGGCATTGCCCATGTGCCGCAGGGCCGTGCGGTGGTGCCGGATCTGAGCGTCCGTGAGAACCTGCTGCTGGGGGCGTATCAGCGCACGCTGCGGCCGGCCATCACGTCCGATATGCAGGACTTGTACGAGCGTTTCAACGTGCTGGAGCAGACACGCGGCAAGGCAACCACCCAGCTCCGTGCCCATGAACAGCAGATGCTGGCCCTGTGCCGGGCCCTGATGTCACGTCCGCGGCTGCTGCTCATCGATGAGCCGGCCGGCGGTCTCAGCCCCGGAGCGATCGATCGCCTTTGCCAGACCCTCGAGCGGCTCCGCGAGGACGGCCTGACGATCCTGGTCACTGACCGCGATGGAGGCCGTATCGGCGGCTGCGCGGATCGGGTGGTTCATCTGGTCAACGGCGCTATCGCCCGCGACACTGTGGATACGGAGCTGGCTATCCACTGAGTGGCCCGCCGGCATATCCCTCCGGCCAACGCACCCGCCGAAGCGTCCTGCCCGGCTGGGGCGTTGAATCTGTGGTGGCATTTCCCAATAATCGGCCCATCGTTGATTGAGCCGTCTCTCACAAGGAAAGCGCATGAAACAACCCATTCGCGTCGCCGTCACGGGCGCAGCCGGTCAGATCGGCTATGCCCTGCTGTTCCGCATCGCCTCCGGCCAGATGTTCGGTCCCGACCAGCCGGTCATCCTGCAACTGATCGAGATTCCCAATGAGAAGGCCATGAAGGCGCTGGAAGGCGTCGCCATGGAACTGGAGGACTGTGCTTTCCCCCTGTTGCAGGGAATGGTGCTGACCAGCAAGGCCGAGGAAGGCTTCGGCGATGCCAACTGGTGCCTGCTGGTGGGTGCCAAGCCGCGCGGGCCGGGGATGGAGCGGGCCGACCTGCTCAAGGACAACGGCAAGATCTTCGTCGAGCAGGGACAGGTGATCGACCGCGTCGCCGCCGCCGATGCACGCATCGCGGTGGTAGGCAATCCGGCCAACACCAACTGCATGATCGCCGCCGCGGTTGCCCGCCGCCTGCCGGCCGATCGCTACACCGCCATGGTCCGCCTCGACCAGAATCGCGCGGTGACCCAACTGGCCAGGAAGGCGAATGTGGCCACCACGGCCGTGAGTGATGTGTTCATCTTCGGCAACCACAGCCCGACGATGTTCAGCGCTTTCCACCTGGCCAAGATCAACGGCAAGCCCGTGCCGCAGGTCATCGGCCATCATGAGTGGCTGCGCGGCGAGTTCCAGGAGACCGTGGGCAAGCGCGGGGCCGCGATCATTGCCGCCCGTGGCGCCAGTTCTGCCGCCAGCGCTGCCAATGCCCTGGTGGATCACGTGCGTGACCTGATGACCCCGGGCAAGGTCCACAGCGTGGCGGTCAAGAGCAATGGCGAGTACGGCTTCGATCCCAACGTCTGGGCCGGCCTGCCCGTCCGCACAACCACGCCCGGCAGCTACGAGGTCATCAAGGATCTTCCGATGGATGACTTCGCCCGGGAAAAGATCGCGCGGACCAACCAGGAACTGGTTGAGGAGCGCCAGGCGGTGGAGGGGATGCTGAAGTAGCCTCTGTTTCGTTTGCAGATAAGTGACCTTTGGCGTGGCCCGCTCAAGCGGGCCACGCGCTTTTCTGCTGCATGCCAGGGCGGCAACCAGTCGTGTCTCGGGCCGATGGACGCCGGTTCCTCACCGCAGCTGTTCCGCCCTGGTGGCCCTTGCATAATCCCGGGTGAAAACTGCATGCAGCCGACGTCCAATGCTGCCGCCCGGGCTTACGCGCTGCCCGCTCTCTGGTAAGCTGTGCGCTTCATGCGACGATCCAAGATCAGCATCATCGGCTCCGGCAATGTCGGCTCCACCTGCGCACTGCTGGCGATGCAGCAGCAACTCGGCGATGTGGTCCTCGTGGACATCCCGGCCCTGGACGGCACACCCCAGGGCAAGGCGCTGGACCTGTATGAATCGACTCCCATCGCCGGCATCGATGCCCGGATCGTCGGCGCCACTGACTATGAGGCCACCCGCGGCAGCGATGTGGTCATCATCACCGCCGGTGTGGTGCGCAAGCCGGGCATGAGCCGCGACGACCTGCTGAGCATCAATACCGGCATCGTCAAGGGAATCGCCCAGCGTATCGCGGCCACCTCTCCGGAGGCTGTCCTGATCGTTGTCTCCAACCCGCTGGATGCGATGGTCTATGTAGCCTGGAAGGCCTCGGGCTTTGAGCCACGGCGGGTCATGGGACAGGCGGGCGTGCTGGATACCGCCCGGTACCGCGCCTTCCTGGCCGAGGAGATCGGATGCAGCGTGGAGGATGTGCAGGCGCTGCTGTTGGGCGGGCATGGTGATGACATGGTGCCGCTCAAGCGCTACACCTTCGCCGGCGGCATCCCGATTACCCAACTCATCGACCCTGCTCGTCTCGACCAGATCATCGAACGCACACGCAAGGGCGGGGCAGAGATAGTCAGCCTGCTCAAAACCGGCAGCGCGTACTACGCGCCTGCTGCGGCCACCATTGAGATGGCCGAGGCGATCCTGCGCGATCGCCGCCGTATCCTGCCCTGTGCCGCCTGGTGCGATCAGGAATACGGCATCGGGGGCTATTTTGTCGGCGTGCCGTGCATTCTCGGCGCAGGCGGGGTTGAGCGCGTGATCGAGATCGAGCTGGACGAAGCCGAGAAACGCGCCTTCCAGACCTCGATCGATCATGTCAAGGCGCTGGTCAGGGCTGTGCGACTGTAAGGCGGCTTTTCATCCGCGGATCAGAGAATCTCCCGCTTGCCCCGGCCGGAGCGACGTGGGGCAGATTCGCGGCCGGACTCGATACGACGGAGCACGGTGATCATCTCCAGCGCTGCTTCGGCGGCGCGCTGGCCGGCATGGCCGTGGCGGCCACCGATGCGATCGCGCGCCTGCTCCTCGTTGTTGGTGGTCAGCACGCCGAAGATGATCGGCAGTCCCGTTTCCAGGGCCGCATCCTGCACACCTCGCGCTGCCTCACCGGCCACATAGTCAAAATGAGGCGTTTCGCCGCGGATGACCGCGCCCAGGCAGATGACCGCTGCGAAGCGGCGGGTGGCCGCCAGCGCCTTGGCTGCCAAGGGCAGCTCAAATGCCCCCGGCACGCGCTCGACCAGCACGCGATCCGCGCCCACGCCCAATTCGTCCAGTCGTGCGAGGCAGCCCCGCAGCAACTCATCGACGATCGGCGCATTGAAGCGCGCAGCCACGATCGCCACCTTCGCATCCAGCGGAACATCGGTTGGGATAAACTCCGGCGCCTGTGTGCTCATGCCGCGAGAGTAAGCCAGACCCCACCCGATTGCCAACCATGGCGTCAACTCCGTGAAGAGTGGGGTTGTGGCTGACGATCGCCGGCCATCGGAGAAAAGCCATTCAGGGGATAATGTACCGGCACCGGGGACGAGTATGTCAGGGTAGACCGCCGTTTTGCATGCTCTTGCGGGGGGGGGTGAGGACAGGGCATGATTGGCCTGGATTCCCTGAGCACTCACCTGGCATTGCCGGTATCTGCTGATGGCAACGCCTGCCGGGGAAGGACCAGCGGCAGGGTCCGTCCGGCCAACTCCGGTGGGGCAGGGGGGATATGTGCGTAGTATTGATGCAGCCGACGCAATTCGGCCGGGTGAATCACCAGCACATCCGCCTCGTCCGCCCGCCACGCGGTCCACACAGTATCAGCCTGCCCATCCACATCAAAGACGGTGCGGTAGAGCAGGCGTTCCATGGGAATCTGGTAGAAGAACGCGCCCGCATCACCCACCAGTGCGATACGCTGATCCGTGGTGCGCATGGCATCCAGTTCTTCGGGGATCATGAAGCTCAGGTCCTCGGCGGCGAACAGACCGGCCCGGCCATAGTCGCCGAAGGCGATCATCGCGCCATGCAGGTTGATCCATGTGGTCACGACGACGATAACAGCCACGGCGGTGGCCGTGATGGCGGCGATCCATCGGCGCGGATGCAGGCCAATGGCCAGGGCCGACAGGGGGATCGTAAAGGTGAGAAACCGCCCCAGCAGGTGGGTGAAGAAGAACCAGATCAGCAGCGCGACCCCCCCCAGCACGAGCAGCATCATCGCCCATGGCCGGCCGATGACGCTCAGCAGCGCGATCGCTGCCAGCGGCACCAGCAGATAGCCAAACTGCCAGTCCCACAGCCACACCTGTCCCAGCCGTGCCAGGCGCGCGGGGATCGGCCGCTGCGCCTCGGGAATCCCATGGGCGCGCTCGAATCGCTCTACCTGCTCATCGCTGAAATGTCCCTGGCCGAACGTGCCCATCGCCAGCGGAAAAACCGGGTTGCCCGCCCAGACAAGATTGCGCACCAGCCATGGCGAGAAGGCCGCCAAGGCAACCGCACTGTAAAGAACACAGCCGAAAAGCAGCCGGCGCCATGCGTGTGACCCTTCCTGTGTGGCGGGATGCGGGTTGTTCGATACCGCGATGGTGTTCGGCTGGGCATGCTTCTGCGCTGATGGCTTCTGCTTCCCGTCGTCACGCTCCCCTGTGGGGTTGTCAGAACGCCTCATGTGCCCCATCAGGCCAGCCAGCAGGCAGGCAAGCGTCGCGGCGATCACCAGCATCGGAACGGCTGGATACTTGACACCGCAGGCGAAGCCCCCCAGCAGACCCGCGATGCAGGCCGGGGCGATGCGGCCGGTTTCCAGGAAGATCAACAGCCACGTCACGCTCAGGCCGGCAAAGAGCATCAGGCCCGTCTCGGCATAGGCAACACTGGAGAGCATCAGCGTCCATGGGGTACCACCGGCCAGCATGGCCGCTGCGATCGCCAGCAGGCGGGGGGCATCAGGCCGGAGTGTGCGGCAGGCGCCATAGAGGCCCATCACCAGTGTCACCGCCAGCCAGACATTGATGAACTGGGCCACGTACATCCCGCGCCATGGCCCGCCCATTAGGTGCATGCCGGCCAGGTAATGCACCTCCATCCCCATGGGGAAAAAGGAGAAAACATTGTGCCGCAACGGCGCAATGCGCCCCATCTCATACCACTCGCGCGGCACCTGGAGATGATAGCTGAGCACATCGTACGGATGCGGGTCTTCCGGCTTCCAAAGCAGCCCCGGTACGATCGCCGCCGCCACCAGCAGCATCCCCAGGTTCACCGCCAGCGGCAGCCAGGCCCACTCCGCGGCGGTGTCGGGATGTTGCTGCGGATTGGGAGTAAGGGGCAGCCCATGCTTCAGCAGGCGCGGCAAGTCCGGCAACGCCCCCAGCGCCAATCCGCCGAAAAACATGGCCCAAACCGTCGGCCGATTTAGCCAGCCGGCCAGGCCCAGCCCCAGTAAGGCCAGTGCAAACAGCCCCATCCCGCTACCGATGGCGGTGGACAGCCGCAACGCCCAGTGCTTTCCGCGCAACCATGGCCGCAGCAGGCCTGCACCCACGCCCGCCGCGGCCAGTATCCACAGCAGCGCCACGCCCCCATCGGTCACCATCACCGACAGCGCGGCGAGGGTGGAATCGGTGGCGTACTGCACGATCGTCGCCAGGCAGAGGATGACGAAAGCGCACCAGATGACCAGGCGGCTCATCCACGGCGACCAGTTCTCAGCGGATTCCACTTTCACGCTTTTCCTTCCAGATTCTGCACCGTTAGTACGGCCAACCCCGCGCTGGCGGATGACGGGCCGAAGGGGTTGCATCCTACCCCAAACCTGCGCCCGATCCATCGTCACCCGCCCGCTGCGGGTTCACTGCCCATGGCCATCACATGGGGCATTTCGCTGTCGTGGCGAAGCAACGGGCAAGCAGGCTGTCTGTCGAATCGGATGGTGCGGGTTCATGCCTGATGAATCAGCGTCTCGATAGCGAAAGCGACCAGGGATCCCAGCAGTCCGGCGGCAAACCCCGCACTGTGGACCCGCGCATCCGATCGGCGCGGATCGTAGAGGTAAGGGCGTAGAAGGAAGAACACACCGCCTCCCACCGCCACCCCGGCCAGTGTTGCCAGCAGCAGGCTCAGCGCGGGGGCTGTGAGGCGGATGGCGGCAGGCGCTATCGTGAATATCACCTGTATCAGCGCCAGTACCCATCCGATCAACACCCAGCCGGCCAGCCCGCGCCACTGGCGGTGGCGGGGGATACTAAGCGGGATGTAGGACACGCCGAAAATTGCCAGGTGTGCGCCGAAGGTCACGGCGTAGGCATGGTAATAGTGGTTCGATGGCTGACGTACGTTCAGCGCCAGCCAAAGCAGTGCCGTTGTGATCACCGCCAGCACGGCCCAGACCGTGTGCTGCCGCCGCGGGCCATGCCGCGGCCAGATGAGAGTGTGGGCCAGGAACACCATCACCGGCCCGATGAGCCACAGCCGGTTGCCCAGCATCAGCGCGCCATAGCCGAACAGCGCAGCGGTCATCAGGGCGCTGTCATCCAGCGATGAGCGCCGTCGCCACGACAGCGCCAGTGCCAGGAATGCCAGCGTTGCCACCAGCCGCACCATCAGCGGTTCGACCGACTCGTTCAGATAGACGCGCAGGAAGGCATAGGCTCCCAGTGGGATGAGCAGGTTGTCCAGGCCGCGCCAGGCGATCGCCTCCAGCAGCATCGCCAGGATGCCGATGACCAGCGCGATCAACAGCGTCTCAGCCCGGCCGGTATCGGTCAGCAGCAGCAGCGGCACATGCACGCTCAGGAACGCGATGGCGAAGAAGGCGATGGAGCCTTCAGCGCTTTTCAGCCCGTCGCTGGTCAGGTAGCGCACCTTGCCATAGGCCAGGCCGATCAGGGCCGCGGTGGCATCGGCCAGGGTCATGATCAGCATGGGCAGGCAAAACAACAGTGGATTGCCGGCGCTCAGCCAGAACAGCACGCCGACCGCGATGGCGAAGTAGATCTCACCCAGGCTCGGGCGCTGGACGCGGTTGAGCACCGTACCTACTCCATCCCGCAGCGCCGGGGCAAGGCGCACCACAGCCAGCGCTGCGGTGGCGATGGCCGCCAGCAGAACCACCGGCCACGTGCGATCAAACAACCAGGGAAAGGTGAGGACAACGCTGCCCATGCCGACATGCAGCAGCTTGCGCACCAGTTCCGCAGGTGGCTGCAACCAGTGCTCAATCACCTTGAGCAGTGCCATCAGCACAGCCAGCGTCACCAGCACGGCTGCGATGCCCAAAAGTGGATGCATCACGTCACCGCCTCCACTACCAGGCGTGAGTAGAAAAATGCCTTGTCGCGCAGCAGCAGCGCCTCGCCCAGCCCTTCCACCGGTCGCAGGCGGTGGGCCAGTTCTGCCGGAGCGCTGCGTGGCACCAGCATGTTCCAGTAAACCAGACGCGCACCGGGTGTGGCTGAATCGGTCAGCCGCCGCAGCAGGGCGGCGGTATTGGCTTCGGACATGTATTCAAAGATGTCGCTCAGGTTGAAGCGGTCAATTCGTACGCCGGGATTGGCCGCGAGATAATCCTCAATCGAGCCATGATAGATCTCCAGGCGATCGAGATTGCGGCGGATGGCATCGAAGTTCTCGGGGCGCAGGGCGTGTGGCAGGGCGGTGAGGTAGCGGCCCGTGAGGATCCACTGGAGATAGGGGTTCTCCGCCGGGTTGAGTTCCACCAGCGCATGGCGGGCGCGGGCGGCGATGCGCTCGGCCACCGAGCCTTCAACGTAGCGGAAAAAGGCCGGATCGCGCCCCAGCCGGCCCATAACCAGGCGCGAGAAAAAGAGGCGGAACATCAGTCGCCAGCGCCAACTGTTCCAGGTCGATTCGAAGAACGCCTGCCGATGTTCACGTGTACCACCGGCCAGCAGCCGCTGCACCCGCCCGCGTGAGTGGCCCCACGGCAGGACACGGTTGCGGAACAGGGCGAAATAGCGCTCGAACTTCCCTGCCGAACCGATCCCTGCGGCAATGAGCTGAGGGTGATCATCCCAGAATTGTCGCGCTGCGAGCGGCAATTCGGGCCGGCAGCGGGCGTAAAGGGCGGCGCGGTGATCGTCTGGCCGGGCGCCGATCAGGCGCAGCAACTCATCGTGATTCAGCAGTGCGTAGGCCGCCTTGCGCAGATGGACACAGGCAAGCTGTGCGGGATTCAGATCGACGGCGATCACGCGGGCTGGATCGCGCGACAGAAGGGAAAATGAATTATCACCGGCCGAGGCGATCGACAGACAGACATCACCGGGCTGCACGCCCAGGGCTTCGAGCAGGATGTCGGCATCCTCCCAGCACTGGGCATAGCGGATGACGCTGAAATCCGCCCGGACGGCGGCCTCGGTGCTGGCTCGATGAGACTCGCCGCTGGTGGCGGGATGTGCAGGTGCGGCAGGGGTCATGGCGATCGCTCCGCATGCGTCTCGATCACGCGGATGATGCCGGTGGACCCATCCATCTCCACCTCCTGCCCATCGGTCAGGGTCCGCATCAGGTTGGGGATGGACACGATGGCCGGGATGCCCAGCTCACGAGCGACAATCGCCGAATGGGACAGCAGGCTGCCGCGCTCAACCAGCACGCCGGCGGCTGCAGGGAATAGCATGATCCATCCCGGATCGGTGCGCTCGGCAACCAGGATTTCGCCCTGGCGCAGGTGGGCCCCGCGTGGATCGCGGATCAGACGCACGCGCCCGCGCACGATGCCGGGGCAGCAACCGGTCCCCTGCAACTGTCCGTTGGTGGTTGTGGTGGTGGCATCGATGGGTGTGGTGGCCGCGAAGGTGTTGCCGAGATAGACCGCGCCGCGCGTTTCAAATCGATCGGCGGGCGCCGGCTGGCTGCGATAGCGGTCAAACTCCAGCTTTCGCCGGGCCACGATGGCTGCCAGGCCGGTCTCAACGCTGGTGCCTTCCACAAAGCCGAGAACTTCATCGACGGTGAGATAAAAGATATCGCGCGGTTCGACCAGCAGCCCCTCGGCAACGAGCCGGCGGCCGATCTCAACGAAAATCCGCCGCACCCGCCCGAACAGGCGCGTGCGCTCAAAGCGCAGGTTTTCGCGGTCGCGCACCCGCCCGCGCGCGTGTTTCAGCAGCCAGTTGAAGATGCACTTCTTGAGAGGATGATCTTCCAGCGCCTGCGCGATGCACTGCTCAGCGCGGATGCGGGGCGTGTCTATGGCGGCGTTGCGCGCGCCGGAGGGACTGCCTTGGGCACCGTCTGCACCGCTTGCGCGGGCGGCCAACTGCCGGCGCGCGGTCTGACCGATGCTGCGCAGCAGGGGGGTGGGATCATCGACCAGGGTCGGGCTTTCGAGCTTCAACTCTTCCAAGCAGCGGTCGCCAAACTTGTCCAGGTAAGCACGATACGCCGCGGCCAGCGCAGGAAGCCGGGACATCTGCGGTTCGATCTCCTCGGGTGTGGCCTGGCACAGGGCCGCCACCAATGTCTCATCCGCCGCCGCCAGTTCCGCCATCGCCGCGATGCGCTTCACCGGCTCAGTGCTGATGATCCCGCCCTCATCGGCCAGCAGGTCGTTGCGGAGATTTTCGCCCGCTCCTTGCGCGCCGGGTTGGCTTGGGCCACACCAGCTCGAAATGGCCTTGCCCAGGGCACCGAAGAAGATCATCGCCAGGAAGTCGTTGATCAGCGGCGCATCCCAGCGGGTCAGCAGCCGGCTCTCCAGCCGTCGGAACGCCGCCGTAAGCTGATCCAGCCGCATCTGCTCCAGCGCGGGATCGGCTGCGCTGGCCGCAAGGGCATCCTCCAGGCGGGCGTGGAACGAGCGGATCGTGCCTGGCAGACGGAAATGGTGCATCACCAGGCCGGCCAGGCTCCAGGCCAGGCGCAGGCGGGCGGCCTGGCGCTGTGACCAGGTCTTTTCCGCTACTTCGTGCGCTACCTCCGGGGGCAGGCCTTCGCGCACGCCCATCATCTGCTCCATGAACTGCCGGTTGACCGAGAACCCGGGGAGCATCGCCAACAGTCGATACCAGTTGAGCAGGTTGTAGTAAATGCGCCCGCGGATCAGCCCCAGCATTTGCGAGAACATCGCCTGGTTGTCATCGATCACCGCCGCCGGCACTTTCATCAGCCGGCAGAACTGGCGATAGGCCCCTTCATAGGCGCGCTGGGCGAAGCTGAAGGTGAGGGGCGTGGTGATGCCGGCGTAGCTTTCGGCGATGTTGGAGTTATCCCACAGCGCCCGCACCCCCTCGGGATCGGCCACCGCCGCCAGTGATGTGACAGGCCGCGACTGGAGCAGGTATAGCTTACCGCCGGCCAGGGCCCACTCGATATCCTGTGGGCGCTGTTCCAGCCGGCTCACCGCCAGCACCAGCTCGGCGATGCGCTGCAACTGATCGGGTGCCAGGGCGGGGCGGTCGGCGATGGCATCCGGCACCTTCTCTTCGCGCACGCCGCCGGGGCGGCTGGGGTCGGCAACATGGCGCAACGACTTGCGGACGATGTGCTGCTCGATCGGCGTGCCATCATGCCGCAGGCGATAGGTGTCAGCCTCAGCATCACCGCCGACCAGGGCCGTGCCCAGGCCGAAAACAGCGGAGACAATCAGCGTGCTGCGGCTCCCGCTGATCGGATCGGCGGCAAAGGCAACCCCGGAGACCTCGGCATCGATCATCCGCTGCACCAGCACAGCCGGCGCCTGCGGCGGCAGTGGCAGGCCATGCTCGCGCCGATAGGCCAGCACACGCGGTGAAAAACCACTGCGCCAAACATCAGCCACCCGCCGTATCACCTGCTCCGCCGGCACAAAGAGAAAACTCTCGAGCTGCCCGGCGAACGAGTGCTGCGTGCCATCCTCATCCACCGCCGATGAGCGCACGGCAAACAGCCCCTCGCCAGGCAGCGCCCGCACAGCGGCTTCAATCGCCGCCGCCACGCCAGGGGCGGGATGCAGGTTCTGCCAGTCGGATACTTCCAGGTCGCCGGCCGCGAGGGCGGCACGGCGGGCGGGGTCCAGGCTCTGCTCGAATGCCTGGCGCGTGAGCGCAAACCAGGGGGGGATGGGCAGGTTCGCCCGGTGCAGGCGCGCCAGAGCCGCGGCCTTGCCACCGATCAGCGTGGCCAGCATGGCGGCTTCAGCGCATCGGCCATGCGCCGGATGCGCTGTGGCGGGGGTGTAGATCCAGTTCATTGCCCGCTTCCTTCCACCAGGTGAGGCAGCAGACCCAGACCAAGGTAGAGGATTATCGTCCACAGTCCCGCGTATCGCTCAATCCACTTGCCGCGTCCCGCGGCGGGCTGGACCAGAAAAGCCGTGCCTACCGCCACCGCACCCACCAGGGCCAACGTGAGCACGCTCCCGATCAGCACCATCCGATGCATGTGCCAGGCGACAATCATCGCTAGCAGCGCGGTGGCCGCCATGGCCGCCCACCAGCTCAGCACCGCCGGTCCACGGCCCCACAGCACCGAGTAGGTGGCCACGCCGGTTTCCTCATCGGCCGGAGCGCGGATCTTGCGGCCAATCTCGATGACCAGGCCGTTGAAGTAGCTGGCAAGCAGGAACCAGATCAGCCCGGGCGGCAGGGCGCTGTTGGCCGGGAGCCAGTCCGCGCTGGTGGCAAACAGGTCAACCAGCGGCATGATGACCATGTGGCTGAGCATGTAGAGCACCGCCCGCGGCCGCAGCCAGTCGCCGATGAAAAACTCCTTGCTCATCAGTGCCAGGTAGGCCCAGGTGATCCCGAGCAGCGCCAGCAGCCTCACATCCCGCCACAGGGCCAGCATCAGTTGCAGGGCGCAGATGATCACAAACAGCCATCCCAGCTCGCGCAGGCTCACCAGCCCGCGCGGCACAGGGCGATAGGGACGAAAGCGGGTGTCCTCCGCCAGGTCCTTGAATTCATCGGCGATGCGCAGTTGCAGGAAGAAGCCGAAGCAGGTGATGAAGGCGACGAGGGCCGACTGCCACGCCGGCCAGGCGGGTTGCTGTGGATCGGTGCGCAGCATGGCCGAGAGCGACACCGCGCAGAAGCTGAAGGCGGCGATGAGCGGACCGTGGCCCAGCAGAGGGAAACGCTCACGCTGGTAAGTCCACCACTTGCGGAAAAATGCGTGTTGGCCGTCCCTGGTTGCCGTGGATGCCTCGGCCATGGCAGCGCCGGCGCTGGGACGCGATGCGGAAGGATGGGAAGATGCGGATTCCATCACGGTCGTTTCCCCCGAGCAAGCTTCTCATGGGCCCCGGCAAAATGGCCGGCGGCCAGGGCCGCGATAATTGACAATTCACCCGCCAGCAGCAGCGCGCCGGCTACTTCTGCGAAGGCGTTTGCGTGACCCGTGCCGGCCAGTCCAAGAATCTGCAGGCAGGCCGTGGCGCTGGGCAGGCCGGTGCCGCCGCCGACGGTACCGACGATCAAGTTGGGCAGCGTCACCGATGCCTGCAGCGCTCCATCATCGCGCAGATCCATCCGTGTCACGCCCACCGATGCCTCGGCCACACAGGCGGCGTCCTGTCCGCAGGCGATGAACAGGGCGGCCAGGCCGTTGGCATAGTGCCCCTGGATGCCTATGTTGCCGCTCAACACACCGCCCAGGCTGCTGATGCGGTAGTAATCAAGCATCGCCGTCGGCTCGACCCGCAGGCGGCGGCGGACCAGGTCCGCCGGCAGGATCACCTCGGCCGTGACCTTGCGCCCGCGCACCGTCTGGAAGGACTGGCTGGACGCCTTCTTATCGCCGGACATGTTCCCCTCGACATACCAGCGCAGCGGCGGCACGGGGCTATGCGCTTCAATATGCTGGCAGACCGCTTCCGTGGCGATCGTCACCATGTTCTGACCGGCGGCGTCGCCGGTGGTGAACTCCAGGAGCAAGTAAACGATATTGCCCGCCATTGTGATCTTCATGTCGCGCAGTTGGCCATGGCGGGTGGTGGCCTGGGCGCAGGCACGAAACGCCTCAATTTGCTCTGTCACCCAGAGCGCGAATCGACCCGCATCCTGCATCGTGTCGAAGACAAACACGGGCGCGCGGCCCACGCCGGTGCTGATCACCGCCGCGGTGCAGCCTCCGGCCTCGGTAATGGCGACGGATCCGCGCGTATAGGAGGCGACCAGCGCTGCCTCGGTCGTGGCCAGGGGGATGTAGTAGTCGCCGCGGGCGTGCAGCCCGTTGATGCGCAGCGGTCCGGCCAGTCCCAAGGGCAGGCGCACCGCTCCGATGTAGTTCTCGATGTTGCGGGCGTAAAGGTCAGCGGTGTCACGGGCCTGCTGGTCGAGCAGTTGCGCACGGACGGATTCCGGCACGTTCAGCATCGCCCAGCGGCGCTCTATGGCCTGGGAATCGGTGCGGGTGGCATTGGGCACGCGCTGAGCGGCCTCGGTATCCGGCGGCGGCTCCAGGGGGTTGGCTCCCAGCTCATCCCCGCGCGGCAGGATGCCGGCCTCCTCGAGGCTGCGGATGTACTGGCGGGCGCTGATATGACTCTGTGACATTCAACCTCCCTCCCGGCCGGCCGGGAATGGGCCGATGGTATACCCCATCGGCTCACCTGCAAGGCAATGCATGATAGACCAGCACGGGGACAAGGCTGCACGGGATGCGTGTCGATCGCAAGTGGCTTTGCCTGTTCCCACCCCAATCCCATTGATTTTATTCCCGTATCGATGCCGGTGCGCCTACTCTCCTTTTCCCAGCCGCTGCATCAGGGCGGGGTAATCGATCTTGGCATTGTGTCGCTTGTCCACCGGGATGGACTTCATCGGGCGCACCTGGTCCAGATGCGCCCAGGCGAGCTGGCGGGAGATGATGGCGGGCAGGTCAGAGGGGGCCTTGGCGGCCGGCTCGATAACCAGCACGCGCTTGCCATCCACCTGTACCAGGGCGGATCGGCGCACCCCGGCAACGGCACAGGCGGCGGCTTCCACGGCGAAGGGATAGAGGGTGCCCCGGTCGTCGCTCAGCCGCGCCTGTGCACGGCCCAGGAGCCATAGCCGTCCTCGCTCATCCAGGCAGCCGGCATCGCCGGTGCGGTGCCAGATGCGTCCATCAACACGGAACTTGGTTTCGCGATCACCAGCGCCATGCAGATAGCCAGGCAGCACGTGATCGCCGCTGACGACGATCTCGCCCGGTTCATTTGGCTGGCAGAAACGGGCGGCAAAGGACTCCGCGTCGAGTGGATCGATCGGCGTACCCCACTGGTTGGTGATGATGCGCAGGTCGATCTCTGGCACCGGCGACCCGGCCAGCAGGCCGCGCCCCGCGACCATGGCCGCACGATCGCCATCGCCCATTTCATCCCAGGCGATGTGAGCGATCGGCTCGGCCTCGGTCGAGCCGTAGAGGGCGACGATCCGGCCGGCCGGCATCACTTTTTGCAGGCGCTGCAGCAGGCCAGGGAAGACCGGTGCGCCGCCGGTATCGATGCGCTGCATCGTGGCGAAAGCGGCAGGGGCATCCGGGTCGCTCAGCAGGCGCTCAAAAAAGGCAGGGGAAGCCACACAGCGGGTGGTGCGGTGGGCGCGCATCTGCCGCAGGATCGGCCGGGCTGTTACCTGGCCGGGATGGCGCAGATCGGCATCGGGCAGGATACTGGTGACCCCGGAGGCGAGATTGGCCAGGGTGAAGATCGGCAGCGTTGCCAGATCCACCTGTCCCGGTTGCAGGTCCAGGGCGCGGGTGAGGGCAGCATGCTGGGCGGCTAGCAGGCCGTGACTGCGCACGGCCGCCTTGGGCTGGTTGGTGCTGCCGCTGGTGAAGGTGATGAGGGCCGGATCATCGGCGGTGCGCTCGGCGATGGTGGGATCCGGCGCCAGGCGCTGATAGGCCTTCCAGCGGGCTGCGCCCGGCACCGGCCATCCAAGGAAGAAGGCCCGGCCGATACGTCGCAGCGGGGGTGTGGTCAGCCGCAGCAGGTGAGCCCGGCTGATGGCAATCAGCGCAGCCGGTGGAAGCATCTGGCAGCAGCGGGCGATGTGCTGTCGGCCGGCTGAGGGATCGAGAAAAGTGGCAATCGCGCCGATGCGGATGAGCGCAACCAGGATGATGTACAGCTCGATCGACATGGGCACAAAGACCAGCACGGGATTGCCGGCACCGATGCCGCAGCGGCGAAGCAGGGCGGCGGCCTGGCTGCTGCGGGTATCCAGTTCCGCGAAGGTCAACTGGTGTGGCCGATGGGCCGGCCCCTCAACCAGGGCGAGGGCATCCGGCCGGCGGCGAGCCTGGGTGATCAGCAGGTGAGCGAGGTTCACGGGCGCAGCGCTTTGGCAAAAAGGGTGTACTGGCGAATCGTCCGCCCGAAGCGGCCGGTGATCTTGCGCGAGAGGTTGTCTTCATGCATCAGGGCGTGGATGACGCGCTGATAGCCGAGCTTACGGGCGGCCTGGTGGAACAGGTCCATCAGCACACTCCCCAGGCCCGCACCGCTGCGGCCGGGGGCGACGGCCATCGACTTGGCAATAGCGGTGCGCGAGGGTTCACCACGACGGATTTCCAGCAGATCCGGCAGGCCGAAGATGAAGCCGATGAGTTGTCCGCCCGCTTCGGCCAACAGGACCAGTTCCGGCCGGATCAGTGGACGCAAAGGCGCGTACATGGCCAGGAATTCATCCGCATCAATGGGTGTATAGAGGAAGTTGCGGGCGAAAGCGATGGTGGAAAGGGCATGGACAGCGCGCAGCTCTGATTCAAAGCGGGCCAGGTCGATGGTGCGCAGGGTGATGCCGGCCTCTCGCAGGCGCTGCAAGGCCGCCGGGACGCGCGGATCGGTGCGGCTCAGGTCGTCATTGAGGCTCGAAAAATAGCGGGCCAGCGGCGAGAAACCTGCGCCGGTGAAATGGGCCGGCCAGTCATCGGGGTTGTCCGGCTCGAGGAAAAAGGGTGGCTCAACGCCGGCCATGCCCGCAGAAAGTTCGGTTACGCCAGCGGCATCCTCCGAGGCGGGGGGCGATTCGGATTGCATCGTCAGGCCGCGCCAGGTGACCAGGCGATAGCATCGCCAGGTACTGCCATCGACCGGCCCGACAGCGGTAGCGCTGCCTCGATCGGCCAGGGCAGCGGCAGCCCTGTTCAGCAGGGCATATCCCGCCGAAGCATCGGCGGCGGCATAGTGGCCGATGAAACCGGTTGGCATCCCTTCCAGTTCGGGCGTGTTCTCATGCCAGATGGAGCAGCGCCCCACGCAGCGGCCATGGCGCAGCGCGGCCAGGTGAACGGCGGGGCGATGCAAGCGCCAGGTTGGCTCATCCAGCGGTGACACATCATCGGCATACATCAGTGCTGCCGCCTGCTGCGCATCCGCCACTGCGATCACTTCGTCGATCATGCCGCACCCCGCGCTGAGGAAGCATGCAGTATGAGCGGGGGGCGTTCCAGTGGCAAGATTGGGAGATTGCGCCGGCACCAGGCTCGCGGGCTCACCACGCCATTCAAACCGGCAATGATGCGATCTTGCCTTGCGCCATCCGCCGGCGGAGCAGCGGCAATGCGACGCTGGCCATCAAGTACGAGCGGGCCGCGTGGGGCAGGTTTGCACGAAGACAGGGGGCACAGGGATACCGCGCACCTTACGGCTTGGAGCGCCACCCATCGGGGAAGGTATTGTTGTTGGTCAGCGTGCCATGCTGGTGAGTGGCGGCATGGCCATCTGCGAAGACGACATTGACCGCGTTGTTGTTCCCATGGCGCCAGCGAATTCGCCCGCGCGGCGGGGTAGCGGTTCCATCCGCATTCTCATGGAGCGACAGCTCGCGATGGCGATCTGATTCCTTGATGCCTGTCAACCCGAATCGTCCCCAGAATGGAATGCCATGATCCGCCATGAAGCCAACGGTCTGCGCGTTGCCGTTGGTTACGTGCTGGTTGCCATCCCACACGAGAATGATCCGCGATGAGGGGCGCAGTTGAGAGAGCTTCAGGTGGGGCATGCCCGGCTTCTCGTTGAACTCCTGCTTGCGGCCCATCGCCACTGGATTGGACGAGTAGTGGTTGTACCCCGCCTGCACCGCCGCCCCCGGACAGATCAGCGCCCTGGTCAGCGTGCGGTCATCATGATCCAGGCGCGCGGTCTGCACCGTATTGCCTTCACCGCCCATGTATGGGTTGATCAGCGTGTACCAGCGGGCATCGTCGCCGGGCGTCCAGTTTTCCCACTGGCCGGCCGGGAGCTGGCCGTGTTGCTCGGAGGCATACATGATGATGCCCAGCCCGATCTGCCGGAGATTCGACAGGCAGGCCACCGTCTGCGAGGCGCGCCGCGCTTTGTTCAGCGCCGGCAGCAACATCGCGACAAGCAGGGCGATAATCCCGATCACCACGAGCAACTCAACGAGCGTGAAACCAGTGGGTCTCCTAGTTCGGCGCATGGTGACTCCGCATCAAAGGGGTACAGGCCGCCTTGGGGGGGCGTCCCAGCGAACCGGGCCCCAAGGCTGGAAGCGTGTCATCGTGGCACGGGTGTGCAACCCGTACGACATGGAATTGAAAACCCGTGCCACGCAACAGGCCGCCTCATCTGTGTGGTCCGCCCTGGTGGACCACGCCGCTCATTTATCCGCGCCGCCGGCGCAGCAATACCAACCCGCCCAATCCCAGCAGGCCGAGAGATGCCGGTTCGGGCACCAGAACAACCTCCACGGTGTTGAGGAAGCCACGGTCTTCACCACTGGTAAGGCCATCCGACACCACAACCAGATCCTCGTCCTCGCCAAGGGTCACGGTCAGCGCGACATAGTTGATGTTTTCCACCCACGCATCGATGATTTTCGGGGTGTTGGGATCGAAAAAATCGAGAAATTCGAAGGAAAATCCGCTGTAATCGCTGTTGGTGCTGGCCGAATCAACCGCACCTGCATAGATGTTGTAGCGATTGGTCGAAGTGCTGTTGGTGTTCAGACTCGTCACATAAACCGTGTAGGTTCCCGCGGGCAGACCGGACAGGCGCACACCCACCTTCTGGTCATCCCGGCTGCTGGTGAACATGCCCGACTGGGCATTGCCGGAAAAAACGCCTGTCTTCCAGGCAGTACCGAGGTTACTGAACGAGGACGGTGCGACACTATAGTCGATTACGGTCGATGCGCTGCCGGCAACGCCGAGATCGACGCTCACGCCGTTGAGCACCGCTCCGGTGTGATCAATGATGTCGAGGGATGCGGTGTCGGCACTGCTGATCTTGTTCCAGTGCGATCCAGAGATGCCTCCCACCTGCTGGCCCGGGCTGATCTTGGCTTCGGGGACATCACCTGTGAAATGGCTGGTGCTGGTGAAGTTCAGCAACACAGCCGCCTCGCTGGCGGTCGCCGTGCCAAGCGCCACCGCCAGTCCCACGGCTGCGCACAGCAGCGGGTATTTGAATGGATTCATGTTTTCCTCTCTCCTTTCAGCTTCAGCCGCGATGCGGCGGAGTGTCCAATTGCGATCGATCCGCGTGAGAGCGGCCCTTGCCCAGCGACACGGGCTAGGGTTTTGACCGCCAGTTGTCCGGGAAGAAACTGTTGTTGGTCAGTTCGCCGTGCCGGATATTTTCGGCGTGACCATCCGCGAAGACGGCATTGACCGAATTGTTCTTGCCATGCCGCCAGCGGATCGTGCCGCGGGGCGGGATGCCCGACCCGTCATAATTCAGCCCCAGCTCGGTGACGCGGTAGCGCTGGTTGTTGCTGATGCCACCTTTGCCGAACCGTGCCCAAAACGGCATGCCCGAGTCGACCATGAATGCCACCGCACGCGTGTTGCCGTTGGCAGGGTCCTGGACGCCGTCCAGCACCATCAGGATCCGCGATGATGGCCGCAACTGGGACAGTTTCAGATGCGGGATGCTTCCGTTTCCGTCATTGATCAGGAACTCCTCCTTCTGCCCCATCACGATCGGGTTGGACGAATAATGCCACGCCCCGGCGGGGATCGTCGCACTGGGGCAGAGGAAGGCCTTGCTCAGTGTATGGTCCGGAGTCGTGTTCACTCCTGTCGTGTTGATCGTGTTTCCCTCGCCGCCCAGGTAGGGGTTGATCAGCGTGAACCAGGCTGCGATGTCACTGGGGCTGGTGGTCCAGTTACTCCAAGTCCCAGCCGGCATCAGGTTGTTGTGTTCCTGCGCATACATGAGGATGCCTATCCCCTGCTGACGCAGGTTGGACAGGCACGTCAGCGTCTGGGCCGACTGGCGCGCTTTGTTCAGTGCCGGCAGAAGGATCGCGATAAGCAGGGCGATGATCCCGATCACCACGAGCAACTCAACGAGCGTGAAACCCCGGCGGTAGGCAATCGTGGACATGGCCTGGCTCCGGTAGAAAGGGGATGTGTCGATGTTGTCTGATCCCCCGCCCCGGCGCGTGCCGGGGCGGGGGCGATCTTTGGTCCTCAATCCATGCGGCGACGCGTCAGAAGCAGCCCGCCCAGCGCCAGCAGGGAAACCGACCCCGGCTCGGGAACCACCGTGATACTCATCACGCTGCCCGATCCCGAGAAAATGGTCGCGAAATCGGCATCGCCGATCGGGTCCGAGTTGATGTCATACGTGCCCGGCCCCAGCACGGTCGAGCCAACTGTCCAGGATGCCAGCTCGAGATTCTCCCCGCCGGTGGGCACATTGCCGAACAGCGCATACGAGCTGTCCAGGCGGAGATGGCTGCCATTCAAGCCGGTAAACGTCGCTTCGTTTGGCCAATCCGCGACCAGCTTTACCTTGCTTCCGAGATCCACGATCACACCGGCCAGATCAGGGAAGGCGTGCGTTCCCGACCCGGCCCGCAGGGTTCTGGTGCTGCCCGACATGTCGAGCTTGTCGATCTCGAGGGCCAGTCCACTACCTGTGACCCAGCCCCAGTCCGTGTTGTTCACAACCAGTGTCCCGCCGCGGATCGTCCCATCACGGGTTGTCATCTCGCTTGAGGCCTGGATGACCAGGGTATCATCAAACAGGAAGGTCGGACTCGTTCCCGATGTGAAGGTCAGCCGTGCGCTCTGAAGGGCAGGCGTGTCCGGCCCATTGTCGAACGTGAGCGTGTGGCTCGCGGAAAACGTGATATTGAAGCCCGTCGAATTTATGACGCCGATCGTTGCGCCGTCGAAGCTGGTGAAGGTTGTGTTGAACGTGAACGTCGCCGTTTCGCCGGCCCCGGGCACGATGCCCGTGTCCCAGTATTCCGGAACGTTCCAGTCTGCTCCGCTGGCAGGTCCGATATAGGTGGCCGCCGGCGCGAAGGTGGCTGCGCCAAGAAGTGCGACGGCCGCTGTCAGGACTGCGTGCTTTGATTTGATCATTCCAGACATGCGTGTCTCCCTCGAGAAATGGGTGTCACTGATTCCTGTATCAACCGCCAAGCCGTCTGCGGCGAAGCAGGCCCAGCCCGACAAAACCCAGCAGGCCGAGCGTGGTCGGCTCGGGCACGAGCGTAGCGCCCTGGATCAGGACGTGCGAACTGCTGTCATCGGTTGGCTTGAGCGTGAACCTCACCTCGAGCACGTTGCTGATGCCATCCACGGCATCGGCCTGGAAAGACAGTTCGAGGATGCCTGCATCCTTGAAACCGTTCTCGCCAGCCGTGAACGAGGGGGTAAATTGCACTGGGTCGGCACCGGGCAGGGTCGCGATGAGCGGACTTTCGTCGGTACGGAACCCGCCCACGTAGATCCGCGCGATGTACTGATCGGTTGTGGGTACAGTGATCGTCAGCCCGACACCGGCCCCCTCAGCCTTCAGGGACTGGTTGAGGATGGCACCGGCGCTGGCGCGGCCTTCGCCCGCGACCGCGCCGGGCGTGATGCTGATCTCAAGGTCGATGCCCTTGGCGCCGCGGAGCTTGTCGTTGCCACCAATGGCAAAGGCATCACTGATGTAATCAGCACCTTCCTTTGACGAAGTGGGTGTGCCGGGCACAGCGGACTTTGTGTCGTACTCCCACAGCACCCAGTCCAGCACACCTTCATCGGCGAAGTTGACGAAACCCGAATAATTCGCCGAGCCGCTGACCGCGGGGATCTCGGTGTAGCTGCCGGTCAACACGGCAGCGTGGGATTGCACCGTTGAGAACAATCCCACGGTGATCGCTGCCCCAAGGGTGATGGATTTTGTGACGTTCATTGGTTGATCCCTCCTCAAACGAGTTGACCAGGGTGAGTCAGGCTCGCCGGCGACGCAGCAGAGCCAGTCCACCAAGGCCCAGGAAGCTCAGTGCAGCGGGCTCGGGGACGAGTGCCACTTCCATCTTCCTGATGCGCAGACGCCCTGATGAATTGGCGCCCGAGGGGCTGACGTTCGTGATGACGATATCGGTATTGGCGTCAACCTGAATGCCCGACAGGGCCACTGTTATATTGGCTGGTGGGGTGCCGGTGCCATCAGCCATCGAGAAGACATTGGATTTGGCAACACCACCCTGGACCCAGCTGATATGGAGATATTCATCCCCATTCCACTCATGGAACACGAACGAGTTGATCGTCATGGCGTGTGTCGTGGTGAGCGTGAACGCTTCGCCAGTGGTAAAACGGCCAAGCCCAGTATCACCGACGCCAAATCCTGTTCCTTCCGCTCCAAAGAAACTGGCGGAGGCCGAACTGAAATCAGGGCTGGACGGCGTACTGACATTCACACTTTTAACGGGATTAGACAGGGTGAGTGTGAATGAAGTGCCATCATTGAAGTCGGGATCAACAAAGCTTCCGCTGAGCGAGGTCTTTCCATCCAGCACTGCCGGCCGAAAGGGATGGATCTCACTGGAACTGTCGAACTGGACGATAACCGCCGCCTGCGCCATGTTGACGGCGAATGCGGATGCCGCGATACCGAACGCTGTGGATAGAACCTTGACTGACATGGTCGTCTCTCCTCTCGGGAAATGGGAAATGAGAATCAGCGCATTCTCGTGGTTTCAAATTGCTCGCCCTTGAGGGCGCGCTGGGCGGGCTGGCCCCAGTAGGAATTGGGGGTATAGGTCCAGTCTTCCAGCAGCACGGGGCTGGCCTTGGGGTGGAAGCTCCAGGCGGTCCAGTGCAGCTTGTACTTCTGGATCACGCCCAGGAAGTCGGGCACCCAGGTGGAAGGGTCCTCGTGGCGGCTTTCGGGGATGAAGTGCAGGCGCTCCTGCGGGGCGCCGCACTCGCCGATGAAGACCGGGTGCTTGGCGGCGACATCCAGGAACTTGCCCTTCCAGTCGCTCTTCCAGGGGTAGACATGGCTGGAGTAGATGATGCCGTTGCCGCCGCGGTCATCCAGGGCATATCCCTTGAGAACACCCGACAGGTCATACCCCCAGTCCAGTCCGCCAACCACGACTACGTTCTGGGCGCCGGTTTCACGCACCGCATCGAGCAGGCCCTGCATGCCAACCGAGTGGAACGCAACCAGGCGCTCATCGTTCTCGGCAAGCGGGGCATCGGACTTCCTGTTGGCCTCGACTTTCTTCTGGTCGGAGACCGGGCCGCCGTTCTTCCAGACCTCCCAGCTCACATCGTGTGGCTCGTTGAGCAGCTCGAAAATGACGGCGGGGTGGTTCTTGTACTTCTCGGCAAACTGCCGCCAGAAATCGGCATCCTCCTGGCGCGGGGCGCGGTAGCGGTGCAGGTCGATGATGACATACACACCCTGGCCGCCGGCAAGATTGATGACATCGTCGATGAGCTGGCGATAGCGCGCACCCCCATCGTTCTGCCATGGGCCGGTGCCGTTGTAGAAGTGCTCGCGGATCGGCAGGCGGATGACGTTGGCATTCCAGTCATCGATGGCCACCTGCACGCTCTTGAGGATGTTCTCACCGCCAGCGGACCATTCCATGCTCGGGATGGCCACGCCCTGAAGCCAGACGGTGTTGCCGTTGGCATCTTTGAGCTGGTTGCCCTCAACGTGCAGCATGGGCGGGAGCTTGCTGGGATCGGCCGGCTCAACCTGTGGCTTGACCTGGGCGGCCCTGCGGGCGATCTCTTCGGCTTTCTTGGCCGCCGCCGCTTCTTTCGCTTCGATGACGGGCTGGGGATCGATGGCCTCCAGCTTCAGGTCATCCAGATCGAGGGTGCCGCTGGCGACCTGGAACATCGCGGGCATGATCTCGAGGGTCTGGGCGCCTTCGGGAACGAGGAACTCGATCCGCCGCTCAGTCCAGCCGTTCTTGGTGGTTCCCTTGAAGTTGGGGTGGCCGGGGCCGCCTTTCATCTTCTTGCCGTCGGCATCCTTGAAGTCGAGGATGATGCGACCATCGTGCCAGTTGGCCTTGCCCGGTTTCAGCTCGATAGCACGGGCGCGGAACGAAAAGGCATATGCCTTGTGCTCAGGCTTGACGTGCACCACACGGTAGACGGTCAGCATCTTCTCCGGCCGGGCGTGCAGGCGCAGGAAGTGATTGCCATCTTCCTCCTCATAGCTGACACCATCCGGCCGCGGCCAGTCCTTGGGCCAGCCATCGACGGCCTGCTCGAAGTCGCCGTTGCTCAGCAGCGACGGGGTGGATTCCTCAGCCCGGGCGGCCAGGCAGAAGAGGAAGGTGAGCAGGAGTGCAAGGGCGGTGCGGGTTGCGGTCATGAAGATATTCCTCAGGCGAAACGTCGGTGCTTAACTCTCCGGTGACACTCATCAGGGCAGCACGTAATCGCGGTTGCTCGTGGTCATGGCCGAAAACCGGTCAATGACTTCCCTGGACGAGAACCAGGCCACGTGCCCATCGGCGAACAGATAATTACTGCCTTTGTTATGGCGGGCGGTGTCGAGCTGGCGGTCCTGCCAGTCGGTCCGCGGGTCGCTGACGTGCCAGTCCTTGGCCGATTCAACCACATGGATGCGGGTAGCGGGGTTGCGGATCTGGGAGGGACGGCGCGGCTTGGACCAGACCGTGTCCTTGCCATTGCCCCAGCCATAGGGCGGCACGAGGAAGGTCGATTCAACATATCCACCCTTAAACGCCTCGGGCAGCGTGACCATCAGGCGATAAGTGGGGCAGACAAAAAGAGACTGGGCGTAGAGGGATTTGATGGAGCCAAAATCGAACGGTCGCGGCTTGCCGCCCACGATCGTCCAGGTTGTCGCCCACTCCGGGTGGCCCATGTAAGGCCCCAGGGCGTGGTACATCGCATACGGCTTGTCGTTTAAGGCTGACTGGTTGTAGGGGTACTGGGAGTTGAGCGGCGGCAGGTAGCCATTGTCGGCCACGTAATTGGCAAACATGGTGCCGATCTGCCGCATGTTACTGGCACAACTGACGCTCATGGCCGATTCGCGTGCCCGGTTGAGGGCCGGCAGCAGCATCGAGATCAGAAGGGCAATGATGCCGATGACGACCAGCAGCTCGACCAGGGTAAAGGCGCGGAGAGCGCGGGGAGATGAGTGAGAGGTCATATGGAACTCCTACGCCAGCGGATTTCGGCCGATTGCCCGCCTGGGCACCAGCCTGCACTCCTTTAATCAACCGGGGCCGGGGCCACCGATTCACGTTGGATGAGTTCGACCGGAAGTACCCGGTGCTGTACCGGCGCGGTCGGATTTGCAATGCACTCACACAGAAGCTCGATGGCGGCCTGGCCCATGTCGTGGAAGGGTTGACGCACGGTGGTCAGGGCCGGCGAAAGCCATTCGGCAATCGGGTCATCATCGAACCCAACAATGCTTACGTCCTGGGGAACTGAAAGGTTCATGGCCGCCAGCGAGCGATACAGCAATTTGGCCACGCCATCACAACTGCAGAACACAGCGGTGGGGCGTGGCGCGCGAGTCATAAGCTGCTGGGCGGCTTCATCGATGGCACCGGACCAGTCACCCAGGCGATCAGTCCCACTGACCAGGTCCACCACCAGCGAGCGGTCATAGGCGATGCCGGCATCGTTGATCGCATCGCGCAGGCCGGCCAGGCGGTCGCGCACGGTCATGGCGATCAGGTCGCCGATGAAGGCGATGCGTCGATGCCCCTGGGCCAGCAGCATCTGCCCGGCCTGATAGCCGCCGCTGTAGCTGTCGGCCACCACGGAAGGAACATCAATGTCGTGCAGGCGCTGATCCACCAGCACAAAGGGGAAATTGCGTTCCTTGAGGGCGAAAACGGCTTCGTTGAATGAATGGCTGTGCAGGGAGATGAGCACCGCGCCGCGGGCCTGGCTGTGGGGCAGGTCACGGATCATTTTCAGGTCGAGCTTCTCATCGCCCTGGGCGTCGTAAAGCTGGACCTGCAATCCCTGGCCCTTGGCCACAGTCTGGACACCGCGCGAGATCTGGACCGACGGCTCCCACTCAAGGTTGCCGCTGATGACCTGGATCTGTCCTGGCCGGGAGCGCACCGCAGTGCTGCGGTGGCTTTCAGCATCGGCCCGGACATACAGCCCTTTGCCCGGGCGGCGCTCGACCAGGCCCTCGGTGATCAGCACCTGACTGGCGCGGCGCACCGTCATGCGGCTGATGTTCTTCTTGCGGGCCATGCCATGCTCGGTGCCGATGAGGTCGCCGGGCTGGTATTCACCACGCCGAATGGCCCGCCGAATGGCCTCGGCCAAGGCTTCGTATACCGGTGCGCCATCAACTCGTTCCAGCGTGGCATCCATATGCAGTTAACGATATCGCACAGACTGGTAAAGTCAAAAAAAATACCGGTATATGACGCATTGATGCCCCCAAAAATGAGGTTTCGCAGATGTTCGGTGCAATATGGTGACAAAATGAGATGCCGGTTAGATACTGGTATAGTTTACCTTGTGCAGGAGGGGAAAACGGGGCAATTTTGATGCACCTTTTTCGCAGGCGGCCGGCAGGATGAGGCCGTTTGGCTAAAGTGGCGGGTTTGGAGAAGAGAGGGGGCCAGCCAAGA
>CAYNMV010000016.1:0-9517 GCA_964398315.1 uncultured Tepidisphaeraceae bacterium | reverse complement strand
TAGCCCATCGAGGCGAGCAGCAGGTTGATCACCAGCCAGGTGGCGGCTGCGAGGGCCTCGCCAAAGATCAGCCCGATAAACAGCGGCCGGGCTTTCTGGAACAGGCTGGCCCCGCCGAACCGGATCAGCAGCACCTTGATCAGCCAGCCGAGCATGAGGCTGTACCACGCCTCGCCCATATACCAGGTGAAGCAGGCAACGTAACCCACCGGCAGCAGCGGCCAGCTCGTGAAACGCAGCGTCAGTACCTGCAACAGGGCCGTGATGCCCAGGCCGGCGGAAAAGTGCCCGATCGGCGAGTAGCTGGTGTCGGTCGAGACCGACTGGGCCACCCGTTTGACCGGATCGGCCAGTTCGCTGCGTGGCCGGCTCTCCAGCGCCTGGTCGTTGATGGTCTGGGACACTTCGATCGTCAGGGGGGTGGCATGCGTGTAGTACATCCGCAGCGAGGAGAACGTCCCCGCCAGCAGAGCCACCAGCACAGCCCAGCCCATCACCGCCACCAGCACCCGGTAGCGTGGCTGCGGCGAGACATCCTGCTCAACGCGCAGGGCGTGGGCTGCCATCGGCATGAGCGATTCGCGCGTGCTCAGGGCGGCCATGGGGGCGGTCAGCCCGGCAATGGTTGCATCATGAGGTGACACCCATCCGGCCGGGGCAACATTCAGCAATTGGCTGGATGTGCCGTAGAAGCGGAAGAACGGGACACCGGTTTCGGCGACAAAGCGCGTGATGACCACCTGGGCCAGCAGGATCAGCCCCACCAGAAGCGCTGCCGTCCATATCTGCATGCCCACCACCAGCAGCCAGCCGAACATCCCCGCGCAGGCCAGCAGAAAGCAGATCGCCGGCAGGCGGTACGAGCCGCCGGGATGGGTTGCGGGCCGGTGGAGGCAGATCACATCGCGGGCGATGCGCAGGAAATGGTGCCGGCCAATCCAGAGTACACCGGCGGCAAAGGCAATGCTGGCCCCCAGGTGCTGGAAATCGGCGGCCGGGGCGGGCAGTTCAGCGCCGAACGTGCGAAGCTGCACGCGATACAGGTCCACCAGCAGGAATGTTGCCCACAGGCTGAACGCGACTCGGGTGCGCACGAAATAGGTGATGCCAATGAACGTGAAGTAGATGGTCGCGGTCTTGATCCCGCCGTTCAGAAAGACCCACGGGCGCTCGGCGAAAATGCTGTTCAGATTGTAGGTGAGCGGGATTTCCGGAATGTTGGTTGGGAAATGGGGGCTGAGGCCGTTGATGTTGTGGATGATGAACACCACGCCCAGGCCGATCCAGAACAGGCGGTCGGCGAAGAGGCGGTTAAACCAGGTGCCGGGCCGTGGGGTCTCGATGATGGCCGCCTGAATTTGCGCGATCGGGAAAGGGAGCCGCTCGTTGTTGGCCCACTGCGGCACCACCATCACCGCCATCGCGAGCATCGCCACCAGCCAGCTGATGATGAAAACACTCCATCCGAGCAGCGGCGAAAACCATGCCGCATACGGGATCGGCTCATCCTGGGGCACCCGGTTGTAAAAATAGGTGACGATGGGGCTGTTGCGTCCCTCCGCCAGGTCGTCCACCGGAAATAACCACCCCGGGAGGGTGAGTTGGCTGAAAATCTGCCAGAACGTCACATCTTCCTGCCCCAGGCGGAACGGCGCCACCAGCATCGGCAGCCAGTAGCGCAGCAGCCCCTGGGTCGGGATGGCGCTGGCCGCCAGCAGCATCGCCAGGATGACCGACAGCTCGCGCGCGCTGAGGGCATGGCGCGGCGCCAGGCGAGACAGCGGCGCGTTGATCACCACCGCCAGGAAAAACAGCGCCAGAACCACCACCAGCGGCAGGTAACTGCCGATCAGAGGGGTATTTGCGATGATGTAATCATTGTACGGCGCCAGGGCGCTCAGCCCGATTGCGCCCAGCGTGCCGATCAGCACGCTGCGCACAGTAAAGGCCCGCGTGGCGGCGGTACCAGGGGACGGGGCAAGGCGCGAAGGCGCAGCGGCGTCGGACGGGGGGGTGGCGCTCATCTTGGTAATCAATGATTATAACTTAAAACCCTGTCTTTTAAAGTGATATAAAAGAAGCATTTTTTCCTTGCCCGGGGGCTGAAACGCCGGTATTCTTTAGTTGTTCCCGAGCCGTGCTTTACGCACCATCTCGCACACCTTTGCAGGAGGCTTCACCATGAGGCGTATCGGCCTGTCGCTGATTCTGATTGGAATAATCGGCGTTGTCATCGCGCCGGCTCAGGGGGCGGATCTCACGGTGGATGGGGGGCAGCATTATCTGTTGCCGCAGGCGAATCAGACTGTTGAACTGTACGTCACCGGGGGCGCCCCGGTTGCCGGTTTTGACTTGGCACTGCGCATCGGGGATGGCACCTCCGGTCCCAGGATAACGGCCATCGACCTGGCGGCAGGCATTTTTGCGGATAACAACAATGGCCAAACCAGCGCACCCGGCACTGACTGGATACAGTTCCCGGGGATTATTACCGAGACCGGCACGGTCATGGCCGAAGGCCTGCTGCTGCGCTTGACCCTCGATGCCACCGGCGTGGCCGAGGGGGTGTATGGCCTGTTCCTGGACGGGATTGAAATGTCCGGCTTCGGCACACTCAGTTCGCAATTCTATGATGCCAATCTGAACGTCGTACCCGCCACCTTCACCCCCGGCCAACTCGTGGTGGTGCCCGAGCCAGCGGCCACGGCCCTGATGGCCGGGCTGGCGGCATTGACGCTCCGTCGTCGGCGTACGCTGTAGCAAAACGGTGGGGCGGTCTAGCTCTATAGATGGAGGCAGTGATGTCGTTGTCTGGTGAGGTGGAGTCAACACTCCCGATGCGCGCCAGTCACAGGCGCCGAGCGTCACGTGGATACCATCGGGGGATGGGCAATACACCGGCCAGGGGGGACATGGTCTTCGAATTGCAGACACTGGAAACACGGCGGCTGCTCAGCGCGGTTGTCGGCCGGTACCTGTTTTACGACAACTCCTATTTTGACCAGTACACCCCTGGTCCCAGTGCTGCCGATGATGCGGCCATCGCGGTTGACAAGCGCGCACTCCTCCCGGGTGAGACGGCCAGTTTCGCCAATTACAGCAGCTACAGCCGTGGCATCAATGGCATCCTGATCGACATTGCCAAGCTCGGAAATCCCGCCGCTCTCAGTGCTGGTGATTTCGAGTTCGCCGTCAGCACCGATCCGGCTGCCGCCAACTGGGAGGCCGCGCCGCAGCCGCTCAGCATCACCGTGCGCCAGGGCGCTGGGTTGGGCGGCAGCGACCGCGTGACCCTCGTCTGGGCCGATGAGGCGATCACCGGGAAATGGTTGCGCGTGACGGTGCGCGCCACGGCCGCCACCGGGCTGGCGGTGGGGGATGTATTCTACTTCGGCAATGCCGTCGGCGAGGCTGGCAACGAGGCGACCAATGCCCTGGTGACCAGCGCGGATGAACTGGCAGCGCGGGTCAACCCGCGCAATGCATTTGATCCGGCCCCGATCACCTTCCCCTATGACTACAACCGCGATGGCCTGGTCAATACCCTGGATCAACTGATTGCCCGGAACAATCGCACCAGTCCCCTGAACGGCCTGCCCCTGATTACCGCGCCCGAGCTGCCGGCTTTGCACCTGCGGCCTGAGGCGCTGGCAGCCGAGTCAGTGCTGCTGGCCGTCCAGGCTACCGATTCACCGGAAACGATTTATAACGCCTTCAATGAGTTCGCCCGTACCCACTTCGGCGCCCAGGCTGATCCGCTGGTGTATGACAAGTACGGCGACAACCTCCAGTTCATCGAGGCCGGTGAATGGCAGCATGTGTCTGAAAACTCGGCATCGCTTGCGTGGCAGACGAACCTGCCTGCGGTGAGCTGGGTGGAGTACGGCACCACCACCGCCTACGGCCAGCGCACCGAGCTGACCGACCGCGCCTACTCGCTGCACCTCCACCAGCTCAAGGGATTGCAGACAGGGCAGACCTATCACTACCGCATCATCGCGGTGGACGAGCGCGGGCAGGTGCTGATCTCGGAAGACCGCACCATCACGCCGCAGGTCATCCCCGGCGCGATTTACCTGTACCAGAAGGCGGATGGGTCGCCCCACACGCTCAACCAGCCCGGCAAGACGTATGTGCTGAAGGAGGATCTGATCGTCCCCGGGAAGGCGATCGACTCGCTGCGGGATGACATCACGATTGACCTGAACGGGCATACGATCATCTTCGGCCAGGGGGCGACGACGACCTCCGACGTGTATGGGATTGAGATCCGCGGCGGCTACAACGGCGCTACGGAGATCAATGCCCAGGGCAGCCGCGTGCGCGTCGTGAACGGGACGATCAAGCAGGGCAACGGCCCGATCATGCAGACCAACACCGATCCCCATGCGCTCAACGCGATCAAGGCGACCGGTGCAGCGCACGAGATCGCGGGGGTGAACATCATCTACCATGCCTCGCAGAGCTGGGGCATCCAGATGAACCACGCCCGCGGCGACGTGCGGATCCATCATAACGTGATTCGCGACATGGGGGCGACGATCACGGATCGCCACGGCGCCGGCACGCGGGCGATCGGCTGGCGCTATCCGCAGGACATCGTCAACAACTTCAAGATCGATCACAACCTCATCCCACGCGTACGCCAGAACGGCATCGGCACGGCATTTGAGATGAGCCACAACGAGATCTACGTCGACAGTTGGTCGACCAACTCGTTTGCCATCCAGCCGAACTCGGTTGAGGGCGTCGATGCCGGCACGCATTATGGCAACAGGATTTTCGCGACGGGGTACAATCCCTACGGCTTCGGCTGGGCGCACGAGAACCTGCTGGTCCAGGACAACCTGATCCACCTGTTCGGGCTGAATGTCCACCATCGCTGGCCGGAGAACTGGGGTGATGTGAACCTGCTGGCAGCGCTGCGCATCACCAACTATTCGCCCGGCGGCCAGGTTCGCAACAACCTGCACTACCGAGACAACCTGATTCTCGGCTTTGCGAAGGACGGGGCGCAGATCGAGGGCACGCGATTCTATTCCGATGTCAGCATCGCGGGGGTGGAGTTCACCGGCAATACGGTGAAGGCCGAGTCGCTCGATGCGATGTCGACGAACGTCGCTGCCATCGTGACGCAGGGATATTTCCGCAAGCTCGATTCACTGCCGATTCTCTACGCCGATTCGACCCTGATCTCGAACCGAACGATCGTGCAGTTCGGCTCGGCCTATGGCCGGGGCAACAACCATCATTTTGAGCGGGTTGAGTTCATCCGCATCGGCGATCGGGAGGACTTTGCAACCTTCCGGTTCGATGGAACCTACTGGAGCGTCGGGCACGTTGTCGTCGACGGCATTTTCGGCCCCGGCACGGCGTGGAACGACGTGTACTGGGAAGAAACCGGCGTGCCCAGCATGTACACGGTGAAGTGGACGCTGGATCTGCAGGTGCCCGCCGGATCGCAGGTGACGATCCTCGATGCCAACGGCGATGTCGAGTACAGCGGCATCGCCGACAGCAGTGGGCAGATTTCGGTTCCACTGACGCATGCGGATATCCGCCCGACCGAATGGTATCCCGGTCATACGGGCGATGGGCCGCGCGTGCGGGCGCAGGATCAGCACCAGGCGCTGATGTATACGCCGCACACGATCACGGTCATGCTCGATGGTCGCAGTGCCACCCGCACGATCGAAATGACCGAGCGGCGCCAGCTCACCATCACCGATGCCGAGCTGCTGCCATCTGGCGCGATGCAGTCGCTGTCCACCATGTCGCTGGCGACCGGGTCCCAGCAGCCTGTGGCGGGCACGACCGAGCCGCCTGTGCCCAGCGGTGGCAAGCTGGCTGTGGCAGGCACGGTCGAATCGCCCGTGGTGGGCGATCCAGAGCCAGCGGTCACGACCTGGCAGCCCAATCCGGTGCCGCCGGCCAGTGCCCAGCCGCCGACCCGGGCTGACCTTCGGCCCCTGGAAGTGCCAACGCTCACGCCCGGCCCGGTCCGCGCGGCCAGTGGCATGAGCTGGGCACGCCAGTCGAATGTAATGCCTGTTCGCCGCGTTGTGCTGACAACCAGCCTCTTTTCCAGGACGCCGCTTGTCAGCGAAAATCTGCTGGACCCGGTGATGAATGCACTGCGCACCGGGCCGCTGTTGAGTTCACGATGACACTTGCTTCACCCCCCACCCTGGACCGCCGTGCACTGCGCGCGGCATTGCATCGAGCCGGCATCACCGCAGGTGATGTGCTGATTGTTCACTCATCGATGAAGTCGCTGGGGCAGGTTGAAGGTGGTCCGCAGGCGGTGATCGGGGCAATGCAGGATGTGCTGAGCGAGCACGGCACGCTGCTCATGCCCACCTTCTCCCACCTGCAACCGGACAGCATCTTCCGGGTGGACGAGACACCCAGCCGCACGGGGCTCATCACCGAGACCTTCCGCACCACCCCCGGCGTAGTGCGAAGCTGGCACCCCACGCATGCCGTCTCCGCCTGGGGTGCCCATGCGGCGGAGTGGACGGCGGGTCACGAGCACAACAGCGGCCTGGGGGTGGGCAGCCCACTGCACCGGGCGGCCGAGGCGGGGGCCAAGATCCTCATGATCGGCTGTGATGTGCGCACGTGCAGCCTGGTTCATGTTGCCGAGGCGATCGTGCGCGTGCCGTACCTGGGGAAAGTGTGGTATACGGGCGGCGACCGCACCTTGTATGTGATTACGCCCTCGGGCCAGCAGATCACCATCCCGCCGAAGGATCCGCCCACCTGCTCGGCCGGCTTTGGACGTGTGCAGCAGCGCCTTGAAGAGGCCGGGCAGCTTGGCCATCACCGCATCGGTGCGGCCGACTGCCTGCTGTTCAGGGGGATGGACGCCCTTGATGCCGCGGTCGATCTGCTGAAGCAGGATCCGCATGCACTGTTGTGCACCAACCCCAAGTGCAGTGTCTGTCCCCGCGCCCGTGCGGTGTGATCGCACGATTCCCTCTCTTTTCCGCTGTTTACCGCATACTGTGTCGTCCCTCCTGCGCGCGGGTTGAGGGGCCAGGAACTGCATTGCCTTGGTCTGCGCACGTGCTGGTGAGGAAGCTGGCGCTGAGCATGGGCTGCGCGCAAGAACAACGCGATCGGGAAAGAGTGACTCTTTCCCGATCGCGTTGTCCTGGGCCGGCGGCCCACCAGGGCTGATTGGGGCAATCAGCGGCCCTGGGCGAGGCTGCCGTTCTGAAGGGTAAGCGTGCGCTGGGCGGTCATCTCCACCTTGGTGGTGGTGGTCTTGCCGCCATGCTTCACCGCCACCGTGTGCGGGGTGAAGGGAGTTTCGGTGCAGCCGGGGGTGCGCTCGGACTTCTTATATCCCTTGGGCGGGCTGATGCGGGCCTGGGTCAGCGGGATGCGCAGCTCGCCATCATCGCCGATCG
Source organism: uncultured Tepidisphaeraceae bacterium (assembly GCA_964398315.1). GTDB lineage: Bacteria > Planctomycetota > Phycisphaerae > Tepidisphaerales > Tepidisphaeraceae > JADLCB01. The sequence goes on along the minus strand of CAYNMV010000016.1, from coordinate 2,102 downwards.
TGCCGACGAAGGCCTGCTCGCCGCGGGCATCGGTGATGTTGACCTCCGCACCGGCAGGTCCCTTGAGCGTCAATGTCCAGGCGACATCGTAGAAGCTCTTGGGGCTGGTGGTCGTCCAGACGACATCGTTGTAGGCGGTGCCGGGGCCGAACTCGCAGTCCAGCACCACGTTGTTCATCGCCCAGTAGGTTCCCTCCACCGCAAAGGTGTGGTACTCGGGGTGGTTGCCGGTGCGCACCAGCTTGGTGTTCACGACGTGGTGGTTCTGGCCCTTGCCGTACTTGTCGGCCCAGCGGATGTGGCAGATGTTGGAGATGAGGGTGTTGTTGCGGTAGTAGACCGGCAGCGAGGTTTCAGACTTGGCGTAGTGCCCGTGGGCGGAGATGGCGGTGGCGTTGATGGTCTGCTCATCCAGCGACTCAACCTTCACGATGTTGTCGTGGAAGACGAGGTTGCGGATCGTCTCATCGCTGAAAAAGCCGGTACCGCGCAGCTCGCTGCCGCCGCCGCCGCGGATCAGGATGGCGTTTTCGAAGTATTCCAGATCGGCGCGGTCCTGGCCGCCCTTGCCGTAATTGGTGACGCGGAACCCTTCGCACATGCTGATATCGCCCCAGCGCTCGTGCCAGCGGCTCTGGGCGTCAAAACCGTGCATGTGGATGAAGTTTTTCGTCGCCTTCATGTCGTAGTGCGCCCACCCCAGGCCGTAGGGGTTGAAGCCGGTGCCGAAGACGCGGTTGCCGATCACGCGGCTGCCGCTGCGAACCGGCTGCAGGGCGAAGGAGTTGGTTGAGAAGCTGTCAACGTAAACCTCGTTGTGCTCGAGGACGCGGGCGCCGTTGAAGCCGTTCTGGCGCGTACGCTTGATCAGGTTATGGTGATAGCGGATCTCGTTGGTGTCGGGCTCATTGCGGTTGCTGATCCCCAGCGGGCGAACGCCGGCGCCGTGGCGATTGGCAATGCGGCCGCCGCGGTCGAGGAAGACGTTGTGGTGCAGGTCGATCTTGCCCTCGGGGTTCCAGATCACGCCGCCCCACGCCTGCGGCGAGCGGTCATTGAAGTCAACGGTGATGCCGGCAACCTCGGCATCGGCCAGGGCCAGGAACAGGTTGTTGAAGCCGAAGCCGCTCTTATGCTGCTCCATCGCCGGCGTGCTGGGGCGAATGACGATGCCGTTGAGCAGCTTCACATTGCGGACGGGGGGCGGAACATCGGCGGTGTGATCACGGCCCACGATGATCCCGTTGTTCTGCCGGGCGGGGGTATTGCCTTCGGTGGCAAAGGTCAGGCGGTGGCCGTTGAGGTCGAGGGTGATCCCATCGGCGACGACGGCAATGCCCGCATCGGGGGTCTGCAGATCCTGGGTCAGCACGTACGTGGCATTCGCCTGGTCAAGGACATACGGCGGGCCGGCAAGGGTGCCGGGGATCGGGATGATCCCATCGGCCGTGCGGGTGGTAAACGTGCGGTCTTCGCTGGTGATCGGCTGGCCGCGGCCGTCGCTGGCCACCAGGCGATAGTGATAGGTCTGCCCCGGCTCCAGGTCGCGCAGGTACAGCACATGGAGGAAGAAGGGGCGCTCCTGAGGGGCGGTGCGCTGGCCGTACTGCGCGGTGGGGCCGTATTCGATGAAGGCGTTGGCCGGCAGGTTGGTTTCAAAGCCGATCACGGCCGAGTTGAGCGATGCATGAATCCAGTCGCCCTCGGCCATGAAGGTGAGCGTACCGCCGAGGAACTGATGGTACAGCTCATCGGTATGCGGGCCGAAGTTTTCCTTCGCCAGATCGTTAAATGCGTCGTACTGGTCCGGCTCTTCCGCGGCCAGCACCGGCGGCAGGGCGGGCCGGCCGGCCAGCAGGAGCGAGGCAATCAGTACAGGAAAGAATCGAGAGAGAGGGTTGCTCATGGCAGGTACCTGTCTGTGAATGGACGAACCCCACGACGCGGTGTCGCGGGGTTCGTTCCGGGGTTTACTTTTACGTTGACTGCATCGTGTATTCAGCGCCGGCGGCGGAGCAGTGCCAGGCCACCCAGTGACAGCAGGCCCAGCGCGGCCGGCTCGGGGACCAGATTGATCTGCCCCGGCGTGCTGTAGTCCAGCG
>CAYNMV010000015.1:54081-70133 GCA_964398315.1 uncultured Tepidisphaeraceae bacterium | reverse complement strand
AGCAACCCTTTCCCGCTTCGTTTTTCATCTTTCAGCCTGGTTTCACGCGTCCGCCCCCTTCAACGAATCCTCCTGCCGTCTGAATCTTGCGAATCCCGTTTTGCGCATGGCTGCCTGGGCCTGCGCGAGCCGGCTTGGGGGTGCCGGGCGTGAAACAGGGCGGCGGGCGCGTTAAAGTGCCCGTTTCAGACCTGCCTTTTGGAGTGCTTCAAGCGATGGCCATCAGTGACACAATCAAGAAAGGTGTGATCCGTGCCCCTCACCGCAGCCTGCTGCGCGCCACCGGTGTGGTGCAGAGTGAGGCGGATTTTGACAAGCCGTTTATCGCGGTCTGCAACAGTTTTGTGCAGATCGTGCCCGGCCATGCCCACCTGGATGTGGTCGGCAAGAAGGTGCGCGACGCGATCCGGGCCGCCGGCGGCGTGCCGTTCGAGTTCAACACCATCGGCGTGGATGATGGCATCGCCATGGGGCACGTTGGCATGAAGTATTCGCTGGCCAGCCGCGAGCTGATCGCCGACTGTGTCGAAACCATGCTGCGGGCGCACTGTTTTGACGGCGTCGTCTGCATCCCCAACTGCGACAAGATCGTGCCGGGCATGATGATGGCCGCGGCACGGGTGAACATCCCGGCGATTTTCGTCTCCGGCGGCCCGATGAAGGCGGGCAAGACCAAGGACGGCAAGGCGATCAGCCTGAGCAACGTCTTCGAGGCCGTGGGCGAGGTGTCGGCGAAGAAAATGAGCCTGCAGACGCTGCAGGAAATCGAGGAGCTGGCCTGCCCTACCTGCGGCTCGTGCTCGGGCATGTTTACCGCCAACAGCATGAACTGCCTGTGCGAGGCGCTGGGGCTGGCGCTGCCGGGCAATGGGTCGATCCTGGCAACCGATCCGGCTCGCGATGAGCTGTTCCGGGAGGCCGGCCGGCGGATCATCGACCTGGTGGAGAAGAATATCCGCCCGCGCGACATTCTCACCCCCGCCGCGTTTGAAAACGCCTTCGCGCTGGATGTGGCGATGGGCGGCAGCACGAATACGGTCCTGCACACGCTGGCGGTGGCGATCGAGGCGGGCACGCCATTCGATCTCAAGCATCTCAACGAGGTGTCGGCCCGCGTGCCGTACTTGTGCAAGGTGGCCCCGGCCGGCAAGTACCACATGGAAGACATCGACCGTGCCGGCGGGATCAGCGCGATCCTCAAGACGCTCAGCGGCAAGCCCGGCACGCTGAACCTCGACTGCATCACCGTCACCGGCAAGACGCTGGGCGAGAATATCGCCGATGCCGAAGTGAAGGATGCCGATGTCATCCGCCCGCTGGACAACCCCTACAGCGAGCGCGGCGGGCTGGCGGTGCTGTTCGGCAATCTCGCGCCCAATGGCAGCGTGGTTAAGGCCGGCGCGGTGGCCGAAAGCATGATGAAGTTCAGCGGCCCGGCGGTGATTTTTGAATCCGAGGAATCGGCCGCCCAGGGGATCCTGGAAGGCAAGGTGAAGAGCGGCGATGTGGTCGTCATCCGCTACGAAGGCCCGCGCGGCGGGCCCGGCATGCAGGAAATGCTTGCCCCCACCGCCAACATCATGGGCCGCGGGCTGGGTGAATCGGTGGCCTTGCTGACTGATGGCCGCTTCAGCGGCGCCACGCGCGGTGCGTGCATCGGCCACGTCTCGCCCGAAGCGGCGGCCGGCGGCCCGATCGCGCTGGTGCAGGAAGGGGACATCATCGACATCGATATCCCCAACCGCACGCTCAATCTGCGTATCAGCGATGCCGAGCTGGCCCGGCGCAAAGCCGCCTGGAAGCGCCCCCCGGCCAAGATCGACTACGGCTACCTCGCCCGCTACGCCGCGCAGGTGACCAGTGCCGATACCGGGGCGGTGCTGGCCAAGCCGGAGCTGTAGCCGCTCCAGCGACATGCAGGCCGCGAGCCGCCGGCGCTGAATCCCCGGATCCGTGTTGCCCACAGCGCCCTCGGGATGATCCGGTTCTTCCCGCGCGCTGTGCGGGCGCGGAGACGGCGCGCGTGCTGTCCCTTTTCCAGCATGCGCTGGCGCTGTTCATCTGGAAGCACCACCGGGCAGCGGTTGCAAAGGGTGGAGGTGGGAGCGCGTGCAGGCGTGCGCTATGCACCGGCAAGCCCCGGAGCATGTCCGGCGCGCCCGCCGGGATCAGGAACTGCCAATACACCAGCCCCAGCCAGGTTGCAGCCTGTGGCCAATTCACTTGCCATATGAAAAAGCGAATCGTAGATCAGCAATGCACCTCATACGCCACCGGATACGGAATCAGATCCGGGCGGACCAGGTGCAGTTTGCGCAGGCGGACTTCATGCAGGAAAGCGGCCGGGGTTTCGCCCTCGGCGGTGGGGACGGCGTCCGCGCCGGGGGACGGGGCGATCGACGCCGTGGTAGCGCAGACGATCGCGATGAGAAGGGAGGTTGTCCAGCGGCGCGCAAACATCAGAAAGGCTCTCGGTCGGGTGCGGTGAGCCGCGTCCGCCAGCCGGCGACCGCGCCACCTGCACAACTGAACGATCCAACTGGAAGGTACCCCTTCTGGCGCAATCAGCCAACCTAAAAACTCAAGTGCGCCAAGTCTTATGACCGATAAGGCTCAGTTCGGACAAGCCGCGCCGGCTATGCCGGTTGGGGGGCTATGGTGGATTCTGCTGTTTTTGCCATTTCACCGCGCTCGTGGCCGCTGTCGAACCGGTCTTTCCCGCAGCGCCGGGCAGGGCCGATAATATCGGGGCGATGTGATTCCCCGCCGACAACCCGCAACAACACACAGGCCCTGATCCTGTTGAGTCCGCTCGATCAGCCATGGCTGCCGGAGCACAGTCACATCTCCACTGGGCCAACGTGCCATACGCTGGAGATAGCCCGTGCCCCGCACGATCGCTACCGGCCCATGATCCGATGAATCGATCGCTTCCCAGGGATGGAAGGGGGGCTTGGTGGGTTACCGGACTTTTTTTCGTGATGGGATCGATTTGGACGCGACCGGCGGCCTACGATAGAATTGTGGATATGTTTGTCCTCTAATCTGGAGTGAGCCCTATGAGCACCAGGAGCACGATTGACGTTCGCACGATCCCCGGCCCGCAGCGGCACCCGCTGATCTTCCATACCTTCGAGACATTGCAGGTGGGCGAGGCGCTGGAGCTGGTCAATGACCACGATCCGTTCCCGCTGCACAACCAGTTCAATTTCATGAAGCGCGGGCAGTTCACCTGGGAATACCTGCAACAGGGGCCGGATGTGTGGCGGGTCCGCATTGGGAAAGTGGCCCGTGGTCAGGCGCCCGCGCAGGCGTAATATGGGTCTATGCGCGCGCCTTCCCATATCGCGCCTGATCTGACCGTGCGGCAGGTGGCCACGACTTGGCCGGCTTGCGCTGAGCTGCTGGCTGAGTATCCTGGCGCCCGTATCGATGGCCGCTGGACGCTCCAGGAGTTGGCGCCGTTTGCGCGCGCTCACGGGCTGGATGAGCGGGCGCTGCTGGTGCGCCTGGCCGATGCCGCATCAGCGCCGCTGGCGGTGACGGCCCGGCCGGCGGGGGGGCCATCGCCGATCAGGCTCATTTTCACCGCGATTGCCATCGGGCTGACGCTGGGTGCGGGCTGGGGGGCGCTGTTGCTGCTGCGCATCGCCGGGCAGATCGACTACCAGGCCGTCTCCGCTCCAAGCGTTCACGTTCACGGTGTGGCCCAGCTCTGGGGATGGATGGCGCTGTTCGTGTTCGCCGTGGGCGCCCATCTGCTGCGACAGAACACCCGGCGCCCTGCGCCGCCGTGGCTGGAGCAGGCGGCGGCGGGGCTGATCGTCGTCGCGCTGCTGGCGATGTTCGCCGGCTTGCTCATGCCACCCGTGGCGGGCGGCGCCGCATCACGGTGGACAAGGCTGCTGCGCATGGATGTGATCGCATCGAGCGCGCTGGTGCTTGCGGCACTGCTCTTTGGCATATCGGTGATCTGGTCGCTCACCGGGCGGGCCAGGACGCAGCGGGCACATGGGTTTCTCTTCCTGATCGGCTGGCTGTGGATCTGGGCCGGGGCAGATCTGTGGCTGCGCCTGCGCCATGCCGATGCGGTGGTGCTGCCCGATTCGGCCCGCACCCTGCTGATCCTCCTGCCGGTGCTTGGCTTTGGCACCAATGCCATCTACGGCTTTGGCGTGCGCCTGATCCCGGGGCTGCTGAATATTGGCCGCCTGCGCCCGCGTTTTTTCGCCGTGTCGATGCCGCTGCACAACATCGGCCTGTGTCTGCTGCTGACCCCGGGCTCTGTCGGGCGCGTGATCGGTGCGGCGATGATGCTGATGGCGGCCGGGATCTACCTGGTCGGCATGGACCTGCTGCGCAGCAAGCCGGCTCGCGCGATCCATGGCGTGGATGTGCGCGGCCATATCCTGATTCGCGCGGCGTTTGCCTGGCTGGTGATCGGCCTGGTGATGATCCTGATCGAGCAGCTGGTGCCCGGGATGCCGCATGCCTACAGCGGGGCATGGCGCCATGCCCTGACCGTCGGCTTTATCACCACCATGATCCTCGGGGTTGGCCAGCGGATCGTGCCGATCTTCATCAAGCAGCCGCTGGCCTCCAACCGTCTGATGCTGGTCAGTGCCGCCCTGATCCTCATTGGCAACGCCGGGCGGGTGGGGCTGGAACTGCTGACGATCGGCGGCTGGCCATGGGCCTTCCGGCTGATGGGCATCACCGGCGTGCTGGAACTGGCCGCACTGGCGCTGTTCGGCGTGAACCTGGCGCTGACGTTGCGCAAGCGCCGGCATGTCTACCAGGCCGATGAACCGCTCACGGCCGACACCCGCGTGCGCGAGGCCGTCAATGCCCGGCCGATGCTTCAGCAGCGCTTCAACCGGCTGGGCATTACCCTGTTCGACCAGGCTGCCTTTATCGCCCCGTCGATGACCCTGGGCGCGATGGCGCTGGCTTCTCGCCTGCAACCTGCTGAACTCCTGGCCTCGCTGGCCGATGAGGCCATCGATCCGCCCGCGCCGGCAGATCGCACCGCACCCGCTGGCGACCTCGCTCCGCGCTAGAGACTGCTGCGGAGCTGGATCGCATCCAGCGCCGGCCTCTCTGCCGCACGGCACAAGCGACCGCGACAGATTGCGGGAACAGATGTTGGGTGCTACTACCGCTTGAGGAAATTCGCCAGCAGCTTTTCACCCTGCTCGGTGAGGAAGCTCTCGGGGTGGTATTGCACGCCTTCCAGGGGATGGGTCTTGTGGCGGATGCCCATGATCTCATCGTCGGCGGTCCAGGCCGTGATCTCAAAATCATCCGGCAGGGTGCCGGGACGGATGATGAGGCTGTGATAGCGTGTGGCGGTGAAGGGGTTGGGCATGCCTTCGTAGATGAACCGGCCATCGTGGTGGATGCGGTCGGTCTTGCCGTGCATCAGTTTGGCCGCCCGCTCGACCACCGCGCCATGCGTGAAGCCGATGCACTGGTGGCCCAGGCAGACACCCAGAATCGGCAGCCTGGGTGAAAAGTGCCGAATGACATCATTGGAGATACCCCCCTCGCGCGGGGTGCAGGGGCCGGGCGAGATGAGAATGTGCGTCGGCCGCAGGGCCTCGATCTGGTCGATCGTCACCTTGTCGTTGCGGAAGACCCGCACCTCGCTGGCGGGTGCCACCTCGCCCAGTTTCTGGACCAGGTTGTAGGTGAACGAATCGTAGTTATCGATGAGGACGATCATGCGCGTGGGGTCTGAATGATTCGGCACGGATCCGAACGGCAAGGGCACTCGGCGGCCTGCTCCATGCCCGTGGGCAATGCCATCCCGGCCGTGTCCGGTTTCACACGAGTTTTCTAGCGTATGGTCGCCATGAGCGAAAGGCAAAGCCGCGGTGGAGCGGGTGGAAAAACAGGCGCCTTTCCCAAATCTTGCCCCGCGCGGCCGTCGCCGACTGAACTTGCAATCCTGCCGGGACGTTTTATGATAGTTTGGCTATCACACGGGTAGGTAGCTCAGTTGGTAGAGCACGGCACTGAAAATGCCGGTGTCGCCGGTTCGATCCCGGCCCTGCCCATCCGCGAAAAAGCCCCCGGCAACCCCGGGGGTTTTTTTATGCCCTTTGCCTGCCTGTTGCCACGCCGTGCGGCCGTTTGAGCCGGCGCCGAAATGCCGGCGATCACAAGAAATCACAATTCCGCTGGCGTGCCGTTTGCCTGAAGCCATGGTGCGGGGAACCACTTCTTCCGCAGGGATGGTTGAGGCAACATGATCCAGGCTACCACGCCTATGGATGAGCTTGAGCGCCTGGCCGATGTGCGGGCGACGCGCCTGCTCGACACGCCCGCCGAGGAGCGCTTCGACCGGCTGGTGCGCCTGGCTGCCCAGGTGCTGCGCTGTCCGATCGCCTACATCGCGGTGATCGATGCTGATCGGCAGTGGTTCAAGGCCCGCTGCGGGCTCAGCGTCGATGCCACCCGCCGTGACATTGCCTTCTGCGGGCATACCCTCCTCCAGCACGAGCCGCTGATCGTGCCCGATGCCGCCAGCGATGAGCGCTTTGCCGACAATCCCCTGGTGATTGGCGCGCCGCATATCCGCTTCTATGCCGGTTATCCGCTGAAGGGGCCGCGGGGGTTCAATGTCGGCACCTTTTGCGTGGCCGACACCGCTCCGCGCGACCTGACCGATCATGATCGGGAAACCTGCCGCCAACTGGCCAACCTGGCCCAGCACGAGCTGAATCTGGTCGGCCTGATTGAGTCCCAGCGCCGATTGCTCCAGACACAGAAACAGCTCCTGGCCGCCCAGCGCCAGCTCAGCACGGAATTGCAGGAGGCGGCGGCGTTCGTCAAATCCCTGCTGCCGCTGCGACTGACCTCAGGGCCCGTACAGAGCGACTGGCTGTTCCTGGCCTCCGAGCAACTGGGCGGCGACATCTTCGGCTACCACTGGCTGGACGATCAGCGCCTGGCGATGTACATCGCCGATGTAACCGGCCACGGTGTGGGCTCCGCCCTGCTGAGCGTTTCGCTGCACAATGCCCTGCGCCGGCACACCCTGCCGCAGACCGATTTCTACCAGCCGGCCCAGGTGCTGGCCGCCCTCAATCGCGCTTTCCCCATGGATGACAACGGCGGCAAGTTCTCCACCGTCTGGTATGGCGTTTTTGACCGCGCCACCCGCGTGCTGCGCTATGGCAGTGCCGGCCATCCGCCGGCCGTGCTGCTTAATAACACGCCAATACACAACACCACGCTCGGCCAGCCCAACTTCATGATCGGTGTGCTGCCCGAAGAGATCTTCGAGACCGCCGCGATCGAGGTTCCGCCGCAGAGCCGTATCTACCTCTACAGCGAAGCAGAGCGTTTGGCCGATGGCCATATCCTCGGCGTAACGGGCCTGATCCAACTGCTTGATACCCACCATCGCACCCCCGGCCCGCGCCTGCCGTGCATCCTTCACGCTCTGCAACAGTGGCGTGGCGGCCTCACCTTCGACGATGATGTCACGCTCGTTGAGTTTGACCTGCCGTGAGCGAAGGTAAGGCAGCAGGATGAGCCATGGCCTGCCCCCAATCCGCTGATGGGCCGGTGCCGGCCGTGCAGCCATCCTGTCAAAGCCCCTGCCTGTACCGCAACATCCCCGCCGGCTTGCGGTAACATCTCTGGGCCGGCGAACAGGACGCCGGGGTTTTCGATGGGCAATGCCGCGTGAGCAACTGGTCATTTGAAATTCTGCGGCAGGGAAGCTGGGACCTGTGGTCCTGGGTCTGCCTGGCCGCGTGCATCGTGCTGCTCAGCTACGCCGTGGCCGGACGCGTATGGGCAACCGCCCATGGCCTGCTGCGCAGCGCCCTGATTGCCGGCGGTGTGGCGGGAACGATCCTCATCCTGGCCACACCTCCCCTGCGCACGCCGGCGGTGGGGCTGGTCTGGACATTTATCCTCCTCTGCCTGGTCTCGGCCGTCTTTTACCTCAATCTTCACCCCCAACTGGGCAACCGCCGCATGAGTATCCTGCTGGCGCTGCGCATCGCAGCGCTGGCGCTGCTGGTGCCGATGCTCTTTGAGCCGGTGCTGCGCTTTGTCGCCCGCCCCGAGCCCACCCGCCCGCTGCTGATGCTCATTGACACTTCCGGCTCGATGAGCTTCCCGGATATTCAGAACGGCCCGACCCGCCTGCAAAGTGTCTGGCAAACGCTGCGGCCGCAGTTGCCGAAGATCAGTGAACACTTCGTGCCGCACTTTTTCACCTTCGACAGCAGCCTCACACCGGTTGATGATCCCGAGTCGCTGGCGAGCAGGCAGGCCGACGGCCAATCCACCGACATCGCCGGCGCCCTGGCCCAGGCGCTGGCCACCACGCCGCGCACTGATGCGGCGGTGATCCTCATCAGCGATGGGATCGACAACACTTCGCCGGATGTGGAAGGGGCGGTGCGGGCATCGCTGCGCCCGATCCACACGGTGCGGGTGGGGTCCGAGCAGACCGAGCCGGCCACGCTGGCCAACATCGCGGTGGACAACATCGAGGCGGGCGATGATTTTGTCGTGGGCCATGACAGCACCATCAAGGCCACCATCAAGTCGTCGGCCCTGGCCAATCGCGTGGTCGAGGTGAAGCTGGCGAAAATCGATGCCCAGGGCAAGACGATCGGCGAGATCAAAAGCACGCCGCTGGTGCTCCAGCCGCTGGCGCAGGGACAGGTGGTCGAACTGACCTACCGCCCCGATGAGGTTGGCATTCAGCGCCTGGCGGTTTGGGTCGATCCCGTCCCCGGCGAGCGCAGCACGGTGGACAACCGCCAGGAATACCAGGGACTGGCGCTCGATCCGCGCATCAGGGTTCTCTACATCGAGGGCCGGGCCCGTCCCGAGTACCGCGACCTGAACCGCGCGCTGGGCCGCGATCCCAATGTTGAAGTCGCCACCCTGCTGCGCATCACCCAGGATCGCTTCACCGCCTCCGGCACCGTCAACGGCGAACCATTCAAGCGCATGCCGCAAACCGCCGCGGACTGGCAGCAGTTTGATGTCATTCTCCTGGGCGATCTTGATGCCAGCTTCCTCACGCCCCAGCAGCAGACCGCCATTGAGCAGGCCGTCAGCCGCGGCGCCGGGCTGCTCATGATCGGCGGTCAGAACAGCTTTGGCCCCGGCAATTACCGGGGCACCCCCATCGAACAGGCTCTGCCCGTCCTGGTGGGCGGCCTCGATGCCGCACAGGAGAAAACGGAGTTTGTCCCGCAACTGACCGATGAAGGCCAACTCCATCCGGCGATGGAAGGGCTCGGAGAATGGTTTAGCGGTGGAAGCGGCGGGCAGCCAGGAAGCGCTGATGACCCCGGGCGCGATCAGGGGCCGCGCGCGGGCGCTGATCCTGCTTCTGGCAGCAATGCTCAACTCCCGCCCCTTCGCGGCAATGTGGTGGTTGAGCGTCCCAAGACGGGGGCGCAGGTGCTGCTGGTTCATCCCGGCCGGCCCGGGCCGGATGGGCAGCCGCAGATCATTCTTGCTACCCAGCCTTACGGACAGGGGCGCAGCGCGGCCTTTACCGCGGACACAACATACCTGTGGTACCTGCCCCTGCGCGGAATGGGGCAGGATTCACCCTATAACCGCTTCTGGGGACAGCTCGTGCGCTGGCTGGCCGGGGCGGATGTGAAAAACCGCCAGCGCGGCAGCGGCGTTGAAGCGCTGCTCAACAAAAATCTCTACCAACTCGGTGAATCGGTGCGCGTGCGCGCGATGGTGCGGGATGAGCGCGGCGATGCCACGCGCTATGCCCAGGTCACCGCTACGCTTCGCCGGCCGCCCGGCGCGCCCGAGCGTGATGATCCGCAGCAGTTGCCCATGACCCCCAGCGATGCCCGCACCGGCATGTATGACCTGACGGTGCCCCACCCGCAGACCGGTGACTGGGAGCTGGAAATCAGCGCCACCAAGGACGGCCGGGAACTCGGCGGCCAGACCCTCCGTTTCACCGTGATCCCCCCGGCCGATGAGATGCTCAAAATCGCCGCCAACCCCGCACTGCTGGAAGCCATCGCCACCGGCACCAACGGCTTTCACTACACCCTGCCGCAATTGCCCACCCTGATCGATCAACTCATTCGCCAGGATGCCAGCGCCCTGCAAAGTGAACAGCGCTCCATCCCCCTGCATAACCTCATCCGCCTCGTGGCCGCCGCCACCGGCCACTTCCCCGACTGGCCACGGCGCTACGACCTGCCCATCCAGGCCGCGTTCGTGACCGGCCTGCTTGCCGGTGAATGGATCCTGAGACGGCGCTGGCAGTTGCCGTGATCATCGGCACAGGATCGGGCGATCGAGCCCTCTTGAGCCCGCCATGAAGGCCGGGCTTACACGTCCTGTCCCTCCGCCCGTTGCAGCAGGACGGCGGCGATGATGATGAGGCCTTTGACCAATCCCTGAAGGTAGACAGAGACCTGCAGGAGGTTGAGCATGTTGCCGATGACGCCGAGGATCAGGACGCCGATCAGCGTGCCGAGGATCGTGCCGGCGCCGCCGCGCATGCGGGTGCCGCCGATGACAACGGCGGCGATGGCATCCAGTTCGTAGAGCGTGCCGGTCTGGCTGGAGCTGACCGAGTTCATCCGGCTCGCCAGCAGCAGGGCGGCCAGGCCTGTCAGGCATCCCAGCAGCGTGTACGTCAGCACCTTGATCCGCTGTACGCGAATTGCTGAATAGACCGCTGAGCGCTCATTGGCGCCAATGGCGATGACGTACCGGCCGAAACGGGTGTGGTTCAGCAGGATCGCCCCGGCAATGGCAACCAGGAAGAAGATCGCTGCCGGCCAGGGAAACTCCAGCCGCACCGGGACGTCGGGATTGAAGCCGACATTGGTGCCGGGGATGGGAATGCCGCCGGTGCCGAGGGCATAGAACCACCCAGGGCTGTCTGACCGGTATTCGCCGCCGTCTACCATGGCCAGTGCCAGTGACCGATACGCCGCCAGCCCCCCGAGTGTGGCGATGAACGGCGCGATCCGCCCGAGGGTGACGAGCAGGCCGTTCAGCGCCCCCGCCATGGCGCCCATCAGCAGGATCACGGCAAACGCCAGCAGGGTTGCCGTGCTGTCTGGCAGGCCGGCTGACAGCAGGGCGTTGAGCGTTAAAATCCCCAGCCCGCCCAGGAACGCCACCAGCGACCCCACCGACAGATCGATCCCGCCGAGCGTGATGACGAAGGTCATGCCGATGGCAATGATGCCGATGAATGACCACTGCCGCAGGATATTGACCAGGTTCTCCCCCGTGATGAAGTCCGACCGCCCCTTGCGCCACAGCTCATAGACGATGGTGAACACCACCAGCAGCACCAGTGCCGCCGCCGGCACCACCCAGCGTGGCCAGCCGCGCAGTCGCTGGCGCACGCTCGGTGCCGCCGCCTTGCCATAGTCGATCACGTCCTGTGTGGTCAGTTCGGTCATAGGTTGAATGCTGAACCTGGTCATGCTCAATGATGAGGGGCGATCCCGGCCCGCAGCCGCCTGCGCCCTCATCATCCAGCGTGCATCATCTCCCTGCTTACCCCCGCCGCGTGCTGCATGATCTCATCCTCGGTGGCGCCCTCGGCATCGATCGTCGCCACCAGGTGCCCCCGGCGCATGATCGCGATGCGGTGCGCCAGTCCGAGCAGCTCGTTCATCTCGCTGCTGATGAGGATGCAGGCCATGCCTTCTTCGGTCAGTCGCTGGATCAGGCGGTAGATTTCTGCCTTGGCGCCGATGTCCACGCCGCGGGTCGGCTCGTCGATGATCAGCACGCGCGGGCCGATTTCAAGCCACTTGGCAAGGAGCACCTTCTGCTGGTTGCCGCCGGAAAGGGTGGCCACCGGATCGCGCAGCCGGCCGATGCGCGTGCGCAGGCGGTGGATGTAACCCAGGGTGGCCGCCTCCTCCGCCCGGCGGTCGATCAGGCCATGGGCATACCGTCGCAGCGACACGAGCGTGGTGTTGGCCACGATGTCCATTCCCAGTGTCAGCCCCGAGCCCTTGCGGTCTTCACTCAGGTAGGCGATCCCCTCACGCACCGCTTCGCGCAGCGAGCGCAGCGGAGTGGCCACACCATCCACTTCGATATGACCGCCGCTGCGCCGGCGCAGGCCCACCAGCGCTTCGGCCATCTCCGTGCGCCCAGACCCGACCAGCCCGGCAAACCCCAGGATCTCCCCGGCCCGCACCTCAAATGAGACCTCCCGCACCAGCTCCGGTACGCTCAGCCCCCGAACCCGCAGCCGCACGGCCTCACCCGGCGCTTTACGCGGCGGGTAATGATCCGCCATCTCCCGGCCCACCATCAGGCCGGCAAGCTGCTGCTCGGTGAGGGGGGGCACCAAAGGAGCCGGTTCAGGGCCTGGGGTTGGGGGTTCAGGGGCAGTGCCCTCGTTGGGCCGGGCTTCGACGCGGGCAGCGGGGGCGTTGGGATCTGAGCCGACAGCCCCGGCATTGTCCCCTGCCCGCTGGTCGATCGTCCTGACCACCTGCCCATCGCGCAGGACGGTGATCCGGTCGCACAACGCGATGACTTCCGGCAGGATGTGGCTGATGTAGATAATGGTGACGCCCTGGCTCCTGAGCCGGCGGATCAGGGCGAAGAGCTTCTCCGATTCGCTGGCCGTCAGCACCGCCGTGGGCTCATCCATGATGAGCAGGCGCGCGGTCTGGCTGACCGCCTTGGCGATCTCCACCATCTGCTGCTGGGCAATCGAGAGCCTGCCCACGCGGGTGGTGGGGGAGATGGACTCAGCGCCAACCGCCGCCAGCGCCTGCCGGGCCGCTTCGTTCATGGCCGCTGAGTCGATCAGGCCGAAACGCCGTTTCTCGCGGCCCAGGAAGATGTTGGCCGCCACGCTCAGCTCATCGACCAGGTTCAGTTCCTGGTGGATCATCACGATCCCGCGCTGGGCGGCCTCGGCCGGCGAACTGATCGCAACCGGCTCGCCATCCACCAGGATCCGCCCGCTGGTGGGCGCCTGCAATCCGCTGAGGATGCGCATGAGCGTGCTCTTGCCGGCGCCGTTTTCCCCCACCAGGCCATGCACCTCGCCGCGCTCGAAGCACAACGACACCTCGTGCAGCGCCCGAACCGCCGGGAACTGCATGCTCAGGCGCTGGATTTCGACCAGAGGGGCTGCGCTCATGTGTCGCACCCAAGGATAAAAGATCATCTGAGACTTCGCCAATGTTTACCGGGCCGAAGTGGTGGGGCTGGAATCCGATGGGCCGTGTGCCCGGTGGGTGATGTCATGCCGCATCTGTCAGACGCCGTCTGACAGCGCCCGGCAGGGTGGTGATGGCCTCGAATATCACCCGTTATTCGCGATCGTAGGCTTCCTTTTCAAAAATGTTGTCCATGTACGCCCGCTGGCCGCGCAGCAGCGCCACCAGGGAGGCGATCAGGTATGCGGGGATGAACAGCGGCCCCCAGCGCTCGCACTGCCGGACATGCACACGCTCGTGAGCGCGGGTTAACCCGGCCAGCAGTTCATCCTGCGCCAGCACCACATGCCCCAGCGTCATCGCGCTGGCCCCGCCGCGCAGCAGCGTGCAGCGGCGCAGGAAAACGCGCACCAGTCCGCCCGTCACCTCAAGCACCCCATCCACCACGCGCGCTGATCCACCGCTGGCCAGCGCAATCGGCACAAAGCAAAGCCCCAGTGCCGTCGTCGGCAGCGCCCACAGATAGACCAGTATCCGCCTGAGCCGCATATCCGCCATGCTACCGCCTGACAGCCAGTGAACGGTATTGAGGGAAGCGGCCTTGAGCGAGCGGCGGACCGCTTTCTGCCAGGCACTCCATTTCTTCCCCTCTCGCCCCTTTGCCGCCTGGCGTTTAATCTCTGCCTTCGATGGCGCAATCCAAGCACGACATCCAGTCCGCCCTGGCCGGGATTGGGGCACGGCCACGGCATCGGTTCGGGCAGAACTTCATGATCGACCAGAACCTGGTGCGCCGGGTTGCCGATGCCGGTGAGATCCAGCCCGGTGAGCTGATCATCGAGGTTGGCCCCGGGACCGGCACGCTCACCGATGAGTTGCTCGCTCGCGGCGGGCGCGTGGTGGCGGTGGAGATCGACCGGGATCTGGCGAACCTCCTGCGCGAGCGCTTCGCGGAGACCGATGCCTTCAGCCTCATCGAAGGTGATGCCCTGGCCGGTAAGCATGCTCTCAACCCAGCGCTGCTGTCGGCCATTCGTCAGACTTTGGCTGACAGGCCAGCCGGCGTGAAACTCGTGGCCAACCTGCCTTATAACATCGCCTCGCCGCTGATTGTCGAATTGCTGCTGGAGGGGGTCGAGTTACTGGCGTTCACGGTGCAGAAAGAAGTGGCCGATCGCCTGCGTGCCGGTGCCGGTGGCGAGGATTACGGCCCGCTGACGGTCATCGTGCAGATGCTCGCCGCTGTCGAAGTTTTGCGGACACTGCCGCCGCAGGCATTCTGGCCTGCGCCCAAGATCGACTCCGCGCTGGTGCGTCTGCGCCGTCAGGATCAGCTCGGCGAACAGGCGCGCGATTTTTCCCGCTTCGTTCATCAGCTGTTCGCCGCCCGCCGCAAGACCCTGCGAAAAGCGCTGAGCCAGGCCGGCCACGACCCCGCCATCCTGTCCGATCTGCCGGAGATCGACCCCCAGTGGCGTCCCGAGGTTCTGCCGCCGCCGCTGCTTTGGGCGCTGTTCCAGCGCCTGCGGCCCTGATGGATGCCTGTTCCGATCCCGCAAACATCCGATCCACCGTCATTCAATCTCAATTCAATCTCGAATCTTTCCTCCCACTGCTTATCAAACCGCCTCGGCTGACGTATGCTACGCCGTTCGACTTTTGCCCAGCGTGACGGGGACGTTCCATCCAATGCAGTTGCACGCGATCTGGTTTCATTCCTGCCTGTATCTGTGGGCCGATGCACCGGCCGGCGAAGCGCAGCGCCCTGTCGAGGTGCCCGCGGATGCCGCGCTGCCACATCCGCGGGCGCTGCCGGCTGATGCGCTGCGCGCTGTGCTGGGCGACTGCTGCGCGGATGCCCTGGTGGCCTCGGCGGCGGCGGCGGATACGCTCGTGCTGCGCCTGCCGTCCAACGAGCATGGCCCGCTTCCCTCGAATATGGCCCGCTGTGCTGAAGCGGGCGAAAATGACCCGGCCGGGCTGGCGGTGCTTACCGCATGGACCGTCCCCGCGCTGCGGTTCTCGCCCAGCGAGGCAATCGACTTGCTGGTGGCGCTGCCTGATCCGCTGCCGGAGCTGTTCGGACCATCGGTTGGCTACTGGCGGCAACTGGCGCGCTTTGTGGTGCAGCGACTGGCCCATCAGCAGTTCTACCCGGATTTGCTCCAGCCGCAGCAGGGGGTGCTGCGCGGCCAGTGGCGGCTGCTGGCCGCCGGCAGCGCTGAAGCGCTGGCGCTGGAGCAGTTTGCTGCCGCCATGCCGCCGGTCTGCCAGTCGATCGATGGCGCTGCGCCTGATGCACTGGCCGCCGCCGGGCTGGTGGAAGGGTTCCTGCACACCACTGCCGATGTCCTGATTCGTCGTGATGTGTCGATCGATCCATTTTTCAACCGCGCCCACGAAAAGGCGGCCGAGGCGCTGGCGCCGGCGGAGGTGCGCTGGCTGTCGGCCCTGCTGGGAACCGAATCGCGCCTGCGCGGCTCGGCCGATGAACTGGCCGGCTTCGCCGAACAGACACGCACCTGGGTCGGCCGGCTGGATGAGAGCCGCGCCGATGATGCCCTGCGCCTCGCCTTCGAGCTGATTGAGCCAGAAGATGATGACGACCTGGCGCTGATCGACCCCGCTGGCGTCCAGACCACCGCCGACGACAACATCGCATCCAGCAACGGCAACCCCGCTCCCGCCATACCCACCCAACCGACCGACAGCATCGCATCCAACCCCGCCCGCCTGGCCAACGCCGCCCAGCACGCGGCTGACAACGGTGACAGCCTGTCTGACACCGCACCGGCCGATGCGGTGCAAGGCATTGATGAGCCGGCGACAGGCTCCAGCGATGAGGCGGCAGGCTCCGGCGATGAGGCGGCAGGCTCCGGCGAT
>CAYNMV010000015.1:0-53981 GCA_964398315.1 uncultured Tepidisphaeraceae bacterium | reverse complement strand
GCGATGAGGCGGCAGGCTCCGGCGATGAGGCGGCAGGCTCCGGCGATCAGGCGGAAGACGTCGATGAGGTCTGGCGTCTGCGTTTTCTGCTGGAGCCCGGCCCCGATGCCGAGGGTGAAACCATCGATGCCGTGGATCTGTGGAAGGATGAATCCACAGGCATCCTCGGCCGTTCGCTGTCGGCCCGCCGCCAGCGGCTGACACGCGAGCTCGCCCGCGCGGCCCAGATCTATCCCGCGCTCGATCAGGTGCTCGCCTCGCCGCGCCCAACCGAACTGCGTCTCAGCACATTTGAGACCCATGTTTTCATCCGCCAGTGGGCTCAATTGCTTCAGGAACACGGCTTTGGCGTCCGCCTGCCGGACTGGACCCTTCGGCGCGACCGGGAGATCGGCCTGCTGATGACGCTGCGGCCCGATGTCGAGGAGGACGATCCGTTCGACTCCACCGGCGATGGCCACCCCGCTGGGGTACACTTCGGCGATGTCACCAGCGGCCGGCTGGGGCTGGAACACCTGCTCGATTTCGACTGGCAGATCGCGGTCGGTGATTTGCGCCTCAGCATCGAGGAGTTTCGCGCGCTGGCTGAGCGCCAGCAGCCGCTGGTCAAGTACAAGGGGCAGTGGATCCACCTCGAACCCGATGCCGCCCAGCGCGCGATGGATTTCGTGCAGCAGCGCGGGCACGGGCGGATCACCCTCGCCGATGCCTTCCGCACCGCCTACGGCATCGCCCGCGCCGACACCGGTCTGCCCATCCTTGGCCTCTCGGGCCTGGACTGGATCGACCACCTGCTCAAGCAGTCGCCCGGCCATCTCGAGGCACTCGAACAGCCCGCCGGCTTCCAGGGCGAGCTGCGCCCTTACCAGAAGCGCGGCCTGCAGTGGCTTGCCTTCCTCGATCGCCTGGGGATCGGCGCCTGCCTGGCCGATGACATGGGCCTGGGCAAGACGCCCCAGTTGATTTCGCTGCTCCTGCTGGAGCGCGAGCGGGCGGCACAGGGCAACGGACCGGCCAACCTGCCGCCGACGCTCCTGTTTGCGCCCACCAGCGTGGTGGGCAACTGGGTACGCGAACTGGAGCGGTTCGCGCCGCAACTGCGTGTGATGGTGCATCATGGGCCGCAGCGCCTGCAGGGCGAGGATTTCGCCGCCGAAGCAAAAAAGCACGATATCGTCATCACCAGCTATGCCTTGGCGCATCGTGATGTGGAGACGCTGGCCAGGCCGATCTGGTGGCGGGTGGCGCTGGATGAAGCGCAGAAGATCAAGAACCCTTCCGCCGCCAGCACGCAGTCAATCCGCGCGATTCCGGCTGTCAGGCGCGTGGCCCTGACAGGCACGCCGATTGAGAACCACCTGTCTGAATTGTGGTCGATCATGGAGCTGCTCAATCCGGGCCTGCTGGGCACGCCCGGTGAATTCCGCGAGCGCTTCGCGGTGCCGATCGAGAAGCTGGCCGATGCCGACCGCGCCCAGCAATTGCGGCGGATGATCCAGCCATTTGTGCTGCGGCGCAGCAAGAGCGATCCGGCCATCGCCGGCGACCTGCCGGAGAAGATGGAGCAGAAGATCTACTGCAACCTCAGCACCGAGCAGGCCGCCGCCTACGAGCGCATCACCGCCGACATGCTCGGCCAGATTGATGCCGCCACGGGCATCCGCCGCCGGGGGCTGATCCTCGCCGCGCTGACCCGGCTCAAGCAGGTGTGCAATCACCCGATCCTGCTGACCAAGGAACAGTCCGATGCCATCGACGGCCGCAGCGGTAAGTGCGAGCGGCTGGTCGAGATGCTGGAGGAGGTGATCGATGCCGGCGATGCAGCGCTGATCTTCACCCAGTATCGCGAGATGGGCCACCTGCTGGAGAAGCTGATCCGCACGCGTCTGAAGCACGAACCGCTGTTCCTGCACGGCGGCACGCCGGCCCGGGCGCGTGATCAGATGATCGAGCGCTTCCAGTCGGGCGACAGGGATGCGCCGCGCCTCTTCATCCTCTCGCTGCGCGCCGGCGGGCTGGGGCTGAACCTCACCGCCGCCAACCACGTGTTCCACTTCGACCGCTGGTGGAACCCGGCGGTGGAGAGCCAGGCGACCGATCGCGCCTATCGCATCGGCCAAACCCGCAAGGTGCAGGTCCACAAATTTGTCTGCATCGGCACGGTTGAGGAACGCATTGACCGCCTGCTGAGTGACAAGATCGCCCTGGCTGACAAGATCGTCACCGCCGGCGATGAATGGCTGACCAACCTGAGCACCGAGGAGCTGCGCAATTACCTGCAACTCACCGGCGAGGCGGTGGGGGACTTTTGAATCACTCGGCACTGAACCATGCGGGATTGGATCGACCCGCCGCAGCCTCGTCGTGACAGGGCGGGCATCTGCCTCCGCAGCCACTGTCTGGAAAATTGGGTTCGTTCCGCTCGATTGATCCTCCGATCAGCCAGTCAGCGGCGGCAGGGCACACCGCAGTAGCAATGGACCGCAGCAGGAACCGCTGGCTGCATCTATCCGCGCAATATGGCTTGGGCAAGATTTTGACATGGCATGCGGCCGGAATCCGGCCTGACTCCACAGTAATACGTCCTTCGCCATAAGCGGGTTCAGCGGTTGGTGGGAAAATTCTGCTGGTTCTCCCAGTCGTTTGGACAGCTTTTCGCCCCAAAACCGCGTGATAAAAACCGTTTCCAGTGTTCGCAAGTCAGGCTTTCGTTTGGATTCCCGCCGGCTCTGTGGCACAATGCACCCGGTTCGCTGCATTCCCGGAGGGTCGGATGCGTTTCATCCATACTGCCGACTGGCACCTGGGCCGGCTGTTTCATGGGGTCCACCTGACCGATGACCAGGCCCATCTGCTCGATCAGTTCGTCGATTTTGCCCGCTCCGCCGGGCCCGATGCGATCCTCATCGCGGGGGATATTTATGACCGCGCGGTCCCGCCCCCCGAGGCGGTCGAGCTGCTCAGCGATGTGCTGTGCCAGCTTGCGATCGAGGTCGGCGCACCCATCCTGCTGATCGCCGGCAACCATGACAGTCCTCAGCGTCTCGGCTTCGGCCAGCAGCTTTTTGCCAGGCAGCAGATTCATATCGCCGCCCTCCCCGCGCCCCGGGTTCAGTGCCTCACGCTGCACGATAATCACGGCCCGGTCGATTTTTTTGCCATCCCGTATGCCGAGCCGGCGGTCATGCGGCAGTGCTTCGAAGACCCGCAGATCCTCGACCATGACTCGGCCATGCGCTGCTGTATCCGCGCGATTGAGGAATCTTGCCAGCCCGGCCGCCGCCGCGTACTGATGGGCCATGCCTTCGTCAGCGGCGGCAGCGAATGTGAATCCGAGCGCCCGCTCAGTGTCGGCGGGGCCGGCACGATCGATGCCGCGTGCTTCGCCGGCTTCCACTACGTGGCCCTCGGCCACCTGCACGCGCCCCAGGCGATAAGTAACGGCACCGTGCGCTACAGCGGATCGCTCATGAAATATTCGTTTTCCGAGTGCGATCAGCGCAAGGTGATCCACCTGGTGGAGATGGATGCCGCCGGGGCCTGCCGGGTGGAGGATGTTCCCCTCACCCCCCGGCGGGATGTGCGCCGCATCCAGGGCCGGCTGGAGGATCTGCTCAAGGCCGCCGACGGGCAGCCGATCCAGGGCCGCGAGGACTACATCCAGTTCATCCTCGACGACACCGGTGCCCTGCTCGACCCGATGGGCAAGCTGCGCGCGATCTACCCCAATGCCCTGGAGATCCAGCGTCCCCAGTTCAGCCTGAGCGGCCCCGCCGCCGATCGCCTTGACCACACCCGCACCACGCCCATCGAGCTGTTCAGCGCTTTTTTCAGGCAGGTGGCCGGCACCGATATCACCCCGGAGCAGGCCGCCGCCTTTGCCGGGGCGGTTGAAACGATGCACCAGGAAGAGCGGGAGGTGCTGGCATGAGGCGACTGGTTTGCCCAACGGCTGGTTTTCCTGGCCACATTGCTGTTTCGACGCAGCAGGCATATCCCGCGCTACGCTCCACCGCACGGCGGGAAGTGTCCGCGCCATGGAGGGCCAGTTCGCCTGCGGCATCCGGGACGGCCCCTGCAAGGCGGCTCGAAGCATTCCGCGGAGGGCCGCGGGCATGAAACCGCTTAAGCTCATCCTCAGCGCCTTTGGCCCCTACGCCGGGGAGGTAAGACTCGATTTTGCCGAGCTGGGCGCGCGCTCCTTTTTCCTGATCCACGGCAACACCGGCGCTGGCAAGACCACCCTGCTCGATGCCATCTGCTACGCCCTTTACGGCGAAACCTCCGGGCAGGGCGAGAAGCACAACGAGCGCTCGGCCGAGCAGATGCGCTGTCACCTGGCCCTGCCCACTACGCGCACGTTCGTGCGCTTTGACTTCGCCCTGGGCTCCGAGCGCTATCGCGTCTATCGCGCGCCGGCCCAGCAGCGCCCGAGAAAACGTGGCGAGGGGATGATGACCGATGACCCCAAGGCCACCCTCTGGCAGCGCACGCGCTGCACGGATGAGGAGGAAGAGGGTGAGGTTCTCGCGGCCCAGCCTTCAAGGGTGACGGAGAAAATCGCCGAGTTGCTCGGTTTCCGCTCGGATCAGTTCCGCCAGGTCATCATGCTGCCGCAGGGGAAGTTTCGCGAGCTGCTGCTGGCTCCCTCGCAGAAGCGCGAGGCCATCCTCGAAACGCTTTTTCAGACGCACTACTACTCGCGCATCGAGGCGGCTCTGAAACGCTCGGCCGGGGCGATTCAGAAAGAGTTTGAGGCCGTGCAGAATCGGCACGCCTTTCTTCTCCAGCAGGCGCAGATCACCGCCCCGGCTGAGCTGGCTGAGCGGCGGCAGGAACTGCTGAAGATCCAGGCCGCACTGGCGACCGCCATCGAACAGCATCGCGCTGCCGAGAAGCAGGGACAGGAGCGGCTGGCGGCCGCCCGCGATGCCCGTCGCCGGCTCGATGAACAGGCACAGGCCGCCGCGCGTGTTGCAGCGCTGGAAAAGCAGTCCACGCAGGTGCAGCAGCACCGCACCGCGCTGGAGCGCGCCCGCCGGGCGGCGGAACTATCAGCCGATGAGCGCCTGCTGAAACATCAGCAGCAGGTTACCGAGGCCCATCGCAAGCGCGCCGCCGAGGCGCAGGCCGCGCTGGCCGCCGCGGTCCAGCGCAGCGAACGGGCCGCGCGTCGGCTGAAGGAGCAGGACGCCCAGCAGGCCTTGTGCGTGCGCCTGCGTGAAGACCTGACCCGCCTGGATGACCTGGCCGGCCGCGTGCAGCAGATCGAACGGATCGGCGACCAGCTCAAGGCGGCCGAAGCCACCTGCCAGCGCTATGAGACCGAGCAGGCCGCGCTGATGAAGCAGACGGAGGATCTGGCGAAGCAGATGGAGCAGAAATCGAAGGCGCTTCAGCAGTTGCAGCAGCTTGCCGCCCAGGTCGACGCGCGCACTGTGCTGGAAGCCGATGCTCGCCGGCACCTGTCGGCCCGCACGGAACTGGAGCAGCTTCGCCGCCGCTATCGCGATCAGGAGCAGGTGCTCAAAGCGCTGAAGCTGGAGCTCGATGCCACGGATCGGCGCTGGGCACAGGCCAGGACCGAACTGGAAGATATGACCCGGCGCTGGTCTGAAGGGCAGGCGGCGATCCTCGCGCAGACGCTCGAGGAGCAGCGGCCGTGTCCCGTGTGCGGCTCGCTCCACCACCCGCAGCCCGCCCGCGCTGAAGCGCCCCTGCCATCCCAGCAGCAGGTTGAGGAGCAGCGGGCGCAGGTCGAGCGCTTGCAGACGCAGCGCGACCAGGCCCTCCAGAAGGTGCAGGCAGCCGAGCAGCATCTGGGTGAGCTG
Source organism: uncultured Tepidisphaeraceae bacterium (assembly GCA_964398315.1). GTDB lineage: Bacteria > Planctomycetota > Phycisphaerae > Tepidisphaerales > Tepidisphaeraceae > JADLCB01. The sequence continues at coordinate 48,150 of CAYNMV010000015.1, read as the reverse complement.
AAACTCGCCGGAACGCATCTGTCGCAAACGCTTGGCGCCCTGGCGGAAGAAAAGGTACCCGCGCTGGAAGCACGGTTGACCGAGACGCGGACGCAGTTGGCCGAGGCGCAGCAGGCGAAGCGGAATCTGCCGGCTGTTGAATCGGAGTTGCGCACGGCCGAGGCGGAGCTGAAGCAGAAGCGGCAGCGGCTGGAGCAACTGGCCGGCGACTGCAAGGCCGCGCGCGATGCGGTGGCGGAGTTGAAGGGGAAGCAGGCGGGCTTGCTGGCGAACGTGCCGGAAAGCCAGCGGACCACTGCCGCCCTCACCGCAGCGCGGACGGAGATCGTCGGCAAGCTGGAAGCGCTGGAGCGGGCCCTCGCGCAGGCGCAGACCGCGGAGGCCGAGGCGGCCAAGGCCCACGCCGCCGCCCAGCAGGCTCAGCGCAGCGCTGCGAGCGCCCTGGCCGATGCCGAGCGCGAACTGAAGCAGCAGTCCGAAGCGTTTGAGGCGAAGCTGGCCGAACGCGGTTTCGCCGGCCGGGCCGATTTCGCCGCCGCCCGGCTGACCGAATCGCAGATGCGCGCCCTGGAAGAACAGATCCAGCAGCACGAGCGCGATCTGCAATCCGCCCGCGATCATCATGCCCGTACCACCGCCGCGGCCGCGGGATTGACCGCCCCCGATCTGCCGGCGATGGAGGCCGAACACGGCAGCCAGCGCGAAAAGCTGGACAAGGCGCTGAAGCAGGAGGCGGAACTGAGCCAGCAGCTTGCGCAGATAGACGACTGGTCGAAGCAGTTGCAGGAAGTGGGCAAGCATCTGGCTGCGCTGGAAGCCCGCTATGCGGTGGTGGGGCGGATCGCGGATGTTGCCAATGGTCGCAACCCGATGGGGCTGACGCTGCAGCGCTTTGTGCTGACATTCCTGCTCGATGATGTGCTGATCGCCGCCACCGCGCGGCTCAAGATCATGAGCCGTGGCCGCTATCACCTCCAGCGCGTGCGCGAGCGATCGGACAACCGCATGAGCGCGGGCCTGGACCTGGAGGTGTACGATGGTTACACCGGCACCGTCCGTCCGGTGGCGACCCTGTCCGGCGGCGAGAGCTTCCTCGCCTCGCTCTCCCTGGCCCTGGGGCTGGCCGATGTGGTGCAGGGCTATGCCGGTGGGCGGCGGCTGGAGACGATGTTCATCGACGAAGGTTTCGGCAGCCTTGACTCCGAAGCCCTCGATCTGGCGCTGCGCTCGCTGATGGACCTGCTCAAGGAAGACCGGCTGGTCGGCATCATCTCCCACGTCCCCGAGCTGCGCGAGCGCATCGATGCCCGCCTCGAAGTCACCTCCAACCGCGCTGGCTCCTCCGCGCGCTTCGTGGTGCGATGAGAAAGCGCAGCAAGATCACGCCTGAATTGTGAATGATGGCGCCTGAACGTGATCATCGGCAGGGCACTTCAGGCTTCCCACTTCAAGACGCTTCTTTGCCTTCTACAGGCGGTGCTCCCAACCTTTCGCGGGGAGAGGCTGCGGGCCGGTGGGGGTATTGAGAAGAATCGTCTCGCCTTCGGTGATGGTGCCGATGCGGGTCAGGGCAGGGTCTGCATCCAGGTGGCCGGTGAGCAGCAGTTCGTGATCCTCACCATCGTGCAGGGCGTGGTCCAGGGCAGCGATGCCATCGCGGGCGGCGAGGGTGTGGGCATCGGGGTGAAGGGGGATGAGGCCGGCATCGAGGATCGCACCGACACCGGACTGGCGGCAGATGTGGCGCAGGTCACGGCTCAGGCCGTCGCTCAGGTCGATCATGGCGGTGACCTGGCCGGTTTGCGCGATCTTGCGGGCCAGATGGATGCGCGGCTCGAAGGTGAGATGCCGGCCGAGGATTGAGCCGCCCAGCGGGCCGGTGACGTAGATTCCATCGCCCGGCCGGGCGCCGCCGCGGGTGATGGGGGTGATCCCCGCGCTGCGGCCCAGCAGGGTGACGGTGACGGCCAGGGGCGCTTCCCATGCCGCGGTGTCGCCGCCGACGATGGGGCAGTCATACACATCGGCTGCCCGCTTCATGCCAAGAAACAGGCCCTGGGCAAATGCGATCGGCGTGCCGCGTTTCAGGGCGACCGTCACCACCGCCGCGGCCGGCAGGCAGGCCATGGCGGCACAGTCGCTGAGATTGCGGTTCATCACCTTGGCCCCGATCTGCTCGGGGCCATGGGCCGATGAGTCAAAATGCACCCCATCCAGCACCTGATCCACCCCCACCAGCAGCAGATCGGCCGCATCCCACCGCAGCACAGCCAGGTCATCGCCGATGCCTGTGTGCACGCCGGGGGAGGAAGCGGTCTGCGAGCGGATCCAGTCAATCAGGTCAAACTCACCGGGCATGGGGGCATTGTACCGCAAGGCACTGCGGATGCTGGACTTTGGGATCGTCGGCAGCAGACAGACAGACGCATGGGGCGGGGGATGGATTTCGGGCTTTTGCGCGATCGGCTTTTCTTCGGCGTCGTAGTATGTGTAGAATATTGGGCCGTAGGGATGGGCCTGACCGATCATATCGGCGGAGCCTTTCCCTGGAACCGGCCAGTCGGGCCATTCAATCTCCCCGGCTGGTTAAGAGTCTCTTACCGTTGCGGTGTAGAAACGACGTCCCCTGTGGCTCAAGCGGTGATTCACGACCGGGAGCCATAAGCCACGTCGAAGACACGGGACGGTGATGGGCAACGGGTGCTGGGTCGCACTTCAAGGCAAGTGACGACACATCGCTCATTATCCACCACCGGCTAAAGTGTCTCCCGCACAGAAAGACTGTCATCATGCCTACCGATCCGCGTTTTCTGGTCGAATCCGGCCGAGAAGTCTTCACCGGCAATGAACTGCTCGTCAAAGGCGCCCTCGAAACCGAGGGGGGCGTTCATCTGCTGACCGGCTATCCCGGCTCGCCCGTGGCGGGGTTTTTCGATTGCCTGTCCAGTATCAAGGACTTGCTCAAGAGCAAGGGTGTGCGGGCGTTCCAGGCCAATAACGAAGCCCTGGGGGTGGCCGCGCTGAACGGTGCGCAGATGGCGCCATGCCGGGGGATCGTCGCCTTCAAGAGCGTGGGGACGCATGTGGCCTCCGACGCCCTGGCGCTGGGGAATCTCGCCGGCGCTCATCCGCAGGGCGGGGCGCTGGTTATCAGCGGCGATGATCCCTGGTGCGACAGCACACAGGTGGCGGCCGACTGCCGGTTCCTCTTCGAGCACCTGCGCATGCCCGTGGTCGAGCCGGGCACGCCGCAGGAGGTGAAAGACTGGGTCGGCCTGAGTTTCAAGCTCAGCCAGGCCGCCGGCTGCTATATCGGCTACATCATCACCACCGCGCAGGCCGATGGCGGCGGCACGGTTGAGTGCCGGCCCAATCAGTACCCCACCCTGAATCAGCATCAGAAAATTGCCCTGGACACCAAGCAGATCGACCTGGACAAGGTGCTGCTGCCGCCGCGCACCTGGCAGCACGAACTGCAGATGCCCGAACGGCTGGCCAAGACCATTCTGGCCGCCCGTCAGTTGGGCATCAACCGGATCGAACCGGCGCACAACAACCAGCAGCCCTCCGGCGATGATGCGCGTCCGCCGCTTGGGTTCATCGTCACCGGCATGGCCGGGCCGTATCTGGACCACGTGCTGAGCGACCTCGGCCTGACCGGCGTCTTCCCGATCCTGCGCATGGGGATGAGCTACCCGGCCGATGTCCAGCTTGTTGCCGAGTTCGGCCGGCACTGCCGGCGGATGATCGTCATCGAGGAGCGCCGCAGCTTCCTGGAAAAGGGCATTCGCGATCGCCTGTTCCACGAGCTGCCGCACGAGCAGGCATCCGACCTCGCCGCGCGGTTGTATGGGAAGAAGTTCCCCAAGCTCAGCAGCGCAGGCAACTCGCCCGCATCTTCGGGTAAGGTCCAGGGGCGGATGGCGCAGGCCCTCTCAGAAGAAGAAACCATCGATGGCATCCCCGATGTCCGTGGGCTGAATGTCTCGCTGCTGGCGCAGAAGCTGATCCCGCTGATCAAGAGCTGCGAAGAACTGCCCGATCACCTGCGCAACGGCCGGCTGACCGACACGCTCGATCTGATCAAGCGCGTCAGCCGGCGCAAGCTCAACGTCGTCAGCGGCATCGTCGCCCGCACGCCCACCTTCTGCCCCGGCTGCCCGCACCGCGATTCATCGGCAACGCTGCTGGAGCTGCGCAAGAACCTGCTTGATCCGGTCTACATGAAGCGCCGCCATAAGCGCGGCCCGGTGGACCTGGTGGCCCATGGCGACACCGGCTGCTACACCATGCTGATGTTCGCCCCCACCCAGGATCTCATGCACAACTACAGCGGCATGGGCCTGGGCGGCGGCACCGGTTCGGGCATTGACCCGTTCATTACCAACAAGCAGATCGTCTTCATGGGCGATGGCACCTTCTTCCACTCGGGGCAGGTCGCCATCTCCAATGCCATCAAGGCCAACCAGGACATCACCTTCATCATCCTGGAAAACAAGACCACCGCCATGACCGGCCACCAGGAACACGCCGGCACCGAGGTGGACCTGCTGGGCAACCGCTCCTACATCCAGGACATCTACACCATCGTCAAGGGCATGGCGGGCACCAGCCCGCTGAAGGTGGTGAAGCTGCGGCCGGACAACCGCAAGAAGTATTACAAGACGCTGGAGAAGACCATCCTCGCCGATGGGGTGAAGGTGATTATCGCCGACAAGGAGTGCGGCATCACCTATCACCGCCAGGTCCACAAGGCCGAGCGCGCGATCATCAAGAAATACGGCTACCTCCCGAAGAAGACGCACATGAACGTCACGCCGGAGGTGTGCGAGGGGTGCCTGGAATGCACCAAGGCGACGGCGTGCCCCGGGCTGGTTCGGGTCGAGACCGACTACGGGATGAAGATCGACACGGACCTGACCTGGTGCGTCAACGATGGCGCCTGCGAGCGGGTGACGGTGAGCAACGAGTACGGCACCAGCGTCAAGCCCTGTCCCAGCTTCGAGCAGGTGACGGTCGTGCGCCGCAAGCGCCGTCGCTATCTGCTGCCGCACATGGCGCTGGACAAGCTGCCCGAGCCCACCCCGGTACATGACATGAGCGCTGCGGGCCGTACCTGGCGGGTCCACATGGCCGGCGTTGGCGGCATGGGCATCGGCGTTGTCGGCGCCATCCTGGTGCGCGCCGGCCACAAGGAGGGGTACAACGTCGTCTTCCAGGACAAAAAGGGCCTGGCCATCCGCAATGGCGGCGTCTACTCGCAGATCACATTCGTGGCCGATGGAAGCAGGCAGGAGGGATCGGGCGACAAGCAGGCAACCGGCGACAGGCGGCCGGAGACTTCGACGGCCCCGGCGGCTTCGACAACCTGCGCCACCACCGGCAACATCCCCTACGGCCAGGCCGATCTGCTGCTGGGGATCGACATCCTCGAGGCCACCCGCGCCACCGACCCGCGCGAGATGTTCCGCGTGGCATCAAAGGAGCGCACGGCGGCGGTGCTCAACACCTACAAGCAGCCCACGGTCTACAACCTGCTCGGCGAGGAGGATTTCGATCCTGAGCAACTGCGCGCCGAGGTGCTGGAGCATTGCGATGAAACGCGCTCCTACAGCAAGAACCTGTCGGAGCTGTGCGAGCAGCGCCTGGGCAGCAAGCAGTTCGTCAACATCATGATGCTGGGCATCGCCTACCAGCTCGGGTTGATCCCGGTCAGCGCCCACTCGATCGCCTGGGCGATCAAGGACACCATCCGCCGCGAGCAGCGCAAGAACATGAAGGCGTTCAACATCGGCCGCAAACTGGCGATGGAGCCTCGGGCGCTGCCCAGCAAGCCCCACCCCGAAACCTGGGAGCAGCTGGTCACCAACAAGAGCCGTATCCTCAAGAAGACCCGCCTGCGCGGGCGCACCTGGGCGATGCGCTTCGAGCAGATGGTGCACTGGTCGGTCAAGCAGATGCGTGATCTGCCGGAGGATGCCAAGTATGACCTGGCGCTGCGCATCTACGACCTGATGCAGTACGAGGACCACCGCCTGGCCCGGCGCTACATCGAGCGCGTGCGTGATGTCTATCGCAACGACAACCCGGCCCGCGGCTATGCCGCCACCATCGCGGTCATCTGGAACCTGGCGCGCGTGCTGATGATCAAGGATGAGCCCTATGTCTCGTACCTGCTGACGCGCTACGAGAAAAAGCAGCGCGACATCATCAAGTACAACGTCGATGTGGCCAATGGCGACAAGCTGGTCTACCGCCACCACACCAACCCCGAGCTGGCCATCGGCAAGAAGCGCATCCGCTTCCGCATCACCACCCGCGACTGGCAGCTCAAGCTGATGGCGCGGATGAAGTGGCTGCGGCAACTGCCCGGCTGGCACTGGCGCGAGGCGGCCTTCCGTGACTGGTACATCGGCCTGCTGGATCGCGTGAGCCTGATCGACGACTACGAGCAGGCATTGCGCGTGCTCAAGTGCGCCGAAACCGTCACCGGCTATCGCGAGGTGCGCTATCCCAAGATGGATGCGATCCGCCAGCAGGTCGAGGCCGATCTCAGTGATCGCCGCAGCGCCCCCGTGGAGATGCCCGATCGTCGCCCGGTTCCCACCGCCTGAGCCGCCCGACCGGCGCAGCCGAGCCGGCGAAAGAGGGCAGGGTGAAGCCTGGAGGATCAAGTCTGGGGTGTGAATGAGGCTCTTGCTGCCTCCTTCGTCCAGGCTTGATCCTTCGTTTGCGCATGGCTCATCCTTACTCGGATCATTGTTTTCCGGGCGGTGGGCGGGCATGATCACACATCGCATGGATGAGAAGCTTGGATATCAGCCGGCCGTGGAGGCGCCGCACCCGGAGGGGACGCGCGCCCAGAAGATCGCATGGGTTCTGTATGACTGGGCCAACAGCGGCTACGGTCTGGTGATCCTGGGGCCGGCGTTCCAGCCCTACATGATCAATCGCCTGCTGCCGCTTTTGCCGGGATCGGATGTGGATCATGGGCTGGTGGTCGCGGGCGTGACGATGCCGGCCAGCGCGGTGATGGCGCTGATGACCAGCCTGTCGATGGCGATGATGGCGGTGGCCGCGCCGGTGCTGGGGGCGGTGGCGGACATCAAGGGGTGGACCAAGCGTTTCTTTGCCAGCTTCGGCATTATCGGGGCGCTGCTGGCGATGAGCATGGTCTTCCTGTCCGATGGCCAGTGGTTGCTGGGGGCGCTGCTGTACGTGGCCAGCAACGTCTGCTTCGGCACCTCCTTCGCCTTCTACAGCGCGTTTCTGCCACGGCTGACTCGCCCCGAGAAGCAGGGAAGCCTCAGCGGCTGGGGCTTTGCGGTGGGGTATATCGGCGGGGCGCTGGCGCTGATTGGCTTTCTCGAGATGTACAAGGCCAATCCCGACTGGGTGCCCTGGGGGCTGGCGATGGCCGGGGCATGGTGGCTGGTCTTTGGCCTGCCGGCCTACCTGCTGCTCGATGAGCTGCCCCCGGCTGCCGGCGAGCGCGGGGAGGGCTCGCTGCTGATGGCGGGATTCCGCCGGGTGGGGCACACCTTCCGCAACATCCGCCGCTATCGCGTGCTGTTCCTGTTCCTGCTGGCGTTCCTGCTCTACAACGATGGGGTGGAGACAGTGATTGCCATGTCGCCGGCCTACGCCACGGACTGGCTGAAGATCCCGACCGAACGCCTGATCCTCATCTTCCTGGTGGTGCAGTTCGTCGCTTTTGCCGGGGCTGTTGCCTTCGGCTACCTGGCCGATGCCATCGGCAACAAGCCGGTGATTGTCATCAACCTGCTGCTGTGGATTTTTGTGGCGCTGGTGGCGATGTTCATCACCCCTGCCAGCAGCTTTGACCTGCTGGGGGTGCACTGGGATGCCGGGGCGCTGTTCATGGCGCTGGGGGTGGGGATCGGGATCGTACTGGGGGGCGTGCAGGCCAGCAGCCGGGCGCTGATGGCCTTGCTGGCGCCGCGCGAGATCCACAACGAAGCGTTCGGCTTCTTCTCGATCAGCGGCAAGTTTGCCAGCATTTTCGGTCCGCTGGCCTACGCGGGTTTCGCCACCGCCCTGGGCCCGCGCTGGGGCGTGCTGAGCGTTCCGCCGTTCCTGATCCTCGGCCTGATCGTCCTGCTCAAGGTACGCGAGCCGCGCTCAGGCCAGTGAGCCGCCCTGGCTGAACTTTGCCATCCCGAGCGGCCTTCTCATGTTCGCTTCAGATTTTGCAGCACTTTGGCCGATGTAAAGGCTGACGTGTGACTGTTGCGCCCACATTGGGCGCTGGATCGACCGGGAGCGGACCATGAACCATCTGATCGATCGTCGGTTTCGGATTGCCAACCGGATTCATCAGGCGACGGGCGAGGAACTGCTCGTGCGCGCGGTGCTGCATCGGGCCGGGACGCGCAGCCTGATCGAGGCCGAACTGGACCGCCGCGCCCGCGGCGAGGTGCCCTACCGGTCGCGCGCCATGCGGCGCGAGACCAGCGCGGTCTACGCCGTGGCCGCCTGATCTGCCCTGTTGGTCCGCCGGGTTGCCAGAGCCCTGGTGGCTCAGGCGACTGGCGGGTTTGACTGGGCCGACAGATCGCTGGTGCAGTGGGCGCAGCGGCTGGCCTTGATGGGAATCGTCGACAGGCAGAAGGGGCATTCCTTCGTCGTCGGCTCATCCGATGCCGGGGCCGGCGCGGCCCGTTTCATGGTGCCCTGCACGATCTTCACGATCACGAGGAAGATCGCCAGCGCCACCAGCAGGAAGTTGATCATCTCCGCCAGGAACACCCCGTACTCAACGCGGCCCAGCTTCAATTCGCGGTAGCTGTCCACATTGGGGGCGACATAGCTGAGCGCCGGCATCAGCACGTTCTTGACCAGGGCATTGATGACACCGGTGAACGCGGTCCCGATAACCACGCCGATCGCCAGGTCAATCATGTTCCCCTTGAACGCGAAAGTCTTGAATTCCTGCCAGAGAGAGGTCGGCTTGAACATGGAGAGGTCCTCAGAAGTGCATCATATCGATGCCCGCGCTCGATTCCATCGCCCCACATGAGTCCGAACATGAAGCGCGGCTGCCAGCGCCGCGCCGGCCACATTCGATACCGTGGGGATGGATTTCGTTTGTAGCGGGCGGTGTCTGACCCAGGTGTCTATGTGTCCGTTTCGCACCATGGCCGCGGCACGAACCGTGCCCACGGGCCGCATCGGGACGAACCAGCCCAGTGTCCGCCGATGCGCGAAATGGAACCCATGATCAGGCCCCCGCGCTGGACGCGGGGGCCTGATCGGGAAGGCTCGCCGTTGCGATTACTTATTCTGCAGCGCTTCGGCCGCCTTGCTCAGGTCTTCGGCAGCCTGGCCGGCCTGGCCCGATGATTTCATCGCGTTGATCGACTGCCGGACCTGCGGGATCTTCGATTTGACGGCCTCAGGCAGGTTGGGCAGCGCCTCGGCCTGCTCCAGCGCCTTTTCGGCCAGGTCGAACTTGTTCTCCTTGGCATACTGCAACGCCTGATCCAGCAGCTTCTGCGCCTGGGCGGACCCATCGGCAGCGGCGTTCTCCGTCGCCGACTTGGCCTCGGCGGCCTTCTGCTCGGCGGTGGCTTGTGCCTCTGCCTTGGCTTCCTCAGCCGACTGCTGCAAATCCTGCGAGCGTTCCTGCAGGCCACCCTGGATGCTGCGCACCGCATCCTGGGCTTGTGCCTCGGGGGTGCGGGTGGTGTCTGTCTCGGGGGCCGTCTCCGAGTCCCGGTCGCACCCCATTACACCCACCATCAATCCCAGTGCTGCCATACCAGCCAATATCTGTCGCATGCCGTGCTCCTTTCCCGTAACCGCACTCGCGGCCGAACCCATTCCGGCCGCTGGATAATCAGTATACCCGTTTTCGGTGCCCAATGAGCAAAAAACGACTATGATCTTCCCTGGACCCTGGATCTTCTAACCTGCTCAACCATGCTTCTTGCAGAACTCAGTATCTGGCCCATGGACAAAGGTGAATCGGTTGGTCAGTACGTAGCCCGCTGTGTCGAGGTGATCGAAGCCAGCGGTCTGCCGTACCAGCTTGGCCCGCTGGGCACGACCATCGAAGGGGAATGGCGCGAGGTGATGGAGGTGGTCAACCGCTGTTACGAAGCGCTGGAGCCCGACTGCAACCGCATCGCCGCAACGCTTAAGATGGACTGGCGGCGTGGGCGCACGGGGGGTATCGAGCAGAAAGTTCGCAGCGTGCGCGAAAAGATGCAGCGCCCTGCCTCCTGAGCGGGCCATACACGGCCAAAAGTGTGTGAGGGGAGCAGCCGTGGGCGTTCAGCGTGCCGGCGGCGGGGGGGCGGGCGAGGCGGTCAATCCCTGCGGCCCCTGCCGGATCACAAAACCACTGGCGCCATTGTCGATGGGGATATCAAGCCGGTCACGGCTGCCGGGGCTGATGGCCAGCAGATCTTCCACCGGCAGATCGCCCACATATACCCGCAACACCGCCACCACGTTTGGCGCAAACTTGCCACTCTGCGGGCCGATCACCACCGCCTCGCCCGGCGGCACCAGCGTGCCCCATTTACGCCCGCTCAGATGGGGATTGGCCATGTGGATCTCGAACGGGCTGGCCCACGCCGGCTCCGTCGGCGGGCCGTTCTTCACCAGCCCCACCGACAAGGGCTGATCGGTCTGGTTCACCACCCCCACCGTGAACCGCCCCGAGTAGGTGCAGCCCACAGAAACCAGCATCAGCACGATCAGGCAAAGTGTTCGGATCAACACGCGGGGGCTCCTCAACGGGACAGGCCAGCCCATCGGTCAGCCATCAGGGCCACTTGCGGGTTTTTGCATCATTCGACGGCTGGCGCGGTGGTCGGTGCGGTTGCGGGCAGAGGCTCGGGTTCGATCACCGGCGCGGTGGTCGGTGCTGTCGTCGGTGCGGCTGTGGACGCCTCCATCACGGGCGGGCGCGCCTCGACCAGCAGCACCGGCTTGCGCACCTTGTCCAGCGTCTCCAGCCGCTGACGGGCCTCCTGGCGGAACGACTCGGGGAAGGCCTCATCACTGGCGACAGCCTCATACTGCTGGCGGGCGGCATCCCAATCACCGCGGTTCTCGGCGATCGCCGCCAGGCCCATCCGCGCACTCAGTGCGGCCATGGTGATGTTGGGATAGTTGCCCAGGATGCGCTCGTAGGCGGTGCGTGCTTCTTCCAGCGCTGTGGCGCGCTGTTCATCGGTGGGCACGGCCGGGGCATTTTCGCCATCGGCCAGTTCGGGGTAATTGGCGATGATCCAGTTCAGATCACCCCGCGCCACCAGCGCCTCGGCCAGCATTGCCGGCTCATCAAAATAACCGGCAGTGCCATCCAGGTTCTGGCGGATGCCATCCACCAGGTTGTTGAACAGCAACGCCCGGTCGGCCGCTGGCACCGCGGGGCTGAGCGGCTCGAAGTTCTGCAGGCGTCCGATTCCCTCCCGCGCTGCGGCCAGTTGCTCAGTTGCCAGCTGTGCCTCCAGCTTCTTGCTGTGGACACGATTGAAGATCAGCGCGATGACCAGGGCCACGAAGACGGCGCCCAGCAGAATCCACCGCCCGTGCTGATGCCACAACGCGGGAATCCTGGCCAGCATGTCGGCCAACTGGTTTGTTTCAAGCTCGTGCCGCCGTTCCGATTTCATAAGGCGAGCGAGTGTAATGGTGGCGAGCGCGCGAGGCAAACCGGGCCCTCATCAGATCACTTATTCCGGGGCATGAAACACCTCGGCCGCCAGCCCTGCCGCCCGTACCCGCGCTCCGATTTCCTCCAGCACTGAGGCCTCCAGCGCTGAGGCGGATGGATCGGCCACCCGGCGGGCCACGGTGTACACCTGCACTGCCGCGATCCGCCCCCCGGCCGCGATGATCGCCTGCAAACGATCGATATAGGCGTCAATTTCGCGCTTCGGCGGGCCCTGGCCGTTTGTTTTCAGGAACAGGGACTGAATGACAATTGGCCGGGCGCAGGCCAGTTGCGTGATATTGCTCAGAACGCGCTCGAATGGCACCTTCGTGCGGACCACCTGCTGATAGTACCCCGCCGTGCCGGCATCCAGCTTGGCCCAGACTTCGCCGTGATGGGTGTCGAGGTAGGCGATCGCCTCAGCCACCGGCCGGCGGTCGAGCAGGGTGGCGTTGGTGATCAGCACGATTTTCGCCTGCCCCGCCTGGCCATGGAGGTGCAGCAGGTCATTCACCAGACGGCAGGCCTCGGGCAGGCGGGGGTAAGCGGTCGGCTCGCCATCGCCGCTGAAGGCGATATCGTTCAGCCGCCGCAGCGCGGGTGGGGTCTGATCGAACGGCGGCGCCTCAAACAGCCGCCCGCTCACCGCCAGTCCCAGCAGATGGTCCAACTCCGCCCGAACCACCGCCAAATCCACTTTGCGCACCGCCGGCGGAACGGTGCGATCGACGCAGCAGTACAGGCAGTCGAAATTGCACGATTTGTCGGGATTCAGATTGATCCCGATGCTCAATCCCCGGCTGCGCCGGGAAATCACCGGATATACATAAAGGTTCTCGCGCCAGGATCGAGGATGCTCGCGAAACAACTGCATCGCCACGATGGTAAGCGCGATGGGCTGGCCAGGCGAAGCCGCCGGGGCAAATGCGATGCGGCGGGATGTGAAATACAGGCCCGGCTTTCTCCTGCGTGGTTCAATCACCGTCGTCGCGGTATGCTGGTCAGGATGAAGTTCGGGCGCATCAAGCGGCAACACGGACGGGTTGGGGGGCTCGATGCGATCCTCGATCACATCGTCAAGCATTGCCCGCACGTCTCGCGCATTGTGCCCGGCCGGATCAAGGTCCGCCGGGGCAAGACGCCGCCCAGCTTCAAGATCCAGTACCCCACCGAGGCCGGCCTCAAGTGCCTCTACACCGGCACCGGCACCGTGCAGGAGGTATTCCTCATCTGCACCGATGCCGAGGCCGCCCGGCGGTGGCTGGTGGCCGAGGAGATTGCCGAAGCAGGGGATTGAACGCTCAACGCGGATTCCCCTGTGATTACACTGATCTTTTCCCAGCGCAGCGCGCTGGACCGATGCAGCAGGTGCGACGATGAGCGAATGGATCTGGATCGACGGCGAGGTGATGCCGCTGGCGGAGGCGACGGTGGGGGTGGAGGATCGCGGCTTCCAGTTCGCCGATGGGGTATACGAGGTGATCCGCTTCTACGATGGCCGGCCGTTCACGCTCCGCGAGCACCTGGAGCGGCTGGAACGCTCGGCCGGCGGGATCGAGCTGCGCCTGCCGATGGGGATCGGCCCACTGTCAGCAGAAATCGAGAAGCTGGTGGCTCGCTCCGGCCTGGCCAGCGCGATGGTTTACCTGCAAGTGACCCGGGGCTGCTGCCCGCGCAATCATGTGTGGGATGAGACAACGCCGGCAACGCTGCTGTTCTACACCCGTGCCCTGCCGCCGGCCCCCGTGCCGGGCCAGGCCGAGGGCGTGCGACTTCATCCGGTGCCCGATGAGCGGTGGCAGCGCTGCTGGATCAAGTCGATTGCGCTCTTGCCGAATGTGCTGGCCAAGAACGCCGCGGTGCGTGCCGGGGCGGATGAGGCCGTGTTCATTGGCGAGCAAGATCAGCTCAGCGAGTGTTCCAGCACAAACCTGTTTGCGGTGATCGACGGCACGCTGGTTACGCCGCCCGTGGGGCCGCGGGTGCTGCCGGGCATCACCCGGATGGTGCTGCTGGAGCTGGCCGGCCACCTGGGTATCCCCGTGGAGCAGCGCCCGCTGACGCAGGCCGAGGCGCTTGCCGCCCAGGAGCTGTTCATCACCAGCACCACCCGCGAGATCAGCTGGGTAAGCCATTGGGGCGACCGCCCGATCAGCCAGCGCTGCGGCCCGATCACCCTCCGTCTGCATCAGGCCTTGCGGGACCGCGTGCTGCACGACACCGCCGCGAGGCTGGCGCCGGAAGCCACCCCGAAGGGTCACGGATAGACGCAGATCAACAAAACGTCCGTATGAAGGAGGGCACAGCGCTGCGCCAGGCCGGCAGCGCACGCGGAGCTCACAGCGCTCACGAGGCCTGCGCCACGGCCGTGGAAAGCGAAACGATAGCGCTGCGCCACTGGCGGGCGGTTTCGCCCAGTTCGTAGGTAAGCACATCGCCCAGCGCAACATAATCCTGATCTTCCAGCGCGCGGCGGATTTCTCGAAGTTGCTCGGCGAAACGGCTCACCACCGCCTGCAGGTCTTCACCGTCCACCTGCACCTGGTCCAGGTCGATCCCGACCAGTTGGGCGGATTGGGCCATGCACTGCTGCGCCTGCTGCCAGGTGACCAGGCAGGCGCTCAGTTGCGCCAGGGCGGCCTGCGTCTGGTTCTGCTGCAGCAGTTCGGCGGCCTGGTCCTTGTCGGCATCGGCCTGGCCCAGGGCCTGTTCCATTGCCGACAGAGCATCGAGCGCCATTTCACGTGGATTGGCGGTGTCGATGTGGATCGTGTGTTCATCCGTGCGCATCGCGCGCAGCACTTCCATGTTGCCCAGCTCCGGCTCGCGCCCGTCCACCGTCAGCCGAGCCGCCACCCGGCGCTGGTGGGCGATATGCTCCAGCACCTGCCCGACCGTCTCCAGCCCGAGTTGCGTCGTGTTCACAATCGCATGATCGATCGATACCGGCATCCAAGCTCCGTGAAAGAAGGCCGATTGCCCATCGTCGCTTGCCGAATGCCCATTGGAAGTTGCACTCAATCGGGCGATCGGTCTTCGAAAATCGACAATCCCAACTCCTCATCGACAGAATCGGCCTGTGGACTTGACACTGTCCGATAACTCGGGTGATCCTGACCCGGATATGTCCCAGCCAACCGATCACGAGCGACTGGCCCATCTGTTGAATGCCTGGCACCCGTGTATCTCCATCGTGACGCACGAGGAAGACCACACCCTTCGCCTGCTGACCGAAGTGGCGATCGAACAGCGGCATGACCTGCTCATCTGGAGTATCACCGGCGGACTGCGCGAGGGAACGATGGCCGCATCGGCCGCCGTCAGCGGCACCGAGCACCCGGCCGCCGCCATGTACCACCTGCTGCACCAGCGCCAGCCCCGACGGACGATCGTGGCATTCCTCGACCTGGTCGCCCATCTCAAGGAGGAGCGCACCCTGCGCCTGCTGCGGGAAACAATCGACAAGCTTGCCCAGGCCGACAGCCACGTCATCCTGGTCGATCATTGCGATGCCCTGCCCGATGTCATCAAGCACCGCGCCACCGCGTTCGACATCTCCTATCCCGATGAAAAGGAGCTGGAAGCGCTCATCAAGAGCACACTGCGGACGTTCAACGAGCAGCGGCGGCTGAGCGTGAACATGAGCCGCCGCGGGCTGGACACCATCATCCGCAACCTGCGCGGGCTGACGCGCAGCCAGGCCCGCCAGGTGATCCTTGATACCATCTCGGATGATGCCGAGTTCAACGAGCAGGACATCAACGAGGTGCTGGCCCACAAGCGCCGAACGCTCGGCGGCAACAGCCTGCTGGAATACATCGAGGCGCCGGTCAATCTTGACCAGATCGGGGGCATGAAGCGCCTGAAAGCGTGGCTCAAGCGGCGGCGCGACGCCCTGGGTGAAGATGCCGAGGCGTTTGGCCTGACCGCGCCGCGCGGCGTGCTGATGCTCGGTGTGCAGGGGGCCGGCAAGAGCCTGGCGGCCAAGGCGGTTGCCACCGCGTGGCAGCGGCCGCTGCTGCGGATGGATGTGGGGGCGCTCTATGACCGCTACATCGGCGAATCGGAGCGCAAGCTGCGCGAGACCCTCCACCAGGCGGGCATGATGGCGCCGATCATCCTCTGGATCGACGAGATCGAAAAGGCCTTCGCCTCGGCTGCCAGCCACAGCAGTGATGGGGGGCTGAGCAAGCGCATGTTCGGCCACCTGCTGACCTGGATGCAGGAACACCGCGAGCCGGTTTTCCTGATCGCCACCGCCAACGACATCGAAGCGCTGCCGCCTGAGCTGCTGAGAAAAGGGCGCTTCGACGAGATCTTCTTCGTCGATTTGCCCGATGAGCCGGCCCGCCGGCAGATCCTGGCCATCCACCTGGAGAAGCGCAATCGCGATCCCAGGCAGTTCGACCTGGCCGCACTGGCCCAGGCGTGCGAAGGCTTCAGTGGTGCAGAGGTCGAGCAGGCGATCATTGCCGCGCTGCACGATGCCTTTGCAGCCGGGGAGCAGCTCACCAATGATCACATCCACCGCGCCATCCAGACCAGTCCGCCGCTGTCGGTGACGATGGCCGAAAAGGTCCAGGCGCTGCGCCTCTGGGCCCGCGGCCGCTGCGTCCCGGCTGACTGAGGTGGCATGGACAAACTCGCCGGTGATTTGGCTGCCAGAGCCCCTGAAAACAAAAGGGCACGTCAGCGGCCCATGCCACTTCGTCGTGAATGTCGCGCTTCTTTGCCCTTTTTGCCCAAGAGAACGCGGGAGAAAGCAAAGGCTGTGGCTATGCCAGTTGCTTGCGGAAGCGGGCGAGGCTGAGGGTAAGGATCACGATCGTGCAGGTGGCCAGTCCGATCAGCTCGGGCAGCAGGTCATAGTAGCCCGCCCCGCGCAGCACGATGCCGCGGAGCATCTCGATGAAGTAGGTCACGGGGATGGCAAAGGTGGCCAGGTAGATTACCAGCGGCATCTCACTGCGGGGGAACATGAAGCCGCTGAGCAGCACGCTGGGAAGCATGATAACGAAGGCTGCCTGCACGGCCGACACCTGCGTGCGGGAGATCGTTGAGATCAGCAGCCCCAGTCCCAGGGCGCACACCAGGAACAGCGCTGAATACCCCATCAGCAGCAGCAGGCTGCCGCGGATCGGCACATCAAACCCCCACACCATCACCGCCAGCACCACCAGCGTCTCGATGAATCCCACGATGGCATACGGCAGCAGCTTGCCCAGCAGCAGCCCAGCGCGACCAACCGGCGTGACAAAAAGCTGCTCCAGCGTTCCCAGCTCGCGCTCCTTCACGATGGCGAATGCGGTGAGAAAGAGTGTCACCAGTTGCAGGATGATCCCCACCAGCCCCGGCACGAAGAACCGAGCGCTCTCCAGGTCGGGATTGTAGAGCAGGCGCGGGCGCACCTCGATCGGCAGGGCGAAGCGCCCGGCCGGATCGCGCGAGGCGGCCAGTTGCTTCGACTCGGCAAACCCACGGGCGATTTGCAGGCTCCTGTCGATCCCCAGCAGGTTCACCGCTGTGAGGGCAGCGCTGGCCACCTGGCTGTCGCTGCCGTCGATCAACACCTGCACCTGCGCCTGCTCGCCGCGCACCAGCCGGTCAGAGTAATCCGGCGGCACGATTACGCCCACCTTCGCGTTGCCGCTGCGCAGATGGTGGTGAAACGCCTCCCTGCTCTGGGCGCGGCCGATGATGCGGAACGTGGTGGTGTTCTCAAAGACATCCACCAGCTCGCGCCCCGCGCTGCGGCCATCCAGGTCGAGCACCACCACCGGGATGTTCTCGATCTGGGTCTGGATCGCGTAACCGAAGATCAGTGTCTGCATCACCGGGATGACCAGCATGAACATCAGCGTGGAGGGCTGGCGCCGGATATGGGCGAACTCCTTGATGAAGATCGCCAGCAGCCCGTGCAGCGGGCGCGGTTTGATGACCGGCCGCTTCGGCGGATCCGTGTGATCCTCCAGGTCTCGTCCCGTCTCCCCTGCAGGGAGAATGGGACGATCGCTCGCTGGTGCCGCGCCCTCTGAAGTGGCGAGTGGCACCTGAGCGGTTCTCGCCTGGGATGATGGTTCCTTGCTTCTGACCTGTGTGCCGGGTGCATTGGCTGCGCTCTCATCGGCGTGTCTTGTCAGCGTGACAAAGACATCCTCCAGTGTCGGGGTGATGGGGCGCACCTGTGTTTCATCGGGCGGCGCTGTGATGGCTGCGCGCAGGTCTTCGCCGGAGAGATGATCCGAAACCAGCGCGTGGATCGTCTGGCCGAAGAGGGTGGCATCGATCACGCCTTCACGGGCACGCAGGGGGCCCAACTCGGCGGCGGGATGGGGGACATCGATCTCCCAGCGCTGGGTGCCGGCCGGTGTGACCTGCGGCAGATTTTTCAGTTGCTCGGGATCGCCGCTCACCAGCAGGGTCGAGTTGTAGATGTAGGCCACATCCGTGCAGCGCTCGGCCTCATCCATGTAATGGGTGGTGACGAACAGCGTCACGCCCTGGGCCGACAGCTCAAACAGCAGGTCCCACAGTTGCCGCCGGGCAACCGGGTCGATGCCGGCGGTGGGCTCATCGAGGAAGATCACTTCCGGCTCGTGAATCAGCGCGCAGGCCAGCGCCAGGCGCTGTTTCCAACCGCCGCTGAGCGTGCCGGCCAGTTGATCGACCCGGCTGGTGAGCTGCGTCAGTTGCAGCACCGCCATCGAGCGCTCGCGCAGGCGCTGGGGCGTCAGACCATAGATCCGGCCGTAAAAGTCGAGGTTTTCCTGCACCGACAGGTCGGCGTAGAGGCTGAATTTCTGACTCATGTAGCCGATGCGCCGTTTGATCGCCTCGGCCTGTTGATGGACATCCAGCCCAAGCACGCGGGCTGTGCCGCCGCTGGGCGCCAGCACGCCGCAGAGCATGCGGATGATCGTGCTCTTGCCCGAGCCATTGGGCCCCAGCAGTCCGTAGATCGCCCCCCGGCGCACCGCCAGGGAGACCCGGTCCACCGCCCGCTTTTCGCCGAAGTCGCGCGACAGTTCGCGGGTTTCGATCACGATGGGGCGGTCGTCCATCACACGCTCCTCCGGCAGCCGGTGATATCCGATGGCTGGTCACGCCGCACTGCAGCGCAGATATGCAGCCTGTGCGAGGAGAGCCCTGTACGCGGATTGAAATCCCATGTCCCGGAAACGGGGCCGGCAGGTTGTGCACTTTCGGCCCGGAGCAACGTGTGGTCGGAGGAGCCCATGGTCGCGGCTGTCTGGTTGTCGGGCTGGGTTGCTGGCTGAACCTCGTCCAGCAGCACATCGGCGGCCATGCCGGGACGCAGCACATCCAGACCCTCTTCCAGCGTGACCTTGATGCGGAAGACCTGTTTGCTGCGCTCCTCGGGGGTTTGCACGTTGCCGGGGGTGAACTCGGCCTGGCGCGAGATGAAGGTGATGCGCCCCATGAAGCGCTGGTCCGGCCAGGCATCCACCACCACCGGCACGCGCTGATGGAGCTGGAGGTTCAGGCGGTTCTCCGGCACGTAGGCCCGCACCCACAGGGCGCGGGTGTCCACGATCGACAGGGCCGGAGCGTTGCCCGGGACCAGATCGCCCGGTTCCAGCTCGATCGCCTCCACCACGCCGTCCACCGGGGCAATGATTGATAATTCGGCGATCTGCCGGTCAATCGCGGCCAGCACTGCCTCGGCCGAGCGCACCGCCGCCCGGGCGGCTTCCACCTCCTCACGGCGATACCCCGCCTGCATGAGCGCCAGCGCTGCCTCGGCTTCGCGCAGTTGCGCCTCGGCCTGTTCGATCTCCTCGGGGCGGGTGCCTTCTTTCAGCTCGGCCAGCTCCTGTCTGCGCACTTCCAGCGTGGCCTGTGCGATCTCCAGCTCATCGCTGACCCGGTCCATTTCATCAGCGCTGGCGGCGTTGCGCTCGAAGGAGGACTTGACCCGCTCAAAGGTGCGGCGAGCCAGCGCAAGCTGCGTGTTGGCCAGTTCAAATCGCGCGGCGGCGGCGGCAATTTCGGTGTCGCGCGGACCGGCCCGCAGCTTGGCCAGATGAGCCGCGAGCTGATCACGGCGGGCGGTTGCCTGGGCGATCTCCTCCTTGCGGAAACCGGCGTGCAGGCGATCGAACTCGGCCTGCCGGGCCGCCAGGTGGGCTACCGCCTCGGCCCGGCGCTCAATCAGGTCATGCGGTTCAAGCTCAACCAGTACCTGTCCGGCCTCGACACGGTCTCCCTCCTCCACGTGCACCCGCGCCACCCGGCCGCCTACCCGTGAGCCAACGCGCACATCCTCGGCCTCAACGAAGCCGGAAACGACCAGCGGGCGCGGCCGAAGCTGGCTGTAAAGCAACGTCCCCAGGAGCAGCGCGGCCAACGCCGCCAGGAGCAGGATGCGCATGAGCATGATTTCATCATAGCCTCAACCGCCACCGCCGCCTCGGCCGGCAGGCGCAGCAGACATGCCAGATCGGGTTGTGCCCGGGCAGTGATCGTGCCATGCCGCGTGGCCTGCCGCCCGCCAGGGGCATTTGAGTGACCGGATCACACTGCCGGGACGGGCGACCGGCTACGGCGAAGCTGGAAGCGCCTGGCATAGTAGAACAGCACCGGATAGATCAGCAGTTCGAGAATAAAACTCGAGGTCAGTCCGCCGATCATCGGAGCGGCGACGCGTTTCATTGTGTCAGCCCCAGCGCCGGTGGCCCACATCAGCGGGATCAGCCCGATGAAGGTCGTCACCACCGTCATCGTCTTGGGACGGATGCGGCGGACGGCGCCATCGTGGGTGGCGTGCCACAGATCGTTTTCATCGCGCATCCGTCCTTCCTTCCTGAAGCGTTCGTAGCTGCTGTCGAGATACAGCAGCATGACCAGCCCGGTCTCGGCATCCAGTCCGGCCAGGCCGATGATGCCCACCCATGCGGCAACCGACATGTTGTAATCCAGCAGCCACATGAACAGGATCGCGCCGATCAGGCTGAACGGAACCGCCAGCAGCACAATCCCCACGCGCAGCCACGAGTGTGTTGCCATGTAGAGCAGCGCAATGACCAGTACCAGGGTCACCGGCACCGCAATCATCAGCCGCTGGTTGGCTTCCTGGATCTGCTCAAACTGCCCTGACCAGACCAGCGTGTACCCCGCCGGCAGCTTGACCGCCTCGGCGACCGCCCGGCGGGCGCTCTGAACATATGTCCCCACATCAATCCCGGCGATGTCGACGTAAACCCAGCTTGTCGGCCGCGAGTTTTCGCTTTTGATCATCGACGGGCCTTCGCGGATCTGAAAATCAGCCAGTTGCGCCAGCGGGATGTGCACGCCGCCGGGCGCGGGCACCAGGGTTGCCTTCAGCGCCGGGATGTTATCCCGCAGCTCATGGGGATAGCGCAGGTTGACCGGATAGCGTTCCAGCGCCTCAACAGTGGTCGTGACCGCCATGCCACCCAGCGCAGTCTGGATGACATCCTGCACATCCTCCACCCGCAGGCCGTAACGCGCAATCTCATCGCGCTTGATCTGGATATCGAGATAGTTGCCCCCCAGCGAGCGCTCGGGGAAGGCGCTGAGCGTGTGGCCGGCGGTCTGCGGGTCGGTCATGACCACCTGCGCCACCTGCGTGGCCAGCTCATCCAGCACCGCCAGGTCCGGGCCGAGCAACTTCACGCCCACCGGTGTCTTGATGCCAGTGGAGAGCATGTCGATGCGTGTACGGATCGGCATGGTCCACGAGTTGGTCAGCCCCGGGATCTGCACCGTATCATTCAGTCCCGGCACGGCAATGACCTGCTCGCTGCCATCGGGATCATACTTGCCGGTTGGCAGGTGATAGCCATAGACCAGTTCATCCACCGTGATCGGGCGCGTGCCGCCCCAGCCATCGGGCACCTGGCGCCACTGCCGCTTGTCGCGCTTGAGCTGGATGGTGGTTTCCAGCATGCTGATCGGGGCCGGATCGGTGGCGGTTTCGGCCCGGCCGATCTTGCCCATCACCGTCTCCACCTCAGGAAACTGCATGATGAGCTTGTCCGTCTGCTGAAGCAGCTCCCTGGCCTTGTTGATGCTGATGCCCGGATCGGTCGTCGGCATGTACAGCAGATCACCTTCCTCCAGCGGCGGCATGAACTCACTGCCCAGGTCCGGCACCAGTGCGGCGACGACCGGATGATTCACGCGAAGGCCGGGACTGATGATTGTTGCTATCCACAGCCCCACCCATGCCACGCCAATGACGGTGATCGCCAGCATGGTCCCCTTGAAGCGCATGGCGAGGATGAACGCCGGGTGATACGACGCCTGAAGCAGTCGGTTGATGGGATTGACCCGTTCATGCACGAGCTTCTGCGGCACCAGCAGCATCCCGACAAACAGCGCCCATCCGCCGGCGATCCACCACTGGTATGGCTCCAACTCGCCCAGCGGCACCGCCAGCAGAAGCGCTGCGGGCACAAACATCGCCCCCAGGGTCAACCCCAGGTTCCACCACCGCCCCCATTCGCGCGGCAGCACGCGGGCGGTGATGAAATAGGTCATCAGCACCGGCACGACCGTGACTGCCATGACCGCCGCCGCCGCAACCGCGAAGGTCTTGGTGTAGGCCAGCGGACTGAACATCCGCCCCGATTCGCCCCCCAGCACGAACACCGGCAGGAACGACACGGTGATGATCAGCAGCGAGAAAAAGAGACTGGAGCCAACCTCCCGGGCCGCTTCCAGGATGATGTCAGCGCGCGGGCGATGGCGTATCTGCTCGGGCGGCGCGCCCGCGCGGCGCAGCCTGGTGAGGCGGTCCTCCTCACGATCGAGGTGAATATGGGCGTTTTCCACCATCACCACGCTGCTGTCCACCATCACACCAATGGCGACGGCGATACCGCCAAGGCTCATGATGTTGGCATTGATGTCCAGCAGGTGCATGAGCAGCAGTGCTGTCAACACGCCGGTGGGCAGGGTGAAGATCGCCACCAGCTCGCTGCGTGCATGCAGGAGAAAGAGAATGCAGACCAAACCGACCACGATCATCTCTTCCATCAGCGCGTGGCTGAGAGTCGAGACCGCCCGGTCGATCAGGTCAGAGCGGTCGTAGGCGGTCTGGATCGCCACGCCCGGCGGCAGGCCGGGTTCCAGCTCGGCCAGCTTTTGCTTCACACCGGCGATGGTGGTCCGGGCGTTTTCCCCATAGCGCATGACGATGATGCCGCCGACCACCTCCCCCAGTCCGTTCCACTCGGCCACGCCCTGGCGGATTTCCGGGCCGATGCGCACTTCGGCCACATCAGAAAGGTAGATCGGCGTGCCATCAGCGCTGGTGGTGAGCGCAATTCTGCTCAGATCGGCCAGCACGCGATCCGTGCGCACGGCGGTCATCGTGCGCCCGCTTTCCCGCGCGGCGGCCGCCTCCTCCGGTGTCATCGAGCCGAGGTAGCCCAGCCCGCGCACCATGTACTCATTCTCGGCCATTTCCACCACGCGCCCGCCCACATCGACATTGGAGCGTGCGATGGCCGCCTTGACATCCGTCAGCGGGATGT
Organism: uncultured Tepidisphaeraceae bacterium; assembly: GCA_964398315.1. Lineage (GTDB taxonomy): Bacteria > Planctomycetota > Phycisphaerae > Tepidisphaerales > Tepidisphaeraceae > JADLCB01. The sequence goes on along the minus strand of CAYNMV010000015.1, from coordinate 24,939 downwards.
CATACGCCAGCATCTTCACCGGATCGACCACAACCTGGTACTGCTTGACGAAGCCGCCCACCGGCGCAACTTCCGCCACCCCGTCGAGGCTCGCCAGTTCATAGCGCAGATACCAGTCCTGGAGCGAGCGCAGCTCCGCCAGGTCCACCTGGGCCTCCACCAGCGCTGAGCCGTCGACAGGGCAGGTGTCGCGGTCATGGAAGATGCGGTGGTGAACCAGGTCTTCATCCGCGCCATGGCCGGAGGCGTACCACCGATCCTCCACCGGATCATGCCACAGCCCATCGGGATGATCCGGGCAGTACTTGCCCGTGATCAGCACGTACTGATAGACCCACCCCACTCCGGTGGCATCCGGCCCGAGCTGCGGCGTCACGCCGGCCGGCAGGCGGTTGGCAACGAACGAGAGCTGTTCCAGCACGCGGCTGCGCGCCCAGTACGGATCGGTCCCATCCTCGAAGATGATGTAGACGAACGAATCGCCGAACATCGAGTAGCCGCGCACCACCTCCGCCCCCGGCACCTGGAGCATGGCGGTGGTCAGCGGGTAGGTCACCTGCTGTTCGATGATGTTGGGTGCCTGCCCGGCCCACTCGCTGCGCACGATCACCTGCACATCGGACAGATCGGGGATGGCATCGATTTTGATGTTCAACGTCGCCCATATCCCCGCCCCGATCAGGAACAGCGACAACAGCAGAACCATCATCCGGTTCCGCAGGCAGAGTTCGATCAGTTTCTCGATCATGGCTGATAGCTGGTAGTTGATCGTTGGCAGGCGATGGAAGGCGGTTGGCTTCCTGCCGACCACCAACTATTCACTACCAACTGCTTGCTCTCATTGGCTCATCGGCAGCGCGAAGCGCTTGTCAAAGCACTCGAGCATCATCGATCCGTAATAGGGGTTGCGCACCGAACCGGCCAGTTGCAGCCAGGTGCTGCCGCCCTGGCCTTCCAGGTACATGGGGCAATGCAGTTGATGCACTTCCCTGCCGAAAGCGCCCGGCACGCCGGTGGCGCCCATGAACTTGGCCAGGGCCACGCTCAGGTCGGCGTAGCGCAGGCGGGCCTCGGCGATGTCGGCGGTGTCGATCAACTCCAGTGCCTTGCCGCGCACCGTCGCCATTTCCTCATGCTGGTGCCAGAAATGCTCATCGCCGGGGATCGGCGTCTTCAGCAGCGCATCGGTGGCCGCGGCCAGGGCGCGGGCGTGATCGACGATCCCGTCGGTACCATCGGCCGCCAGCGCATCGCCGATGGCCAGGTAATGTTCCAGCAGTGTTGCCAGATGCTGCTGGGCATCGGGCGGAAGGGCTACCGTCGTTTGCGCGCCATCCAGGGTCGCCACCACGGCCTCCTGCTCGGCGGCGGTTTCGCCCTTGATCATCCTGGCCAGGCTCTCGCGGATGCGCGCTTCGGAATCGATCAGGAACTGCCCGCTGGTGACAACCCGCTCACCGGCCTTCAGCCCGTCGATGATCTCGACCATGTCACCTTCTGTGGTGATGCCGGTCTGCACCTCGCGCGGCTCAAACTTGCCATCACCGAGACTGACAAACGCGATCTGCCGCTTGCCGGTATCGATGATGGCCGAGCGCGGTGCCAGCACCCGGTCCTCGGCCAGCGTGCTGGTGAGAGTGATGTTGGCGAACATGCCCGGCTTGAGCAGGCCGTTGGGGTTGTCGAACTCCAGCCGCACCCGCGCCTGCCGTGTGCCTTCGGCCAGGAACGGGTAGATGTAGATCACCTTCCCCTCGAACGTCTGGCCGGGGATATACGGCAGCGACATCGTCGCCCGCTGTCCGACACGAACGTAGGGAAGCTGGTACTCATAGATGGTTCCCATCACCCAGATGCGCGACAGATCGGCGATGCGGTAAGCCCGGGTGCCGGGCTCGATCCGCTGGCCTTCCACCACATCCTTTTCGATGACCACACCGGCATAGGGTGAGTGGATCGCCAGTGCCTTGCTCGGCTCGCCCGCCTGGCGCAACTGCTCGATCTGCTGCTCGGAGACATCGAAGTAGCGCAGGCGCGTACGGGCCGATTCGAGCAGGGCGCGGCTGGCATCGGTGGAATTGTCGCCTGCGTTGCGGGCGGCGAGCAGAAACTCCTGCTGGGCGGCGTACAGCTCGGGCGAGTAGACCTCGAACAGCGGATCGCCGGCCATCACCTGCGCTCCGATGCTGTCCACGTGCAGCTTCTCGATCCAGCCGCCGACCTTGGTGTTGATGTCGCGCACCAGTGGCTCGGCGTATTTCAACGTGCCGACGGTGCGGATGCTGGCGGTTAACGGGCCGGTGATGACCGACTCAATCCGCACGCCCATGTTCTGCACGATCACCGGGTCGATGCTGACCTCGCCGCTGAACTTGGCCGGGTCGATCGGTTCGAGCTTCATGTGGCAGATCGGGCAGCTGCCCGGCTGCGGCAGGATCACCCAGGGATGCATGCCGCAGGTGAAATAGGTGATCGAGCCATCTTCGCTGAGGTGCACCGCGTGATCATGCCTGATCGCGCCCCACACACTCCCGACAGCGCGGCGCAGGCGATTGCCAAGCAGCGTGCCGGCCAGGATCCCCACGATCAGCGTTGCCACCAGCCCAACCACCAGCCACGCGCTCGGCCCGCGCGGCGGCGGCAGGCCAGGCGGGGGTGGACTGGTTGGCGCAGTCTCCTGCGCGGGATCGGGCTTCAGCTCGTTACTCCTGTGGGATTGTTCAGACATTGGCCTCTCCAGACTGCGGGCAGGCAATAGCCTGTTCTACGGACTGCATCTGCACGGCATCGTCGCACGGGTCGCTATGGCAAAGGACGGCTCGCGCTGGAAGTTTCACGATTCGGCGGTGTGGTCATCTCCGTCTCCCGCGTGCCCACCGCCGCATCCAGATCGGCAAGGGCCTGCTGCAGCGCAGCAACATTGCGGTGATAGAGCAGACGGTAATTGAACAGCACGCGCCAGTTGTCGATCAGTTCAATGAAATCGCCGCGGCCCGCGCGATAGGAGGCCGCGCTGGCCTCGACGGTCTGTGCGGCTTCGGGCAGGATGCGCTGGCGGAACAGCCGCACCTGCTCGTGCTGGCTGGCAGCCCGCGCTGCCGCATCCTGCACGCGGAAGGTGATGGCGTTTTGCTCCTCGGCCAGTTCGGCCAGCGCCATCTGCGCCTCAAAGCGGGCCTCGCGCTGCATCGCCCGTCGCCGCTGGGTCCAGAGTGGCAGGTTCATCCCCAGCGACAGCCCCCACTCGTCATCTTCATCCATATCCGCCCCGGCCAGGCCCATGAAGCCATATGAAACGCCGATGTGGAAATCAGGCAGCCACTCCTGGCGGGCGCGCTCCTGCTGAAGCTGTGCCGTGTGCACCGCCTCGCGCAGCCGGGCCAGGCGCGGATTGACATTCATCGCCTGTTGCAGCAGGTGCGGCAGGTCGAGCGCCACCTGTGGCGGATCGGTCTCCACGGGATCGGGCAGCAGGGCATCGGGCGGCCGGTTCATCAACTGGTTCAGCATGGCCGCAGCGCTGGTCTTCTCCTGCCGCAGCCGCGCCAGTTCGCTGTCCAGGTTCGCCAGCTCGACTGAGGCGCGCAGCACATCCGCCTGCCCTGCACGCCCAGCACGGACATTGGCATCGGCGATCTGGTGGAACTGTTCCAGCAGGCCGCGTGTCTGCTGCGTGACCTCGATGCCGCGCTGAGCGGCGTAAAACATCCAGTACGCCCGGCGCGTGTCGTTGATGACCTGCAACCGTGCTGCGGCCAGTTCGGCGCCCGCCTGGGCGGCCTGGCTGGTGGCGATGCGCCCGCGCAGCTCCAGCTTGCCGGGGAAGGGCACTTCCTGGCTGATGCCCAGCATCAGCTCCATCGGCGAAGCTTCTCCGCTGCGCCACAGCGGCGCCACCTCGATCATCGGATCGGCCAGGCTCGTTTCCTGCGGCACGCGCTCAGCCAGCATGCGCACCCGCGCCCGGGCGGCGGCAAGCATGGGGTTGTGCGCCACCGCTGCCGCCACGTAATCATCCACCGTTGGCTGGGGCGGCAGCGCGACCTCCGCGCGCTGCCCGGGTTCAGGCACGCCTGTGTAAGCGGTTCCGCCGGCACCATGCCGCACCTGCGCGCTCAGTTCACCCCGCTCCCATCGTTCGATCTGCGCCCGATCAATGTGGCGGGCGCAGCCGCCGGCGGCGAATGTGATCCCGATCAGAAGAACCGCGCATGCCACTGGCAACAGGGTTCGTCTGCTTGCCGTGCGCCACGTGCACGTGTTGTGCCGAGTATGCTTCGCCTGGTGTTTGCCTTGCGTTGCCATGTTGCCTCTGTCCATCGCGCGGTGGCTCCCGCGGATTAAGCGTGACACCACCCTTTCGAGTGATCCCACGCGCTGGGGTTAGTGATGCTCGCCGTGCGACTCTTTCTCCGCGGGCTGGGTGGCGGGAGCCTTCTTCTGGGCCTCCTCCATCTTGGCCAGATACTTGGCCGGGTCCTTCTTGAACGGCTCGATGCAGTGTGAGCAGCAGAACTTGATCTCCTGTCCCTCGTGCACGATCACCGGTGGCTCGCCCATCGAGCCGAGCTTGGCGCCGGAGACCAAGCAGGTGTCCAGGGGATACGGCTTGGCGGGCGCTGGCTCCTCGGCCAGCAGAATCGTGCTGGTACCCAGCACCAGGGCGGCCGCGATCAACGGAATGCGGAACAATGAACGGAACATACGAACCTCCTGTGAAAAACGGGTGGACCAACGGCCTCAGCGCGCCCACGCGCAACTGAATCAACCGTCACAACAGCAATCTGTTAACGAATATCAGCACACCGCGCAGAGGGGTTGCGCGGCAAGTCAAAAATGCGGGAAGGGGACTATATGGTGAGCTGGCAATGCAGGCCGACCAAACTCGGCGCGCAATTTGGCTGCGCAGGGTCGGCCGATTCAAGCGGACGGTGGAGGAGTTGGACATCATCCGCCCAGGCGGTCAGCGGCGCCAGGGCGAAATCGAAGGCCGCAAGCAGTGGCTGGACGGGGATCAGCGGCCGGACCTCGGCCTGGTGTTCGGCCAGGCGATCCAGGCCGCCGCACGCACAGTCGTGCGATGCACCCTGGGCGGGGGAATCGGAATCGGAGTCGGCCGGATCAGCGGGCGCTGTGCAGCAGCCGTGGCCCGCTGGCGTGGTCTGTCCGGCCGGGGTTGGCGCCACCTCGGCCGTTGCGGCCGATGCCGTGTGTCCACCCAGCGCACAGCAGCAAGCCAGCGAGGTCCACAGGGCCGTCACCAGCGCCACCAGCATCCGAGTTGGACGGGAATAAACCATCAGCACGTGCCAGACATTATAGCCAACCCGCGAGTTGCCGGCATTATTCCCAAATTGGGTGGCGAATTGTCACCCAATGACTGCCGGCCAGTCTCCACCACGGCTTTGCTCAGAACATGTTTGCTCAGAACAACTGGTCCAGCACCTGCTCCATCGTCATCTGGATGCAGGTGAAGATGGGCGTATCGCGCTGTGTGTACTTGCTGGCCTGCGTTTCGCGCAGTTCCATCACCAGGTCGAGAAAATCCTTGGGTTCCTCGGTTTCAAACGCGACGACGAAATCCTGGTCGTCCAGGCCGAAGCTGTAGGTCGTGTTGAGCTTGACGCTCGGGTACTTGTTCCCGACCGCGATGTGTACATCCATTGCCTTCTGGCGCTCTTCCAGTGGCAGCAGGTACCAGTCGCGCGTCTTCACAAAGGGGTAGACAAACAGGTACTTGCGCTTGCCGGGGATGATGTGGGTGCGGCTCTCGGGGGTGTGAAAGGGGTCGAGCTTGTCGATGTAGACGCTGCGCTTGGTCATCGACAAAAAGGCGTGTGGCGTGGTCAGGTAGGCGCCCAGCCGCGTGCGGTTAATCGCCTGCTGCTGCTGCTGGAAGTGATCGGGGGTGGCGCTGATCTTCCAGAGCAGAAAATCGACATCGCTCTTCAGGCCGACTGTGCTGTACGACAGGCAAAGCATCCCCTGTGGCCGCTCTTTTTCGTAAACGGAGAGAAATTCCTGCTTCGCAGCCTGTTTTTCTTCCGCCGACAGCCGCCGGAAGGCCGGGGCCAGCTTATAAAATGCGAAGCTGACCATCTGGCGCTGAATGGCAGGCATGCCCGCGCCAGCGGGACGGGGGGCGGCTTGTGAAGCGGGGGAGGTGGTGGGGGAGGTCATGTCATAACTCCTGTATTGTCAGGCAATCCCGAATATTTGAGCGGGATGGACGTACGCAGCCGGCTGTCCATATGGTCGCGTTCTGCCTTCAGGTTCTGGCCGGAATATCATTTCCTTGCTGTGCAGCGCATCATGGCGCGACGGTGATGCATGCATCATAGGCCGATCCGGCAAAAACGACACGTGGGATGCCCTGCGACAAATCACCCCTGGGCGGTGCCAGTTTCGGCGAGAACGGTGCGGAGCTTGTGGTAATCCACCGGCTTGACCAGGTGCTGCTCGAAGCCGGCCTCGAGGCTGCGGGCGATGTCATCATCCGAGCCATAGCCCGACAGCGCGATAGCGCGGAATGAGGCGATTCCCTTCAGCCGCGTGACGACATCCACCCCACTGCCATCCGGCAGGCCGATATCGCACAGCAGCAGGTCGAACGGCTGGCGGGTGCCGATATGAACGGCGGCGGCCACCGAGTCGGCCGGCAGCACGTCAAACCCCGCCTGCTGCAACAGACGCTGGAGGATCTCGCGCGTGGCCTCATGGTCCTCCACCAGCAACACGCGCTGGCGGGTTTCCGGTGGTTCATCCGCCGGAGGTTCGGGCGGGGCAGGCACGCCGTCATGCAGGGGCAGGCACACGCGCAGGGTCGTTCCCTGGATGGAGCCGTTGCTCTGCACCTCAATCGCCCCGCCGTGGTGTTCGGTGATCGCCTTGCCGATGGTCAGGCCCAGTCCCAGCCCGCCGTAGCGGCGGGTAATCGACTGCTCGGCCTGCTCGAAGGCATTGAAGACGGCGCCCTGCGCCTCGGGTGGGATGCCGATGCCCGTATCACTGACTTCGATGATGATCTGGTCGTTTAAGTTATGTGTGTGGACCACGATTGCGCCGCCGGCGGGCGTGAACTTGATGGCGTTGCCCACCAGATTGCCGAAAAGCTGCTGCAGGCGGGATGCATCGCCCCAAATCAGATCATCCTCGGCCACGAGATCCAGTGACAGGTGCAGGCCATTCTCGATGGCCTGGCTGCCGGCCAGTGCCACCACGCGCCGCAGGACATCGTGCACCTGCACCTCGCCCAGGTTAAGCAGGAATTTGCCACGTTGGATGCGCGTCAGGTCCAGCAGGTCGTCGATCAGCCGTGCTTCAAGCTGCACCTGCTGGCGGATCAGCGCCAGATCGGCACGCACTTCCTCGGGCAGAGCCGGATTTTTCTCCAGCGCGGAACTGAACAACAGCACCGGAGTCAGGGGCGTGCGCAATTCGTGGCTGAGGATCGCCAGGAACTGATCCTTGGCACGGTTGGCCGACTCGGCCGCCTCTTTGGCCCGCACCAGCTCTGCCTGGATGCGGTGCTGCTCGCTGATGTCGATGGCCAGCCCCCCGGCCACGGTGCGCCCTTCGCTTTCCAGCGGAAAGCGGAAAATCAGGAGCGTGCCATCCCCGTATTTATCCAGCTGGGCAATATCCTGCAATTCCTCGCCAGAGCGAATGACATGCAGGTTCTGGTGATGAAACAGGTCCGCCTGCTCCTGGGGGAAGATGTCCCACAGCTTCAGCGACCGGGTTGGTTCGTGGCGCAAACCGAGTGTTTCGCGCTGTACGCGGTTCATGTAGAGGATGTTGCCCTCGGCATCGTTGATCCATGCCCACGCCGGGCTGTGATCCATGAACGTCTGGAAGCGCAGCTCACTGGCGCGCAGGGATTCGAGCGTTCGCCGCAGCGCTTCGCCATTGATTTTCCAGTCGTGGATGTCGGTGGCGGTGCCCATCCATTGCGTAATATTGCCATCCCGGTCGCGTACTGGCCCCCAGCGCGCGAGCATCCAGCGATACTCTCCATCGACCCGGCGGTAGCGCAGCTCGGCCTCGCACAGGCCGCCGGTCTCCATGCAGCGGCGCAGCGTCTCAGTGCGCAGCGCCACATCGTCCGGGTGAACGATCTGGTTGATGCTCTCGTTATTGACCCCCTCAGGCGCCATGCCGGTGAACTCGCGCCAGCGGCGATTGGCATGCTGATAGTTGCCCTCGGCGTCGAGCGTCCAGAGCAGGTGCGGCAGGAACTCATCGAGCGTGCGGTAAAACGCCTCGCTGGCCGCCAGCCGGTGCTCGGCTTCGCGCTGGCGGGTGATGTCGCGCACCGTCACGATCGCCAGGACAATCTGGCCGGCGGCATTGCGCACCGGCGTGCCGGCACAACTGCCCCACAGCCGAAACCCCGTATCGAGGCGGCGGAACTCCACACGATAGTCTGCGAACGACTCACCGAGCAGGGTGCGGCTCATGGGCCACTGTGCCTGGGTGAGCACGCGGCCCGATTCATCGGCGATTTCTATATCGTTGAACTCAGTGATATTGCGGCGCAGGCGGGTGTTATCGTCGATGCCGAACATGGCCAGCGTCGCGCGATTGGCGCCCAGGATCTGCCCCTGCGGATCGGCCACCACCACCGCCTCGGGCAGGTTTTCGAACATCGACCAGAAGCGCGAGAGGGTGTCACTGACCAGGTCATCCTGGTGGGCGTAGCGGTCGATCGGCCGCAGCATCAGCAGCAGTCCCGCCGCCACCGGGCAGGCCCGCACCTGCAGCCACTGTTTCATCAGCGGGCTGTATTCCTCAAACTCGCTGGAGGCCCCCGAGAGCAGCGCCCGCTCCCAGCGCTGGCGCATCTCGGTGGAAGCCGCCAGCGATACCGGATCAGACCAGATGCACTGGCCGATCACGATGGGCAGCGGGAGCATGGCGCGGGCGGCGGGGTTGACGTACAGGTAGCGCCACTGGCGATCGAGAAGGATCACCCCATCACTGGCGGACTCGAAACTCTGCACCAGCAGGTCGGCTGGCGCCTCCGACTGCGACGTGCCTGCCGTCATGACTCACTCCCTGGGCGCGGCGACTCATTCTACCCTAATTCCCTTCAGTCCGCTTCCCCTGATCCGAAGAATCAGCCGCCGGTCATCGCTGCGAGTTGAACGCCTGCTGCTGCGGTTGTCTGCCTGCTGCGGCCAGCCACCCGCTTATTTCACCCGTACCACGATCATCGTCACATCGTCGCTGCGCTTGGTGAGGCCGACGAATCGCCGCATATCCCACAGAAGATGCTGGGCGACGGTGTCGGCGGTGGCGTTGGGGATGGCGCCGGCATGGCGCATGGCGGCGATGATGCGGTCATGGCCATAGGTCTGGTTCTGGAAGTTCATCGCATCGGCCAGGCCATCGGTGTAAAGCAGGACGAAGTCGCCACGCTCCAGGTCGACAAACGACTGACGGAACTCCTCATCCGGCGAGACACCCAGCACCATGTTCTGTGTTTCCAGTTCGATGATCTCGCCCTGCCGCAGGATCAGCGGCGGAGGATGGCCGGCATTGCAGTAGGTAAAGCGGCGGGTGTGGCCGTCGAGCACCCCATAGCAGCAGGTGGCGAACTCGCTGGGCTTGGTGTCGCGGCAGAGCATCAGGTTCACCCGCCGCATCACCTCGTAAAGGTAGTAGACATTATCCACCTGCGCCCGCAGGAAGGCACGCACCGATGCCATGATGAGCGAGGCCGGCACCCCCTTGCCCGAGACATCGGCAACCACCAGGCCGACGTTGTTGTCCGGCAGGGGGATGAAATCGAAGAAATCGCCTCCCAGGGCGAAGCACGGCACGTAGACGCTGGCCAGTTCCACGCCGTCGATGGCCGGCGGCTTCTGCGGCACCATGCGCTGCTGCACATCGGCCGCCATCTGCACCTGACGCTCCAGCGCCTCGCTCTCAAGGGCCTCCTCGTTGAGACGGGCATTCTCGATGGCAGCGGCGGCCTGGGCGGCGATCGCCTTGAGCAGGTCAATCTCCATCTGGGAAAAAGCCCGCTCGGTATCGCTGTAGACGCGCAGCACCCCGATGGGCCGACCTTTGTAGCGCATGCCCACCGACAGGAAAGACACCAGCCCTTCGCGGCGGCTTTCCTCGGGGTATTGCACGCGCGGATCGGTGCGCATGTCCTTGACGTATTCAAACCCCTTGCCGCTGAGAGCCACGCGATCGATCTCGGCCTTGCTCAGGCGGATGGGACCTTTGCCCAGGTATTCCGGTGACAGGTTGTAGACCGCGCGAATGCGCAGCTCATCGTTTTCCTGGTCGATCAGGCGGATCGAGGCCGCCTTGGTTTTCATCACCTCGGCCACCACCTCCACCGTGCGCTGAAGCACCTTGCGCAGGTCGCGGGCATCGGCCAGCATCATGGTGACTTTGTAAACCGCCGTCAGTTCCTGGATGCGGCGGCGGAGCTGGTATTCCTGGAAGCACAGCCGGGCGATGGCGTTGGCCAGCAGGAACAGGAACTGGATGGCCGCCGGATTGGCGCTATGCCCGCCGATAAGCTGGTTGGCCAGTGCCTTCATCTGCTGGATATCGAGGCCGAACTGCTCGCCCAGCTTCTGCAGGCGCGCTTCGTCAATCCCCTCTGGCGCGGGCGGGTTGGCCACCATGCGCAGGGTGCCCAGGCGCTGGTTGCCGATGGTGATGGGGGCGACATACTCCTTGCCCTCCTTCTGCGGCCCATCTGTCCGAAAGCCGGGGCCGCCATCCTCGGCGGCGGCAATGGCGCGCTGGCGGCGGACGAATTCATCCGTCGGAGCGGGGCTGGTCAAGACATTGCCATCGGCATCGGTGATCACCGCCTTGACATTGGCCACGGCCGCGAAACTGTCCTGGATCTCCTGGAGGGTTGGCAGATCCATGAAGTCCGTCAGCTTCAGTTGTTCGGCATCAAACGCGGGCATCGAGTGTCGTCGACATTGTAGGGGCACCAGCGGTGGCGACAAGCCGGACGAGCCTGCGGCGGTGAAAGTGAACGGGCACCATCCCGTTCTGCGCCATATACCCATCGCCATGCGTTATCGATCGTGGAGGGTTTGCCCCGCGCTGCCATGCCCCTGGCAGAACCCCCATTGACGATTCTGGCCGGTGTTCCTGTAATGGGCACCTATGCCGCAAGTAACTGTTAACGGTTCGACGATCCACTACATCGAGAAGGGGCAGGGCAAGCCGGTTGTGCTGATGCATGGCTTTCCGCTGGATGGCCGTGTCTGGGCCGGGGTGGCGGATCGCCTGGCCGAAGCCTACCGCGTGATCGTGCCTGACCTGCACGGGTTTGGCCAATCCCGGGCCAGCCGGCCAAGCAGCATGCATTCGATGGTGGAAGACATGCGCGGCCTGTGCCAGCGGATCAACGCCTTGCCCGCCGCGGTGGCCGGGCTGTCGATGGGGGGGTATATCCTCTTGCACTGGTGCAGGAACTGCCCGACCGATCTCGACGCCGTCATCCTGGTTGATACCAAGGCCGATGCCGATACCAGCGAAGGCAAGCAAGGTCGCGACAAGATGATCGAGATGGCCCGCACCGGCGGCGCCAAGGACGTGGCCGACGCGATGATGCCCAAGATGCTGGCCCCGGCGGTGCTGAGCCATGACAGCGCCCTGGTCAAACAGTTGCGCGACATCATGGAAAGCCAGTCGCCGCAGGCGATCGAGTGGGCCCTGGCCGCCATGCGCGATCGGGATGATTCCAATCCCGAGCTGGCCAATATTGCCGATCCGACCCTGCTGATCTTCGGCGAGCACGATTCCCTCACCCCGCCGGCCGTGGGCGAGAAGATGCAGGCCGCCATCCCGCGGGCCGAGCTTAAGGTGATCCCGGGTGCTGGCCACATGACCCCCATGGAAAAGCCGCAGGAAGTCGCCGACGCGATACGGGCATTTCTGGATGCGTGTTATTGATGGGAGTGGATGTTTGGGCGTGCACCCTTCGGCTGCCAACCGCTATTTCTGCCACATCACATCCTCAACATGCTCGGCGTGGTTGGCATGGCGCGCCTGGACGAAGAGCCAATCGGCCAGGCGATTGAGGTAGGCCAGCAGGTTCGGCTCAACGGTCTGTGACTGGGCCAGGGCCACCGCCAGGCGCTCGGCCCGGCGGCAGATGGTGCGGGCCAGGTGCAGGGTCGCGGCGGCCACCGTTCCACCCGGCAGGATGAAATTCCGCAGCGGTGCGAGCACCTGCCCGGCCTGGTCGATCTCCCGCTCCAGCCGCTCGATCATGGCCGCATCGATTGCCGGCAGGGCAGCGGCCCGCCTGGGGTCCGCCGCCGCCAGATGCGAGCCGAGCACAAACAGCTCATTCTGCACGCGCACCAGCCGCTCGCGCAATCCTGTCACCGGATGATCGCCGTGGGCGCCGGGTGCATCGGCCAGGGGCAACTGCGCCAGTGCCAGCCCGACGGCGGCATTCAGCTCATCCAGCGTGCCGTAGCAGTCTACGCGCAAATCTGCCTTGCTGATGCGTTCACCCCCGAGCAGGCCAGTCGTGCCATCATCACCGGTGCGGGTATAAATCTTCATGGGAGCAGCCAGCAGCCCGAAAAGGCCTCTCTCCTTCTAAATCCTGTCTACTGTCTTCTCCGCTAGTCTTTCTTCTGTGGCGCCCGGTCGCTCTGGTACAGGTCGAGGTAGAAAAACATCAGTTCTTTCTCGGCCAGTTTCTTGCTGCGTTCGTGGCGGAAGCGGAACTTCTCGAACAGCCTGATGGCCGCCTCGCGTTCCATGTAGGTATCGAGCGCCACCTTGAGATAGGAGCGTTCCTGGCAGAAATGCAGGGCTGTTTCCAGCAGGCGCGAGCCGATACCACGACGGCGCACATCCTGGCGCACGCGCAGGCGGCGAATTTCGGCGGCGTCCGCCTCGTGATGCTGCACCCCGACCATCCCGACGATCGACCGATGCCGGTCTTCGGCCACCCAGAAATGGTTCCCCTCAACCATGTAGGCCGCCTGGATGTCATCGATGTCCAGCCCGGTGTCGTTTTCGGCGATTTTGCCACCGATCAGCCCCTCCACATACAACTTGCGGCACGCCGATTGATCGCGCGGCGTGAAGCTGCGGATGGTAATGGGCAAATCGCTCTCGCCGGTCATGATTCGGACGATTGTAGCAGCACCGCATCGCAGCGCAAATGGGAGTTGCCAGGTTCGGGGCGCATCGAGAACACGCCGCGGCCTGTGGGCAAAGGCGGAAAACGGCCGCCCTACACCACTACGCCCAAGATGACAGCATCCGCTTTTCTTCCAGGCGGGCAAATGCGTCCCCTCCGCCGCAATGTTTCCTCACAACGTCTCTGTCGGGGGCATCTCGCCGGATTCTATGCGGTGCTTGAAGTTTTGCAGGTCCTCGCGGATCTGCTGCTGTGGCTCCTGTCCGGTGAGGCTGGCGATCCACTGGCCCACCCTGCCGGCAGGCGGGAGATACTCGATGACGACCTTCACCTCGGTCCCGCGCTCGCCGGCGTCAATGAACCGGACCGAACCGGCGTTGTGAACATCCGCCCCCGGCAGTGACTGCCAGGCAATCAGGTAGTCAGGTTCATCATTGATGATCTCAGCCTCCCACTCCACCCGCCCGCCGTAGAGCGTCGGGGCGTGGGCCACCCAGTGTGAGCGCTTGTCATCGATCACCGTAACCGATTCGAGATGCCGCATGATCCTGGGCAGGTTCTCGAAGTTGCGCCAGTAGGCATACAACTCCTGCGGCGGCCGGGCGATGGTGAATGACTCGGCCACGTGGATGCCATGGTCGAAATAATCTTCAGGCCGGGCGCCCATGGGTTCGGCGGTATCGATTCCCAGCATCTGATAGAGCTCGCACTGCCCGGTAGCGCCGCGCTTGATCAGCAGCCCGCCCAAGCCGGCCATCAGCAGGCCCGGCAGGCTCCGCCGCTGCAACCCCGCCAGTGCCATCAGTGCCCCCGCTCCCATCGACAGCCACCGCTCGCGCTCCCCGACATTCTGTCGGTGCTGTTGAGTCTGCTGCTCCGAAGACGATTGCGGTTGTGCGGATTGTTCCTGTGATTGAGCGGAATGGGGGGCCTGAGGTTGGCTGAGTTCGCCGTGGGTGGGGCGCATGGTCATGATGGCTTCTCCTTCTGACCCGTCCCGGGCCGTACTGATCCAGCAGGTGCAAGCCATGTGCCTGCGCAGACTTGTTTTGACTCCGAACCAGCTTCAGCCGGACAATGAAGCCATGGGCGAGCCTCCCATCCTCGAATACCGCCGCAATCTTCCTGCGACTCAGAAGCGCGTGGTGCCCTTTGGCAGGCAAATGGTTGACTTCGCCCTGCTCGCCATGGTCTGGGTTGTTGCCAGCGCGCTGTTCTATAACACGCTGGCCATGCACTGGCTGGGTCCGGGGCTACTGTTGTGGTGCGGCATAGGCCTGGCCTGCCTGGGGCGCAGGATCTACAGCCAGTCCGATGATCCGCGCTGGGCATTCTCACCGCAGCACAAGCGGGCGGTACTGGGACTGCTGCTGATCACCCTGCTCGTGATGCCTCTCACCATGCTGCCTCCCTACATCTGCCCCCATGGCATCAATTTCTACAATGCCCACTTTGGCATCACGTGGAGCGACAGCGGCGGCCCGTGCGGGAATTTCCGACGGGGACCCTCACACCGGATCAGTACACACTGGTACGTGTATTGGAGGTCCTGATGGCGCTGCCCGAGCGCATGGCAGCCTATCCTGCGCTGTCGAGCAGGATGTCCTCCACCGTCAGCGGCGCTTCGGCCAGTTTTTCACGGCTGGAGACGACACAGGTGCTGCCGGCGGGGTAGTTCATCTCCAGGTGCTCCAGCGTTGCCTGCTTGACCTGTTCGGCGGTGGCCGACAGCAGGGCGGTGTGGAAGCGCTCGCGCAGCTCGCGCGTCTCGCCCATCAGGTGGCGAATAAGTGCCTGGTTGGTCGCCTCGGCCGGACGAATGGGACGCTCGGCGTTCTTGGCGGTGCCGATGATGGCGCGATCGACCGCGCTCTGGGTCCAGTCGGCCTGGCGGACGTAGTCAATCGTGCGGTCGAACACCTCGAGCGTGCGCTTCACGTGGGGATCGCGGTAGCTGTAAAAATTCCACGAGCGGGTCGAGCCGCTGTATCCGCTGCCGCCGCCGTAGGCGGTTCCCTTGAAGCGGATTTCATCCAGCACGTAATCGAGGCTTACCAGCCGTGCCCCCACGCTCAGCAGGGGTGCCCGCGCATCGCTGATATGCGGGGCGGGGATCATGCGCGAACAGAACGCGACCTGCATCGGCCCGGCCAGGCCTTCCATGGTGCCGGTCACCGGCGGGCGGGTGATGGGCATTGGGGTGATCGGCTCAGCGCGCATGTCGTGAGCCCATGATTCGATCGTCCGCCGCACGCGCTCCACCACACTGGTCGAGCCGGTGAAGCTGACGGTCATTCCATTGCGGTTGAGCATGCGGGCGCGGATGTCTTCCAGCCGCTGGATGATGCTGCTGGCCTGGGTCTCGAAGTGGTCGGCCAGGCGGGTGATGAGCCGCACCTGCGGCAGGCCGCTGAGCAGCGCGGCGATGTACGATTCGTCATTCAGCCCGCGCCCGGCGTGCCGCTGGGCGAGGGTCAGGCCGTTGTCCACGATGGCGGTGCGATGGGCCGCGGCCGACTGCTGCAGAACATCGCGCAGCCGGTCATGATCGCGCACGTCCAGTTGAAAGATCAGATCACGCAGCAGCTCCAGGGCGCTGTCCGTGTTGGCATCGAGGAACTTCACCGCAAACTGTGCCCGCCGCAGGATGTGCTCAGGCTGCTGGGAATGGGTCGTGCTGTAGGGGGTGAAGCTGATGCCGCCGGTCTTGGCCGCCAGGCGCTCGGCAATCTGGATGTAATTCTGCCCGGCAGCCCCCATCTTGCGGACGCAGTCTCCATACAGGGGCAGGAACTCCACCAGCTCCAGGGGCAGGTGTGACAGGTCAAAATCGACGATCAGGTAGTTAACGCCATTGGCGAAGACATCGTTGAGCAGCAGTTCGGTGCCCTGGTCGAGGCGCTCGACCGTGGTTGGGATCTCGCGCGGCTTCTTGGGCAGGTCCGCTACCTGGAGGCGGGGCAGTGTGGCCAGTGCCTCGGGCGAGTTGGGCGTGGCTGCCAGGCGATCCAGCTCCGCCGTCTGCTCGGCGATGCGCTGCAGATCAGACTCGCTCAGCTCAGCGCGGATGCGCTGGAGATGTTCGCGCACCTTCTGCTCCTGCCTGGCGGCCAGGCTGGGATCGGGCACGAAGGTGATCGTCAGGCGGTGGGGGTTGTCGATGATGCGCTGCTGTATCAGCCGGGTGAACAGTTGGGGGTCCTGCTGGTAGCGCTGGCGCAGGTTCTCCAGGTGCTCGGCAGCGCGCACCAGGTCAAGCGGATCCTTGCCGTGCAGCCAGAGCGGCTTAACGGCCCCAAGTTGGCGCAGCGGATAATTGCTGCCGATCTCCAGGTGTGAGTAGGCGAGCTGCTGGAACGCTGCCTCCACCCGGTCGGGCTCGATGCCACTTTGCACGATCCCGCGCAGCGTGCGCAGCACCAACTCGACGAAGGCCTCTTTGCGCTCGGCCTCGGAGCCCTTGATGCCCACGTGGAACGAAGACTGTTTCAGCCCATCGTAATAGCCGCTGTGGGCCAGGTCGGCCCCCAGCTTCGAATCGATGATCGCCTTGCGCAGCGGGGCGGCCTGGTTGCCCAGCAGCACCGCCTCGATCACGCTGAAGGCCATGATCTCCTCAGGGTCCGTGCCATCACCGGTCAGCCAGTTGATGGTGATCCATGTCTTGCCGGCCAGCGAATCATGCGGGCTGACCGGATAGGGGATCGTCTTCTCGCGCGGCTCGGTCCAGGGCTGCTGGAGGTCGATCGAGGCATCCACCGGCCGGCGATCAAAGGCATCGAGCCGGGGTTGCAGCCATGCCAGGTGATCGGTGATGGGGATATCGCCGTAAAGGAAGATGTAGGCGTTGCTCGGATGGTAGTAGCGGGCATGGAACGCACGGAACTGCTCATAGGTCAGCGCGGGGATTGAGCGCGGATCACCGCCCGATTCCTTGCCGTAGGCGGTGTCGGGATACAGCCCGCGGAAGCTGGCCCGCCCGACGATCGCATTGGGGCTGGAGAAGGCCCCCTTCATCTCGTTGTAGACAATGCCCTGGATGGTCAGCTCGCCGGTCGGGTTGGCCCGATCCGCCGGCTCAAGGTGATGCCCTTCGCGCAGAAAGGTCAGTTCAGTCAGGTTGGGGTAGAAGACCGCATCCCAGTAGACCTCGGCCAGGTTGAAGTAATCCTGCCGCACGTTGGAGCAGACAGGATAGTACGTGCTGTCCGAGCCGGTCATGGCGTTGATAAAAGTCGCCATTGACTGCTTGATCATCTCGAAGAACGGGTCCTTGACCGGAAACTTCTTCGACCCCGACAGGACGGCATGCTCCAGGATATGCGGCACGCCAGTGTCATCGGCAGGCGGGGTAGGGAAAGTGATGGAGAAGAGGTTCTCGGCATCGTCGTTATGCAGGTGCAGGATGCGCGCACCGGTTTTCAGATGCTCCAACTGGTATGCCACCGATCGCTGTCGTGGCAGCGGTACGATGCGCACCACGCGGAAACCGAGCAGTTCCTGACCTTCCTTGAGAACGACAGCAGGCATTGAGCTCATGCCGCGATTCTAGGCGCTGGGAAAGGAAATGCTAAGTGCGTCTCAATTTGCCGCAGGCGGGTGGTGTCCCGGCGCGCGACGGTCGGCTTTGCAATGCTGGCGCTGTGGTGCATGATGTTCCTGCTCATGCGGATCGTCAGTTACAACATTCTCAACGGTGGGGAAGGGCGGGCCGACCCCCTGGCCGAGGTAATTGCGGCCCAGCGGCCGGATGTGGTGGTGCTGGTCGAGGCCGACGACCCGGCGGTTGTGCAGCGCATCGCCGGCCGGCTGAAAATGGATTACATCCATGCCCCCGCAGGCAGCCATGCCGGCGCCATCCTCAGTGCTTGGCCGATGGTGCAGACCATCAATCATGCCCTGCGCAGCGGGCACTGGATGAACGCCTTCATCGAGGCGCATGTGATCGATCCCGGCGGGGTGGAATGGCCGATTGTGGGGCTGCACTTCGCTGCGCATGCATCCGAAGAGCGCGAGCAACTGCGCGAGAAGCAGTTGCAGGCCATGTTTGACCGGCTCAGCCATTTGCAGGGCCGGCCGCATATCCTGGCCGGCGATTTTAATGCCAACGCCCCCTCCCAGCAGATCGACCCGGCTCTGTGCAGCCCCCGCACCCGGCAGGACTGGCTCGACAACGGCGGCGGCATTCCCCGCCGCGTTGTACAGCGGCTGCTCGATGCTGGATACATCGACACCCTGCACGCGGTCGCCCCGGACCTGGCCGACACCACCGGCACCTACACCACCCAGTTCCCCGGCCAGCGGATCGACTATATCTTTATCCACGGTATCGAGCGCTCGCGCATCGCATCGGCCTGGATCGAGCAGGATCGCCTGGCCCGGTACGCCAGCGACCATTTCCTCATCGGTGCCGATATCACCTGAATGCCGATCGCCTGGGGGCGAGCCTGATTCATGCGCGTTTTACCGGTCTGCGGCGGGTGGATCGTCAGCCAGCCACTGCGCGCGGCGGGCGGCGACGAACGCATCATCGGTCAGGTGGGGATAGGCCCGGGTGATGCGCGTCAGCTCCTCGGCCTGGCCGGGACCGAGCGATTCGTGTTCATCCAGGCACCAGGTGCCGGCCAGCAGTCCCTGGCGGCGCAGGACTTCATGCACGCCGGCAATGACCCCGGCAAACCCATTGGCGGCATCAAATACCGCCGCGTTGGCATCCGTGAGCTGGATCGCCAGCGCCAGCAGATCTGCCGGCACGGGCTGCTGGCTGCGGATCAGCCCATGGCAGCGATCCAGCAGATCGACCGCCGCCTTTGTCCAGACCGCCCACTGCCCGAGCAGGCCGCCCACTATCCGCCGCTCAACTGTGCGCCCGCCGAGGTTGAAGCGGTAGGGGGTCAGCAGGTCCAGCAGGATATTGTCATCGTTGCCGGTATAGAGCGCTACATCGTTGCGCCCCGACTCGGCCACCGCGCGCACGACATCGAGCGTGCGGTAGCGGTTGAACGGCGCGATCTTCACCGCTACCAGGTTCGGCACCGCATCGCACAGGCTGCGCCAGAAACGGTACCTGAGGAAGCGTCCGCCCACAGCCTCCTGCAGATAAAAGCCGATGATCGGCAGCACCTCGCTCACCCGGCATGAATGGTCGATCAGTTCGCCCTCAGCGGCCTGCCCCAGCCCCCGCAGTGACAACAGCCCCGCATGATACCCCAGCTCGCGCGCCAACTGGGCTTCGGCCAGTGCCTGCCCGGTGTCGCCGCAGATGCCGCTGATGCGCACCAGCGGCTCATCACGCGCCCGGTCAGCGCGGTCCATCTCCTGGGCGGTCAGTTCCAGCACCGGGCGAAACAGCCCAATTTTCGGATCACGGATCGCGAACTGGGTCGTATGCACACCCACCGCAATCCCCCCAGCGCCGGCGGCGGTATAGTAGCGCGTCAACGCGCGCTGGCGCTGCTCATCCAGCCGCCGCGCGGCAGTCAGTGCCAGCGGGTGGGCCGGGATCACCACGCCCCGGCGCAGCGACCGGGCCACCCGCGCTGGCAGGGCAGCGTGCGGCACGGCATCCGGCTCGATAAATGGACGCATGGCTGTTCTCCCATGTGATTGATCGGGAAACGCGCTGGCCGTCAATCCACGGGGGGCCGAGGGGCAAGGCAGGCCTGGATTGGAGGCAGCACGCTCTTTTTCGCCGCTGCGCGCGGCAGTTGACTCTCCGGATCCTAAAAATGAAGGCACCCCGGTTCAGAACCGCCCATCGCGCACTTCGAATTTGGTTGCCTTGCCCATGATTTCCCCGCCGCTGCGCACCCAGTGGGCAACCCACTCAATCAGGCGATCGACCGGCAGGCGGGGATAGCCCATGAGGCGGTGAACCTGCTGGCCGTTGCTCAGCACGGCCTCAGCGGCCGGTTCGCCGGTGAAACGCACCTCGCGTTCCATGAGCTGCCCGAGGCGCAGGCAGACCCGGCGGGTGCTGAGTTGCTCGGGGCCGGCAAGATTGAGAATGCGCGGCGGGCTTTGGGCCAGCAGCAGGCTCTGCAGCGCCCAGGCATTGGCATCCCCCTGCCAGACCACGTTCACCATCGGCATGGACAGGTCGATGACCTTGCCGGCTGCGATGCGCAGGGCCAAGTCCACCAGTACGCCATAGCGCAGCTCGCAGGCATAGTTCAGGCGAAGGATCGACACCAGTGTGTTGCGCGTGCGCGAGATGTGCTCGAAGGCACGCTCGCGCCCCAGGCAGCTCATGGCATATTCACCGATGGGATTGGGTGGGTCGGTTTCGAGCGAGCCGCCTTCATGCAGAGGGGCCAGGCCGTAAATGTTGCCCGTGCTGAAGACGGCGATGCGCCCCGAGGCAAAGCGTTCGCCGATATAGGCCGGCAGCACGGTGTTCATCTGCCAGGTGAGCGATTCATTGCCCGTGGCGCCGAATTTCATGCCGGCCATGTAGACGATGTTGGGCGCATCGGGCAAGGTGCGGCGGAACGCCTCATCCAGCAGATCGCCGGTGAGGGTTTCGATGCCGTGCTGCTCGAGTTTCTGGCGCTCGGCCGGGTTGCTGAACCGCGAGACAGCCCAGATGCGCCGGTTGCGGCCGGCCTCATCCGTGGCACGGCGGGCCATGCGGCAGAGGGTCGGGCCCATCTTGCCCGCCGCCCCGAGGACCAGCAGATCTCCCTCCAGCTCGCTCATCGCCTGGACCAGCGCAGGCGTGGGACGAGAGAGCAGCTCTTCCAGTGCTTCAACATCCCGAGGCGGGTCAATCGGAAGAGGCGTGGATGAAGTCGGATGATCTTGAGACAGGGCCATGATGGCGATAGCTTAATAACGACATTGCGACATCGCAATATATTATTTGACATCGCATCTGCGCCATATGACCATCGCAGCCGTGGAGCCACCCAACACCCCTGACTCTCTCTTCATTCGCCTTGGCCAGCAGATCGACCGGCGGCAGGGGGGGCATTTGTACCGTCAGATTGGCGACCTGCTCCAGCAGAGCATCCATCGCGGTGAACTGCTGCCCGGGCAGACGATCCCAACCCAGCGAACACTCAGTCGACTGTGGGGGCTTGGGGAAGTGACCATCCGCCGGGCGCTGCAGGCTTTGGCCGAGGCCGGTTATATCGAGGCCCGCCCCGGGGCCGGCACGGTTGTTCTGGGCCCGCAGGGGTCCGAGCGAACCGGCGCGGAATCACCCTTTGTGATTGGCATCGCCTTTACCGATCTGGCCGATGGCTACCCGTTTTTCGCTCCTCTGCTGCATGGGCTGCGGGCTGATGATCGCCGGGCCGTGGCGGTGCGGCTGTTCGATCTGCCGGGTGATGCACCAGCGGCGGAAGTGCTTCGGCATGTGCCGTTGCAGATGCTGGATGGGTTGATTCTGATGTCGCCACTGAGCGTGCCGTTGCTGGCGGCAGCACAGGCGGCCAAATGCCCGGTGGTGGCGCTGTTCAGCGATTTTGTCGATGGCTACAGCCGCTGCATTACGGTGGATTACACCTCGGGCATGGCCGAGGCGGTTTTGCATCTGGTTGCCCAGGGCCGAAGGCATCCCGCCCTGATTACCGCCGCCGCGGAACGCTTCAGCACCGGACGGCTGGTGGAGGCGTTCAACAGTGCGGTCACCGCCGCGGGTTTGTCGCCCGGGCCGATCGTGCATGCCGGCTACCAGGAGAATCACGGCTATCGGGCCATGCGTGAGCTGCTCGCTCGCGCGGATCGGCCGGATGCGGTATTGTGCGCTTCCGATTTCCAGGCGCGGGGCGCATTGCTGGCGGCCCATGAAGCGCAGGTGCGGGTGCCGCAGGAGCTGGCCATCATCGGTGCTGGACAACTGCTGGGGCCTGACGGCTGGCCAGTGCCGTTGACGACGATTGATCTGGGCCTCGAGCAGATGGGCACCCTGGCCCGCCAGATGCTGGAACGCTGTCCTGATGAGCCGCCGCCGTTTCGCCAGACCGTGGCGTCCAAACTGGTGCCTGGTCAGACAGGTTAGGCGGGCCTGGCAGATGGGGTCTTGCCGGGCGGGCGAGTTGGGCGGGAGAAAAAGGAGCCCGGCAGGGGCGAGAGCGGCGTGGGAGGGACGGGTTTTCCTCCCGCCGGCCGGCCTCTCGCCCACCGCGGCATCCGGCCGCGTCTGCCGGTTGGGGTATCGCTGAACCAAGCCACATGCTGCTGAACAGGAGCTTGCCGATTGCCGCATCGCGCTGCACGGCGCCTGCGGCAACCGCCCTGTCTCACGCTGGATGGTTTTCCGGCGTGGGCACGGGGTCTTCTTTCCTGCGTCCGCTGATGGTCTCTACCGCGATCTTGCGCAGGGGCAATTCCACCAGCGGGCGGGCGCGCCCGTGCCCGGGGCGGTGGCCATGCCGCAGACGCTGGTACTTTTCCGTATTGAGCAATTTGATGCGCAGCTTTTCGGCAACATCCTTCACTTCGACCAGCCGCCCCTCGATCAGCACCGAGGCGTAGTAGTCGAGCGTGTCGGAATACTCATCCACTTCGAAACAGACCCGATCATTCTCACTGAGCACCTGCCCCTTGCGGCCGGTCAGCGGCAGGCGGACATACAGTCCACGGCCATCCCAGTAAAAGGGGAGCGGAATGGCGTAAGGGCGGCCCGCCGCGTCCGCCATGCACAGCCGCCCGATGCGCGCCTGTATCAGAAGCTGATCCATTTCCGCAGGAGTCATGTCGACCATGAGGGCCTCCTTCCGCCGGACCGCGCCTCGGTGAACAAGCATCCCTTCAGGTGGCCGATCGGGTCTCTCGCAGGTGTGTCCGGCCGTCGGCTGCACATCCAGGTTCATCGCATCACGGGGGGCGGTGCAAAAAATATATTCCGTACCTTGATATCCAGAATATAGGTGCTATTCTTCCCGCGTCAAGCAATCTGGATGCGAATGTCCATAATCTGAATTCCTTTAGCGAGGAGCGACGGGCAATGCGATATCGAGGTCTCTGGATCGGTCTGGCGGCGGTGGTGGTGGGCTCCTTCGCCCTGCTGGGGTATTTCGGTGTGGACATGTACCGCAAGGCGCCGCCGGTGCCCGAGCGGGTGATCACCACCGATGGGCGTGTCCTGTTCACCGGCCAGGAGATTCGCGATGGGCAGAACGTCTGGCAGTCGATGGGCGGCCAGGAAGTCGGCTCCATCTGGGGCCACGGCGCCTATGTGGCACCCGACTGGTCGGCCGACTGGCTGCATCGCGAGGCGGTCTTCCTGCTGGACCTGTGGGCCGGGCGGGCCCATGGCAAGCCCTATGCCGAACTGTCTGCGGAACAGCAAGGTGGCCTCAAGGCTCGCCTGAAAGCGGAGCTGCGCACCAACACGTACAATCCCGAGACCGGCGACCTGGTCATTTCGCCCGATCGGGCCCTGGCCATCGAGGCGCTGTCGGCCCACTATGCCGGGCTGTTCGGCGATGATCCCGCGCTGGCGGAACTGCGCGAGGACTATGCCATCCCGCCGATGAGCATCAAGACCGTAGAGCGCCAGCGCCTGATGAACGGCTTTTTCTTCTGGGCTGCCTGGGCGTGCGGCACCGAGCGTCCCGGCGCCACCGTCACCTACACCAACAACTGGCCGCACGAGGACCTGATCGACAACCGCCCGAGCAGCGCGATTGTGCTCTGGTCGGTCGCCAGCGTGATCCTGCTGCTGGCGGGCGTGGGGGCGATGGTCTGGTACATGGCCGTGCAGCGCCACAAGGGCGAAGAGCCGCATGAGCCGCCAAGTGAGAACCCGCTGATCAGGCTGGGTATCACCCCCAGCATGCGGGCGACGCTCAAGTATTTCTGGGTAGTGGCCGCACTGATGCTGGCGCAGCTGGCCATGGGTGGGATCACCGCCCACTACGGGGTGGAGGGCCTGCACTTTTTCGGCTTCCCCCTGAGCGATTACCTGCCGTATGCCGTCACCCGCACCTGGCACACGCAGCTTGGCATCTTCTGGATTGCCACCGCCTGGCTGGCGACGGGGCTGTTCGTGGCGCCGGCCGTCTCCGGGCATGAGCCCAGGGGCCAGCGGTTCGGCGTCAACTTCCTGTTCGTCTGCCTGCTGATCATCGTCGCCGGCTCGATGGCCGGGCAGTGGTTTGGCATCATGCAGAAGCTGGGGTACGAGGCCAACTTCTGGTTCGGCCACCAGGGCTACGAGTATGTGGACCTGGGCCGCTTCTGGCAGATCTTCCTGTTCATCGGCCTGTTCCTGTGGCTGGGGCTGATGGGCCGGGCGATGTGGCCGGCCATCCGCCATCCCAATGAGCATCGCTCCCTGCTGGCATTGTTCATGCTGAGCAGTGTCGCCATCGCGGCCTTCTATGGCGCCGGTCTGATGTGGGGCCGCCAGACCCATCTGGCGATGGCCGAGTACTGGCGCTGGTGGGTGGTTCACCTGTGGGTCGAGGGCTTCTTTGAGGTCTTCGCCACCGCGGTGATCGCGTTCCTGTTCACCCGCATGGGGCTTCTGAACATCCGCACCGCCACCGCTGCCACGCTCTTTGCCACCAGCATCTTCCTGTCCGGCGGAATCGTCGGGACGCTGCACCACCTGTACTTCAGTGGCACCAGCGTTGGGGTGCTGGCGATGGGGTCGGTCTTCAGCGCTCTGGAGATTGTCCCGCTGACCCTGATCGGCTTTGAGGCTTACGAGAACCTCAACCTGAGCCGGTGCCGGCCGTGGGTGGCCTCCTACAAGTGGCCGATCTATTTCTTCGTCGCCGTGGCGTTCTGGAACCTGGTGGGCGCCGGACTGTTCGGCTTCCTGATCAATCCGCCGCTGC
>CAYNMV010000014.1:52037-73201 GCA_964398315.1 uncultured Tepidisphaeraceae bacterium | reverse complement strand
TACTGGACTCGAACCAGTGACCTCTTGCGTGTCATGCAAGCGCGCTAGCCAGCTGCGCCAAAGGCCCGTTGGGAATGGGAGATTATAGCGGGGCGGGCTGGGGCGGCAAGGGGTGGGGGGAAATCAAATCCTGTCGTCCCCCTGCGGGCGCGGAGGGCCGCACCCGCGTTATGTTGCGGTTGCCCGCCCCGGCGTTTTCAGGCGATGTATTGGCTGGCGACGCTGACATAGCGCATGCGGACTTCGTACAGGGCCGCATCAAGCAGCTTCTTTTCCTCATCGGTCAGGTTACCGCGGGTTTTTTCCTCGAGCATGCCGAGGATGTCCACGTTGTGCTTGGCCATGTCGAGGTTGACGGTCGGTTCGCCGCCACGGGGGCTGAGGTCGCCCAGATAGAACAGCACCTGGGTCACGATCGACTGGACGAGGGTCGCGAAACTGGCCGGGGGCAGTTCGCGCGGCTGGGCACGGCCGCTGGCGGGAGCGGCATCGCCGGCAGGCGCTGCGCCGGCTGGGCCGATCCGCCCGGCAATCCCTTCGGCGGCCTGCTCTTCGCGCTTTTTGGCCTCCTCGGCCAGTCGGCGCTTCTCTTCCTGCGCCTGCTTCTTCCAGTCGGTATCAATGCTCAGAGACGGTCGATCTTCAGCCATTTCGATTCCTTGCCTTTGGTTGCCGAACATTCTACGCCATTGGCCGCACCGGGCCCACCCCCATGCCGCGGATGCGTTGATCGACTGACAACGCAGCAAAGGGCCACTCAGTCGCGCTGGCAGCATCTACCCCCGCCGGGAAGCGGGGTAGCATCCCCAGAGGCAGGCCTACGGCGAGACCGCTCTCCCCGTCGGGCGGTGCCGGCGGGGAGAGCGCCTGGCGAATCAGCGGAAGGCGGCGGCAACCGGCTTGGCATCACGCAGCGTGACCGTGCGGGTGCTTGGGTCAAACGCGAAGACAGCGCACACGCCGGTGCGGTTATCGGTGACATACAGCGCTTCGCCGCCATCCTGGAGGCGGGCGGTAACCAGATGGTAATCGCGGTCGCGGACGGACGTAGCCGCCTCGGCCGAGCGCTGCAGGGTGAAATTGAAGATCAGCAGCAGGACAGCAGTGATGCTCAGCAGAACGATGCCAGTAGTTTCTTTGCTCATAGTGGCCTCAATGGTTCAGGATAGCAGTTGATGATGGCCTGGAAGCCGCCAGGTGCCTGACCCGTCACGGCCGACAGGCTGCTCGGGCCCGCAAGGGGTTTCGGGCGATCAGCGGCGGCCCTGGCCGGCGGCAAAGGCGGCGTTCAGGTTCAACGGCCGCATGAAGTTCATCTGCCGCTGGGCATCATCATAGGCCATGGCGCTCAGAGCGTCGTTGGTGATGTCCACCACGTAGACGATACCGGTGCGCCCACCGGGAATATCGGCGGGGATCATGATGTACTCAGGGGGACGGCGGGCCTGCGCAGTGGCGGTGTTGGCCTGCAGGAAATTGCCCAGGCACATCACGCCCAGTGCGGCATTGATACCGACCAGGGCCCACAGGATCTTTCGTCGCAGCATGGTGCGTCTCCTTCGATTGGTCGCTCTCCTCCCGCGCAGCGCGGGAAGAGAAGGTTGCGGGGTCAATCCAGGTGCGAGCGCTTGGCGTCCTTGAACAGGACCGAGAAGCACAGCACTCCCAGCCCCACCAGCAGCAGCCAGGTCAGCGCGGTGGAGCTTTCTTCGATCTTCACCTTTTCGGCGTACGTATCGAGACGGGCATTGAGTTCCGTGTCCTCCTGGGCGGTTGAAATCGACGGCGTGGCCAGCATCAGTATCAGCCCCAGGAGCCAGGCAAGCAGTGGTGATTTCATGGGCGTTTCCTTATTTGGGCGGCCTGTCCGTGTTGACTGGTGCAGGGCGTTGACGGGGCACAGCGGGACAGCTTCCCGGCCGGGCACCCATGACCCACTCAACAGGTCCATCCCGGTTTATACCGGCGCGGCCCTTCTGCCCGATCATAACCAGCTTTCGAGCGGGCGGGCAAGCGACCTAAAATCAGCGGCGGGCAGGGAGACGGTTTCCCACTTGACACTGCGCCGCCGCATGTGGTTGCGATATTCGGCCAGTTCCACGCCCAGGATCCAGTACCAGCGGCTGCGATGTTCGAACATTCCCGGCTCGGGCGTCAGCGGCGGCGCGATCTCATAGACGAAGCTGAGCATCGCCATGAAGCCCGGGCCAAACACCTGTTCCCACTCCATCAGGTCGTTGACATCCTGCTCGGGGCTCCAGGTTTCAAAGCCGCTGCGCCCCTGGGGATCACGCAGCTTCCGGCCTTTCACATCCACCAGCAGGTTCGGGCCGTTTTTCGAGTAGACGACGAAGTCGAAGCTCTTGAGCTTCGCATCGGCGAAGAGCGCTTTCTTTGCCTCATCCACCGCGACATAGGGTATCCCGCGCCTGCGGAGAAAAGCTTCGAAAGCAGCCTCGTAATGAACGGTGCGATCCATCGGTTCGCTCGTTGCTTACGATCTGGCCGGCGGATCGGCCCTCTACGATTGGGCCATCTGTATGTTGCGGATGGCCCAATCGTAAAGGGCCAAAGCGGGCCGCACAGCCATTCGCCATCCGCTCACCGCCGGCCCTTCACCGCCCCAGTACCGGCAGGGGCACGCCCTTGGCATGGGTCGATCCATTCATGGCCGGCCGCTGCAGAGCAGTGGCAGGAATCAGAGTTGGCTTGAGCGGACGCGACTTGCTCGTGGTTCGACGGGCCGGCTTCCGCACTGCCTTCCCAGCGCGTCCGGCCGCTTCCCGCTCACGCTGCCTGCGCCGCTTCTCGCGAGCCAGTTTCAACTGCTTCTGGGCGTATTCCCACAGTTGCTCAGCACTGGTGAAAAGCTCGTCGTATTCGTATTCGCCACCGTGATAGTCACAGTTGTCAGTGCTGTAGCTGCGGCAGATGCGCGGACGGGTCTCGTAAATCCCGCAGCGGTTGTCCGGCTGCAGGTGCTTGCACTTGGCCATCACCGCCAGGTACCAGGTCTTTTTCTCGATGAAGACAACGCAATTCTCATGCACCAGATACCAGCGGATGTCATCGTATTGCCGCCGGGTCTCCGGCGTCTCGATCGGCAAGGCGAAATACCGGCAGCACAGTGCTGCACACTTGTCACACAAACACGAACCCATCAGCGCTCCCTCGCGATCCTGTCAACAGACGCACTTTCCCCGAACAAGCCTCGGATTGTAGCCGGATCAGGTCAGATGACGAGTCTTTAATCCCGTCGCGACAGGAAAGTGGAACATGGAAGCGATCGCCGGGGCAGGTACAATCGCCCCATCAACCGCGCGCCCGCCCCGCCGGCCCAACTGCAAGCCGGGGCCGAGGCAGGCAGAGATTGGGAGGAAGCATGTCGCGACGACTGGTCCTGCTGCTGATATGCGGCCTGATCGGATCCGGACTGATGACGCTGGCCAGGGAGCCATCACCCGACCAGGTGCGCCAATGGCGCGAGGAGGCTAAGGCTCGCCACGTCGAGGCGCACGTCCGCACCGTGCGGATCGCCTTGGCCGATCTGGAAGCGGACAGACCGGAAGCATTTGCCGCATTGCCCGAAGCGCTGCGCGATTCGCTGCCGTGGTGGGTGGGGCGCAAGCCGGCGGCCGAGTGGTCGCAGGAGGTGCGGGCCTACGTCCTGGATCGGTTCCGCGCGTTGGCCGACAATCCTGGCCAGATGAGGGTGGATGTCGAGGCGCTTCGGGAATGGCTCGCCGAGCCGGACCCGCTGGCCGGCACAAGCATCGAGTTCTCCCTGCTGGCCGGCTACAGCCTGGCCGACGGTCATCGCGATCACGGCGTATTCTTCTCAATACCCGGCGGCTCGGGATACGACCTGCTCAGCTTCGACCGCTTTCTTCAATCACTGACAGCCGAGCAGCGGCGGCAACTGCTTCACTGGCAGTCGCGGCCCGCACACGTGGCACATGAGCGCGGTTTGCCCCTAGCCGGCCTGACGGCCGATCAACGCGCGATGGTACTGCGGCTCGCCGGCGAGCCATCGCGTCAGAGCATGGAGGAGATCGCCGCCGAGCCGGACGCCGTCGTGCGGACGCGCTTTCACCTGAAAATCTACGTCCGCCGCGGCGGCGGCCAGCCCCCGGCGGGGTTCTATGAAGTGAACATCTGAGCGCCTGTCCCCCGCCTATACTCCCGCATGACCGATCCCCGATTTCAGCCGGATGGGCGCAGCAACCGCCAGCGGATGCTGGCCGGCGACCATTACATCTTTGATGACCCGGACCTGCTCAGGGAGAGCAACCGGGCCGCCGTATTGACCGCGCAGTTCAACGCCACCGCCGGGGATGATCACGCCGAGCGGCTGCGGATTCTGCGCGAGTTGCTGGGAAGCTTCGGCGAAGGGTCGGTCATCCGGCCGCCGCTGCGCTGTGATTACGGCTACCAGACCCACATTGGCCAGCGCACCTTCGCCAACTGGGGGCTGATCCTGCTGGATGTGGGGCGCATCACCATCGGCGATGATGTGCAGATCGGCCCGAACGTGCAGCTCCTGACCGCCACCCACCCCATCGAGCCGGAACCGCGCCAGGCCAAGTGGGAGGCCTCAAAACCCATCACTCTTGGCAATAATGTCTGGCTCGGCGGCGGCGTCATAGTCTGCCCCGGTGTCACCATCGGCGACAACACGGTCGTTGGCGCGGGTGCGGTCGTTGTCCGCGACCTGCCGCCCAACGTCGTCGCTGTTGGTAATCCAGCGCGGATCGTGCGTGAGCTGTGAGGGTGATGCCGGCCCGCGCAAGCCGCTGGAGGCCGGTTATTCACCGAAGTACGGCATGCCTACCGTCGCCGCGTAAATGCTCAGGGCGATGAAGATAACACCGATGATGATGCGGCCGATGCCAACCTGTACCGCCGCCTTGCCTTCGATGCGGTTTTCGCGTCCGCGGAAGTCATAGTCGGTGATCGTCTCCTTCCGGCGAATGACCATGATGCCGGACAGGATCATCAGCGGTCCCATCACCAGTCCGCCAATGATAAAGGTGGGGTTATACCACCCTGGCGGCTCCTTGGCGGCCAGCAGGGACACGGAACGAAGCAAAGATGGCAGGATCGTGTGGAGCATGATGCAATCCCTGGTGAAATGGTACAGGCGTTGCCACGAGCAAATATAAACTCAAATCGGTACCCATGCCGGCACTGCTTTACAGAAACGATACGCGGACCGGCTGTTTCAAATCGCGTTGGAGCATGGCTGCGCGGCCCACGGGGCCTCACCTGCCACCCTGGCTCCGCCGGCCGATACGGTCCGGCATGGCGCACGCCGGATCAGGGATAGCTCACCAGGCACCCACGACTATGTCTTTTGCCCCGCGGGCGATTGGGGCTGCGCCCGCTTGCCGACGGTCCGGGCATCCGATATATCTTCTGCCTCGATGCACCCCCGCAGCGTCAAGGATACGGACGTCAATCGGTAGGCGCGGTGTCCCGCGGGCCATGACTGGCCCCCCGGCTCCGCGCCTGCCCCGGCTGAACGTCCATCGACGCCCCTTTCCAGAGAGTTTGACCCGCCGCACAAGTGCCAATCGGCAAACGGCAAACAATTTTCGGTAATCATCATGCAAGCCATCGCCACCCGCTATCGGACCCACACCTGTGGGCAGCTTCGTCCATCCGACAATGGCCAGACCGTGCGACTCGCCGGCTGGGTCCACTCCTACCGCGACCACGGCGGGCTGGTCTTCATCGACCTGCGCGACCGCGAGGGGCTGACCCAACTCGTGTTTGACCCTGATTCCTGCGGCCAGGCCACCCACGAAGAGGCCCGCAAGCTCCGCAGCGAGTGGGTGATCTCGGTTGAAGGTATCGTGGAGCCACGTGGCGAGGGGCTGGTCAACCCCAAGCTGGCCACTGGCGGCATCGAGGTGCGGGTCAAGTCGATGCAGGTGCTGAGCCAGAGCCCCACCCCGCCCTTCCTGCCCGATTTCAATACGGCCGACCCCGAGGCGCCCAAGGAGGAACGCCGCCTGCAATACCGCTTCCTCGACCTGCGCCGGGCCGAGATCCAGCAGACGCTGTACGTGCGCCATCGCGTGACCCAGATCATGCGTGAGTACCTGGGCGCGCTGGGGTTCTGGGAGATCGAAACCCCCTTCCTGACCAAGAGCACGCCGGAAGGCGCGCGGGATTTTATCGTCCCCAGCCGCCTGCAGCCGGGCAGCTTCTACGCCCTGCCGCAGTCACCACAGCTTTTCAAACAATTGCTCATGGTTGGCGGGTGCGACAAGTACATGCAGATCGTGCGCTGCTTCCGCGATGAAGATCCGCGGGCCGACCGCCAGGCCGAGTTTACCCAGCTCGATATCGAGATGAGCTTCATCGATCGTGAAGACATCATCGGGCACATGGAAGGCCTGTTGCGGCGGATCTGGCAGGAGATCCTGGGCGTTGAGATCCCGAATCCAATCCCGCACATGGACTGGGACGAAGCCATGAACCGCTACGGCTCAGACCGGCCGGACCTGCGCTTTGGCATGGAACTGCACGACATCACGGATATCGCCCACACCACCGAGTTTGGCGTCTTCAAGAACGCGCCGATGGTGAAATGCATCGTTGTGCCGGATGGGGCAAAGATGACCCGCGCCCAGACCGATGCACTGGCCGAGTGGGCCAAGGGGTTCGGCGCCAAGGGGCTGGCGGTCACCAAGGTGAGCGGCGAGGCCTTCGACACTGGCATCGCCAAGTTCATCAACCCAGTGGCCCGGCAAATAATTGACAAAACCGGCGCCAAGCCGGGTGATCTGCTCTGCTTCGCGGCCGACAAGCCGAAGATCGTTCACAAGGTGCTCGGCGAGCTGCGGCTGAAGATGGCCCGCGATCTGCAAATGAAGCCCCGGACTGGCTATGCCTTCGTCTGGGTCGTGAACTTCCCGGCGTTTGAATACGATGAGGAAGAACGCCGGTACGTCAGCACGCACCACCCCTTCACCGCCCCGCGGGATGAGGATCTGGCGAAGCTCGACAGCCGCGATCAGGCCGAGATCGAGTCGATCAGGAGCAAGGCGTACGACATCGTCTGCAACGGCAGCGAGATCGGCGGCGGCTCGATCCGTATCCATCGCATGGACATCCAGCAGAAGGTCTTTGCCCTGCTGGGAATTGATGATGAGGCGCAGAAGCTGCGGTTCGGGTTCCTGCTCGATGCCCTGCAGTTCGGCGCTCCGCCGCACGGCGGCATCGCCTTCGGCCTGGATCGGCTGGTGATGATCCTGCGCAATATCGGCAACATCCGTGATGTCATCGCCTTCCCCAAGACCCAGAGCGGGGCCGATCTGATGTGCGGCGCGCCCTCCCCCATTGATGAGCGGCAGCTCAGGGAGGCCAATATCCGCAGTATCGCACCGGTCACCAGGCCGGCCGCGCCCGATGTGCATGAGGCGGTGCAAAAGCACGCCGGCGGCGCGGGTAAGCCCTGATCGACACGACAGTTTAATAAGATTGCGAACAGCCCACGGCACCTCCGTGGGCTGTTTTTATTATCCAAAGCAATATTTTGCCATTTCCACCCCTTTTTTATGTTGCTTTGCGGATGTTTTGCGCGTAGGCTTAAATGCGCAAGTCTGGCGGTACTTTTCATCTCCTTTCCGCCACAGTGAATCAACCGGGAGCGTGTGATGATTGTCACCAGACCACACACATTTCCACCCATGCCTGAGATCGGGCGTCCCGAAACCTGGTACGCCAAGCACATCCGTGAGGCGGATCGGCGTGGCGATGTCCATGAGCATGCGGCCCTCAAGGTGGGGCAATACGTCACGCTGGCACTTGATCCTCACCTGACATGGGAGGAGAAGCTGCGTTACTTCCGTCATGCCCTCAAGCGCCACTGCCAGCCCCCGCCGCTGCCGGATGAGGAGACCAAGAACTTCTACGGCGAGCTGGCAGCGCTGGTACGCCAATACTGCGGCCGTGAAGCCCTGCGGCTGGCCAGCATGGAAGATGACATGTACGCCGCCCGTCAGGCGATGGGCCAGAACGAGGAAGACATCGAAAACGATGCCGAGATCTTCTTCACCCGGCTCATCCCCGACCCCTGCCCAGACTACTGGGACCAGGAGGATTACGAGCAGCTCAAGCTGATCCGGGACCAGTGGATCTGAGCGGAAGGCAGCCCATTGTCAGTGGAGGCAGCAAGGTCTGGAGGGATCCGCAACCTCGCAACAACCCAGCCCAGGGGGACATCTGTTTCGGGTGCGGCGCGCCGTGCGGCCCGTGGCGGCTCAAGCGGCAGTGCGCGCCTGCTCAGCCTGTTCGCGCTGTAAATCCACCGCGTGGCCGCCCAGGCGCCACACGCTGGCCGCTGCGCCGTCCACCCCCGGCGTGCCCCCCCTCACTTCCGTTTATCCTTCGCCGGCCAATTCGCCGATGATGAATGCTGGACCGCGATATTATCGGAGCCAGCGTCATGTCCCAGCCCAACTCGCCCCTTCCCACCCTGCCCGAGCAGGCAGCGCGTCTCGCCCTGATCGACAAGGCCGTTGCCCGCCGGATCGAGGAGGCAAAAGAGCTGGAGGCGCGGCTGGCTGCCCGCGCTGAGTTCCTGGTCCGGGCTGAGGAAAACCTCAAGACCCTGCTGGAAAACCTGCGGAAGAACACGGCGGAGCTTTCGCCCATCATCGCCCAGATCCCCCACCTGCGCGATGGGGCGGCCGGGGTGGTCAATGATCTGGTGCAGGAGGCCCGCGTACAGGTTTCGCGGCTGATCGAGCCGGTCCAGCAGCAGGTGCAAGCCACTGCCGAGCAGGCCCAGGCCAGCCTGCTTGAAACCTCTGCCCAGTTGCAGGATCAGGCGCGCGAGGCCATCGCCAACCACCTGGCCACCGGCCTGAACGATCACCAGGCCCAGCTCGCGCGGTGGATCGGTGAACACGAATCGCAGCTCGCCGCCCGCACCCGGGACCACGAGAGCGCGCTGGCCAATGCCGCCGAGCAATCCAGGCACCTGCTCGACACCCATGCCGCCCAGGCGCGCGAGGCGCTGGCGGCCCTTGCCCGCACGCTGGCCGAGCAGGCGGAACATGAGCTGGACAGCGTCCGCGCAGAAGCCGATCGCATTGTCGAGCAGATGCGCACCTGCATCGGCCAGGCGCGCGACCTGACCACCGAACTGACCGACGGCCTGCATACCCGCCTTCAGCAGTCGCTGGAACGGGCCAAAATCCAGGCACAGTCGCTGGCCGAACCGATCCGCCGGCAACTCAGCGAGGATCTCCGCGCCCACGAAGCGCGGATGATGGAAATCGCCAATGCCGCCAATGGCCAGGTGGCCGCCATGACCCAGCAGATCGAGCGCGCATTGGATCTGGCGATGACACAGGCCGAACAGCGGATCACCACTGCCGAACAGCAGGTGCAGGCACACGCCCGCCAGGCGGTTGATGCGGTCAAGCGCAGCGTGCAGCAGCAGGTGGAGTCGATCGCCCAGCAGGCGCGCATCGATGTCCGCCCCATCCTCAGCCAGATCGACGATGCCCGCGAAGCCTTCGATCGCCAGGTATCGGCCCTGCTCCAGGCCATCGAATCGAACCTGCACGGCCGGATCGTCGAGCTGCGCAGCACCGGCGAGCAGACGGTTGACCTGATCGAGCAGCAGTTGATCACCCGCCTGCGCAACCTTCGGCCGCAGGCACAGGTGATGCTCGAGCAGACACAGGAGGCCGTCGAGCAGCGCATCGGTGCACTGCTGAACCACGCCACCGCCCGCATCGAGCAGGGTGAAAGCCAGCTCGTGATGAAGATCGAGGAGTTGCGCCCGCGCACGGCAGCGCTGGTGCGGGATGTCGAAAGCGAGATCAATCAGCACCTGCGGCGCTGGGAACAGGAAGCCCGCACGCTCACCCAGGGCCTGGAGAGCCGGCTCAGCGAGCGGGTTGAGCAACTGGTGAATGCCAGCCGCTCAAAGCTCGGCCAGGAGATCGAGCGCATCGACGAAGCCGCCGCCAAGCTCGCCCGCCTGCGCCTGCGCAGCGCCCGTCCTGCCGACAGCCCCGCTCAGCCGGTCCAGGTCGATCTGCCAGCTCGTCCAGCGCAGCATGTTCCCGATACCCTCTCCGCCGCCTGATCGCAGGCGACCCATCCCTTGCGCCGGTCGTAACGCAGGTTCCAGGCTGTCCATGCCCAGCCGCGGCCGCGACACCGCGCTACGGCAGGGCTACCATTGGTTCTGTGACCGCCATCCCGCTTCACCAGTTTGCTCCCGCCGCCCTGACCCCGGCTGTTCTGCCTGCCGTGGTCGTGCCGGCGCTGTACGTGCATGTGCCGTTCTGCTTCCACAAGTGCCACTACTGCGACTTCTACAGCATCACGCGCCAGAGCCAGCAGCGCATGATCGCCTTCGTCGATCGCATCCTCCGCGAGGCGGAACTGTGGATCGGCCGGCCCGCAGCCCGTTATCCTGCAAGAGAGCCGGACCACCCCGATCCCACCCTGCCGACGCGCCCGATTCATCCAGCCGGCCCCAGCCTGCGTCCCCGCACGATTTTCTTTGGCGGCGGCACGCCCAGCCTTCTCCCGCTCGATGCCATGCAGCGGTTACTAGCCGGCCTGCGCGAGGGGTTTGACCTGTCCGGCTTGGAGGAATGGACCATTGAGTGCAATCCGGCCACCGTCTCGCTGGAATACTGCGCCATGCTCCGCGAGATGGGCGTCAACCGTCTCAGCTTCGGCGCCCAGTCGTTTGACCGGCAGGAACTGGCTGTTCTCGAACGCCATCACGACCCCGACGATGTGGCCCGCAGTCTTGACCTGGCGCGGCAAGCCGGATTCACGCGCCTCAACATCGACCTGATCTACGCCATCCCCGGCCAGACGTTCGATCGCTGGACTGCCAACCTCGAGCAGGCAATTGCCCTCAACACCGAGCACCTGTCCTGTTACGGACTGATCTATGAGCTGAACACGCCGATTGCGGTCAAGAAGCGCCTGGGCCGCCTGATCGCGGCCGAGGATGAGCTGGAACTGCAAATGCTCCACTACACCCGCCGGAAGCTGAAGGAGGCCGGGCTGCCGGCGTATGAGGTGAGCAACTACGCCCGGCCGGGAGCCGAGTGCCAGCACAACCTGGTCTACTGGCATGGGGGCGATTACATCGCTTTCGGGCCGTCCGGCGCTTCGCACGTGCAGGGCCACCGCTGGAAGAACCGCGGCCACCTGGGTGAATGGGAAAAGGCCATCGATGCCGGCCAGTTGCCGGTTGATGAATACGAGCACCTGTCACCGCGCCGACGGGCTGGCGAACTGGCGATGCTGCTGCTGCGCCTCAGCGAGGGGCTGCAATTTGACACTTTCCAGGCCCGCACCGGCCTCGATGCCCGCGAGATCTACGCCGCCCAGATTGATCAGCTCAGCCGCGTTGGCCTGGTGGAGGCCAATAGCGAGCGCCTCACGCTTACCGAGCGCGGTCTGAATGTCGCGGATGCCATCTCCGCGGAGTTCCTGCTGGCGGATGAATGAGGTTGACAGAAAGCTGCAAGGGTGATGGCTGAAAGGCACAGTCTCGCAGGGCAGGCGGTTGCCTGCCCTGCGAGACTGGAGGAATCACGCCGGCGGCCATCCTCGTGACAGAGAAGCGCGAGAGGGCCACCCGTGCCTAGATGACGATGTCCTCTGGCGTCCAGTCGAAGCGGTCTTCTTCTGCCAGGATGTTACGGCGGAAGAAGACGAAGGTATCGCGGCCGCCGAGGCCCAGCAGCAGGTCATTGCCGGTGCCGCCGGAGAGCTGATCATCGAAGGCGCTGCCGATCAGCACATCATCCCCCGCCCCGCCGGTGAAGCGCACCGCCTGGTTGCCGGCAATCATGTAGTCGTTGCCGCTTCCACCCCAGGCGATCTCGATAAACTGGATCCCGGGGATATGCCGGCCGGGATGCCACGCCACATTGCGCGGCATGTCCACCAGCACGCCGGTTGCCATCTGGGTGAAATCGAGGATATCGGCCGTGCCCTGGCCGGCGTTTTCGGTAATGATGTCGCGCTCGACATCCGTCGTTTCGGTGAAGACGTAACGATCATCGCCGAAGCCACCGATCAGGTGGTCGCTGCCACGACCGCCGATCAGCACATCGTTGCCCGGACCGCCGTCGAGGGTGTTGTCGGCATCGTTGCCGATGAGCGTGTCATTCTGCATGCCGCCCAGGACGTTCTCGAAGAAGGCAAACGCGCCGCGGAAGCCGGGCGCCACGTGGCGCAGATAGTGTGAGATGGGGATGATCGGCTGGGTCAGATCCGCCCACACGCGGGTGTTCAGGGCGGAGAAGTCGAGGGTATCCACACCCTCTCCCTCCCGCTCGACAACGGTGTCGATCTGGAAGGAAAGCGCATCGGTGAAGACGTAGCGGTCGTCGCCGCCGCGGCCGATCAGGCGATCATGCCCCTCGCCGCCAGTCAGCACATCGTTGCCCCGGCCGCCGGTGATGGTGTCGTTGCCGGCACCGCCATCGATGTGGACATCGGCGGTCACGCTGTCATCGACAGTGATGATGTCGTTGCCTTCAAACCCGAAGACATTGAGGCGCGAGCTGAACGGCAGCACGGTGGTCTGGCCGTTGCGGACGATGATGAAGCTCCCGCCGCTCTGGCGGATGTCGATGACATCGTTGCCGGGTGTGCCGCGGAAAATCTCCCCGACGATGCCGCCGCCAACGCGGAAGGTTCCCAGCGATGCGCCGGCGGCATAGTTGCCGCGAACGTCGCTGACGCCGCGGGGTGCGCCGTTGAGGATCACGGTATACACGCCCTGGTCGGCGGGATCCCATGCCCCGCCGGGGGCGATGATCTGGTAGGTAGCGGTGATCGGCGCGGCGTTGCCGAAATGGCTGACATTGACCAGTTGAGCTTCCTGCTCGAAGCCATTGGGCCCACGGACGATGATGTCGTTGTCGCCGATGGTGCTCCGGAGGATGGCGGTGTTGTCATCATAGATGACATCGAACGTATAGAGGAAGCCCTGTGGCGTATCCATGTCCTGGGCGACGAGCCGGGCAGTAGGCGGCAGGGTGTCGGTTCCACCGCCGCCACCACCCCCGCCGCTGGCAATCGACCCGTCGAAGGCCCAGGCGGCCAGGTCGCCGGTCATGCCGAAATCGCCGCCGACGTAGATGGTGCTGCCCGTGATGGCCACGCCAACGCCCGATTCGGTTGCATTGCCACCGGTGACGGCCACGCCGTTGTCGCCAAAGGCGGCATCGGGAGCGCCGCCGCCGGTCAGGCGCATGAGGAACAGCCGGCTGGCGGCGGTGCCGAAGTTCTGCGTGCCGACGACGAGGATGCGGCTGCCCTGGAGCACGACATCCTGGGCGCGATCCGCCCCGGCGAAATCGCGGATGATGCGCCCCCCTGTCCCAAAGGTGATATCGGTCGCACCGCCGGCGTTGAAGCGCATGATCAGTGCATCAGCGCCGTTATCGCCGACGACGAGGTACCGCCCATCGGGCTGACGGACGATGGCACGGCCCACGCCGCCGGGGGCGCTGGCCTCACCGCCGGTCCCGAAGGTCGGATCCTGGGTGCCGCTGGGGGTGAAGCGTGAGAGGGTCACGCCTGGCCCCCCGCCGCCGACCACCACCGCGCGCCCATCGGGCTGGAGGAGCACATCATTGGCCGTTACGGGGGTGCCAAAGGTGGAGGTGGCAAGGCCATCGGTGCCGTAGTCTTCGTCAATTGCACCGGTGACAGTAAGGCGCACCAGGCCATGTTCGCCGGTGGCGGTGGTGCCGGCGACAAGGATGGTGTTGTCCGGCGCGGCCACGATACCGCCGCCACTGACCAGGTCATCCAGGGTCAGCAGGCCATCGCTGTCAAAGGTGGTGTCGAGGGTGCCATCGGGCAGGTAGCGGGCAACGACCGCCTCCCCGCCGGAGGTGCCGACGGCGAGAATCCGGCCGTCCGGCTGCTGGGCCAGGCCCTGCAGGATGTCGATTCCGCCGAAGTCGGTGACGACGGTGCCATCACCGCCCCAGGCGGTATCAAGGCCGCCGTCGGCGGTGAAGCGGGCGATGGCGAAGTTGCCGTTGGAGGTACCGCCAACGAGGATACGCCCGTTGGCCTGGATGAGCATTTGCGTGGCCGCTTCATCGGCGCCGGCATCGGCCAGGACCCGGCCGCCGGTACCAAAATCATCCAGCAGATCGCCGGCGGCGAAAAGCAGGCGTTTTTCCAGGGGTTCAATGACGCGATGCAGGCAGTCGCTGTGGCGCTTGGACGACGGCATGGCATTCCCTTTCATTTCCCTGATGTGAGACTTGACCTCCGCCGGGTTGCCGCGCGGTGCGGGCTTCCGGATTCGGATGGCGTTTTCGCAGTATATCGGACGTGCCGCCGGGTTGTAACGCCTGAGCTTATTCAGCGCCAGCTATTCTCGGCGGTGCCCGCGATCCCGTCCCTTTCGACCCCTGCCCCGGCCGCACTATGATGAGGCCATGGATATCAACCTTCTCGTGCTCAATGTGGGCAATTCCCGGCTGGCGATTGGCGTGTTCGAGGCCGGCGAGTTGAAGTATGTCAACCGCGTGGGCCACGACCGGCGGGCCGACTGGTCTGGCGCCATCGAGCAGGCGTGGATGCGCATCGCCAAGCAGCCTGATCCCGGCGTGGCCGGGGCATCGGTCAATCCCGATCTGGATGAGCCGCTTGGGCAGATCGTCCAGCAGGTGACAGGCAGAAAGGTGGAATGGGTAGGCCGGGACCTGGATCTGCCGATCAAGGTGCGGACCGATGCACCCGAACAGACCGGACTGGATCGCATCCTGAACGTGGCGGCGGCCTACGAGCAGATGCAGAAGGCGTGCGTGGTGGTCGATGCCGGCACGGCCATCACGGTCGATGTCTGCAACGATGCCGGGGAGTTCCTCGGCGGTGCGATCGCCCCGGGCGCCGGCATGATGCTCGACGCCCTGCACGAGAAGACCGCGCAGTTGCCGAAGGTGGATTTCGCCATCCCCGACAAGCCGTTCGGCCAGAACACCCACCAGGCGATGCTGCACGGCGCCTATCACGGTATCCGCGGCATGGTCAAGGAGCTGGTCGAGAACTACGCCACTGAACTGGGAGACTGGCCCGACCTGATCGCCACCGGCGGCGATGCCCAGACCCTGTTCGAGAACTGGGAACTGGTCCACGCCATCAGCCCCGACCTGACCCTCTACGGCATCGCCCTGGCCTACGCCGATCACCATATCAAGCATGGGACATAAAGAAGGCGCTGTGGAACGCGCGCAGGACGATACCGAATGCAGAGTAAGACAGCGAACATGGCCGAATGTCGATCGGGGCGACATTCGGCCATGTTTGCCTTGGCTCAGCGTGCCGGGACAAAGCATGGGGCGTGCGCTCGCTCTGCCCATGCCCGCCTGCCCTCACTGAGCAGGGGCAGCCATCCTGCCGGGGATGATCCTGCCGGCATCAGGCATCGCTCTGCGCCTGGACATTGATGGACTTGCGCGCCAGCCGGGTCAGCAGCTTGTCGGCTTTCTCTTCCTCATCGAGTGTCTGGGCCAGCAGCCGGGCCGATTCCTTGTCGCCCAGCAGCTTGGCGAACTCGACAACCGAGCCATAACCGGCAATCTCGTAATGCTCGACCTTCTGGGCGCCGACGATCATGCCGGCATCCAGCACATCCTGCTCGGCATCCTCCTCCAGCAGTTCCTTGTTCTCCTCGATCAGCCCCTGCATCGCCTTGCAGGTCTTGCCGGCAGCGCGCTTGCCAAGGCGCTCGAAGATCTGCTCCAGCCGCTCGACCTGCATCTTGGTCTCTTCCGCGTGGTTCTCGAACGCGCTGCGCAGCTCATCATTGCCTGCGGCCTTGGCCATCTTCGGCAGGGCGCGCAGCAGCTGCTTCTCGGCGTTGTACAGGTCCTTGAGGTTGTCCACGAACAGATCCTGGAGGCTTTGCAACTGCATAACGATCTCCTTCAAACGAGGGGTACCTGGGAATCCGCCGGCAGCGCCGTGCCGCCGGTCGGCGTGTACCCCACCGCAATCGTCATGCCGGAACAGGATGGGGCTGCTTTGGCGGGATGGGCCGCCACGGGCCGCGACAATATTGCCGGCTCATCCCCTGACCACGACGCAATGGGATCAGCCGGGCAGCCGCTGGCCGAGCAGGTGATAGCGCAGCATGGTCAGCGCCATCTTCGCGCTGCGATCGCGGACCATTTCTCGATCGCCGGAGAAGTGAAACGTGCGGGCGCTGGTTCCCTCAGCGCTGGCCAGGGCGATACACACCATGCCCACCGGCTTGTCGGGGGTGCCGCCGCCCGGGCCGGCGATGCCGGAGACGGCCAGGGCATAGTCGGACTGCGCCAGCCGGCGGGCGCCTTCGGCCATGGCACGCACCACCGGTTCGCTGACAGCGCCGTGCTCGGCCAGCACCGCCTCGGGCACGCCCAGTTGCGCCACTTTCGCCGCATTGGCATAGGTAATCCAGCCGAACCCGAACCACTCGCTGCTGCCGGCGGTGTCGGTCAGCAGCTTGGCCAGCAGGCCGCCGGTGCAGGATTCGGCGGTGGCCACCGTCTGCCTGCGCTGCTGGAGCATCCGCCCCACCACCTCGGCCAGTTGCTCACCATCCGCCCCAAACACCAGGTCCCCCAGTATCGCACGACAGGCGGCCTCGGTGGCGGCCAGTTCCCGCTCGGCCAGATCGGGCGAGTCGAACCGGGCGTTGATGCGCAACGACACGATCCCCTGCGAGACGGTCGTGCCCACGGATGGATTGCGGCCGCGCTGCATAAGCGGGCCCAGCAACTCGGCCACGTTGCTCTCCCCCAGTCCGAAGGTATGCAGCGTGCGCGAGAGGATCACCCCGCCGCCGCCCAGCTCGCGCAGGACCGGCAGCACATCCCGCTCGAACATGATCTTCATCTCCTTGGGCACGCCGGGCAGGGCAAAGATGCGACAGGGAGATGCCTGCGCTGTGGACCGGCCAGCGCCAAGCGAAGCGGCGGCCGCGGGGTCCAGGGGCACCGACTCGGTGGAGCCGGCTGCACTCTCGTCTTTCGGCTCATTTTCCGCTCGCAGTCCCGCCTGGCCACCGGCAACCGGCAACCGGCAGCGCCCGCCCGGATGCTGAGCGCTGGATGCCGAATCCCGATCCAGCTCCGCGTAGATCCCCGGGGCGGTGCCGGCGGTGTTCTCGATCAGGCGGGCGCCACGGGGGATCATGGCCTGGATTCGATTGGCCTCGGGCATCGGCCGGCCGCGCTGTGCGAAGAACGCGCGCAGGCGCTGGAGCCAGCCATCGTCCAGTTCCAGCGGCGCGTTCAGCACGGCGGCCAGGGCCTGGCGGGTCAGGTCATCTTCGGTTGGGCCCAGGCCGCCGCTGATGATCAGCACATCGGCCGTCTCGGCGGCCTCGCGGATGCCACGCTCGATGGCGGCCTGGTCATCGGACACGGTGATGTGCCCCGCGATGCCGATGCCGATGGCCGCCAGGCGCTGGGACAGCCAGGCGCTGTTGGTATCCACCGTCTGCCCGAGGACCAGTTCATCACCGATGGAGAGGATGATCGCGTTCATGGGAAGCTGCGGATTGTACCCGCTGGCAGCCCGGGACGGGCATGGATCACCCGCCGGCCGCTGCGGATTGCCGGCCGCGGCTGGCACGATGCTTGCACGCAGCAGGGCATGGCGCACACACTTGGCTATCGTCGGGACAACCCCTCATTCAGCCTGCCATCGATCCTGGCCATCCTGGCGGCGATCGGCAGCTTCTTCGTCGGCGCATTCATGCAGGTGCTGCTGGCGATTGCGGCCATCGTCCTGGGCGTGCTGGGGATCCTGCTCTCCATCTCGCCGGCCCGGCGTGGCGGCGTGATCAGCATCCTCTCCATCATCATCGGCGTGCTGGCGATCGTGATTGCCATCCTGCGCGGCGTGTTCGGGCTGGTCTTCTGAAGATCGCGCGATCGGGTGAAGATCGTGCTGCCAGCATACCGCCCTTGCGCGGGGCAGCGCGGGGCGCTCAGCGCGCGGTCTTGCGTGTCCGACCGGCGGTGGATCGCGTGGCGCGCGTGCGCTTCGCGGCTGTTTGCGTGCGCTTGGCGGCCGGCTGCGTGCGCTTGGCGGCCGGCTGCGTGCGCTTGGCGGCTGAGGCGGAGCGGGCCTGGGTCTTCCTGGTCTTTGTCGTGACGCCCGCCTTGGTCTTGGCGGTTGAGCGGGTTGCTGTGGAGCGGGTGCGTGTGGTGGATGCGGCCCGTGCCTTGGTGGAGCGTTCCTTGGTGGAGCGTGCCTTGGTCGAGCGTGTTTTGGCGGGCGTTGCCTTGGCCGGCTGGGTTTTGACGGCTTGTCCGCCGCGTTTGAAGCGGATGCCGGCGGCCTCGCGGGCGCGGGTAAAGCTGCCAAACAGGCGCACCGCCGCGCCGTAGAGGGCGGGCGATTCCTTGCGCATCGCAGAGTCGCTGATGTGCTGGCCCTTACGGGCGACCTGCTTGAGCGCCTTGATGACATCTTCCTTTTTCCAGGCACGGCGCCGGCGCACCGAGTTGGGATCGACCCTGGCAGCGCGCAGGGCGACATCGTATGAGCCGAAATGCCGCACGGCCGCCGCATGCAGGCCGGGCTCCTCCGCCTGCAGCGCACCGCTGTTGAGCGCTTCGCCGCTGCGTGCCCGCTCGCGCAGTTCGAAGACGATGCTGTTGCGGTCCCACTTGCGGTAGCGCGCCACCTCATCGGCATCCAGCCCCGCCGCCTGCAGCGCGCGCTCCCAGCGCCCGAACAGGCGCGGCTGGAGGGAGGCGAAGGCCGCCTTGCCCAGCTCATCGCGCCGGCGGGTGACGGCCGACCAGTGCAACTCCTCTCCCTTGCGCCGGGCGGCCTTGATCAACTGGATGATGTGCTGCCGGGTCCAGCGCGGTCGGCGCAGGACATCGGCATAGTCGATCCCCGCCTGCTCCACCGCCCGGCGATAGCTGCCGAAGTGGTAGGCCGAGGCCGACACCAGTGACTGCTCCCGACGGCACATGGCGTTGTAGGAGAGGTCCTTGTTCTGCTTGTAGAGCTGTTTAATCCGCTGAAGGATCTTATCGCGGTTCCATCGCATGTTGCCGCCAACTTAATGGGTCTGCTCACGATGCACAATGCGGAAGTCGGTCAAACCCGGTACCGGCCCGGTTCGGCCGGCGGTTACGTCCCGCCGGTTCCTGCCCGACCTTCCACAGTCGCCGCAATGCGTGCGGCGTAGCGGAAAACCCGCTCCTCCATCTGGTTCCAGGGCCGTTCGCGCAGGGCAAACATGCGCTGCGCCACCGTCATGGCCTTCTCCAGGTCATAGGGCGCGGTGCCCTTATCGGTGATGAAGCTCATGCTGGGCACATGCCGGGGCGGGATCTGCGAGCAGGCGATCATGCTGTTGAAGCCGACATAGCCACCGCTCATCAGGCGGGTGAGGATGGCGGTTTTGACGTGATCGCCGATCAGCGCGCCCAGGTGCGCGCTGCCGGTGCTGACCCGCTCTGCGCCGAAATCGATGTCGATCTCACCCAGCGTGTTCTTGACATTGCTGGTGGTGGTCAGCGCGCCCAGGTTCACCCACTTGCCCACGTAGCTGTCGCCCAGGTAGCCATCGTGGGTCTTGTTGGACCAGCCCAGCAGGATCGAGTTGGAGATCTCGCCGCCCACCCGGCACATCGTGCCGACGGTGGTACCGGGGCGGATCAGCGACAGCGGGCGGATCCAGGTGTAGGGGCCGATGAAGGCCGGGCCCTTGATCACCGTGTTGGCTCCCAGCGTCGCCC
Source organism: uncultured Tepidisphaeraceae bacterium (assembly GCA_964398315.1). Classification (GTDB taxonomy): domain Bacteria; phylum Planctomycetota; class Phycisphaerae; order Tepidisphaerales; family Tepidisphaeraceae; genus JADLCB01. The sequence goes on along the minus strand of CAYNMV010000014.1, from coordinate 53,423 downwards.
CATCACCCAGCACGATCGGCCCCTCGCGGGCATCCAGCACGCATCCCGCCTCGATCTTCACCTCCTCGCTGCGCCAGATCTCCCTGGGGTTGAGCAGATCATACGGCCCGGCCGATTCGACATTGGCCAGCCCGCGCAGCTCGCGGGCATCCATCCGCAGCGATTCACGGTTCCAGGCGATCAGGTCCCACAGGGCGGATACCAGCTTGGTCTGCGGCTCGATGCGCGGCAGGTCAAGCAGTTGCCGCCAGCGATCGGTCTGGTTCAGGGCGTCGGTATGCACCAGCCCCGGCACCCGGCAGAAGGCGGTGCGCACGCGGTCATCGGCATCCACCACCGCCCCATCGGCCGCGGGAATGCGGTAGCGGGTGTAATGGAGCGTGCGGCCGTTGATCAGGGCAACACGCTCATCGGGCAGCGGCTCGTTGACCAGGGTTGTGATGCCGATCTTGCCCACCAGGCTCTCACGGCAGTACTCGGCCAGCTCATCGCGCACCCACAGCGTCAGCCGCGTGGGGGCGAGATGGCGAATCTGCTTCTCCAGCAAACTCGACATCCCCGTGGCCAGCGTGAACACCGGCCGACTCAGCGACAACGGCGCCAGCCGCGGCCACAGATCATCCTCGAAGATCACCACGTGCATGGGCAGGTACTATGAACCGCGGAGGGCGAAAACGCAAAGGGATTCACGGGGCGGCTGCGCCATGTGCATGCTGGCCAGGTGCATGCCTGTGAACGGATCGCGCGCAAGTTGGCCGCGGCGATGGGCGGCGGACCACCTGACCGGGCGCCAGTGCAGGCGGGCAGGATAAGGGCGTACGCAGGAAGCGCACAACGTATGAAGCGCATGGCGCACGATTCCCCCGCGCGGGTGTGCTCCTCTCGCACGGGTGTGCTCCTCTCGCAATGGCCGACTACTCGGCCCAGCGGAAGGTCATGGGCATCTCCACGTTGCCGTGAAGGGCGCGGTGGACGGGGCAGGTGCGGGCGGCGTTTTCAAGCTTCACGCGCTGCTCCATCGTGACCTTCACCGGCAGGTCGAACTCGATGTGCAGGGTGGCGATTCGGCGCGGCGGCTGGGCCGACATTTCCTTGAGCACCCGGCAGGAGGCGCCGGCCAGGTCGATCCCCTCGCGCTGGGCGACGATGCCCATGATGGTGAACATGCAGGTGACCAGGGCCGTGCCGACCAGATCCGTGGGGGAGAAGGCTTCGCCCTTGCCATGGTTGTCCACCGGGGCATCGGTCAGCAGGGTCTGGCCGGAGGGGCCATGGGTGGCGCGGCAGCGCAGCTCGCCAGTGTAGGTGATGTCAACTTGGACCATGCCGCAGAAGGTACGGCGGGAATGAGAGAGTGACAAGCTGCGTCCGGGTCCTGCGGACGGC
>CAYNMV010000014.1:0-51937 GCA_964398315.1 uncultured Tepidisphaeraceae bacterium | reverse complement strand
GCACGACAGCGGCCGGCAGTCTGCAACATGAAGGCCGCGTGAATGGCAGTGGTGAGGGGAGATTTCGCGGGTGCCCGGTGGCCGGGAGCGGGGGTAGGATGCGACCGCAGCACCTGGCGGAGCGGCGGCGGCCGGTGGGACGCGGGTGGCGCAAAGCCGCCAACGAATGGGCGGGATAGCGCGCTGCTGTGGTTCAAGGCTTCATACGATACGGTGGCGATTTGAAGGGAAGGGATCATGCAGTATGTGGCGTTTGGCAACAGCGGGATGCAGGTATCGCGGATGTGCCTGGGGGCGATGATGTTCGGGCCGAAGATGGACCTGGCGGCAGCGCAGCGGGCGGTGGATGAAGCGCTGGATGCGGGGGTGAACTTCATCGACACGGCCGAGAGCTACGGTGAGAGCGAAGCGCTGCTGGGGCAGATCCTCGATGGCCGGCGCGAGTCGGTCTACCTGGCGACGAAGGTGTATACCCGGCGCGCCCGCGGCGGGAAGGTGGGCCGCAACAGCCGGGTGAACCTGCTGCACTCGCTGGAGCGGAGCCTGCGGCTGCTGAAGACGGATTACGTTGACTTGTATCAACTGCATCACCCGGACCCGGAGACGCCGGTGCAGGAGGTGATGGCCACGCTGGACCAGGCGGTGCGGGCGGGGAAGGTTCGGTACGTGGGGGTGTCGAACCACTACGCGTGGCAGATGGCATACATGATCGGACTGGGGCAGTGGCACGGATGGGAGCCGATCGTGTCGATCCAGTGCCGGTACAACATTTTTGACCGGATCGTGGAGCTGGAGACGGTGCCGTTCTGCCGGCGGTTCAACGTGGCGATGATGGTGTATGGGCCGCTGTGTGGCGGTGTGCTGTCGGGCAAGTATACGCAGGAGGATGCCCCGCCGCCGGGGTCGCGGGGGGCAGATGGGGAACTGGATCGCTATCTGAAGAACCCGAAGACGTTCACAGCGCTGGAAGAATTGCAGGAAATTGCCGGCGAGGAGGGTGTGTCATTGCCGCAACTGGCGATGCTCTGGCTGATGGCCAAGCCGGTGGTGACGACGGCGATCCTGGGGGGATCGAAGGTGGAGCATTTCCGGGTGATGTATGAAATCGCCGACCGGCAGTTGCCTGAGGAGGTGGTCAGGCGGATTGATGAGCTGTCGGAGGACTGGCGGCTGGTGCCGTTTTTGAACCAGCCGGTGACGCAGGGGCCTGCGCTGGCGGCCCAAAGGTGAAGGCGGGATTTTATCGAGAAATTGCGAAGAATGGGCAGGTGCCGCCGGCTTGACGCTTTGCGGGGAGGACTGGTGGCGGCACAGTGCCTGCCCGGTGGGCAGCCGCCCTGCGATCGGCACGAGGAGGGTTCTTGCATTGTGAAGGTGACCTTGCGTCGCGGGCGGCACGTTCTATAATGGGGAACTCCCCTCGGGCAGAGGGGATTCTTTGTTTTGCGCGTACCGGATGCATCCTGTTGAAGGAAGATAGATGCCCACGATCAATCAGTTGGTGAACAAACCGCGTCGGAGCTTGTCCAAGATCAAGAAGAACAAGGATCTGGAAAGCAATCCGCAGAAGCGCGGGGTGTGTTTGCAGGTCAAGACGATGACGCCCAAGAAGCCGAACTCGGCGCTGCGCAAGATTGCCCGCGTGCGCCTGAGCAACGGCCGCGAAGTGACGGCGTACATCCCCGGCGAGGAACACAACCTGCAGGAGCACAGTATCGTACTGGTGCGCGGCGGCCGTGTGCGCGATCTGCCGGGCGTGCGGTATCATATTGTCCGCGGCACGCTCGATACGCTGGGCGTCGAAGGCCGCAAGCGCGGGCGCTCGAAGTATGGCGCCAAGAAGGGCAAGTAACCTTCGCCCGGCCCCCGCAGGCTGCTGAACCGCGGCCAGACCGGGCCAACAGGACAGGTTTCACCCATGTGGCTGCTGGCGGAACAGGCATCCGATGTCGCCCAGGTGCAGAGCCATTACGGCCACCTGATCTTCATGGGCTGCTTCTTCATCGCCGCCATTATTGTGGGCATCTGGTGGCTGAAGCGCAACGCCTGACCACAGCACGCAGGCGGGCCGCCCCGGTCGCCGCAACGCAATAAACTGACATCCCCGGCCCCGCCGTTCTGCGGCACGCCGGGAATTAATTAAGAAACTTTATTAATTTACGCAGTCTTCCCGACTCGCCGCGCCGATCCGGTCGATCGGAGTATCAACCCGGGCCAAGCCCGAGATTGAGAAAAGTCATGGCGTACAAGCGATTCACCGCCTCCGAATCCATCCTCAAGCCCGATCCCCGCTTCAACAGCAAGCTCGTCAGCAAGTTCATCAATTGCCTGATGTACGATGGCAAGAAGCAGGTCGCCCAGCGCATCTTCTACGAGGCGATGGACATCATCGCCAAGAAGAACAAGGATGTGCCCCCGCTGGAGCTGTTCGAGACCGCCCTCAATAACGTCAAGCCGTTCGTTGAGGTCCGCTCCAAGCGTGTCGGCGGCGCCAACTACCAGGTGCCCATGCAGGTCAACAAGAAGCGCCAGCAGTCGCTGGCCTTCCGCTGGATCCTCAACGCCTGCCGCGAGCAGTCCGGCCGGCCCATGGCCCAGCGCCTTGCCGATGAACTGATGGCCGCCTACCGCAAGGAAGGCAAGGCCATCGCCACCCGCGAGCAAACCCACCGCATGGCCGATGCCAACAAGGCCTTCGCCCACTTCGCGTGGTAACACGGCGGCAGTTGATAACCGAAAACACCGACGACGCCCGTGGAACGCCTCCACGGGCGTCGTTGCATTCCCGCCCTTCCGCCCTCCCCCCCGAACTGCCATCCGCCGCCGGGCTGTGAAGCCCGCACCGCACCCGCCCTATGTACGCCCTGAGATAGCTCAGGCGGCCAGGCTGGGCGCTGGCGCTGCTGCCTGTCTCATCCTGCACCATTCACAGAAAAAATTGACAGGCCGCAAACTGGTGATATTCTAGTTTCAGAAAGTGGTATTCCAGTTCTAGCTTCTGGTATTTCGATGAGCGCCCTCCTCAGCGACAAGGCCTATCACCGCATCCACCAGATGCTCGTTTCACGCGAGCTCAAGGTGGGCCAGAAAATCTCCGAATCCCGCCTGGCGAAAGAACTTGGAATCGGCAGCCGCACCCCCGTGCGCGAGGCCATTCATCGCCTCCGCAACGACGGCCTGCTGGTCCAGGTTGCCAACAGCGGCACGTTCGTCGCCACCCCCAACCGCCAGCAACTGGTCGAGATGTACGAGGTCCGCCTGGCGTTGGAGACGATGCTGGTCGCCAAGGCCACCCGCCTGATGCGCCCGCGGCAGATCGTCCAGCTCCAGTCCCATGTGGATGAGATGCGCCATCTGGTGCGGGCCTTCCGCGATACCGGCCAGGACTGCATGAGCGTCGCCGAGCAGCAGGCGTTCCTGGCAGCCGACCTGGCGTTCCATGAACTGATCATCGCGGCCGGCCAGAACGAATCCGCGTCAAAAATTCTCAGCGATGTCCTGCTGCGCCATCGCGCATTCGGCCTGGACAGCCATCGGCGCGACCTGCATCACGTCGCCTGGACCTGGCTGTACCACGCCCGCATCCTCTCGGCCATTCGCCGTCGCAACGCCGGCGCGGCGATGCGGATGCTGCGCCGCCACATCCGATTCAGCATGCGCGAGGCATTGTTCGTGATCGACAGCGGGGTCCTGCCACAGCAAGCACCTCGTCAACCCAAATCTGCAAGCAGCCGTCCGGAGGCGGCTTTGCATTTCCAGATAAAAAGTGAGGAGACTGGATATGAATAAAGCAAAAATCCTTTCATGCGCAGCCTGGCTGCTCTCGTTGACCCTGATGGGCCACACCGCCGCCGCGGCGGTGATCACCATCTACGAAGACACACTTACCGGCAGCGGCGAGGAGCTTCATGGCACTACGGTGGAGTACTCCACCGACCAGTACGGCGGCACGCTGGACGCAACCTGGTACAGCCCGATTCCGAATCGCACCGCGCGGACCGCGAACGGCGCTACGCTGGGAGCCTACACAGGCACTTACCTGCCGATCGCCATTGAGAGTGGGCTGGTCTACCAGGTGACGGCGACCATCAACAAGACCGCCGGCAACCAGCAGTGGGTTGCCCTGGGCTTTCTCAGTGTGGGTCCGTCCGACCCAGGCCTTGGGCGGGTACTCATCAGCGACGCGAGTGACCACAAGAGTTCCGCCGCAGTCCGCGTCTACAGTCCAGTCAATGCCGACCTTGGCCCCCCCGAATTCTTCGCCGGGCCGGGCGCCACCAATAAGGTGACCGCGGACGACTGGACCAACGCCATGCGCGGAGAGCAGACGGTGTCGATCGTCCTCGACACCACCGAAGCGCAGTGGAAGATCCATGCCTTTGTCGGCGGCATCGCCTCCAGCGTGCACACCTACAGTGAGGCCCTGAGCACGCCTGGTAACTTCAAGTACGTCGGCTTCGGCGGCGACAGCGGTGCGAACAACATCATCAAAGACTTTTCCCTGGTCGTCGTTCCCGAACCCGGGACGGCAGCCCTGATGCTGCTGGGCGGGGTGATGGCACTGCGGCGCCGCCGCGTTGCCTGACATCCGCTGCGAGCGTCCCGGGGGAAAGGCATCGACCCAACAAGCTGACGCAATGACGCCAGAAGTGTTTTTCGGATGAACCTTCTGGCGTCTTGTTTAGACTTTTGACCCGTCGGCACGCGGTTGCTGCGTGTCGCACTGGAGCCGGCTGGATGAACCGACGACAATCAAGTGGCGTCAGCGCCCCGCTGATGCGAAGCATGTGGAGGTTTTTGGCAATGATGTGCATCCTTGGCGCTGCGACCGGCGATGCAGCAGCCGCCGAACCGGATGATGCCCGTCTGGCCGAAGCCCAGGCATGGGCCCTGCGCACCCCGCCGCTCAACCTCAATCCCGGGCCGGAGTACCGGGATGAGAACCGCAATTACAACATGGTCCTGGGCGCTGCTGTCACCCCTCGCGGCCGCATCTGGGCGGCCTGGAGCGGCGGGGGCGACAGCGAGCTGAGCTACCTGATCGCCGCCACCAGCGATGACCGCGGCAAAACCTGGTCGCCGCCCCGCCTGGTGATCGATCCGCCGGACACCCCCGGGGGCATTCCCATCCGCACGCTCGTCGGCAACTTCTGGACCGACCCGGATGGAAGGCTTTGGCTGTTCTTCGACCAGTCAGCCGGATTCTTCGACGGACGCGCGGGCGTCTGGGCGACCGTCTGCGAGAATCCCGACGCCGACCAGCCCACCTGGTCCACGCCGCAGCGCATCGGGCATGGCTGCGCTTTGAATAAGCCGATTGTCCTGTCCACCGGCGAATTGCTGCTGCCGGTCTACCTCTGGCCCCGGCAGTACATCATCGTATCCACCGAACGCCACAACCCGACGATCGATCCAGCCACCGCGCCGGCGGATTTTCCCAAGCAGTTCCCCGACCTGGACGATCAGCGCAACTCCCACGTTTACATCTCATCGGCCAAGGGCAAGACCTGGGTCCGCGGCGGCGGCGTCACTTTCCCGAACCAGTCCTTCGATGAACCGACGCTGATTGAACTCCAGGATGGACGCATCTGGATGCTGGCGCGGACATCCGATGGCATGTACGAAAGCTATTCCGGCGATGCCGGCCGCACGTGGAGCGCTCCGCAGAAGCGGTTCACGCACGTGAATGGGCGGCACTTCATCTGCCGCCTTGCCTCGGGCCGGCTGCTGATGGTCCGCCATGGCCCGATGGACAAGCTCCTGCCCCGCCGATCACACCTGACGGCCTTCCTGTCCGATGATGAGGGGCAGACCTGGACGGGCGGCCTGGTGCTCGATGAGCGGGGGATGATCTCCTACCCCGATGGCTTCCAGGATGCCGATGGCGTGATCTCGATCATCTATGACAACAACCGTTACGGCCAGGCCGAAGTGCTGATGGCCCGCTTCCGCGAAGAGGATGTCCTCGCCGGCAAGTTCCAATCACCCGATGCCAGCCAGCGCCTGATCGTCAGCAAGGCCACCGGTCCCAAATCACCTCCAGCGCCGAAAAAACCGTGACCTTCGACGCGGCGAAAAGGCGACGGCGTGAGCGCGGAGTGCAGGTCAATGCACGCGTGTGCCGGTGGCACGGACATCAAGCAGCTCTTCGCGGCGGAACCAGATCGGCGTGCGCTGGCGGTAGTCCAGGCGATCACCCTCGAACACGAGGTTCAGCGTGAACCAGCTTGGCGTTCCGATCGGCAGGATGTTGACCACCAGCTCATTGTCCGAAACCCAGCCCGCCCGCGCAACGTGGTCGAGCGGTTCGCGATAGATGAAGGCGGTTGGCGTGCATCGCTCTGCGTCCAGGCCGGCTTCGAGGATGGCGGTGCGATCGTCGAACTCAAGCGTGAGCGTAATGGCGTCGCCGGAAGGGGTCAGCGCCACGCGCTGCAGGCCGAGAGCGTTGGCCGCCATGCGGTAGGAACGGGCGGTGACATTAACCTTCGGGCCCGGGGCTGGCGCCAGCTCAAGGCGCAACCCCGCTTCGCAGGCCCGCAGCGATGCCAGGGCAGCCGGGTCCTCCGGCAGCGGCCGGTACTTGACCGCGTTCATCAGCGCTCTGTAGGCGACATCCAGCTCGGCCTGGATGTCGCAGCTGCCGGCCGTGATCGCCACGGCGATATCCTGCTCGGGCATCATCAGCGCAATCTGGCCGGCGTAGCCATCCCCGCGGAAGCAGCCATAACGACACATCCAGAACTGGAAGCCGTATCCCTGGTTCCAGTCGGGCGGGCTGCTCCAGGGGATCGTGGCGTTCTCGATCTGCTTGCGCGAGGCCATGACGACGTAGTCGCGCGGGATGAGCTGCCGGCCATTCCAGGCGCCCCCCTGGAGCCAGAGCTGCGCGAACGCGGCGATCTCCTCCACGCTCAGCCACAGGCCCCACCCGCCGATATCGATGCCATCGGGATTGCGGTCCCACACCACCTCGCCGAAACCCAGCGGATCGAACAGCCGCGGCCGCAGATACTGCGAAACCCGCTGGCCCGTGACCTTCTGGAGCACCGCCGACAGCATGAACGTTGCCCCGGAGTTGTAGATGAACCGGGTGCCCGGCTCATACGGCAGTTCATCCTCGAGGAAGCGGCCGACCCAGTCCTGCTGCCCATTGTCCTTCGTGTAACGCGGCAGCGGACAGGCGGCGTGGCCGGACGCCATCGTGAGCAGGTGACGGAGCGTCACCCGCCGCATGCGCTGCGAGACCCTGGACGACAGCCGCTCCGGGAAGAAGTCGACCAGATGATCATCGATGCTGAGCAGACCCTCCCCCTGCGCGATGCCAATGGCCGAGGAGGTGAAGCTCTTGCTCAGCGAGAACAGTTGATGGGGCGCATCGGCCGGATGCGGCGCCCAGTACCCTTCGGAGATCACCTTGCCATGCCGCAGCAGCAGATAGCCATGGATGCGAGTGCCCTGCCGGGCCAGGGCATCGAGTCCCCTGGCAAACGCCTCGACCGCGGCGGAGGGCAGACCTTCGGCTTCGGGGGTTGAACGGGCAAGTGGTTGGGCAATCATGGTGATCAGGCATCCTCGCGGTGCGCTTCACGTTGGCGGCGCTTCACACTGACGGCGCTTCACGTTGGCTTGGCTGCCCGTTTTACCCGAAGCGGCCTCCGGCATGAAGTGCCGCTGGCCTGGCGCTGCCTGGGCTGTGCCACGATGACGCCATGCCATGGCCCCGGTCTGGGCGCGGGCGAGACAGCCCTATTGCAGGGTCACATCATGGAACTCGAAGGGGATTTTCAGGGAGCGGGTTTCGATGGGCAGGGTCCACTGCAGCCGGGTGGGGACGGCATCACGGCTGGCGGAGGAAGGGCGGCGGAATTGAACGGTGAATTCCGTCTTGAGCCCATCGGCCTGGGCATTGAGCATACCGCTGCCCTGGAACGTCTGGCCGTTGGCATCGAACAGTTGCAGGGTTTTCAGTTGCGAGGCAACTCCGCCGATCTCCGCCATCTCGCCGGGAATGTGGAAGACGGTGAGGCGCAGGAGATAGGCGCCGTCCTTCTGCGCCATCTCGTGCAGGATCACCCGGCGCGGGCCGACACTGTACGACTGTTCGCGCACATTCAGGATATCGGTCACCTCGATGCTCTGGGCGCGCACCTGAACGACCACGTCGATCGTTCCCTTGAGCGTGGCGATCTTGCGGCTGCGGGCGGCCTCGGCAGACAGCGGCAGGTTCACCGTCCAAATCCGCCCATCCCCGGAACCGAACCCGCGATGCATCACCCCGCCGGGCTCCAGTGACTGGCCGGCCTCGTTGGTCACCTCTTCGACCAGCGGCATGTAGGACCGCCCGAGGATCGTCAGCTTTGGCTCGGCCATCACCATCATCGACAGCGATGCGCGGGAATGCATTGTCTCCTGATCCCACAGGTTGATCATGTGCGAGTATTCGAACTTGTTGAGCGCCACCAGGAACGGCCCGTGGATCACGGTGGGCGCCTTGAGCTGGCCGGCGGATGCACGGGAAAGCGCAAAGCCGCCCTGCCGGTCGCCGCTGTCGCTGGGCATCAGGTCAAAGTCACGGCAGATGCGCTGGATCACCACCCAGAAAGGCTCATCACGGAAGCTGTAACTGACCCGGCGGTCGGACTGCGAGCCGGTAAGGCGCAGCGGCGCCCCGGCCTGGCGGCTGACCTCCGCCAGCACCTCCTGGAGCGTGGCATCGGACAGGTCCAGGGTGATGCGGGTGGTCCCCAGTGCCCGCTCGCGCTCGATGCGCCCCAGGATGGTGCGCAGACGCGTGCGGACTTCCAGATCATCGCTGCCCTGGATCGCCTGCTCGAGGTGCGGCAGGACCGAAGACCCAAGCGCCACCAGCGCTTCCTCGGCCTCCTGGCGCGCCGCCCAGGCATCCGCGTTGAGCTGGTCGATCAACTGCTGGATCCGCCCATCGGCCGCCGGTGCCATATCCGCATCAGCGGTCGTCTGCGGCCCGGTTGCCTGCGGTTCGGTTACCTGCAGCTCGGTTGCCTGCGGTTCGGCCGGGGTGGTACTGGGTGCCGTGGCGGGGGCAGCCGCGCACCAGCCCGCCAGCACCACGATCAGGAACATGCCCGCACAGCGCTTCATCCGTCTGCCCCTCATGCGCTTCGCCGCGCAGCACCATGGCCCGCATGCGACAGCCTATTTCGCCGCCGCCAGCGACTGCCGCTTCTCGGCGATGGTCGCCAGCAGCTTCTTGAATGGATCGGCGAATTTCTTCACGCCTTCCTCCATCAGCTTCGCCTCCATCGCTGCCACGTCAACTTTCTCGCGAATCTCCGCCACGATTTCATCCGGCGGCATCTGGTCCACCTGGCGGGTGTAGTTCTTACCCAGACGCTCGATCGCGTCATTTGTTTCAGGCGGATTGGTCATGATGTCCGAACCGGCCAGGTTCTCCACATAATAATCCTCGCCCTGCCAGTCCAGCTTCCTGCCGGTGGAGGCGAAGACGATTTCCTGCTTCAGGCGCAGGTTCTTGTCGGCCCAGAAGGCCTGGTTCTCCCGCCACAGCTCCTTGGCGTTCAGGATGCCGACCTCGCCCTGGGCCTCATCGCTCAGATCGCGCACGTATTTATCGGTGTACACATCGATGCGCGAAACGAAGATCGAATAGACGCTCTTGAAGCTGTCCAGCCCGCGCGGGCTGCGCTGCACGCCGCGCCAGATGGCATCGCGGGCGGCCAGGTATTGCCGGCGGGTGAAGCAGAGCGTGACGTTCAGCATGACACCCGCCGCCGCCAGTTCTTCCAGCGCAGCCAGGCCCGCCTCGGTGGCCGGGACCTTGATCATGCGGTTATCCTGCTCCAGGGCGTAATGCTTGCCCAGCTCGATGTAGCGCTCGATGCGCTGCGGCAGCGGCGGGCCCAGTTCCGGGTCTTCCAGCAGCGGATCCAGCTCGAAGCTGACATACCCATCATCGCCTTCGGTGCGCTCCCAGACCGGCAGGAAGATCTCCTGGGCATCGGATACCAGTTCATCGGTCATTTCCCAGGCGATGGCGGCATCATCGTACCCCTTGTCGATCAGGCGGGCGATGTGATCGTCGAACGCGCCGGTCTTGAGGATGTCGGCGATGATGATCGGGTTGCTGGTGGCGCCGGTGGCGCCGCGCTCAAAGTTCTTCTGCACCTCGTGCGGCTCGACCGAGTCCAACCAGAGCTTCGTTCCCGACTGAATCAGCGACTTAAGGGGCATATCAACGACCTCCCGATCGTGGTTAGAGTAATCTCTCCACTGTAGGCGAACAGCGCCCCCCGCGCCCACCCGCTGCCGGGCAATTCCCGGATTTTCTGAAGATATCGGGCGGGGTTCAGGTCCATTGAACCGGCCTGGCCGGCGGCGAAGCCGGCTGCCTGGCCCGGGGAAGTGCCGGGCGGTTCAAACCGCACGCGCCCTGCCCTATCATGCTGTTGAAGTATGACCGCCACCGCTCCCGCCGCCCCGTCGTTGGTTGACAAGTTCCGCGTCTTTGCCGCGGACATCAAGCTGTCGCACAGCATCTTCGCGCTGCCCTTCGCCCTGCTGGCCACCTTCCTGGGGGCCGGGGGACTGCCGCCGTGGGGCGTGCTGGGGCTGATCGTGCTGTGCATGGTGCTGGCCCGAACCGTGGCGATGGGCGCCAATCGCCTGTTCGATGCCCCGCTGGATGCGCTCAACCCACGCACCGCCCGCCGGGCCATCCCCAGCGGCGCCCTGAGCCGCCGGTTTGTCGCGGCGAGCGTGCTGATCTGCGCACTGCTGTTCATCGCGGCCACGGCCGGGTTCCAGGTGGGCTACGGCAATCCCTGGCCGCTGGTCTTCTCGGTGCCGGTGCTGGCCTTCATCAGCGCCTATCCGCTGCTCAAGCGCTTCTCGCGCCTGTGCCATTATTACCTGGGCGCGGCACTCGCCCTGGCCCCTGTCTGCGCGTGGGTGGCGGTAACCGGCACCATCGCCATCGAGCCGCTGCTGATGGCCGGCGCTGTGCTGCTCTGGACGGCCGGGTTCGACATCATCTACGCCTGTCAGGATTATGCGGTCGATGTGGAGTGCGGCCTGCATTCGGTGCCCGCAAAAATCGGTATCGGATCAGCGCTGTGGGTCAGCCGCCTGACCCACGTGGCCTGTATCGGTTTTCTGCTCGCCCTGGGCCTGACCAGCCCTGCCCTGGCCACGCTCTACTTCATCGGCGTCGGCATCGCCATCGCGCTGCTGATGATCGAGCATTCGCTCGTCCGCGCTGATGACCTGTCCAAGGTTGGCCTGGCCTTCTTCACCGTCAACGGCATCATCAGCGTCGTACTGGGAACGCTGGGCATCATCGACGTCTTTATCTAGGCAGACCGTACGCCAGCGCCTCCCCGTGGCTGGCTGATGAAGCGCACGTGCCACGGGATACGGGCCGCCTCAACCCGCAAATCAACTCCAGCCGCCTGCGGGCTCCAGCGATCTCAGCCGGTGCAAGGTGTGGATGCGGTGAGACTGGCCACAGTGGGCGCTTGCCATAACCTGGGAGCCAGCGCTGCGCGCAATCCAGCAATTTGGAATCCAGCAATTTCCTGCTGTCGTTCCCGGTCCGCCATGGGTAGGCTGAGAAGCCCATCTCACTTCTACCGGAGATCAGCATGGCCGCCATCGATGAAATCGCGCCCGGCGTGTTTCGCATCTGCCTTTATGAACCTGCGCTCGATATGCAGTTCAACCATTTCCTGGTGCGGGATGATGCGCCGTTGCTGTTCCATGCCGGCTACCGCCGGGCATTCGAACCACTCAGGGAGGCGGTGGCGAAGCTGATCGATCCGGCCACCCTGCGGTACATCGGCTGGAGCCATTTCGAATCCGATGAGTGCGGCGCCCTGAATGACTGGCTGCGCCTGGCGCCAAGCGCTGTGCCGGTGTGCAGCTTCGTGGGCAAGGTGGTCAATGTGGATGATTTCGCCATCCGCCCGGCCCGTGGCCTGGGCAGCGAGGATGTGATCGATACCGGCAGCCACCGCTTCCGTTACATCACCTCGCCGCACCTGCCGCACGGGTGGGATGCGGGCGTGATGTTCGAAGAGCGGGACCGGACCCTGCTCTGCTCCGATCTGTTCCACCACTTCGGCGATGTGCCGGCCCTTACCGATGCGGACATTCTCGGCCGGGTGCGCGATGCGATGCGGCGGATGCAGTCCGGTCCGCTGGTGGGCTACATGCCCTACACCTGCCACACCGAACCCCTGCTGCGCCGGCTGGCCGACCTGCAACCGCGCACGCTCGCGATCATGCATGGTTCCAGCTACAGCGGCGATGGCGGCCTGGCATTGCGCAACCTGGCAGGACTGGTCCGCGAAGCCTTCAACGTCCAGGAAGAAACCTGATCCACTTCCCGAGGATTGACACCTTTGCCGGCGGCAGTTGGCTCGGCTGCTGGATCGGGGCCTTTTGATCGCGATCCGGGCGGCCAACGCGCCTCAGGCGGCATCGGCTCATCTACCGCTTGCACAGGAGCAGGCCGGTCTGCCAGCCATAGGCCGCATCCTTGACCCGGCGCACATCAAACCAGCGGCCCAGCTTCTCCAGCAGCGCTTCGCGGCAATAGACGATGCGGGTGTTGCGCGGCGAACTCATGAACGAAAACGACAGGTAATCGCTCGACAGTACCCCGGTGGCGGCGTCAAATTCCTCGGTGAAACGATTGGCAGAGGACTGCGGGTAATCGCGCTGGCAGATCGCCAGCGCCACATCATCCAGGATCGTCACGTAGAGCAGGCCCCCGCTCTTGAGCAGCCGGCGCAGCTCCAGGAACCAGGCATCGGCCAGCTCGGCGATGTGGGTGAAGACGGAGCCGGCGTATATCAGGTCAAACCAGCGGTCCTCGAACGGCAGGTGCGGCGCGGTTGTGTTCATCAGGAAGTGAAACGGCGGCGACAGATGCGCCTGGCACCAGGCGATGCTCTCGGCATCGACATCGACGCCCCAGTATTCCGACTCGGCCGCCTCGGCCTCGAACCATCTGAGCATGCGCCCGGTAGCGCAGCCCAGCTCGAGGACGCACTGGCCGGCATGGAAGCCGAACCCCTCCATGTCCAGCCACCGGCGCAGGAAGTTCGTCTGCCGCCGGCCGCTGTCGAGGAACGCCTCATCATCAGGCTCGCCATCGGGCGCAACGCCGTACCCGGCGCGCAAGCCTACCGGGGGCAGCGGCAGTCCATTTGCGCGGGGCTCGGCCTTGCGCAGGATGTATCCCCCCGCCGCGGTGCGTGGCTGCGGATAGTACATCCCGGACAGTCCGTGCAGATCAAGCACCGTCTCCTGCATGCGCTGGGGCAGCGAGGATTCGGTGATGATGGAATGACCATCCGGCAGGAGCTGAGCTTTCCTTCGTTTCATGGGCGAGGATAGTAGTCCGGGAGCAGGCCAGGCAAAAGCACAGCCGCTGGCTCTGCCGATCCTTTTTTGATCGTTGTACCAGCCCGCCCGGGAATGGAAGCATGTGCCCTGCCTTGCTTCTTCGTGATGGTGCTTCGGCAATCCGCGGTTGGGGGATGCTCAGATCACCGGCACCGGTTCGGCGGTGTCGAGGAAATGGCGCACTTCATCCGTGAGGGTGTTGTTCTCGATGATGTCATTGTGACCGGCCCGCTCAACGGGACGGAACAGGAAGGGACGGGCTGCCTCGCGGGCCAGGTCCTCGCCTTCCTCGAACGGGATCACTTCATCGCGCAGGCCGTGCAGGATCATCACCGGCCGCGGCCAGATGCGGGCAATGTAGTCAGCGGGCGCAAAGTCGGTCAGCCGCCGGCCGGTCTGCACATTGGCCAGGGGAACGGCGATGTACTTGACCAGCACGTCAAGCGGCCAGACGAATTGCTGATCGGCGATGCGGGCGGCGAGGGTATTCAAGCGGGCGTAGGTGCCGAAGACCACCACCGCATCGATCGCCTGCCCTTCAGGTGAATCATCCGCGGCAGCGGCAATCAGTGCGGCAGCGCCCATGCTGGCACCGATGCCAAAAATCTGCTCCGACTCCCCGGCGCGCTGCTCGCGCAGCCAGCGAACAGCAGCCAGTACATCCAGGCGCTCGCGATCGCCGAAGGTGGTCACCTGCCCGCCGCTTTCACCATGGGCGCGGAAATCGAAGCTGAGGACGTTGTACCCGGCCGCCGGCCCCCACTGCCCCAGGGGCAGGTGATTGGATTTGTTGGCCGCCAGCCCGTGGCACAGCAGGAGCGTGCGCCGGCCCCACTGCGGCGGGGCATCTTCGGGGGCCGGGTCGGATGGAATCCACCACCCCGAGAGCCGCGTGCCATCAGCGGCGGTGAAGGTAATCGCCTCATACGCACGCCGGGGCGGATCGAGCGGCAGCACCTTGGGGCGATAGGTCATCACCGCCGTCATCACATAGGGCAGCCCGAGGGCAAACAACAGCCCCACCCGCAGCAGAAACGCCGCCAGGCGCTGGAGCATCCGGCCGGGATCGGGATCGATGCCCTGCGGCGCGGGAGCCGGCTGGACACCGTCAGCGGTGGCTGGCTCGGCTTCATTGGCTGCATTCCCATCGCCCGGGGGCGGCTGGTCATCGCGCGGCCCTCCGCCGGCGGGCGAGCGCTGACTGGCAGTCGGGGTGGCCCGCGACAGGCCCAGCAGGTTTTCGGCGATCCATCTCAGCAGGTAATCCAGCCCCTTGAGCAGGAACAGCAAGCCCGCCCCAAAGTAGGCAGCGAGAGCGGCTTGGGTGAGGACCATCTGCCCCCCGACGGCATACGCGTAGATAAACGTCAGCAGCGCCCCCAGCACGATGGCGGTGATGCAGGTCATCAGCCAGCTCATCAGCGGCAGTGGCCGGCGTGTGCGCTGCGCCCAGACTGCCGCCAGCACCAGTGCCGCCACCGGCCCCACGAAATACCATCCCATCAACAGCCAATGCGCCGCTCGGAGCATGCGGCGAGTATACGTCGGCGGTGGCTATTTGATGGCTGCCCGTGGCGCCGGCGTCAGGCCCGCGGCCCCCGTGTGCAGGCCGCTCCGCGTATCCGCACGACCCAGGGCTGCTTTCCGGCAAGATATGACTGATTTATAAATGATTATGGGACATGACGTTGTGATGCAGGCTCTTGCGGTCGTATTTGACCCTCCCCCACTTCAGTGCTATATTTACGCTGACTGACGCGCTAGTAAACTCCAAAGCCCTTACAGGCAAAGAAGTTAGACGCGATTTACTGTACTCCTCCCGCACGGATGTGGGCGGGCGGGGTATTGCTTTGATTTGTCCGACCGGGTTCGGGACCCGCGCCGGCATTGCGGGTACACCATTGGCCATGGCAGGCGATGACTTCCGCTCACAGGTGCTGCAGGCGACGGACATCGTCCAGCTGATCTCCGAGAGCGTCGCCCTCAAGCGCCGGGGCAAGGATTACGTCGGCCTGTGTCCCTTCCATCAGGAGAAGACACCTTCCTTCCATGTCAGTCCGGGCAAGCAGTTTTTTCACTGCTATGGCTGCAAGGAAGGCGGCAACGCCATCGATTTTGTTATCAAGCGTGATCGGGTCGAGTTTCTCGATGCCCTGCGTCTGCTCGGGGAGCGCGCCGGGCTGGAGATGCCCAAGTTCGGCGTCTCCAGGCAGAAAACAGGCGAGCGGCAGCAATTGCTGGATGCGCATTCCGCCGCCTGTGCGTTCTTTGAAAAATTGCTCAGCGATGCCACCCATGGCGCTGCGGCGCGCGAGTATCTCGCCGCACGCGGGTTCAGCCAGGAAACCATCCGCCGGTTTCAGATCGGCGCAGCGATGGATTCCTGGGATGGGCTGCTCAGCACCCTGGGACGGAAGTATCGCCCGGAACTGCTGGTGACGGCGGGACTGGTCAAGCGCCGGGAAAACGGCACCGGCCACTACGACACCTTCCGCAACCGGCTGATGTTCCCGATCCGCGATGAAGGCGGGCGGGTGATCGCCTTCGGCGGGCGGGTGCTGCCCGGCTCGGACGATCCGGCCAAGTACCTCAACAGCCCCGAAACGCCCCTGTTCAGCAAGAGCCGGTGCGTGTTCGGCCTGGACATGGCCCGCCAGCGGATTGTTGAAACCCGCACCGCGGTGATCGTCGAGGGATATGCCGATGTGGTGATGGCCCACCAGCACGGGGTGACGAATGTCGTCTCGATCCTGGGCACGGCCCTCACCGAGCAGCATGTGAAGCTGCTGCAACGATTTGCGGATCGGATCGTGCTGCTGTTCGATGCCGACACCGCCGGTGACAAGGCGGTGGACAAGGCGGTGGATCTGTTCCTGACTCAGCCGATCGAGATCGCCATCGCCACGATGCCGGCGGGGGTCGATCCCGATGAATTTTTGCTCGAACACGGGGCACAGGAATTTGAAACGATTTTGGCGCAGGCGAAAGATGCGCTAAGTTACAAGTGGCAGCAGTTGCTGCAGCGCTTTCATGCCGATGCCGGCGATCTGACCGGGCAGCAGAAAGCGGTGGAGCAATACCTGGCGGTGCTGGCAGCGGCCCGCGGGGCAGGGCCGATCGACCCGCTGCGCTGGGGCGCAGCGCTGGCACGCGTCAGCCGCTTGACTGAGGTGCCGGTGGAGGAATTGAATCAGCGCTTTGCGCTGGGGGCGGGCAACCGCCGGCCGGTCCCCTCCCCGGCGGTGGCGAGGCGGGAGGTGCGGAACGAACCCAATTTGCCCGCCCCGGCTGCCCCGTCGGCGGATCGGCGGCAGTGGACAGCGCAGGACCGGGCCGAGCGCTGGCTGCTGGGCTGCCTGCTCATCGAGCCGCATCGCTGGCATGAGGTGCAGTTGGATGTACAGGTGCAGGATTTCACCGACCCGACCCGACGCCAGCTGGCGGACATCTACTGGACGTACCAGCGGGATGAGGGCGAGCCGGTTTTCAGCGAATTGCTGAGCCTGCTGCAAACCCCGGAATTGAAGCAGCTTGCGGTGGAACTGGTGGATGAGGCCGAGCAACTTCCCGATGTGGATGCGACGGTGCGCGACACGGTCGCCCATTTCAGGAAAACAGCCGAGCAGCGCGAACAGCGCAAACTTATCGCCGCGTTGCGTCGTAGCAATGAACAGGACGCAACCCCAGGGGGGCCGCCCCCCGATGACGATGCGACCCTGGCGCTGCTCCGCAAGCTT
The DNA here is from genome assembly GCA_964398315.1 of uncultured Tepidisphaeraceae bacterium. Lineage (GTDB taxonomy): Bacteria > Planctomycetota > Phycisphaerae > Tepidisphaerales > Tepidisphaeraceae > JADLCB01. The sequence continues at coordinate 34,790 of CAYNMV010000014.1, read as the reverse complement.
CAGGAAAAGGCGCGCCAGCCCGATTTGCGACGGGTGGCGCGATAAGGTCACATGGCGCAGTCACCTGTTGGGTGAGGGCGCCTTTCGCAAATAAAGACAAGTGAATAACGCTCCGGCGGATTCGACCGGGACGTGCGGGTGGCCAGAGACGTTCGTTGCAGGGCTCGGAAACGGCTCCGAGGGCCTTGGCCAGCGGCTGGCAGCTTGCGACAGGTGTAGTGAAGGTTTCCACAGATGACTATCGAAACCCCGTTGATCGGGTCAGGTTCGCAGGAAGAGGTCGAGAACCGCGTCAATGCGCTGGTGGCCATGGGCACCGAGCGCGGTTACATCACGTATGAAGAGCTCAACGAGCGGCTGCCCGACGAGCTGGTCTCGCCGGATAAGCTCGACACACTGCTGATGATGATCGACGAGATGGGCATCAAGCTCATCGACGAAGACGGCATCAGCGAGTTCCAGACCAAGGCCAGCCCCGCCCCCATCAAGGCGGCCCGGCTGTCGCTGACGTCGGCCGTCCCGCCGCCGGCTTCGGCCCGGCAGCAGGAACGCGCCGCCGCCGATGCCGACCGCCTGCTGGCCCAGTTCGCCGCCGAGGAAGAGGCCGATCTTGACCTGAACCTCGACAAGGAACTGGAAGAGGCCCAGACCAAGCGGATCGACGATCCGGTGCGCATGTATCTCACCCAGATGGGCGAGATCCCCCTGCTGACGCGCGAGCAGGAAATCTTCCTGGCCAAGCGGATCGAGATTTTCCGCAAGATTTTCCGCTCCAAGGTGCTGGAGAGCGATTACTGCCTGCAGAGCGCCGTCGAGATCCTTCAGCAGGTGGATGAGGGCGATCTGCCCTTCGACCGCACCATGAAGATCAGCACGGCCGAAGGCCAGGCCGACAAGGGCACCATCGGCCAGCGCATCCCGCTGAACCTCGGCACCGTCCGTAAGATGCTCGAGCGTAATCGCCAGCAGTGGGAGCAGTTGCGCCAGAGCCGCAGCAAGAAAGAGCAGCAGGAGCTGGCGCTGGCCATCCGCCGCCGCCGCCGCCGTGCGGTCAAGCTGCTGGAAGAGCTGTCCCTGCGCACCAGCAAGGTGACGCCGCTGATGAAGAAGCTCAGCAGCATCTCCACCAAGATGCTCGAACTGGAGCAGCGCATCGCCGAGCTGTCGCGCCTGAAGAATCCCGGCGAGGACCTGGAGGTCTGCCAGCAGGAATGCGAAGGCCTCGAGGACCTGGTGCTGGAGAAGGCCGAAGACCTGCACAAGCGCGTCACCGCGATCAAGAAGATTTTCTTCAAGTACGAAGATGCCAAGCGCAAGCTGTCGGGCGGCAACCTGCGCCTGGTGGTCTCGATCGCCAAGAAGTACCGCAACCGCGGGCTGTCGTTCCTCGATATTATCCAGGAAGGCAACACCGGCCTGATGCGCGCGGTCGACAAGTACGAGTATCGCCGCGGGTACAAGTTCAGCACGTACGCCACCTGGTGGATCCGCCAGGCGATCACCCGCGCCATCGCCGATCATGCCCGCACCATCCGTATCCCGGTGCACATGATCGAGACGATGAGCAAGCTGCGCAATATCTCCAAGCAGATCCAGCAGGAGGTTGGCCGCGAGCCGACGATCGAGGAGATTGCCAAGCGGGCCAAGATGAGCGTCAGCGAGACGCGCCGGGTACTGAAGATCAGCCGTCATCCGATCTCGCTGGATCGGCCGGTTGGCGAGTCCGAGGACAGCTACTTCGGTGATTTCATCGAAGATGAGCGGGCTGAGAATCCGGTTGAGTCGGCCACCCAGGAGATGCTCAAGGACAAGATTGAGCAGGTCCTCAAGACCCTTACCTACCGCGAGCGCGAGATCATTAAGCTGCGCTACGGCATCGGCGATGGGTACACCTACACGCTGGAAGAGGTCGGCCGCATCTTCAAGGTGACACGCGAGCGCGTTCGCCAGGTCGAGGCCAAGGCCATTCGCAAGCTCCAGCACCCGGTTCGTGCCCGCAAGCTGGAAGGCTTCCTCCCGGGTCCGGTGGCGCACTGATGGCGCCTGCCCGCAATCCAGGTGGGCCAGCTTCTCAATCTGAATCGCAAGACCAGGGATCCCAGGCGTCACTCAGCGCCTGGGATCCTTGGCATTTGCGCGTAAACCGCCCGCTCAGGATGTGCGTCCCATCCCAACGGGTATCTTCTGCACTGACTTCGATGAAACCGGAAATGGTCGATTCGCGCTGATGGCCAACCACGGGGTAAGCCCGCATCAGCCACGAGCGATCAGGGCCATACTCGACGGCCTTACATCACAGTCTCAGCCGGCGGCTGGGCGGAGGCCGAATCGGCCTGCAGCCGGGCATGGCCGGGGCGCGGCAGGCGCAAGGCTTGGTGCAGGGCCTGGCTCAGGCGCTGGGCCAGATGCGGATCATGAGTGGTGAAATGCAGTTCCCGGGTGTGGAAGTAATCGCCGGCCCACACCTTCAGATAAATGATGCGGGAGCCATCCCAGTTGCGGCCGGCCTCGTACACTTCCAGCCGGCGCAGTTCCGATGCCGGCCAGCGCTGCACCCCTGGCCCCCACTGCCCGGGACAGGTGATCCGCAGCTCCTCGGCATCGGCCTCAATGTCGATGGGAAAACGGCCATAGCCAATCGCGCGGGATGCATCCACCAGCAGATGGATCCCCGCCAGCAGCGCCACCAGCAGCAGTGGTGACCCCAACCCCGCGGCCAACCCCAGCGTCATCAGCGTCGGGCCGGTCCACTCCACCCCCCATGCGATCACCGGCACCGCCATCAGCGGCACCAGCAGCGCCAGCAGCGGCGAGACCAATTCCCCCCACCGCGGCGGCGGCGCCAATGTCACCACCAGCCGCCGGCCATCCCATGTCAGATCTGTCGGCATGGAGGTGGCGTAATTCATCGTCGGCATTGGTTCCCCCTGGCCCCCGTGATCCGGCGGCGTTGTGTCCGATGCCACAAAACGCTCCTGCGATGGTGCCATCTCCGCTCCCCGCCAATGACCCCGGGAAATGCCCTGCTGCATGTGGACTCCCTTGTGACCGTACAACAGAACTGACACCTGAAGTGTACCTTACGTTAGCGAACTCGGCCAATTTACTATCCTGTCTCCCCAGATTGGCCAACGCAAACGTAAGCATCTTATCGACAACAAGTTAGTGCGAGATCGCTCATCTTGCCCTGCCTGCACCGGTCAGAAATACAGATCGGCCCTTGCGAGCAGCCCGATGCAGTCGATTTAGTCAGCCGGTGGTGGGAAGCCGCCGAACCATCTCAAAATTGCAGTGCCACAGTGCAATTTGCTGGTGGCCATTGCGCCGGATGGTGCCGGGCGGGATATACGTCAGCAGCACGTGCCCGCCGCTGAGGCACAGATCCTCAAAGCCGGCGGCGCGCAAGGTTTCGCGGTGGCGGGCCAGCGCTTCATCATGCTCGGCCGCTGAGATCAGCCCCTTCTCGGCCGCCCGCTCCAGGTCGATTGGCGTCCAGTAGCCGCTGTCGGCAATCGCTTCATCATCCTCCAGCCCGCGAAAGTAGCCCCAGAGAATGACATATTCATGCTCCATCGGCATCAGCGGCAGCCCATCGGGCGTTGTCAGCCGGGCTGCGCGCGTAAAACGGCGGTCATCCAGCACCAGCCCGCGGGTTTCCTCAAGCTGATGGGTCATGTAGATGGCGCGGGGGTAGGTGGTGCCGATCCCCGCCCGCCGCATGGCCAGCGCCAGCTCCACCTCCTCAAACGGGCTGTTGAACCCATGGCGCAGCACTGGCCCATAGGCCGGATCGCCCATCGCCCCCGGCGGGATCTGCCCCACCCGGCTGATGGTCCAGACCAGGTGAATGCGGTCCTTGGTGCGGGTGTAGAAAGTGCGGTTGCTGGTGGACAGCGCCACCCGCCCGGCCCGCCAACGCTCGGGCAGGAAGTAGTTGAACAGTTCAGGATCGCGCCCCACCACCCACAGCGTGCCGGCTGTGCTCTCGGTGCGGCCGTAGACATACGGCACCCCCAGCACCTCCATCTCATGCAGGTCTTCCGGCCAGTCGCGCTCGATATCACTGCGGAAACGGTCCCGCTGCATCGCCAGGTAGCGACTGCGGGCCGAAGCGCGAACCGCCTCATCATACTCCGGCGTGCGCGCCAGCAGTTCGTAATCTACCAGGGCATAGAGCGGGCTGCCGTCGCGCCGTCGCCGCGGACCGGTCTCGCGCGGGCGAACGATGAAGTGCGACGGCTTGTTGTCAGCGACATAAAACCCCTTGGCGCGCAACTGCCGGTCCACATGACAGGTGAGTTGTCGCAGCCGCTCGTTGCGCTCGGTTGGGCCGAAGTGCCCGTAAGCCGCCACCGCATCCACCCCGCGAATCCAGCCGTAGATCAGGATGTACGTGCGCAGGATATCGATCTCGATGCCGGGATTGCGCGCCAGCTTCAGCAGGAGCCGGTGGGTGGAGCGCCCGCTCTGCCATGGCTGCATGCGCCCGGGCGGCACGTAGATCGCCAGCGGTTTCTGTGTTAGGATGCGCACCTCGCGCGGCCCGTACCGGCCGGCGCGCAGCTCTTCCAGCAGGGCAAACTCCTCGAACGGTGAGTTGAACTCGGCATCGATGGCCTGTTGTAGGGTGAAGGTGGTCAGCGGCACATCCTCACCCACGCGCGACCACTTCACCACCAGCTCCATGCTCTTGCACGGATGCCCCGGCACCGGCTGGGTGGGCACGCGGTAGACCGTGCTGGTTCCCGCCAGTGGGACACGATGTGTGCGGAACCACTGCTCATCATGCCAGTTCTCCGGCCGCAGGTGCTCGTAAAACGGCACCCCATGCTCGGTCAGGTACAGCTCTCCCTCATCCTCGGTATTGATATGAGCATAGTTCACCCCAAGGATGCGCAGGAACGTCGCCCCCGGCGGCAGCCGGCGCAGGTCGATGGCTGAGTGTCTATGCTGGGCCGCACGCGGCGGCGAAGATGGGCTCACGTCAATCACTCTACCGCCCCCGTAGCCATATCCTGCTGACCTGCCTTCACCTGGGGATACGGCAAGTGCGTTGATCGATCACGCCGTCACCTCGGTCACGCGCACCGCGGCGGTGGCGAATGGGCTACAATCAGCGTGATGCCGAACGTCGCGATGTACGCCCGCGCGGCCCACCCGAACGGCTGGCATGCCGTCACCGCGCCGGGCGGTTACGAAGGGTGGATATTTGAGGCGGAGGATGCCACCGGCACGCTGCACCTCAGCATAAAGCTGCTGGCGGGGGCATGGTTCGATCCCGGCTATCTGCGCTGGTACCGCCGCTATGTGAAGCGTCCGATGCGTCTCTCGCCGCCGCGTGCCGATCAGTGGCCGGGCGTGGAGGTGCATCTCTTTCGCGACAATCGCCTCTGGCGGCGATATCGCGCCCGCTATGCGCCGGGGCAGTTCAGCGCTTCGCCAGCGGGGCCGGTGATGCGCATTGGCCCGAACTGCCTTGAACCGCTGGCCGAAGCCGCCAGCAGTGATGTGCCGCCCCTGTCGCTGTCTCTCACCCTTCCCGCAAGCGCTGGTTCGTCGAATCGCACGCCGACCGGCCCAGGGGCGCTGGATGTGCGCCTGGTGTTCCGGCCGCGCAGCGGAGCGCTGTTGCAGGTGGAGGGCTTTCCCGGCCGGCACCTTGCCGGGGACGATCATCACTGGATCGTGGCTGCACCGTTGTGTGATGTCACCGGCAGCGTCCATTGCGATGACCAGACCATCGCGTTTGCCGGCCGCGGCTATCACGATCATCTCTACGGCACCGCCCCACCCGGGCCCGGCTTACGCGGCTGGGTGCGCGGGCGGGTGCTGCTGGAGAACCGTACCCTGGCGTTCCAGGCCGCCTTCTCCCGCGGGCTGAGTGATGATGTACGCCTGATCGAGGCGGATTCAGCCAGTGCCCGCGCCCATCACATCCACCAGATCGACTTCGGCCTTTGGCGCTATACCGGCATGCGGCTGGCGTATCCGATTGCGCTGCACCTGGGTGACAGGCTTCACCTGGCCAGGCCGCGCATCATCGACCGCTCACCGTTCGATCTCCACCTGCTGTACGAAGCCCGCCTGCCCGACCGCCCCTCGCCCCAGCCGCACGGCACTGCGCTCTGCCGCATCGTCTATCCCCATCGCCTGCGCTGGCCGATTCTCGGCCGCTGGATCGAGCATGGCATCACCCGGGAGGGCCGGGCGTGAACATGATCGACTACGAACCCCAGCGCCCGCGCCCAACCTGGGATTTCACCTGGTTCGTCATTGCCGCCTGCGTCTGCCTCGGCATCCTTCTCATCGGCATGGGCATGTTCACCTTCCGCGCCCTCCAGCAGCCTCCCGCGCCAACCACCGCACCAACCACCGCCCCGGCGACACCAATCGGAAGGCAGCCACGGTGAATTGCCTGCTGCCTGCGGTCTCCTGCAGGCGCCTTAGGCTCTCAGGCACAGCACCCTTCTTCCCGGCACGGCTCGATATGGGCGGTGGCGTTGCCTTCGCCGATGGTCTGCTCGATTTCATATTCGATGGCGCTGGCGATGGCGTGGCCGCGATCGACACTGATATGGGGCGGCACAACCAGGTGAAAATCGACCCAGTGATAGCGGCCCGAGTGGCGGTGGCGCAGCTTATGGTAGGAGCAGATGCGCGGCTCACGGCCGGCGGGGCCAACGTGGGCATCCAGGATGCCGGCGATCAGCCGGTCATCGGCCAGGTCCTGCTTGTCCATCAGCCCTTCATACGACCGGCGGAGCAGGCTCAGGCCGGTCAATGCGATGTAGACTGCGATCAGCAGTGCGGCGATCGGATCGGTCCAGACCCAGCCCGTGAGTTGCACCACACCCAACGCAAGCAGCACGCCCACCGTCGTCACGGCGTCTGTCAGCAGGTGCCGGCCATCGGCTTCGAGCGTGATCGAGTGCAGCTTTCTGCCGGTGCGCACCAGCGCCAGCCCCACTCCACCATTGACGCACATGGCGATGACCATCAACACCAGTCCCAGCCCCACCGCCTCAATGCGGATCTCATGGAACAGCAGGATGTCAATGGTGCGGAAGGCAATGGCGGCGGCGGCCAGGGTGATCATGCCCCCTTCGAAGCCAGCGCTGATGAACTCGATCTTGCCATGGCCATAGGGATGCGATTCATCGGCCGGGCGGGCGGCATAATTCAGCGAGTAGAGCGCAACCAGCGATGCCAGCACATTGATGATGCTCTCCAGGGCATCGGAAAAAATGGCCGCCGAACCGGTGATGGCGTAGGCGGTGAACTTCAGCCCCAGCAGCCCTACCCCCACGGCCACTGCCAGCAGTGCCAATCGTCGCTCGGTTGAGCCGAGGAATTTCAGCAGCCACGCCATCCGCCGCAGCATACCCGCGACCGCCCCCGTCCGTACAGCCAACCGCCAGCGGCCACCAGCCGGATCTCCTGACTGACGACTTTCGACTGCGGCCAACAGGGAATTTCATCCCGCTTGGGTGCCAATTGCCCGTCGAGGCGCACTCATGGCGCGCGTTTGCCACCCATGCCACGCAGTGCGATGTGCATCAGTCTGCAAACCGGCCCTGGCTTACACCGCTCTGGCGCTGTGCTGCCTTCTCCTTCGCCGCAGTATCGACCAGGAGACGGAACAGGTTCAGGTGTTCGCTTTCTGCGAACAGGTTTTCCGGGTGCCACTGGACAGCCAGCAGCAGTGGATAGTCGGGGTCTTCAATGCCTTCGATCACGCCATCGGGCGCGGCGGCGGCGATGCGCAGGCCGCGGCCAAGGCGTCCGATCGCCTGCTTGTGGCGGGTGTTCACCGAACATCGTTCGCAGCCGATGGCGCGGGCGAGATGTGTGCCGGGCAGGAGATGCACCTCATGGCGGGTGGCATGGTCGCCGAGCTTGCGATGCTCGATGGCCCCATCCCGCGGCACATCCGGCAGGAACTGGATCAGCGAGCCACCGCGATGCACGTTGATCAGTTGTGAACCCAGGCAAATCCCCAGGATCGGCAGCCGGCGCTGCTCGGCCGTGGCCAGCAGGGCCAGTTCGAAGCGCTCGCGCAGCGGATGGGTCGGGACCGCGTTGGCGTGTCGCGGCTCACCCCAGCGGCTGGGGTCCAGATCATCACCGCCGGAGAAGATGATGCCGTCGAGCGTGTCAACCAATTGCGGGATCAGACCATGATCGACCTGGAACGGCAGCATGAGCGGCAAGCCGCCCGCCCGCTCGACGGCGGTGACGTAATCATACGCCAGCGCATAGCGCGACTTGTCGGCGATGAAATCGCTGGTGATACCAATGAGCGGACGGCTGTTCATGGGGGGAAAGTGTAATCAGAATATCGGCCAGCCGTGAGCGCGACCGCATATGCAGCACCGGGGTTGTCTCACAGAACAGCCATCGCTATCCCGGCGGGCGCGATGGCGCTGTGGCTCATTCCGCACGGCGGATACAGCGGAGGATGAACAGGGGAAAGAGGATCTCAACCCACGCCAGGGCAGTCAGCCCGCCGCCTATGAGCAGGCGGGTATCCACCAGATCACCCAGTTTGGTGCGCTGCTCGAAGATGATGTGAATGTTCTGCCCCAGCAGCATGGCGGGAATGGGGATCAGCAGAGAAAGGATGATGCGCCACACGCCCCAGGCGCGCAGCGGCGGCAGGCTCAATCGCTGGTCCAGCAACCGCCAGGCGAGCAGCAGCAACCGGGCGGCCAGCAGTAACGCGCCAAGCAGCAGGGCGCATACCAGGCCAAAGCGCCATGCACTGGGCTGCTCAAGTCGAGCAGGGTTGTGATAAAGCAGGGCCGTCGTGCTGTTGGCCGCCAGGGCGCGGGCCGCGCGGAATCGCCAGGTGACCAGCCCCATCCCCACCAATGTCAGCAGCGCTGACAGCAGGCCGACGACCATCGACGCGATTCCCCATCGCCGCCGCCGCGGATCGCCCGCCACGGGCGGAGCATACGACAATTTCAACTGCGGGGCGGGTTCCATCGGCAACATCCATGCGGCCGATGGCATCCTAGCGGAAGGCGCAGCGCGGCTCAAAGGCATCCGCCGCACCTGGCGTTCGGCATGGCAGAAAATCGGCAAGCGCCAGGCGATGCCAAGGCGCGCTGCCCCTCATTCAGCCGCGCGTTCGGTGGATTCGAAGCTGGTGAGGATGCCGGCCGCATCCAGGGCCGCGCGAGCGGGGCCAACCGTGGTGTAGCGCTTCAGGCTGGGCATGGCCGCGCCAGGGGCCGGCCTGCCGGTTTCCAGTGAGAGCGTGATGATCTTCTGATCGACCGGCACGAAGACCACGCCGCCGTGGATCACCGATGGGCCGGTGATGTTGCTGCCGGTCGGCGGACGGTATTCCCACTGCACCTGACCGGTGCGCACGGCACGGGCGGCAACCGCCTGCCAGGCGTAAATCGCCAGGCCCTCGCCGCCGCCGATCAGGATCGCCGCATCGCTGGTTTCCTCGGCCCAGAGCCGCCGGCCGCTGGCCAGGTCAAAGCCCATGGTCTGGTGGGTATCGGACGGTGCGGCCACCAGCACACCCGCTTCGATCAGCGGCGTGTTGGTGTATCGCACTACCTGCTGGACCTTCACCGGAAGCTGGGCGCGCTGCTGACGCAGGCGGCGGTCACGGTATTGGGTCCACTGGCGGGAGTTTGCAACCTCCGGCTCATACATCGCCGACCAGCGCAGCGCGCCGGTGAAGCGATCGAAGCACATGATTGCCCCGCCGCCCGCGCCAACCGCCACCGTTGAGCCGGACACCGCCGGGGGGCTGTGCTGGAAATAGGCCTGGGGGTCAAAGACCGTGGACGCGGATGTGGAATTGCGCCCCTTGCCCGCGTTCAGCGGATCGGTTGCCACGCCCAGCGGTGATTGCCAGCGTATCTGTCCGCTCAGCAGGTCCACCGCCACCAGTTGCAGCAGCTGGCCCTGCGCGTGTGGGTGGGCGGCCACCACGTAAACAAGTGTCCCTGCCACCGCGGGCGAACCAATAAAACTGATCTGCTCGCCGCCGGGCAAGGCATCACTGGACCAAAGCAACTCACCATCATCGGCCCGCAATGCCCGCAGCACCATGATGCCGTCACCCAGCCCCGGCTGGCGGACGATCACCACCCGCGGCTCGCCCGCCAGGTCAGTGAGGATCGCCGGTTCATACAGCACACCCCGCCCCAGGGCCGGAACACTTGGGCTGGCCGTCATCCCGCCCGGCGGCCAGCTCCAGCGCAGCACACCCCCCTCTTCCAGCGCCACCACCTGCCCGGCCATCACCAGGAACACCCGCCCGCCCGCGGCGTGCGGCAGGTAGCGCGGCAGCAGGAAACCATCGACATTGGCGTACCAGTTGGTTTCCGAGGCGAGTAGCCCCCGCCAGGCGCGTGGCCCGCTGCTGTCCCGGGAAACTGCCCGGTCGATCGCCTGGAGCAGCCGCTGCGCCGCTTCATCAGGCTGCCAGCCGGCCTCCTGCGCCAAATGTGCGTATGTACGGGCTGTGACAAAATCCGCCCGCTCGGCGGCGCGGGTCATGGCGGCGGCGAGGATATCGGGCTCAGCCGTACAGAGGGGATAGTTGAGAAGCAGGGCCGCCAAATCCTCCGCCTGGTGATCCGGGCGGGCCTGGACCGCCTGAAAGGCCGCGGTCGCCTGGGCATCCACCTGAGCCCGGTAAGCGCTGCGCAGGGCGTCATCCCCTTCTTCCAGCATCTGCCGGCACCAGGACCAGATGGCCTGATGACGCTGGGGCTCAATTGGCATCACCTGCAACGCATGATCCCGCAATAGTGCGGCGATCCGGCTGGCCGCATCGCGAGCGTTACCCGCCTCGATCTGACCGCGCGTGAGTTGCAGCAGGGGATGGCTGGTGAAGTTCGCTCCCACCGGGGTAAACTCCGCCCGCGCCCCGGCCACCAACCCCAGCAGCACCACCATCATCCATCGCAACTGCACCATGATCCCTCGACAGGCCCCCTGCTGTTGATTTTCTGTAAGTTTTCTCACTCTAATGCTTTACCAGTTACGACCGTTTCCGTTGGATTTTCTTGCGAACCGGCCGGCCGATTTCGTCGTTGAATTCCCGTTGTCAGATGCCTGTGCCGTTAACTAGAGTGTGATCATAATCGGTTTCACCCGCGGAGCAGCCCCCCTGACAATCCATCGCTGCGATGCGTCCCGATGGGATCGGGACTGCGCTGGCATTGTCTCCCGGGGATGCTCCCGAATGGATTCAAAAACAGATGATTCCTTCGGCTTCACGACCCGCACCTCAGCCTGTCCGCCTGGATACCCGGGCCACACCGCCACACATTCTGATCGTGGATGATCAGCACGGCGTGACGCGGGCGCTGGCAACCGTGCTCAAGCGCAGCGGATTTGAAGCCACCACCTTCAACAGCGGCCGCCAGGCGATCGACTTTGTCTGCAACAGCCGCAGTTCTCAGCCCATCGCGGCGGTGGTTCTCGACATCCACATGCCGGACATGTCCGGCCTGGTTGTGTCCCAGAAGATGCGCACCACCCTCGGCCCCGAGGTGCCGATCGTTATCCTGAGCGGCGACTGCTCGATGGAGACGCTCAACTCCCTGCCGCACGTGGGCGCCACCCACTTTTTCAGCAAGCCCATCCGGGCGGATCAGCTTGTGGCCTACCTGCGCGACCTGACCAAAGGCCCCTGAGCCGGGGGATCGGAAACAGCCCGCTTCTGCCCACAGCAAGACCATGCACGGCCGGCTCGCACAGGCCGCAGCACCTGCGCGCAACTGCACCACCATCAGGCTACATCACCATCAGGCCGGCTCGATGCCACGGCGTGCGCTGACCGGCTCCTCCTCGAGGTGGGGCGGCTTGATCTCGATCGCATCGGTGCTTCCCGCCCGGCGGGAAGGATGCCGACCATCCGGGTGATGTGGGTGGAACCACCGCTTGATCGCTTCAGTCAGGTCGAGCATCAGGCTCATCAGCGTCGGCGTCAGGAACAGCGTAAAGAACGTGCTCAGCAGCAGTCCGCCCACCAGCACCGCGCCAAGGCCGCGGTAGAGTTCCGATCCCGCCCCACCGAACACGACCAGCGGCGACATCCCCGCCACCGAGGTGATGACGGACATGAAGATCGGCCGCACGCGCGTCTTGGTGCTGAGGGCGATGGCATGATTGCGCTCCATGCCATTGTGCATGTTATTCAGCGCCTGGTGCACAATCAGGATCGGCATGTTCACGATCGTTCCGATCAGGATGACAAAGCCGAGCATGGTCAGCACGTCCAGCTTCGCCTCCGGCACGAATGCATGAAGGATTGCCAGCCCGACGAACCCGCCGGTCAAGGCAAACGGCACGCTCATGATGATCGTGAACGGATGGATGAAGCTCTCAAACAGCGAGGCCATCAGCAGGTAGGTCACCACGGCCGCCAGGAGGAAGCCCGGTACAAACGCCAGCATGAACTGCCGCAACTTGTCGGCCGCCCCGGCGGTCTGGATACGGATATCCGGGCCGATCACGCCATCTTCGCGCAGTTTGGCCACCGCCGCCTCGATCGTCTCGGTTGCCTGCTGGATGGTCATCGCCGCCGGCAGTTGCATGTTGAACGACACCGCCGGCTGCTCCTCAATGCGGTTGATCTGCTGCGGGGCGCTGGTGATCTCGAAATTGGCCACGCTTGCCAGCGGCACCACCTGCCCGGTCCGGGTGGCCAGCGGCACATCCGCCAGGTCTTCGGTGCGTTGCAGTTCGCGCGGCTTGCTGGTGACAACCGTCAGGTCGATCGAGCGGCCCAGGTAGCGGTAATCGCCAACGATCGCCCCGTCGACGGCCACCTGGGTGGCGGTGCGGACCTGCGATGACTTCACGCCCGCCGCCGCAGCGCGCACGTGATCGGTTCGCACCTGCAGTTCAGGGCGGCCGAGGTTGAAATTGAACGGTTGAGGCTGCGGGAAGTCGTTGAATGTCTGCATGAGCGTGAGTTGCATCACGCTCGCCGCCTCCAGCACCCGGTCATTATTCTGTCCTGAGACATGGATGGTCAGGCCCGAGCCGAAGCGATCGGTGCGGAAGATGGGCGCCTGCTGGAAGAAGCCGATCGTGCCGGGAATCCCCTGCACGCTGCCGTTCATCAGGTAGCTGAGCGATTTCACGCGCTCGGCGTCCTCGTGATAGGCCGATGCGCCCATGAAGGCCATGTTGCCCCAGTTGACGAAGAAGAAGTTCTCGATCGGCGGAGGCGGAGCGGCCACCTTCAACTCAGCGAGGATCGTCCGCGTCCGTTCGGTTGCCTTGTCCGCTGCCTCCTTCGTCATATGCCCGGCAGCAACCGCGGCATAGGCCTCATCCACCTGCTGCTGCATGGCGGGAATCACATACTGATCCACCTGCTGCCGCCACTGCTGCTGCATCTGTGCCAGCTTCTGCTTCTTCTCGGCCAGCACCGCCTCGCTGTCGCCCTGGCGCGGGCCCACCTCCCACCACGGCCGGAGGAACTCCTCAACGTGGTGCGCCATCGCGCGGAACTCATCACGGCTGTAGCCCGGCGGAGGCATCAGCATGCCGAAAATCAGGTTCTGGTTACCCGGCGGCAGGTAGTCGCGCGGGGGCATCAGCACCCAGCACGCCGCCAGCGATCCGACGATCAGCACCGTCACCAGCACGATGCGCCGAAGCAGCCCGCGGGCCAGCCACATCACCAGCCGGTAGAAGCCCTCGCTCAGCTTCATTTCCAGCCGACCCACCGGCTGGGTCAGCCGGCCCAGCACGGTCTGCGGCTGCTCCTCGCCGGCGGTGGTCTTCAGGCTGGATGGCATCTTGCGCAGGAACCAGGTGGCCAGCATCGGGATAACGGTGGGCGCAACAAACAGATAGAAGAAGAACGAAATCGTCAGTGCGATGGTGATATCGCGGAAAAGCTGCCCCGCCTCTTCCTGGATGAAGACGATCGGCAGGAAGACCACCACGTTGGTCAGCGTGGCGGCCACGATCGCCCCCCACACCTCGCGCGCCCCATCCACCGCGGCCCGGATCCGGTCCTTGCCCATCTCGCGGTGGCGGAAGATGTTTTCCAGCACGACGATCGCGTTGTCGATGCCCATGCCCACCGCGAAGGTCAGGCCCGCCATCGAGATGACGTTGATGTTGCGGCCCGTCAGCCACAGCCCCAGGAAGGTGCCGATCACGCTGATGGGGATTGCCACCATCACCACCATCGTCGCGCCCAGGCTGCGCAGGGTGGCAAACAGCACCAGTCCTGCCAGCACCGCACCGATCAGCAGGTTGTCGCGCGCCTGGTACAGGGCGTCATAGATGTAAACGGTCTGATCGTAAACCTGCTCCAGTTCCAGCCCCCAGTGGCGCGGGGCCAGCACGTTCTGGTTGACCTCCTCGATCTGCTGCTTGAGCTGCCGCATCGCCTCCAGCACGTTGGACCCGACCTCGCGCTGAGCGGCAATGGCCACCACCGGCTCGCCCATGGAGCGCACGAAGGCGATCTCCTTCTTGTAGTCCATCACCACTTCGGCGACATCGCGCACATAGTTGGGCGAGCCGCTGTCGCTGTAGTTGATGACCGTATTGGTGATCTGGTCGGGGTCGGTGTACTGGCCGATGACGCGCACGCTCGTTTCGCTCTTGCCTTCGGCCACCGTGCCGGCGGTGACATCCAGGTTCTCATCGCGCAGGCGGCTGATCAGCTCCTCCAGCGTCAGCCCGCGCACCGCCAGCTTCTGCATATCCACCCGCACCTGCATCTCACGCTCGCGGCCGCCGAAGATGCGGATCTGCTCCACGCCCTCGGCCCGCTCCAGAACAGGCTTGAGCTCATCCTCGAGGAAGTCGCCCAGGGTGGCGATGTCACCGTCATATCCCGGGGCCGGGGTGCCGGTCTGCCCCACCGGCTGGCTCTGCCGCAGGATCATCCAGGCAATGTAGTCCACGTTCTCCGGGTCGATCGCCTCGATCACCGGCTCATCGACGCCCTCGGGATACTCGGGCACCTGGCGCAGCTTGTCGCGCACCTGGTTGAGGGCCGCCTCCTTGTCCACTCCCACCTTGAACTGGAGGCGGATCGCCGTCTGGCCTTCGGAGTTGGTGCTCGACATCTCCACCAGGCCGGAGACGCCCTTAAGCACCTCTTCCTGCTCCTCGGCCACCTCGCGCACCATCTCCGCCGGGCTGGCGCCGAACCAGGTGGTGGTGACGGAGATCACCGGCTGATCGACGTTGGGCGTGAGCTGGATCGGCGTGAAGCGCAACCCGATCAGGCCGAAGATCACCACCAGGGCCACAATGACGGTGACGGTCACAGGCAGGCGAATGGAGCGTTCGACGATATTCATTGGCAAGTCCCGCAAAGGTGCCGGCTCCGGCGACTGGTCCGAAGCCTGCGTTCCCTGGCGTAGTTGTGTCGATCTCTTGGTTGTTTCCGTCGCTTGATTGCGCGGGCGGATGGCCTATCCGCACTGGCTGCCGGTTCACTCCACCGTCTGCGCTGCATCCGCATTCGGCGGAGCATCAGCCCCGGCCGCATCACCGCCCGGCGCCCTTTCGCCCGCGTTGTGCGGCCCTGCCCCCTGCTCCTGGCCCGCACCGGGCTGCCCCCCACCGGGATGGCCACCGCCGGGATGGCCACCACCCTGTCCATGGCCGGCATTGAGGATCTGCAACGGTGCCCCCGGCCGCAGGGCTTCGTTGCCGCGGATCACCACCTGGTCACCCGGCTTGATCTCCCCCTGCAACGGTTTAATCGCATAGCGCTCCCCATCACTGCCAACCAACACCACCGGTACGATCTGTGCCTGATCTTCCACCGCCAGCACCACGCGGCTCTCCTTGCCCTGGGTCACCACCGCGTTCTTCGGCACCACCACGGCATCGGGGATCAGCCGGCTCAGCAGTGTAACCCGCGCGAAGAACCCCGGCCGCACGCGCATCTCAGGGTTGTCCAGCAGCAGCTTCACCGCGAAGGTGCGCGTGTTCGGATCGGCCTGCGGCAGGATCTGATCGACCCGCGCGGTGAAGGTCTCACCGCCCAGGGCATCGATGGTCACGGTGGCTTCCCCCCGGGATTGAAGCTGCGGGATCACCGACTCCGGCACGTTGACGCGCACAAACAGCGGATCGAGCTGCACCACATCGGCCACCGCCTCCCCCTGCCGCACCCACTGCCCCACCTCCACGTGCCGCTGCGATACCACGCCCTCGAACGGGCTGCGCACCTGCGACTTGGCGATCTGAAGCGCCAGGACGCTGACCTCGGCCTGCCGCAGCGCCACCTCCGCCTCGCGCGCCACCACGCGGGCGGCGTTCACATCTACCACCATCTGGGCATCGCGCACTTCCTTTTCGGTGGCGATCTGCGTCTGGCGCAGCCCCTGCAGGCGCTCCAGCTCAAGGCGGGCGTTGGTCAGTTCGGCCTCAGCCTGCTTCACCGCAGCCTCAGCGCTGCGTACCGCCGCCTCGGCGGCAGCCTTGCGCGCTTCGAGCAGATCGGTATCCAGCCGCACCAGCAGCGCGCCGCGCTCCACACGCTGGCCTTCATCAAAGGTGCGCTCCAGCACCAGCCCCCCCTCTTCTGCCGCCAGGGTGGCCCGCGTCACCGGCTCAACCGAGGCCACCAGCGGGCGGGTCAACTCAAGCGCACGCTGTTCAACCGGTGCGACGACGACCGCCGCCGGCCCCATCTGCCCCAACGCATTCGCTGTCAGGCACAGTACGACAAACCAGGCAACAATACGCATGCGCCGAATGCTAGACACCCACCGCAAAGCGGTCAATCAGACCGCTACCACTGTCGGCGTGTTTGAAACATGTTCAACCCGTCCCACCGTCTCCAGCACGTTCAAACGGGCCGCGAAATCGATGTCGCGCGTTAAACCGGCATTGAACACATTTTTCCCGCCGCGCGTCTGCCGCAGCGTATCCGGCAGATCGGTGCGGGCCTGCTCAAATAGCCGCAGTGCCATGAGCGCAGTGTCGCTTTCGAAGGCATACCCGCGCTCGATCAGGCCGCTCAGCACGGCCCCGGCGCCGATCACATCCTCCAGCGCCACCGCGCCGCCGGTGCCCGCGCACAGCAGGATCACATCGCGCTGCTCCGCCGCCACCGCTCCCGCCGCCGCATCGGCATTCACCAGCGCTGCCACGAATACCGCCTCGGCCCGTTCCGCGTGATGAGCTGGACCTGCCGGGGAACTGAGGGGGAGGCCCGGAGAGCCAGACACCGGGAGACCATCCATTTTTCTGGTCACCCCGTCATTTTGTCCGCCCGTATGTTTGTCGGCCCCCATCGCCGCGAGAATGGCGCGGGTGCCGTTGGTGGTGGCCATCAGCGCGATGCGGCCGCGATGGGCTGCGCGTGTGAAATCACCGGGGCTGTTGCCCAGGTCGAACCCGGCGGGCTTTAGACAGTCGCGCTCGCCGCACAACAGCGGCGGTTCGCCGCCTGTTGATGTGGCAGATCGGGCCGCCTGCGCTGCCTCGAGCGTGGGGAAGATGTGGATGGCCGTCACACCCGCGGCCAGTGCGGCCGTCATGGTCGTCGTGGCCCGCAGCACATCAAACACCACCGCCGTCCGCCCGTCCAACTGCCCTGGCGACAGACAGCTCGGCAACAAGACCACATCCGCTTTCATCGATCGCCTCATTCCCGCGAAAACCTGCCATCACTCATCGCCCTGCACGCACTCACCGGCCTGTCTGCCGCCTGTCCCAAGATCGGGAGAGGGCAAAGACAACCCGGTGCCGGCACCGCATCAGCGCTCCAGTATCACGACCTTGGCGCAAAAGTCGCCTTCGGGCTGCCAGAGGAGCTGGCCGCCGTCGGCTTGTACGGTACCGGTACCGAACGTGGCCGCAATGTGCCACGATGCGCCGGCGGGCAATGGGACGGTGATAGCCCCAGAGGCATCGGCGAAGGTGTGCAGGACCACCAGCGCTGAGCGGCTGTCGGGGATTCGGCCAGGCCCATCACAGGCGGTACGAACAACGGCTTGCCAGCCGGTGGGCCAGCGCCAACTGGCGGTGGGGCCAAGCGTGCCGAAGCGGCGGCTGATGCCGGCCCGCAGAATCGGGGCGGCCTGCCGGTAGGTGCTGATCGCCTGCTGCACGATCGTCCGCTGAGCCGGCGAGAGGCGGTCGATCTCGCCGCTGAGGCACATGCGGCCCAGGAACGTATTGGCGAGGCTGTAGTGCAGGCGGCGCTCATCATCGCTGGCATGCAGCACGGCCCAGATCTGGCTCTGGCGCGGCAGCAGCAGGCGCTGAAGGCTGGCGGCAATCACCGGGATCTCAACCAGCTCATGGGCATCGGAAAAGCTGCTCATGGCGGTGCGGGCGAGCATCGACGGTTCGAGACGATGCCCGCCGCTGGAGCAGTTTTCGATCACCAGATCGGGCAGGGCGCTGCGGATGCGCTCAAAGAAGCGGTAGGTGGCGAGAACCTGCCGGCACAGCCCCTCTCCCTGACTCTCTGCCCCATCGCAGCCAATGCCAACCGTTTCGTTGTAATCCACCTTGAGATACCCGAAGCCCCCATCGCGCAGGAGGCCAATCACGCGCTCGGTGAGGTAGTCAAGGACGAACGGGTCATTGAGATCCCAGAACCGGCGGCTGCGGACGGTGATGGGCAGACCATCACGCTTGAGCAGGTGATCGGTCAGGTGGAACGCGGCCGAGGTGTCGCCCGCCGTTTCCATCTCGAACCAGAGGCCGGGGATCAGCCCACGCTGGCGGATGGCGGCAGCAGCAGCCACCAGGCCCTCTGGGAAAAGCTTGCGGCTGGGGATCCAGTCGCCGTGGGCGTTGCTCCAGTCGCCCTGGTCGCCCTTGTACCACCCGGCATCGATCACCAGATAACGCACGCCGGTCCCCTGGAGGCTGTCGGCCAGTGCCAGGAGGCGGTCATGGCGTGGATCGCCCCAGGTGGTACACCACTCGTTGAAGATGATGGGCAGGTCCTGCTCGACCTCCGGCTGCCGGTCCGCCGGGCGGTTTTGCAGGGCGGTGAGGTGATCGCACACTTCATCGATCCCGCCGATGGCGCAGGCGAGGAAGGCGGGCGGGGTGGTGAGCGATTCACCGGGGGCAAGTGTCCTGGTCCAGTGGCCGAATTCGCGGTCGGCCAGCCCGCCGCTGAGACACAGCTCATCGTGCTGGCGGCTGATTTCCATCTGCCACGATCCGGCCCATGCCAGTTGCGCGCCCCAGGTGACACCAGCGAGGGTGTCCTCGGCGGCCACGAACGGGAACCAGCCGCGCACCGGCATGGTGCCGATCTGCCCGAAGCGCTCGCTGAACAGCCCCGCCCCGCTCCAGCTTCGTTCCAGGTGGAGCTGTTCGACGCCCTGCGTGTCCAGGCGTCCTTCCGCGCTCCAGGCGGAGCGGAAGCGGTGGATGCGCAGGCGTCCGATGGCATCGTCGGCCGCAAAAGGCGTGATCCCGCCGAGGCTGAAGCTGGTAAGCAGCTCCAGCGTGACAGGGTGGGCTGAGCCGTTGATAAAGGTTGTCATCACCTCGGCGGCGTTGTCGCCGGCATGCCAGGCAAGGCGGTGCTCGATGCGGCAGCCATCGTCGGCGGCCAGGGTAGTGATGATTACGGTACGGCCGGCATCGGTTTCGGTACGCTGATCGGCAAATCGGAAGCGATCAATGCTGCCGGAACAGCGCATGGTGCGCCCCTGGGCGAAGCCGCCGGGGTAGGCATCGCCAACGATCTTCACGTGCGCCAGCGGATCCACCCGCCAGGCCGGCGGATTGCCCGCACCGGGCATAGCGGCGATGAACGGTTCATGGCCGATCCCGTCGCGCCGGGTGGCGAGGCGCTCGGCCAGCGCGGCGGGAAACAGCTCCAGGCCGATCCGCCCCGTGTCAATCTCGTGAACGTAGCGCGCGATGGTATCGCCGAAGGTGAAGCTGGAGTGGATTGTTGTGATCATGGCTGGCCCGGGGGCGGATCACTGGAGCGGCGCTGGCATCCGGTATCCTGTGCAAAAGATCCGGTGCCGGTGGTGTCTCCCAACCAGCGGCGGCAGTCGCCGACCCTACCCCGCCGCAGCGGCCAGTGTACCATCGACCCCGGCAGATGCATCAAACGGCACATCCGACAGGCGCAGCTCGGGATAGCGCCGGGTGAAGTAATTCAGGCTGTAGGTGTCGCCAAACAGCAGCACCGGCAGGTTACGGCTGTCGAACGCCAGCACGCAGCCGCCCGGCAGCGCTGACTTGACCTGCTCCAGCGGGCAGTCCGGCGCAACCCAGCGCATGATCTGCCATGCGGCCGGCTCCAGGCGCGAATCCGCGCCGTACTCGCTCTTGAGGCGGTACTGCACCACATCAAACTGCAACGGCCCCACCGCCGCCAGCAGCGGCTCCCGCCGCACTGAACCATCCACCTGCAACACCTGGATCACCCCCTCCTGGAGGAGCTGATCCAGCCCCTCGCGGAAGCGTTTCATCTGCGAGGTTGTCATCGCATGGAGGTAAGCAAAGCACTCGGCGGCGAAGCGCGGGATCTCGTTGTAGACGATCGCGCGGTCCTCGGTAAGCGTGTCGCCGATGGCGAACTGCTCATGGCCGATGATGCCGATCACATCGCCGGGATAGGCTTCATCGACGGTTTCGCGATCCTGGCCGAAGAGCTTGTGTGAACTGGAGAGGCGCACGCGCTTGCCGCTCTGGGCGTGGATAACGCTCATGTCGCGGGTGAACTTGCCAGCGCAGATGCGCACGAACGCGAGGCGGTCGCGGTGGCGCGGATCCATGTTGGCCTGGATCTTGAACACAAAGCCGGAAAAACTGCTGGCGGCCGGGTCGATCACCCGGCCATTGGCGCTGCGCGGCCGCGGGATGGTGGAGTACTTGAGGAACCCATCCAGCAGCATCTGCACGCCGAAATTGTTGATCGCACTGCCGAAGAACACGGGAGTGAGTTCGCCGGCCAGCACCGCCTGGTGGTCAAACACCGCGCCGGCAATATCGACCATCTCCAGTTGCTCCACCGCGGTGGCGAAAGCCTCCTCGCTCAGGGCACCGGCCACGATTGGGGCCGACAGGTCATGCACCGACTCGGGCGCGCGGTATGCCCCGCCGGCGGTGCGCTCGAACAGGTGAACCTGCTTCTCGAGGCGGTCGAAGACGCCCTTGAAGTCATTGCCCGTGCCCAGCGGCCAGTTGACCGGAAACGCCCTGATCCCCAGCACCGCCTCCAGTTCATCGAGCAGTTCCAGGGGATCGCGCGTGGGCCGATCCAGCTTGTTCATGAAGGTGAAGATGGGCACGCCCCGCCGGCGGCAGATCTCGAACAGCTTGCGGGTCTGGGCCTCGATCCCCTTGCCGGCATCGATCACCATCACCACGGCATCGACCGCAGTGAGCACGCGATAGGTGTCCTCGGAAAAATCCCTGTGGCCGGGCGTGTCGAGCAAGTTCACGCAATAGTCATCGTAGTCAAACTGGAGCACGGTCGAGCTGACCGAGATACCGCGTTTGCGCTCCAGTTCCATCCAGTCGCTCGTGGCAGCGCGCTGGTTCTTGCGGGCCGTGACCGATCCGGCCAGGTGCAGCGCGCCACCATAGAGCAGGAATTTCTCGGTCAGTGTGGTCTTGCCGGCGTCAGGATGCGAGATAATGGCAAACGTGCGCCGACGAGCGATTTCGTCCGTTATGGATGTCATGGCGGGTGATGCGGGATCGCGATTGGATTGGGTGAACAGCAGGGTATCGGCAGGCAGGAACGGCCAGCCGAGGACGGTCAAGGCGGCGTGCAGCCACCGGGCGGACGCGGAAGCGAAAAGGCAGGGAAAGGCATCAGGAGTAATACGATAGGGATTTCCCGGCGTTCGACAATCACCAGGCCCGCAGCCGTTTCTTCGCCCCATCCGCCCAACCCGGCGCCAGGGCTGCTTCTGTACAGGCATAAAAGAAGCCCGGCACGGATGTTACGTCCATGACGGGCCATCTGAACGGAGAGAAGGGGACGCCGTTAGAACTTTTCCTTCGTGGCTCTGTCCAAATCGAGCACCTGCTATCCTGAGCCTTGAGTCATCGCAACGAGCCAGGCAATCAGCAGGGTCAGGGAAACTGCAACGGGCGACAACGGCTTGAGTTCGTTCACGGCACAACTCCGCGATTTTTTCGCGTTCCAGTCATGGCACTGGTGCAGTTCGGTCTTGCTGGTCCGTACCGTTGCCGTTGGCGTGCAAGGGAAATCCGAGCGTAGACGAGGGGTGGCGTAAGCGGCGCCATGCGACGTAGGCGGCCGCCATCGCGGGGGCGACGACGACGAACAAGACCGGGAACACGACGGCGGCCTCGGACGCGAAGCCCGGGTTGGTCAGCCATTGGCAGTCGATGCCCGACGCGCGCCGCAGCCGATCCTCGGGGATGCGGACGAACGGGTAGTGGACCGCCGCGCCGCGCAGCACGATCCATTCGGGCCGATCGATTGGGGCGAGGCCGACCGCGATCCGCACGCCCCCGTCGGCGACGGTCAGCTTCAGCGCACACGCGCGGCCGACCGGAACGGCGATCATGTCCGCGACGGTCTGGCTGCGATACCATACGCCCGCCGCCGCGACCGTTGCGACGATGCACGCGACGATCGCCAACGGGGCAACGAGGCGACGCGTCCGCCCAACGGACCGTTGGTCTGCGACGCCACCGCCGTTTTCGTCCGCCACCGTTGCCATGACTGTCCCCGTGTACGCGCGATCACGGAACCCCGGCCTATCGCGTGGGAACGACCGAGGCGGTCAAGTCGTCCTTTCGCACGTCCACTCGGGCGAATTCCGGCAACTGCTTGACGGCGACGACGGTACCATCCCGCTGCTCCATCCGTTCTTTAAATTTGAAGAACAATTGCCAAGTCGTTCCGGCGTCCACGGCGAATGCCGGCTCCGGTTCGATTCCGACGATGCCGGCGTCGGTCATACATTGCTTGGCGCGATCGACCACCTCGGCCGGCGCGCGTTTGCCGGCGTGGTTTCCTTCGCGAGGAGGGTCGGCCGTGTTCATCGTCGTCGCCGTTTTAGAGGTCGGACCCCGAGCCGGTGACGGAGGCCCGTCACAACCATCGGAACCGCACCCGAACACGCCGGAGCAGACGGTCAGCAGGAGGGGAGCCAACCGCCAATTCGTCGGAGACGAGCGCGGACGCGCTACCATTGTTTGCCTCCCTTCGACCAATCGACGGAGTCGAACGAGCCGATGTCGGCGTTCCAGACGTTGCCCTCCATCCAGTAGGCCCGCCACTCGGCGTCGCTCGGGCCGCTGGGTGTGGTGCCGTGCGTCGAGTAGAGGGCGGGGTCGGTCTCGCCGCCGTCGATGATGCCGTTCCCGTTCTTATCTCCTTCCAAGCTCGCGGCGATGTAATCCCCGTCCGCGTTTGCCGCACCGATGCTCGCACTCAACTCATCGTAGTGCAGCATTTCATGGCGGACGGTCATGAAAAACGTGTCGATGCCCGTGATGGTCGTGCTCGTCAAGCCAACGGTTGACGATCCACTGGCGGCCGCGCCAATTTTCGGCTTCGACACCGATACGACGACGCCGGTTGTGGCGTTGTAACCAAAGCTCGTGACACCGAAGGTTCCAGCAGCGATCGAATGATCGTAGCTCACGTCGGAGTTGCCGGCACCCGTCTGGTTCCAAAACACGAACCACGCCGGAGGCTTGCCGGCGGCCGGCGCGTTGCCGTCGACGGCCTTGTTCGGATCGAAGAAGACTTTGGCCTTGGGCGCGCCCGTCATGTCGGTCGAGTGCAGCGTGTGCGAGCGGCCAAGTCCGCTCGTGCATTTGACGGTCACGGTGCCGTAGGCGTCGCCAAACCAGGAGTTGCTCGCCCGCTCTTCATCGCTGAACGGGATGACCATCGAACTGCCCGACTTCGCGTTCCCACCGGTGGGGTTCCACGCGTCAGGCACGCCGTCTTCCATGTCCCAACTCCAATCGGTGGCCTTGCTGCCAGAGATCGCCTCGTAGGAAATCGCGTCGCCGATTGAAACCTTCCACTCCTTGCCAGTCGCGTCATCCCGGAAACTCTTGATCCATAGTTCGAAGATATCGATGTTTATCTTCGGTGACGTGAACGTGCGGCTGCCATACGGAGCCGGGATCGTGTAGTACGTCTCGAACGCATACTTATGGTCGGTATCGCCGTCCAACACGTTGGGGGGAATGAAGTACATGTCGTGCGTCGGCACTGGATAATACCCGTTGCTTGTCTCATACGAGCCGTCGGGTTTCTGGACATGGTACGTCAGGTTTGTTCCACCCGATGGCAGACCATCGACTTTGAAGTTGTATTTGATGCTGTCCAACTCCATCGCATCGGTGACATCGCTGCCGTCGGTGTTCTTGGAGACGATTTTCCAGTCCAACTTCAAGACCCTCACCGTAATTATGTGATCGATCTCGGCCAATTGAAGCGATCCGTCGGCATTATTGTCAAACCCGATCTTGACGTCGTAAGCGCGGTTGCCAGTGCCGGGCGTGAGAGTCACTTCCGGGGCGGCGGTGCCCCCAAAGTTGCCCGGGGTTGTACCCGAAATCGTGCCGCCAAGGACGTCCCACAGGATGTGCGAGCCGGCCCCCGGGCCGGTCGGCAGGTACTCGGCCTCGATCTTGATCTTCACCGATCCCGCGCCGGGTGTGCCGACGGCCGCCTCGGCGACGTACATTTCGGCTCCGGGCGGATTCGTTATGCTGTAGTTGTCTGCCAGATCGGTCACGGTAAGGCTTTCCACGTCCACGACGGTGACGCCTACCGTTTTTGTGACCTCGCTCGCGTCGAGGTTGCCGTTGCCGTTGTTGTCCACGCCGGCCTTGACGTTCCAGACGCGATTGCCGTCCACGACCGTCAGCGTGACGTTGTTCGAATCGGACGCGAAATTGCCCTGCGACTGGTACGCATACGGCTCATCGATGCGCCACAGGGCCTTGTCCGCTCCGGCGCCGGGCGTGACGAGGCCGGTGATGGCGATCGTCGCGGTGTGATCGCCGCCTTCCTCGACGTAGAGCGTGCCGCTGTCGGTCACGGCGTTTTCGACATGGGCGGGGTCGGACACCGTGAGGCTATCCAAGATCACCTTTTGGAAGACTTGCAGTTGCAGCGACCCCGCGTTGTCACCATAGTAGCTGTCATTCACCCACGCGGTGAGTTGGGCGCTATTGCCGGTGACATAAGCGCCGTACTCGCCCTCGGTATCTCGTGTGCTACCCCAACTGGACACACCGGTGACGCGCAGATGAGGTTTGCTGCCGCGTGCCCAGTCGCCGGGATTCTTTTCATAAAACTGGGCGTCAGCTTGCCTTGTGGGGTTCAGCGCTAACTGGTGGATGCCCGACGCCTTGATGAAATACTGAATGCCGGATTCCAGTTGCAGACCACTACTCACAACTGCGGAACTGGTAGCATCGACCGTGATCGCCTCTCCGATCTGCGCGTAGCCGCTTGGAATCGCTACGGAGAGCAGTTTTCGCTGCTCCAGAGATTCGATGCATGCGCGCCGGATCGACATCGCCGGAATGCGGGAACGGGTCAACATCAGAGTCCGCCTTTCAAGTTCCGCGTTGGAAAGCACCCCAGAACATCTGGAAAATACTCCCCATTTCAACGCCAAGGACGATAATCGGACAAATTTGTCCCGTCAACGATCGCTTTGTCGCACCAGCGGAAACCACATCGGGCCTGTCGCGTCTTGCCTGTGACCGACATTACGGAATGCTATCGGCGTCTGCCCGTTCCGCCGCAGTCGGGGCATGGTCGTGATTCGCCACCGGTGATCTTGTCGAAGATACCGCCGGTGCGGACGAGAACCGTGCCATCGCCGCCGCACGTCGGGCATACCGACCCGCGATCGGACGGTTCTCGACTCGATGAGCCTGCATTGCCAGGGCGATCGAGTTCCGTTCCCGGCGCGCTGTTTGAATTGCGGCCTCCACGGGCGCGAGCCGCATCGCGATTGGCCATTTCGATGCGTTCCCATTCGGAAACGATCTGCAGCGCAACCTCGCCATCGGTCAGCTTAGTGATCTTCGCCTTCTCCGTCGCGGCGTTCTTCGTCAGCGTCTGCAGGTTCAACCGCTGCTGCTTGGCGAAGTCGGCGGGCGACATGCCGGTCATGCCGTTGCGGGCGTTTTCCTTGTAGGCCTCGGTATAGTCTTTCAGCGCCTGCGCATCGGCAGCGCGCTGTCCTTCGATGCGTGAGTCGATGTTCGCCAGCAGTTGCGCTTTTCGCGCCGCCACGTCGTTCGGCGTAATCAGCCCGTCGCGTTCGATACTCGCGGCAACCTCAGCGTCCGGCTGCGATTCGGCCTTCTGCCGTTCCGCTTCCAGCGCCGTGATCTGCGATCGCCCGTTCTTTCGCTGCTCCGCAATGTATTCCTTTGACTGCTCGCGCGGGTTCAGCTTGGCAAGCCGCTCGTTGACCGCCTGAATCCGCGACGTGAGGATTTCCTTCAGCAGCTTTCGCTTGTATGCGATCTGCTCTGTCGTCACCTGATCGGCCTTGGGCCGGCTTCGCCCGAGCGAGCCCGAAATCTTTGACTCCGGAGTGGATTGTGCAACAACAGCATCGTCCTTCGATCCGGCCCGCTCGATGCGGTAAGTGATGAAGGCATGCTCCCACTGCCATCCCGTCGCCTGAACGACGACGATGACATCATTCTTGTCGAATGGGATGGGCACGGTCAGCCAGACGTTTCCTGCCACGGTCACGGTTCGGAAGTCCGCGCCGCCCACCTTGATGTGCGCGTCGCAATCGCCGGTTTCGAGGCTGTGCAACTTCAACACCAACGTGCCCGTTGCCTGGCGGGTGATGGCGCTGAAATCCACTTCGGCTGGCACTTGCGGCGATTCGGGGTGAGCGAGAAACACATCCGCTTCGCCGTAGTGCATCTTCCCCACGCGAAGTTCGCCGCGCACCAGAACCTGATCGGGCTTGTCTGACAGAAACGTCTTTCCCGCCTCGTTGTTATGGCGAATGACAATGAGCGGATCGGTGGCCTTCCGATCCATCAATGCACGAAGCGCCGGATCAGTCGGTGCTTCGGTCGGCTGCGGTGACGGTTGAGTTGTCGCCGACTGTGTCTTCCGAAGCTTCTGGCGTAGGTCGAGAAGCTTCTGCGCGATCTCCGCGTTTCGGCCGTCGCCGGGCGGAAGCGAAGCGGCTTCCGATTGCAGGTCAGCGATCTTCCGCTCAATCGTAGCGGCATCCTCGGCCGATGCCGGTTCATCACCATACGTCACGGGCACACATGTGAACAACATTGCAACCGCGAGAACGATCAATCGCAGCATGGCATTACCTCAGATTGGTTTCTATGAAATGCACTCCGTGCGAGTGCGACCGATTTCGACACAAGCGTTAGCGCTGGATTTCGATTCGCCCGCTCCCGCCGCATTGAGGGCAGTCGGGATCAACCGTGATTCGGGCGAAACCGCCAGTCCCCATCACCTGCGACATGGCAGCGGAACGTTCCGCATCGATCTCTTGCTGTGATTTGCGACCCGTGCCGCCGCAGCGCGGGCAGACGGCAACGCGCGGCTGAACGTTTTCCGGCCGGGGTCTTTCGGCGGCACCCTTCGGCGTGAGATCGCTGCGGACGGATCGAAGCAGATTCTGCGTGCGCTCGGGCATGTCTGGATTCAACCGCACGATGTTGTCGAGGACGGCGAGCACTTGGCCTCGATCGAGCCGCTGCAATCGCTCAAGATCGTCGTCGATCTGACGTTTCCACGTGTCGTGGCGCTCGGAGATCGCCTTGCAGTGCGCCTGCAATCGCTCCGCCGTCGCCAAATCTCCCTTCGCCGCGGCGGCTTCGAATTTAGTGTTCGTCTCCTCGAACTTGTCAGCCGTCCCGTAGTAGGCATCGATGGCTCTCGCCAATGACGCTACCGTTCCGGTCACTTGCGGATCGAATGGATTCTCGTTCGGGTTCGGTGGGCGCTGCTGCGCCGGCGGTGTTGCTGTATTCTGTTTCACCGGTCCGGCGGCAACCTGGCTGATGGCCGCGAATGCCGCGGAGTCGTGAAGGCGAAGGTTCGCCAAACCGATCTTGGTGTGTTCGGGGACGGATTCGTCGGCCAGTAGCGACTGCTTTGCTTCGTCGAACCGCGCGTCCCCAAGTTGTTCAAGGTCGGGGACCATCTTCATCTGGCCCTTCAGCAGCAATCTGGCTTTCTCATTCTGCTGAGAAGCGGCTTCAACATCACCTTTCGCTAACGCATCAGCCGCCGCGGTTTGTGCGCGATCACTCAAGTAGCGAAGGTCGGCAAATGATCGAACCTGCGCTCGCGCCTGAAGACGTTTCAGATTTTCTGTGTCTGTTTGAGCCTTTGTTCGTTCGATCGCCCGTCGCTGTGCTGAATCCCGCACGTCTCGTGCATACTCTTCGTCGCTGGCACGCATTTGCTCCTGAAATGCCTGCTCGCGGAGGTAGATACGCAACGCGACAAAGCTCGCGAGCGCGATGAACAGGGCGATGACTACGACAGATGCTCGGAACACGACCTTGCGGACACCTGACGTATTCGGTTGAGTTCGCTTCGCGTGTCCTCGTCGGCTTGCCGAACCCCGCGCGCAATCGATGCAGACGCCACTGCCGTCCATCCGCGCCAGCGTCACTTGGCTGTGACAGATCGGACATGTAAACCAGTTGTTGTCGGTCTGCTTCGCGCCGCCCGATGCTCGGGATGATTGCGCGACAGCAGCCGCCAACGCATCCAGTGAAACTTCGTCCGTGGTGTTGGGATCGCTGTCGGCAGTCTGCGCGTCGTAGCAACTCTGGCAGTAGTAGTTGCCCTGCGCGTCTTTCGTTCGCGGCAGTCGCGCGACGTCGGCACCACAGACGACACAGTGCTTGGCGCTGTTGCGAGCAGGAACACGAACCGCCTCGCCGCACGCGCGACACTTCCCGCGTGCGCCGGCGGCGGAATCGGGAACTTCTGCAACGGTATGGCAGTGCGGGCAGGTGACGTTGATCGACACGGGTGATCTCCTTCCAGCAGAGACGGTGATCCGTCCAGCCAGAAGGCCACCCCGTAGGCGTTTCCCCATGAGCGCAAAAACAAACGGGGCCCACCGTCCGGCGGACTCCCCGCAGCTTCGCGCTTCTCACGGCGCATAACCCGGTTCATCCGCCGGGTGTCGGACCCCGCTTGCGCGGAGCCGAACCCGACGAACGTCCCTGGGCATGAAAACTCGGCTTGTGGCCGAGGTGAGAATTCGAAGCTGCCAGGACGACTCGCTGATTCAGCGAACCATTAAATTGTCAGACAGTAGCTTACCGCACGGTTCTGCCGTCCTCAAACAATTCCGCGATCGCCGCGCGCAACTTTCCTCTTGACTTCAGCTTACGGAAGAGCGAGGAGTACCGCCCGCATTCGGTTGCCCCACGTGCCATGGCTTCAGACTATTCGGTCTGGGCCGTGGCACTGTGCTTTCAAAGGAGACTCCTATGGCCTTCAAAATCCGTATCAACTCTGCGATTCCCGTCGAGCGATTTGGTCCCACGCCCGCGAACCCGGCGGCGCGACTGCTGGCCGATGTTCGACAACCGCGTCACGAGCAGGTTGAGTTTTCCCGCAACCCGTTTTTCGAGGAACTGCTCGGCCAGATCGTGCGCGAAGAAGCGACCCTCGTCGCCGGTGCACCGGGGTCGAACAAGAGCACGCTATCGCGCCAGCTTGCGATCGACCTTGCCGCGAAGGGGCGGCGCACGCTGTTCATCCTGACCGAGGAGAACCCCGAACGACTGAAGTCGGCCATCCTGAAAATGACCAGCGACTGGAAAGCGGATGAGGTTAAGAAGGTTCTGGCCAACCTGCACGTCGAGACGGCGTTGCACGACGTGTTGATGCTGCCCGGTTTCCTCACACAGGCCGTCGTCAATCCCGACGGCGCGTACCACGGCGTGGACATCGACAGAAACGAGGACGCTACGGTTACAGCAGACATAGAAACTCCTGGCCTCTCGGGCCGGTTAATTGACTGCCGCAAACGTACGGGTTTCAAAATACACATGTTTGATTCTGTAAGTGCCTCCTAATCCTTGGCTTGCGATTTCAACTTGCGGCCCGCCGTGGTCAAACATGCGATTTTCCGGGCTTTTTCGATCATTTTTGCTTCGGGTGGCGCGCAGGCGATTTCTCGAAAATCTTCCGCGTGTGAATCTGTGCGGCCTGCGGCTGCGGGCTGCGAAATCTTTCTACATTTCACGGCTGATTTTCCCTTCGGTTTCCAAGTTGGTGTCTTTTTCTACTGATGCTCGTGAGGTGTGCATCGCGGTGATGCAACCTCGCCTTCGCGTCTCCGACCCGCCTGGATTACGGCGGAGTTGATGGAGCAGACGCGCGCCGTCTTTCAGCCGCTTTATCCAAAAGAAGACTTGACGGACGACGAGATCGTTGGCCTCCTGCAGAACGTCGGCGGGCTGTTCGAAGTCCTTTACCCCGACCTACAGAACCATGGCCAAGACCAACAAAACCAAGCTGAAAAAGAAACTGACGGACGAGCCGGGCGTGAAGCGGTACGTCGCGCTCGCCCGCGTCAGCAGCCGTGAGCAGGAGAAGGAAGGCTTCTCGCTCGACGTGCAGGAAGATGCCCTCCGCGCCTACGCCGAAAAGGAAGGCGGGCGGATCGTCAAGCTCTGGCGTCTGGCTGAAACGGCGACCAAGGCCGAGCAACGCACGAGCTTCCGCGAGATGCTGGCGTACGCCAAGCAGCACGCCGGGCAACTCGACGGACTACTTGTCTACAAGGTCGATCGTGCGGCCCGCAACATGAGCGACTACGGCAAGCTTGAAGAGCTTGAATCCGTCTTCGGTCTGCCGCTCATCGCGACCAGCCAGCATACGCAGGACAATCCTGCCGGGCGTATGGCCCGTCGCATGCTTGCGTCGATGGCAGCGTTCTTCACCGAACAACTCGCGCTCGATGTAAAAGATGGTCTTGCCCGTCGGGTACGCGACGGCTGGTTCCCGACCGTCGCGCCGTACGGCTACCGCACCGAGCGGGTCGATGGCCGTAGTGTGGTGAAGATCGACCCGGCGGAAGCCGACCACGTGCGGCGCATCTTTCACCTGTATGCGTTCGAGCACTGCACGCTGGACATGGTGATCGCCAAGCTGAACGCTGAGGGACGAACCTACACGCAGAAGCAGCCGCACTGGCAGCGGAGCAAGGTGCATCGCATCCTGCGCGACCGATCCTACATCGGCGACCTGAAATACCACGATGCTTGGCAGCCGGGCCGGCACGAGCCGATCATCGATTCCGATACGTTTCAGCGCGTGCAGACGCTGCTTGGTGATAAAATCTACAAGGCCCACGAACTGACCTACGCAGGCGAACTCATCACGTGCGGCCACTGCGGTCGCCCGATCACGGGCGAAATCGTCGTCAAGAAGCCAAGCGGCAAGAGCTATGTCTACTATCGCTGTGCGCGATACACGGCGAAGGACCATCCACGCATCCGGCTCCGTGAAGAAGAGATTGACAAGCAGATCATCGCGCTATTCGACCGCATGCGTCAGCCCGAGCCGGTGCAGAAGTTGTTCAAGACGGCGCTGGTGGCGTGGGCCACGCACCACCTTGAACAATCCCGCGCCCGCACGCGCGACATCCAACGCCAACTCGATGACGTGCGCCGTCAGCAGGAGCGGCTGCTGAACCTCCATTTGTCCGGCGGGATCGACGAAGCCATGTTCAACATGAAGAACGTCCAGCTACGCGATTTGGTCGCCAAACTAACGCTCGAACTCGAAGCGGCTGACCGTGGGAAGGACGAAAAAGTTGATCTGGCGGTGAAAGTGTTTGAACTTTCACAAAACCTGAAGCAGAAATGGTTTAACGCCGGCTATGCGGAAAAGCGTCGAATCCTTGAAATGGTCTGTTTGAACTTGACGCTCAACGGCACAACGCTCGGTATTTCAACGAGAAAGCCCTTCAACTGTCTCGTTGAAGGGCTTCTTGTCTCGGACAACGGAGAGGGCGGGATTCGAACCCGCGTTAAGGGTATGACCCCCTAAACCGGTTTAGCAAACCAGCGCCTTCAGCCGCTCGGCCACCTCTCCATTGGGCGCTTCACGCGTTGGGGTAATCTAAAGGCTGCCGGCGGAAAAGGCAAGCCGCCAGCCGCGGTGAGCCCCGCCGCCGGATAGACGCCGCGGCCGTCTCCGTAACCCCGCCCGGGGGCGCCCATCGGGTATTACGAACCCCTGCCATAGCGGTTCGCGACGGCTGCGCAAACGCTTTTCGGGCGGTTGCACACAGCCGGCCGGCCCGCCATCCTATCATCAGCATGATCATACTCCCCCACACCGGCGGCCTGGCGGGCACCAACTGCTATCTCATCGCCGATGACATGGCGAAACAGGCCGTCCTGTTCGATGCACCCGATCACACCGTGGCCGCCCTGCTGGACGCGGCCGAACAGCGCCAGTGGGACATCATCGGCCTGTGGCTTACGCACGGGCATTTTGACCACATTGCCGATCACCAGCTTGTCACCGACCGTTTCCCCGCGGCCAAGGTGCTGATTCACCGGCTGGATGAACCCAAGCTGCAACGGCCGGGATCCCAGGTGTTCCCCCTGCCGTTCACTATCCCGCCGCGCAGTGCGGATGGGCATGTGGAAGATGGGCAGACGCTCATGCTGGGAGCCTTGCGCGTGGAAGTCATCCATACCCCCGGCCACGCCCCGGGGCATGTGATGTACCACTTCCCCGAGCAAAAGGTGCTGGTTGGCGGCGATCTGATCATCGCCAACGCCGTCGGCCGGACCGATCTGCCGGATTCCAATCACGGCGACCTGGAGGCCTCAATCCGCCGGGTGATGAAGCTGCCGGAGGACACCCAGCTCCTGCCCGGCCACGGCGACATCACCACCCTCGGCGAGCAGTTGCGCATCAATCCATACGTGCGCATGGCGCTTGGGCAGCAATAATCTGATCTTTCTCTCACATCCACCGCATTGGCCGCCACACGCGGCCCGGCCCGGGCGGTCTGGCCCCACCGTCATCCGGCAGGCTTGCCCGCACAGCGCGATTGACACCATCCCGGCTTCTGGGAACATGTTCGGCCAACCGATGTTCACCACTGTCCTTGAGGACCGTTTTCCCATTCTCCAGCAGTACGCCCAGCCCCCGCGCGAGGTGATGGACCTGGGGTGCGTCGATGCCCGGCCACAGCGCAACAGCGCCGGCGAGCGCATCGCCAAGCCTAATTTCCTGTTCAAGCGCGTTCACGAGGTCAATCCCAATGTGCTGGGGGTGGATATTGACCAGGAAGGCATCGAGCAGCTCAAGGCGCAGGGTTACCAGGCGGTGTGCGCCGATGTGGAGACGATGGATCTGGGCCGGCAGTTCGACACCATCATCGCCGGCGAGATTATCGAACACCTGGAAAACTGCGGGCGTTTTCTGCGCAATCTGCGGCGGCACCTCAAGCCGGATGGGGTACTCATCATTTCCACGCCCAATCCGTTCTACGTCGGCCAGACTTGGAAAATCTGGCGTTACGGCCGGCCGATGGTGCATGAGGATCACCTGAACTGGCAGGACCCGATCACCCTCGATGCCCTGCTGCGCCGCACGGGTTATGAGCCCTTCGACGGCTACTGGATCCAGCCCCGGAAGAACCTGCTCAAGACCTGGAAACGGCTGTTCCGCCCCTATTTCTGCTTCAGCTACATGCGCCTGGCCCGTCCGAAGGGGGATTAAATCGCGCTGGACTGGATCGAAAGGGATGGACTGGCGGGGCCCTCGCCGATTTCCGCGTGGATGGGTCGCCTTTCCTCGCGAAACCACCCTTTCATGGCAAAAATGCGCGGTTGGCGCCGATTCAACGTTAACAATCTGGTTGGGCGAGCCGATACTGTAGCGTTCGCCTTGGCTGCCGTTGCGCTGCGCGGTCAGCAGGGGGCTTTGCTCTGGCGCACAGCCCCCCTACAATCGACCGACAGGAAGCAGACGACAGGATGCAGAACTGGCTGCCCTGGTTGACGTAAAACTACTTGGCTGGTGGGTTGGCCCCGGTTGGCGATTCGCTTGCGATCCCCGCTTGTGGCAACTCGCAATCCCAGTCACAGGAGAAAGAAATGTTCGAACGGTTTACGGATCGCGCACGCAAGGTCATGGCGCTGGCCAACCAGGAGGCCCAGCGGTTCAACCATGAATACATCGGAACGGAGCACATCCTTCTGGGACTGGTCAAAGAAGGCAGCGGCGTCGGCGCCAACGTGCTGAAGAATCTCGATGTGGACCTGCGCAAGGTCCGCCTCGAGGTCGAGAAGCTCGTGAAATCCGGCCCGGACATGGTCACGATGGGCAAGCTGCCCCAGACCCCCCGGGCCAAGAAGGTGATCGAATACGCCATCGAAGAGGCGCGCAACCTCAATCATAACTATGTCGGCACCGAGCACCTGCTGCTTGGGCTGCTGCGCGAGCATGATGGTGTGGCGGCCCAGGTTCTGATGAACCTGGGGCTGAAGCTCGAAGAGGTGCGGGAAGAGGTCCTGAATCTTTTGGGAGCCGGTGTGGAAAGTGAAGAAACGCCTGCCGCCAGTGACAAGCCCGGACAGAAGGGCAAGAGCAAGACCCCCGCGCTCGACAGCTTCGGCCGCGACCTGACCGAACTGGCCAAGGAAGGGCAGCTTGATCCGGTCATCGGCCGCAGCAACGAGATCGAGCGGGTCATCCAGATCCTCTGCCGCCGCCAGAAGAACAACCCGGTGCTGCTGGGTGAGGCCGGTGTCGGCAAGACCGCGATCGTCGAGGGCCTGGCCCAGATGATCGTGGGCAACAACGTGCCCGA
>CAYNMV010000013.1:0-74628 GCA_964398315.1 uncultured Tepidisphaeraceae bacterium | reverse complement strand
CGACCTTCAGCGCGTGTTGCAGCACCTCGCTGACGCCCGACTGCTTGGAGATGATCACCGGCACATCATGGCTCATCGCTTCCAGCGGCGCGATGCCGAATGGTTCGGATACCGATGGCATCACGTACAGATCGGCCATCTTGAAGATCTTTTCCACATCCCCGCCGCGCAGGAAGCCGGTGAACAGCACCTTGTGGCCGATGCCCATGGAGGCGGCCATTTCAATGGTGCGGCGGATCATGTCGCCCGAGCCGGCCATGACGAACTTCACATTGTCCATGACCTCCAGCACCTTCTTGGCCGCCGCCAGGAAATACTCGGGGCCCTTCTGGAGGGTGATGCGGCCCAGGAACAGGACGATCTTCTCATCCTTGTGGATCTTGTAGCGCTCATCGTCGAAGTGACCGTTGGTGTTGGTCTCGATGGCGTTATAGACGACCTCAACCTTGGCCGGATCGACACCGTAGTGGTGCGTGCAGATCTGCTTGGTCAGATGGCTGACCGCGATCACCTTCAACGCACCATGCATGCCGCGGCGCTCGATGTCGTAAATGCGCTGGTCGATGTTCTGCCCCGCCCGATCAAACTCGGTGGAGTGGACATGCACCACCAGCGGCACACCCTTCAGGCCCGCCACCGCCAGCCCGGCGGGGAAGGTCATCCAGTCGTGGGCATGCACCACATCGAAGTTCTCGTTGCGGCCGATCTCGGTGGCGAGGGCGGCGTAACGCTGCACCTCGGCAAACAGATCGCCGCCGTAGTTGGCGCCGGGGCCGGAGACGGCACCATGGGGGCTCATCTGGCTGGTTGAGGCCATCACGGCCGAGCTCGTGGCGGTGTCCGGGCGGCTCGCGGCGGGCGATGGGCGCAGGGTGGAGGTGATGCGCTCGCTGGTCATCTCCTGGCCGGGACGGGCATAGGGATTGAGCTGGGCATCAACGGTGCGGAAGGTGACATGCTCGAACTCATCAAGGCGGAATTCAGTGCTGGGTGATGCCAGGGGGGAGCCGGGGCGCGGGCTGACCAGTCGCACGTGCGTGCTGAACGGGGTGGTGACGGGCCGGGGCAGGACGAACATGATGTCCGTCCCCAAGCTGCTCATGGCCTTGGTCAGGCCATAGCAGGCCGTGCCAAGGCCGCCACTGATGAATGGGGGAAATTCCCACCCGAGCATGAAAACACGCATAGTGCCGACTGCCTTCGATTTACGAAGCCGCTGGAACCCGCACGCACCAGACGGGCCAGATTACGACCCGGGCACAAAAACTGTCAATTCACGATTCATTCCACCGCCAGTGGCACCGCACCCGGCTTATGGCCTGCCGATCCGATGGGCTGCCTGGCCGGATGTCATCTGTTGCGCAATGCGAGAGGGTCGGCGAAAAGTATAGCGTTGGACCAGCGAATAGCCAGAAGGGGAATCCGCTGTAAATACAGGAATGCAAGCGGCTTGAGCGGTGGCTGCGCTGGATTGTCCCATGGCGCGCTTTCATCGCCGGACGATCAGCGCCAACCCGCTGGGTCGCGTCATTCCGTGGCGGGGGATCGACAGAGGCTGCCGGGGGCGCAACAATGAAGGGCCATGGCAGATGTGCCCACCATTTACGCACCGCAGTTCCGCTCGCCGGGCATCAGCCGCTGGGCGCGGCTGCTGGCGGGGGGGATTGCCCTCGGTTGCCTGGCGGTGCTGGTGATCGCCTCTCAATTGACGCCCGATCCCACCGGCGCTGGCACCCACACCGCCCTGGGGCTGCAACGCTGCCAGTTCCTGGTCAACACCGGCATCCCCTGCATCAGTTGCGGCATGACCACCAGCTTTGCCCACCTGGCCCACGGCAATCTGCTGGCCAGTCTTTACACGCAACCGTTCGGCACGCTGCTGGCGCTGCTGACGGGCATCGCGCTCTGGTCCAGCGCTTACATCGCGATCACCGGACGTGCGGCTCACCGCATCCTGCGCTTCATCAACGTCCCCCCGCTGCTATGGACCATGCTCGCATTCGCGCTGCTGGCATGGGGATGGAAGATCGTGGTGCATGTGAAAGGGTGGGGGTAATGCCTGAAGCTGACGCGCAATGCGTCACGCGAAGCGGGGTTGGGGCACCCGCCTGTGCACGCACTTGGCCGTGATGGGCTCAATTGCTTTCCCCTACATCCAGTTGGTACTTGCGCATTTTCTTGTAGAGCGTGGTGCGATTGATATCCAGTTCCGCGGCGGTGGCCTGGCGGTTCCAGTTGTTGCGCTTGAGGGCCGCCTCGATGATCTGGCGCTCGGGGATTTCCAGGGCGCGCGCCAGCGGCATGGGAGGCAGCAGGTCCTCGGCCAGGGCGCTGGCACTGTCCAGGCCGCGGGTGGGCTGGGGGCTGGTGGTCCCGTAGCGAATCGTCTCCGGCAGGTCGTCCAGCTCGATCTGCGGCCGGCGGCAGAGCACCACCGCGCGCTCAACCGCATTTTCCAGCTCGCGCACGTTGCCCGGCCAGGTGTAGCGCTGCATCGCCGCCATGGCTTCCTCGCTGAAACCCGAGACGCTGCGGCCCATCTCCCGCGCCAGCCGCTTGAGGAACGCCCCCGCCAGCAGCGGGATGTCCCCCAGCCGCTCGCGCAGCGGCGGCAGCTTGATCTGCACGACATTGATCCGGTAGTACAAATCCTGCCGAAACTTCTGCTCGGCCACGAGCTGCTCCAGGTCCGTGTTCGTCGCCAGGATCACGCGCACATCCACAGTCTGCGTCTGGGTGGATCCCACCGGCTCGAAGGCCCGCTCCTGCAGCACCCGCAGCAGCTTCACCTGCATCGCTGGTGAGGCGGAGTTGATCTCGTCGAGGAAGATCGTGCCGCCGTTGGCCGCCAGGAAACGTCCCTGCTTGTCGGCGATGGCCCCGGTGAATGCACCTTTCACATGGCCGAACAGCTCTGACTCCAGCAGCATCTCGGGCAGCGCGCCGCAGCTGATCTCGACGAACGGCTGGCCACGCCGGGGTGAACGGTGGTGGATCGCCCGCGCGATCAGGCTCTTGCCGGTGCCCGATTCACCGTTCATCAGCACCGTCGTGCGCGAATCGGCCACCGCGTCGACCAGGTCGAAAATCTTGAGCATCTTGTAGTCATGGCCGATTACGCCCTCGAAGCCGAAGCGCAGGTCGAGTTGCTGCTTGAGCGCCTGGTTTTCAAACAGCAGTGCCTGCTGGCGGGCGGCTTTCTCCACCACCACGCGGATCTCATCATCGACGATCGGCTTGGTCAGGTAGTCGAAGGCCCCGTTCTTGGTCGCCTCCACCGCCCCCTCGATCGAGCCATACCCGGTGATGACGATCACCACCGTATGGGGGAAGCGCTGCTTCATCTCGCGCAGGAACTCGATGGGCTGAAGGCCCGGCATATTGATGTCAGCCAGCAGCAGGTCGGCCGGGGTCGATTCCATCATGGCCACCGCCTCGGCGGCATCGTCGCAGGTGCGCACATCGTAGCCTTCACGGCGGAGAAACTGGCCCAGCGACTGGAGGATGATCCGGTCCTCATCCAGCACGATCAGCCGGGGGCGGGTCGGTTCGTTGGCTTGCAGCATTCCGATAATCCTCGATGGCAGAGGCCTGGCAGGCCGGGGACAGCGCAGCGATGATGCCTGCGGGCAACACCCGTTTACTTCCTGCATCGGCCAGATCGGCTGTTGACGCTAATCAACAGGGCGGAGAACATCGGTTATTGGACGAAGTGGAAGGGGAATGTGGGAAAATTGAGCAATTGAGTGAGCGGAAAAAGGAGTGATCGAACAAACCAGTCCGCCCATCACATAAGACCTTCAAGGGAGTTTTCATGCGCGTTGGTGTGCCCAGGGAAGTGAAGCCGGATGAATATCGCGTGGCCCTCATGCCGGTGGGGGCCGAAGCGCTGGTGCGGGCGGGGCACGAGGTGCTGGTGGAGACACAGGCGGGGGCGGGCAGCGGCTTCCTCGATGAAGATTATCGGGCCGTCGGGGCCACCATCGTAGAAACGCACGAGGAAGCGATCGTCAACACCGACCTGGTGCTGAAGGTCAAGGAGCCGCAGCCGCAGGAGATTGCCCTGTTCCGGCCGGGGCAGATCGTCTTCACCTACTTCCACTTTGCGGCGGACAGCCAGTTGACGCAGGGCTGCCTGGAAAGCGGCATCACCGCCATCGCCTACGAAACCATCCGGGACCGCGCTGGCCGGCTGCCGCTGCTGACGCCCATGAGCGAGATCGCCGGGCGCATGGCCATCCAGGAAGGAGCCAAGTACCTGGAAAAACCGTCGATGGGGCAGGGCATCCTCCTGGGCGGCGTGCCAGGCGTGGCGCCGGCGACGGTGGTTGTGCTGGGCGCCGGGGTGGTGGGGGCCAACGCGGCCAAGATTGCCGCCGGCCTCGATGCCCGCGTCATCATCATGGACATCAACCTCGACCGCCTGCGCTATCTTGATGAGGTGATGCCGGCCAACGTGGAGACGATTTTCAGCGATGCCCACACCATCCGCCACTACCTGGCGCAGGCCGATCTGGTGATCGGCGCGGTGCTGATCCCCGGCGCCAAGGCCCCGCGCCTGGTGACGCGCGAGCACCTGAAGATGATGAAAAACGGCTCGGTGATCGTGGATGTCGCCATCGACCAGGGGGGCTGTATCGAGACCAGCCGCCCGACCACCCACCAGCAGCCGACATTCGTGGTGGAAGGCGTGATTCACTACTGCGTCACCAACATGCCGGGGGCGGTGGGGCGGACCAGCACCATCGCGCTGTGCAACGCGACGCTGCCGTATGTGCTGAAGCTGGCCAACCTGGGCTACGAAAAAGCCGCTGCCGCCGATCCGGGCCTGGGCGAAGGGATCAACCTGGTCGCCGGCCGCATCACCAATGCCGCGGTGGCCGAGAGCCTTCACATGCAGTTCCAGCCGTTGCGGGGGCGGTCATAAATATACACTGGTGCCGTTATTAACCATTGCGAGCGCACAGCATTGTTGGCGCAGGTGGCCGAGCGGATCAAATCCTGATAGGCTTGACGCATGAGTTCTGCGCAGCAGACACTATTATTGCGTGATGGTGAAGAGGCACTGCTCGCTGACTACGCGGAGCGGGGGAACCTCGATGACATCATTCCTGGGTTGGCGCGTGATCGGCAGGCGATGCGGCGGATCGAAGCAATCGTACAGCGCCGTGAAACTGCGCATGAACTGATACATGGCGATGCCAGAGACGCCTCTGCGCTTGCTCCTGACTCGATCCATCTTGTCGTTACCTCGCCACCTTACTGGACGTTGAAGCGCTACAATGAGCATGAAGGCCAGTTGGGGCACGTGCAGGATTATGATGCGTTCATGGCAAGTCTGGATGAGGTCTGGCGCAACTGCTACCGGGCGCTGGTTCCCGGTGGTCGGCTGATCATCAATGTCGGTGATGTCTGCCTGTCGAGACGGAAGAACAACGGGCGGCATACCGTGGTGCCGCTACACGCGACCATCCAAGAACGATGTAAGGCGATCGGCTTTGACAATCTGGCACCAATCATCTGGCACAAAATTGCCAACGCGAAATACGAAGTCGCTGGCGGCGGGGGTTTTTTGGGCAAACCGTATGAGCCAAATGCGGTCATAAAAAACGACATCGAGTTCATCCTGATGCAGCGA
Source organism: uncultured Tepidisphaeraceae bacterium (assembly GCA_964398315.1). Taxonomy (GTDB): domain Bacteria; phylum Planctomycetota; class Phycisphaerae; order Tepidisphaerales; family Tepidisphaeraceae; genus JADLCB01. Next base: position 68,990 of record CAYNMV010000013.1, on the reverse strand, counting down.
AAACCCGGAGGCTATCGCAGTCCCACGCGTTCGGAACGCTTGCTCAGTGTCATCAGCGCGGACAATTACCAGGTGTGGTTCCGTCAGATTTGGTCGGATATCCGAGGGACTTCCAATCCGAAGCATCCCGCGCCGTATCCCCTTGAGCTTGCCGAGCGTCTGATTCGAATGTTTTCTTTCGTGGGCGACACTGTGCTTGATCCTTTTATGGGCACGGGGACAACCAACGTGGCGTGTGCCAAGTGGGGCCGGAATAGCATTGGGATCGAGTTGGATGCCAAGTACTTCGAATTAGCTCGGCGTCGCGTAGCGGACCACGGAGCCGATCTTTATCTGACCACCCGCGTGACAACGCGAACAAGAAGCAATGGGCGAGCTTGAACAGCGGATTCGGGAGGCAGTGCGCCATTTCTGGCGGACGCGCGAAGAGCAGTCTGCACGTCAGCAGCAGGACCGTGACCGCGGCGGCAGGGGGGCTGTTACCGGCGGCAAGCAGATGGACGGCTTTGTGCGCCTGGTCCGACAGCTCCTGCTGGAAGCCAAGGTCCCAGAGAGTTGCATTGCTGTCGATAAACGCGTCGAACTGCCGGGCTGGTTTCGTGCAGAGAAGAAATGGGATCTGGTGATCGTACATCAGCGTGAGCTACTGGCCGCCATCGAGTTCAAGTCGCAGATCGGCCCATCTTTCGGCAATAATTTCAACAATCGCACCGAAGAAGCGCTTGGAAGCGCAACTGATATCTGGGCGGCTTACCGTGAAGGCGCTTTTCGTCCTTCGGCACGCCCCTATCTCGGCTACATGATGCTTCTGGAGGATTGCGATCGGTCAAGGACGCCAGTGAGGGTGGCCAGTCCGCATTTCCCAGTCTTTCCGGAGTTTCGTGCCGCCTCTTACCGCGATCGCTATGCGATTCTCATTGAAAAGCTTCTGCGAGAGCGGCTGTACGATGGCGCGTGTTTTCTGACCTCCCCCGCCAGCAGTCTGCATACCGGAGATTACGCTGAACCTCATCCGGAACTGACCTTCACGAAGTTCGTCACGCCGCTGCTGGCGCAGGTGGCGTCCATCTGCTCCTGATGGGGCAGGGATTTGCGTCACGCAGGGTTAAGTGGGGGGGTAAGATCTGGTATATAGAGTGCCAAAGCCCGGATCAGTGCATTGCTGTGCGCTATCCGGGCTTTGGCATTGGTTTGTGATGTTGCTCTAAGGATGCGGGCTTCCCGCCTCATGCCGCTTCGGGCGTGGCGAGCGACTCGGGCGCAGGGGGCGTGGTTGTGGCCTTGCGGGCCTCGCTCTTGCGCATCCGGCGCGAGCGGCCGACAGTCTGCTGGTCCACGGTGGCACGGCGCTGGGGGTGTTCGTTGGCGATCTGTACCGCGGTGGCGGCATCCGGGGCGTAGAGATCAGCGCCGATCTCTTCGGCCAGGCCTTCGGCGCGCTTGTAGATGCCGCCGCAGCACATCACCTGCATGTGGGGGCAGGAGTTCACATCGCGCAGGTAGTCGATCAGCTTGCGCACCCCCGGCACGCCGCTGGGAAGCGTGGCGAACATCACCAGCAGGTTGGGGCGCTCCACGCCGATGAGGCTCAGGACCTCATCCTCCGGCACACCGCCGCCGGCGAACTTGACCGTCCAGCCATCGGCCTCGAACAGGTCGGCACAAATCTGACCGCCCAGTTCCTCCGGCTCATCATCGCCGCAGAAAATGAGCACTTTCTTGCCGTTTTCGGGCTTGCGCTCCAGTTGGGCGGTAAGCTGCTCGGTGATGGAGCGGTTCAGCCGGGTGCCCAGGTTGAACACGGCCTGATTGATGCGATCATCCTTGTGCAGCTCCTGAAGCAGCTCCATCGTCGGCCAGATGAGCTGGTTGAGCAGCGTGGTGGGCTCGATCCCGCAGTTCAGCGCATCCTCGATCACGCAGCGGGCGGCGTTGCGGTTGCCGGCCATGAGGGTCTGGAGGTAGGTGCGGCTGAGGCTGGTATCGATCAGGCGGGGCTCAAAGCTCATTGGAGGCTCCTTGGCATTTGGGAGGGCTGACGATCCACAGTCGGCCAATCCCGCGGTTTATGTCAGGGCCTCCGTGCCCTGGGGTGCAGTCGAGTCACCTGTCGGTGTTAACTTGGGTAAACTTCCGACACTCCTAGCATCGACTTTCCCATTTTAATTTCTTTACCCATTTTAACAGAACCTCCCAAACCTCCACCACGTATGCATAGTATGAACCCCTCAGTTCCCCACTCTGCTGGCAAAATCCCACGTTTCGCAACAAAATGATATGGAGGGCTTTCTGATCGTTTTTGCGGTTGCCGGGATGAATCCTGTATGCCGGGCGGGTTCCAGGGTCGACTGATGGATCCCCCTTGCCGGCCCACACCTGAACCTGCGGCCATGGCCGGGCGCTGGGCGCAACCTGGGCCGGGCATCCCCCCCGGTCAGATGTGAAAGCGGTGTGGAAAGCGGGCAGGGTGGATCGGCATCGCGTCCGATAAGCGCGGATTCGCGCCAATCGGCAGGATCCGCCTTTTTTTCCATCGCCATCGGCCGATACTGGAAAGGAACACTTATCGCGACCAAGGCCCCGCCCCCGGTGTTTCGGACGCCACCTCCCCGGCGAGGCCCGTCTGCGGAGAGCAGGACGATGGCATTTAATCTCATCTCAATTGACCGGGACGGCATCGTGCGCATCGGCGCGACCGGAAACATCACCTGGCGCGAGGTTCAGGGAAACGACGGCCCTCCCCTGGCCGCTATCCTCGGCCCCAACTGGGCCCAGATGCGCATCCTGCTGGACATGACCCAGGCCCAGTTCATCGACTCGGCCGCGGTGGGATGGCTGATCGAAACCCAGCGCACCCTCAAGACCGCTGGCGGGCGGCTGGTCCTCTATCACGTCCAGCCGACGGTGCAGCAGGTGTTTGATGTGCTGCGCGTCGGACGGGTGATTGCCATGGCCAGCGATGAAGCGGGCGCCCGCGCACGGGCCAGCGAGGAGACGCCGGCCAACTGACCTGGGCTGCTTGCAGTGGATCAACCTGCCCCGCCGGCCGGGTGTCGGCGCGGCTGAGAAGTGAACTTCAGAGCACCATCATGAACACCTCCACCGAGCCCTCGACCGGGCGTGCCCAGTTGATCGATGTCACCAATCTCGCCCCCGAGCGGGCAGTGTCACAACTCATCGCCCGCGCGGTGGCGATGGGGGCCAGTGACTTCTTCCTGCTGGCCAATGAGCAGCACATGGCGGCCAAGGTCCGCCACCTGGGGCTGATGCAGACCATCGCCATCCTGCCGGCTGAACTGGGCCGGCGCTGTGTTGCGCATGTGCGCGCCGTGGCGGGGATGGACAGTGGCGACCGCCGCCTGCCGCAGGATGGCCGCTGGATGTTTGAAGACCACGAAGGGCAGGTTGTCGACCTGCGCATCAACCTGATTCCCACGCTGCATGGTGAGGACATCTCCATGCGCCTGCTGGCGCGGGACAGCCAGCGCATGCAGATCTCCAACCTGGGGATGACCCGCACGCAGGAATCACAGTATCTCACCCTGCTGGGCGCTCCCAGCGGCCTGGTGCTGATCACCGGCCCGACCGGCTCGGGCAAGACCACCACCCTCTACGCTTCGCTGCGCCATCTCAACGATGGCACCCGGAAGATCAACACCATTGAGGATCCGATCGAGGATGCGGTGGAAGGCCTGCGGCAGTCACAGGTCAACCCGGCGATCGACCTGGGATTCGTCGAACTGCTGCGCAGCGTGCTGCGGCAGTCGCCGGATGTCATCATGATCGGCGAAATCCGCGATCCCGAAACCGCCGGCATCGCGGTGCGCGCTGCCAACAGCGGCATGCTGGTGATGGCGACGATTCATGCCGCCACCGCGCCGCATGCGGTGCAGTCGCTGCGCTCCTTTGGCGTACATCCGCACTTTCTTTCAACCTCGCTGCTGGGCGTCGTCAGCCAGCGCCTGGTGCGGACGATCTGTCCCAAGTGCGTCCTCAGCTATGATATCAGCGATGCCCCGCATACCTTCGAAGAGGTGCGGCACATGCTCCAGCCAGGCGAAGGCCAGAAGCTGATGGCCCCCAGTGGCTGTGAGCATTGCCAGATGACCGGCTACGCCGGGCGCACCGGTGTCTTTGAAATGCTGCGCAACACGCCGGCCCTGCGCGAGTTGATCGCCTCCGATCAGCCGGTCAGCCAGATCCGCGACCAGGCGGTCAAGGATGGCATGCTCCAGTTCCGCCACGCTGCGCTGCTTAAAGTTGCCCGTGGCGAAACCACCACGCAGGAGATCTTCCGCGTCTTCTCGGCCGAGCACCTGCTGGAAGGGGAGTGATCCTTGGCCAACCCGCCGCACGATCCCGCACCGCTGGGATATGCGCTGCCCGATGCGAAGTCTTCCCGCCGCGCTGCCTGGATGAAGGCACTGTGGTGGACCCTGGCGGTGGGCACAGCCCTTTGCGCTCTCGTGATAGCGCTGGGGGTCTGGGCGGTGCATGGGTTTCTCGAGGGCATGGATACCGAGACGCTGACCACGCAGGAGATTGAGCAACTCGGGTCCCTGACGCTGCCGCCCAGCGCCACGGAGGTTCGGGCGCACTACCGCCAGGGCATGGATTACATCCTCAACGTGCGATTCCGCATCGACCCACGCGACCTCGACGCCCTTATCGACAGCACGTCTATCCGCCGACCCTTGTCGACCACGGCTTTTCCGCTCGAGCTTGACACTTTCAGCAGCGACAAGCCGTGGTGGAACCCGGGCCGGCCGGCCTCGTTTCTCGCCGGCGACAACGATACCCGGCCGACGACCCAGCCCAGCGGCCCGTATCAGCGCCTTCTCATCGACACCACCGATCCCGCCAGCTACCTCGTCTGGTTTGTTGCGTTCACCACATGAGCGGTATACTCACCCTCACCCATCCAACAGGGAGCGATCATGCGCCTTTTCATCCTGCTGAGTCTTGTTCTCGGCCTGTTCACCTTCGTCTCGCCCGTGCGCGGGGTGGAAGAGAAGCAGAGCGGCACCTTCACCGGCACGGTGATTGAGAAGGGCGATAGCTGGTTGCGCATCAAGCCGGCCGAAGGCGAATCGGAGCGTTTCACCGCCCGCTGGATCGGCGGCATGCCGGCCGACGGTGGTGGCTTTGACAAGGACATGCTTCGCCGGATCGCCGAAGTCCCCACCGGCGCGAAGGTGCGCATCAAGTGGGTCTTCGAGGAGCGCAAGCGCGTGATCGAGATCCAGCGCCTCGGCGAATAGCCTGCAACCACCCGCGATTGGTGATCGGTGCAACAGGAATGGGCGCTGCGCCAGGGGAGGGGCAGGCTCAGGCGGTGGGGCCATGCCGCTCCACATGTCTGGTGTGTGGCAGCGGGCTTGTGAGGGCATTTTTGTTTGCTGCGGGCGCGGGCCGCTATCATGGGCAGCACGCATTTGCGGAAATCCCGGGGAAGAGTTGGGGTTAAGCATGTCCATCGACGTTCCGTGCGCGTGCGGCAAGCGGCTCAAGGCGCGCGATGAGCTGGCTGGCCGCTGGCCCAAGTGCCCTGGCTGCGGGGCATCGCTGCACGGCGCCGAGTCGATCTGGGGCATGATGGGACAGTCGATCGTGCTGGTCTGATGCGCAGGATGCGCCGTGATTGACGCATGCGCCTGGGATTTGCCTGGGCTGCGGATGATTCATGCAACGTCGCCCGCCCTTCGAACCACCAGCGCCGCACAAAGCACAATCGCGCGATCGGCACCGCATGCTGTACAAGGCCGACCAGTTCAAAAAACCTCACGAAAACCCTGCGGCAATTTGCCACAGTAGAAATGTTAGCGTAGGCTAACTGACGGATGCGGGGGCATCGATGAAAGGGCAGGGCGCCATGTCTCGGGATGCGATACAGGACCGGCTGGATGCGCTGGAACGGCGGCTGGGAGCATTGGAGGCGATGGTCCACCGGATGCTGGATGAGCCGGCGCGGGTGCGCGTGGGCATGCCGCCGCCGCTGCCGGAGCGTGCCCGCGTCGATGCATCCGAGGCGGGCAGCGCCGGGTTGACTGAGTTGCCCGATACGCCGCGTGCTGTTTCTGAGAGCCGTGCACGCGAGCAGACCGATCAACCGGCGGTGGCCCGCACACTTCACGCATCCGAAGCGGCGGGCGATCAGCATGAACCGCGGCCCGCAGTGACCGCTGCCACGGCCAGTCCGCACCCCGCCGCCGTATCATCAGCCCATTCAACGGTGCCTCGGGCGGTGTCCACGCCCGCTGTGGCCGCAGCCTCTGTGCCTGCTGCTATGCTGGCGCAGAACCCTGCGGCGGTCCTGCCGTATACGCCCAGCACCGCCCCCGAAGCGCCGGTGCGCGAAGGAGCCTGGGAGCAGACAATCGGACTGAAGGTGGCCGGCTGGGTGGGGGCGCTGGTGCTGGTCATCGGTGCCGCGCTGGGCATCAAGTTCGGCTATGAGCACTGGGTGGTTCGCCTGCCGGCCGAGGTGCGCCTGGCCACACTGGCCGCGTTCGGCTTCGGACTGATCGCCGCCGGCGAGTGGGTTTACCGGCGGGTACATGTGCTGTCAGCGGTGGGGCTGTTCGGCGCGGGTGTGGCGAGCCTCTTCCTGGTGGCCTACACCGGCCACGGTTATTTCGATCTGTACAGCCGTGATGTTGCGTTCGTGCTGATGGCGCTGGCCACGCTGATCGGTGCTGCCGTCGCCATGCGCGGGAGGCTGGTGTCGATCGCCACACTCTCGATCCTCGGCGGCCATGTTGCGCCCCTGGTTTTGGGGGATGGGGCCGAGCGGCTGGTTGAGTTTCTCGCCTACCTGTTGATGCTCCAGGTGGTGGCGCTGGTGCTGGCGGCGTGGGGCAATGCCCCGCGCTGGTGGACGCTGCGCTGGCTGGCGCTGCTGACGACGGCCGCCTGGCTGATGCCGATGCTGGAGGCGACCGGCCGCGGGCACCTCCAGCCGGCCGCGCCGTTGGGGTTCACGATCCTCTATGCCGTGCTGTTTCTGCTGGAACTGTCGATCACAAGTCTGCGCCAAGCGCCCGCTTCAGGCGATCGCGTTCACGCCGAGTCGCCCGCAACCCCGCCGAAAACGGTGCCCGGGCTGCGCTCAGGGCAACTGGTCTGGTTCAGCTTCTGGGTGACAGCCGGCCTCGTGGCGGCAACATTGCTGGCGCTGCGCCAGTCCGAGCCGATGGTGCGCGGAGCATGGGTGATCGCCTATGCGCTGCTGGAGACCATGCTTGCCGCTGGGTTGATCCTGCGGCGACGGACCGCGGGCGTGGATCGATCCGATGCACAACGGCTGTCCATCGCGCTGCGCATCCAGGCGGCAGGGCTGGTTGTGCTGGCGGTGCCGGTGGCCCTGGCGGGGCCGGCGGTAACCATCGCCTGGGGCGTGCTGGCGCTGGCCTTCGCGGCGGTGGCACGGCGCCTGGATCTGCCGATCTCGCGCCTGGCGGCGGTGGCAACCTGGATCCTGGCGGTGCTCTATATCCCCTGGGCACTGAACACACCCAATGAAGCGCGCAACGAAGCGATGGGGCGCATCCTCTTTGCGGTGATGGGTGCGGAGGTGCCGGTGTTCGTGGTCCTGAGCGGGCTGATGACGTTGATCGGGCAGGTGATCGCGTGGCTGATCAGCGCTGGCGGGGCGCCTGCTACAGGCAGCGAACCAATCGCTGCACGAGACGCCACAGATGTTGTGTCAGAGACAGCCGATCTGGAACGCTCGGGTGTGGTGCTGTCGTTGATGGCCAGCGCTGTGGGGGTGCTCAGCGCGATGGCAGGATTAAGCCCGATCGCCGCGGCCTTGGGGGGCTTGCTGTACGCCTGGGTGATCGCGCTGGCCGATGGCGCTGTGCCGCGCCTGCGCCTGGCCGGGCAGGCGCTGCTGGCGATTGTCGTGATCACGTGCAAATGGCTGATGGTCGATGTAATCGCCGAACGCCTCAGCACGGGATGGACAGCAGCACAACTTGCATACAGCCCGCTGGCCAACCCGCTGATGGGCATGGGGGTGCTGCTGGCCGGGTCCATGGCAGGCATTTGCTGGTTGAGACGGCACAGCCTGCGGCGGCTGATGCCGGCGGGTGGATCGGGAGCGGCATTGGCCCTGGGGACGCTGCTGATCGTGCTGGGTGGTGCGGGGCTGACACTGGAGATCGACCGCGTGATCAGCGCGGCCCGGGCGGCGGGGTGGAGCAGCGCCTGGGATTCGGGGCAGGTGCTGATGCTCTGCTGGACGATTCTCTGGAGCATCCTGACCGCCGCGCTGGCGATGCTGGCCTGGTTCACAACCGATGACCCGGCCCGCCGGCACCGGCGGCTGAAGGTGCTGGCGGTGCTGCCGCTGCTGCTGCTGGCCAAGCACGTGATCTTTGACACGCTGGTGTTCCGCCTGATGTGGTGGAGATCGCCGGGGATGGCGCTGGCCAATCCCGAAGCCTTGGCGAGTGTGTGCGTGCTGGGGACGCTGGCCGGCGGGTGGTGGTTGCTGCGCCGCCATGACCGGCGATCAATCGCGGCGGGGCTGCTGGGGTTCTGTGCAATGCTGCTGGTGCTGTTCACCGGCACGCTGGAGATCAGCCGCCTCTGCACCCAGTTGGCCGGCCCGGGTACGTTGGCGCGGCAGGTGGCATGGTCAATCTGGTGGTCCAGCTTCGCGGTGATCAGTGTCAGCGGTGGCTTCATCTGGCGTCTGGCGACAATGCGCTATTTCGGATTGGGCCTGTTTGCCGTGACGATCATCAAGGTCTTCCTGATCGATCTGCACGGCGTCAGCGGCGGCTGGCGCACGATCTCATTCATCGGCCTGGGGCTGCTGCTGATCGGGACCAGTGTGCTCTACGGCAAGTTCAGCCCAAGACTGCTGGCGGCGAATAGAGCGTAAAGCCGCACACAGGACCTGCAGCCAGCTTGATCCGCCCGCTCATCGCAAAGCGGCAATCCCCCACGCGCCCATCACCGACCGGGCACCGCTGGAACAGGCATTCGCCCGCATCGTGCCCGAGGCCGAGGCGGCGGACCTGGTGGATCCCCATGCCCGCTGGTCGGGCAGACAACATACGAGCTGTTTCGGCTGCGGGATCCGAGGCGGGTTACCGGGAGTTGCTGCTGACACTGCCGGCGGAAGAGGTGGCAGTGTCAGCGCAGCGGCACCGATGCATCACGACAGCGATGCCGATGTATCACACCTGGCAACTTCCTGGAGTCTGAAAGCCTGAACCGCGCATGCACCTTCACGCCGATGCGGCGAGCGGGGCGTAGTAGGTTTCGATAGCCCAGTCGATTTCCATCGGCTCGGCGAGGACGAATTTGACCTGCTTGCCCAGAGGAGTCAGGGCGTCGACGAGATACGCCTGCTCGGCCGGGTCGGCGATGGCCAGCACGATGAGCGAGCTAAAATGTCGTACGGGGATGGCGCGATGGGTGATGGCCTGCTGGCGCGTGAGCAGGCCGGTTGCCTGGGCGTCAATGCCGATGCGGTCGAGGTGGACGCGCTCCAGGCGATCGCCAGTCTGCTGGCACCAGGCGCGCCACACGTGCTCCGGCTCGCACAGGCCCCAGGCCATGGCGATCTCGCCGAATCGTTTGCCACAGCTTTTCTGCTCGTGCAGGATCTCTTCGACATCATGCTCGCTCAGGGGGACCATCCGCGCGAGAAGCTCTCCGAATCGTAGACTGCGACGCATTGTCTCTCCTTGCCTTTCCAGCGACACAAACGCCGACGGGGCATTCGTTCGCGGGTGACTTACGATGTGCCGGGCGGGGCGGCAAACGGAATGCGGCAGAATGGCATGTCCGGTAAACTGCCGCAGGATGCTGCCCGGGGGCCGGTTACAGGAGCGGGCTTGATGTGCATGTGCCCTCTGTGATGACGCGAGCGGTGACATAGTGGCATGCCTGCGCTGTTGGATTCTTGTGCCGGGGCCGCGGGGTGTGGGCCGCGTCGAAGGCGGCACCGTCCGATAGGAGAGTTGCACTTCATGCAAAGGGGGGCGGTGGCCGATACAGGACGAAGTGACCGAAATGACCCCCAGCCAGCCGATGGAACTGAATCTGCTTCAGCAACTGGAGGCAGCGCGCGATCAGCTAGAGGCGGTCAAGCAGCAATTGACCGAATCACAGCGTCTGGCGACGATCGGCACCATCGCGGCGGTCATTGCGCATGAGTTCAATAACCTGCTGACGCCGGTGGTGAGCTATTCGCAGTATGCCCTGCAAAGCGCTGAGAGCGAGGAGCCGGACCTGGAACTGATCCGCAAGGCCCTGAGCAAGGCGTTCCAGGGATCGACCAAGGCAGGGCGGATCTGTCAGTCAATGCTGGGGCTGGCGCGTGGGCAGTCAAGCCTGTCGGTGATCAGCGTGCAGGAGCTGGTGGATGAAACACTCACTGTGCTGGCGCGCGACCCGCGCAAGGACGGCATCGCGCTGCGGGTGCATGTTGAGCCGGATCTGATGATTGAGGGGGACATGGTGCAGCTTGAGCAGGTGCTGCTTAACCTGCTCATCAACGCCCGCCAGGCCATGCTGGGGCGCGGCGGATCGATCACGATCAAGGCCGGGCGAACCGAGGATGCCACCGAGGCGCGCATCCAGGTGATCGACACCGGCCCGGGCATTCCCGAGAAGCTCCTGCCGCGCATTTTTGAACCCTTCTTCACCACGAAGGGAACGGCCCAGAAGGGTGAAGCCAAAGGCACCGGGCTGGGGTTGGCGATCGTGCGCGAGATCATGGAGCACCACCGCGGGCGGGTGGAGGTACAGTCGGAGGCAGGGCGGGGCAGCACGTTCAGCCTCTACCTGCCGCTGGCCAGGGATACCAGGTAATCCATCACTCTCATCCGGGCTACGCAAAGCACTGCCGCGCACTCGGTTCGCGCAAGCGGGGAATCGGATCGCGGTTCACGAAGCCTTCTTCTGCTGTGCGTAAGAGGCTCAGCGCCTGCGCTTCACCGTCTTGGGGGTGGGATGCGCCTTGATGAACTCGGCGGCCTGTTTCATCAGCCGGAAGAAGGCCGGAAAATCCTCGGAAAAGATAAAAAGACTGAGTTTCTTCACCTCGTTGGTGTCGGGATCACGCTTGCCTTCGGTCAAAACCAGGAAGTGGTTGCCGTTGGCGGCCCGCTTGACCTGGGCCGCATAGGTGCGCGGGCCAAGGCTCTTGAAATAACCCTGGAAGAGGATGGCAGGCTCGGGCTTCACGCCGGCGGGCTTACGCGCTGCGCCCCGGCTCGATCCCCGCCCCGCATCGCTGCGCCATCCGCCGGTGCGGTGGGAGGTGGCCGGTGCGCTTCGAGGTCGAGCTGTCACAACAGGGGATGAGCGGGATACCGCTGCGTTAGCGCCTGCTATCCTATCCACAGGCGCCTGGGTTGCAGGCACGGCGCCACGCGGGCCGGCTGGCCCGGCACGGACAACGGAATCAGTTGCGCGAGACGCGCTGCTGGGGGACTGCCTGGAAGCAGGACCGACACGGCGGACAACCGCAGCCATGGTACCTCCTTCCCCAGGGCCATACAGCAACGAGGGGAGAAACGGGATGCTTCGCGCTGCGGCCATGATTGCCGGGCAGCGGAAAAGTGAAACCGGCCGCAGACCGGTCTGAAACGGGCCGGCTGAAACAGTCCCAGCGCAACATGCCATGCCGAGCGCACTGTGCTGCGGCGCCTGTCATGCTGCCTGCCTTGTTTACCTCAACCTCACTGAACCAAACGTGATGGCCCGCCGGCAGATGGCGGACGACCCATCACCGATGTGTGATGTGCTTCCCTGCTATGCCTTCAGTCGGCAATCGAACCCGCGGCCAGCAAGGCCACAGCCTGCAAATGTCCGATCACCGGGCTTGTGCTCAACCCGATTTGGCGTTCCGCAATCACCATTGGGCCGCCGCCTGTGCCGTATCCGGTGCCTTCAATTAACGCGGGTCGATTGAAGGCACAGGGCGAAGCTGCTCCAGGCGGCAGGATCAGTTGTTGTAAGAGCGCAGCACGCCGATGACGACACCCTGGATGCGGCAGCGATCGGCTTCGACGATGCGCGGCTCCATGGAACGGTTGGCGGGCTGAAGGCGAATCTTGCCGCCGCTTTCCTTGTAGAAACGCTTGAGGGTTGCTTCGCCGGTATCGAGCAGTGCAACAACCTGCTCGCCGTTGCGGGCCGTGTCACGGCGCTCGATGACGACGTAGTCCCCGTCGCACAGGTGATCGTCGATCATGCTCTCACCGCGCACGCGCAGCACATAAACGCCCTGGCGGCTGGCGAACATCTGCTCAAGGTCGATTTCCTCGCGGTTTTCCACCGCCTCGATGGGGGAGCCGGCGGCGATGTTGCCCAGCAGGGGAAGCTTGGTGGAACGGTCCTCATCCGGCAGGCGCTCATCCGCGATGATCTCCAAAGAGCGCGCCTTGTGCTTGTCGCGCCGCAGCACGCGTTTTTTTTCCAGCGCGCCGACGTGCTCGAAGATAGTGACCTTGCTGGTGCCGAGCTGGTCGGCCAGTTCCTGCATGGTGGGCGAATAGCCATGCAGATGGCGGTAGTTGCGAATCGCCACCAGCACATCCAGTTGGCGGGGCGTGAGATTCATATGCGTCCTCGGTTGAAACTTGCTGAGTTGTCCGCCCTTGACCGGCCGGGCAAGGCGGCGGCGTCTCCAGCGATGGCTGATCCTGTGCCAACGACTCTTGTGCAGGTGACTCCTGTGCAGGCGGCGAACGGTCCGGGGCGCCAATCGCCTCATCCAGATCCGCCGGCAGATCCTGCAGCAGCGCTTTCACCTCCGCCGGGCTGAGCACCTGCGCCGCGGTGAAATCGCCCGTCGATGCCGGGCTGCAAGCCGTCACCGCTTCCAGTGCCTGCTCAAGCTCATCCAATGCCCGGCCCGGCGCTGTGGACGCACGTGATTCATCCTGCACGTTGGCTCGCTCCACGGCTCCACCTGTTGGATCCATCCATCGGTTCGGAGACTGTGCGGTTGTATATTACCCTAACAATTTGGGGGAGTCAAACGGATTTTGTTCGGTAGTAAGGATTTTTCAGCAGGAGGGATCAGGTCGCCCGGCAGCATGATTTAGATAAGACTTGCAAGGAACAGGAGTTGGAGTCGTTACCGAGACACCATCCTCGCGTGCCGGCGGAGGGGAATATTACAGATGGAGCAGGGGAGACGATGTGTCAGCCGCTCCGTGGCGCGGGGGTGCTGCGTCCAATAACCGCCCTGGGCTGTTTCCCGGCGGGCGGATGGCCGATAGACAGCCATAGCGATGGTACAAGCCCTTTCCAACATGAAGGCCGCAGAGGTGATGGGGCAAGTCCAGATCCGCGTGGCCAAGAAGATCCTGGATGTCGAGCGCGCCAATGGCGCGGCCGCCATCCAGCTGATCCAGGCCGCCTCCACAGGCGTGGCCCGCGCTGGTGATGCCCTGGTGGCCCGGGCAACCGGCCTCGGCGGCCAGCTCGATGTGACGGCCTGACGCGATCTGCGTAGCAGGATTCTGCGTGGCATGACCCTGCCGCCGCGTCTTTGTCTTTCCTCGGGCCGCCTGCGCGGGGGCCGTGCCCTGCTGCGCAGTCTCAATCGCCTTTTGTTCCGCCTGTTATGTCCCCGGGGTTGATCCTCTCCCGGGGCTTGCCCTGGCGGGTGTGCCTGATCTGCTCCTGCCGGCCCCGATCCCACCTGCCGGGCGGGGGCGGCATACAGTACAATGAGCCCTGCGCCAGGCGGCTGGCTCATTCGGGCCGGCGGGCGCGTTGGCCATGACCGACATCGACCTGTTCAACTTCTTCCGCTGGACGCTCGGCACAGTGGTGATGGTCTATGCCACCGTCATCACGGTGCAGTCACTGTGGAGCTGGTATGTCTGGCTGGCCGGTGAGGATCGCTACATCGCCCTGTTGCGCCGCTATGTGATCATCCATGGCCTGCGCCTGCGGTTCACCAGTTTCTGGGGCGATGCGCTGGTCTGTATCCTGCTCTGCATCGCGTTTGTGCTGCTCTGGCGGGCCCACGCGATCCTGGTGGGCATTAACGCGGTGTTGCACGGATAGATGCGGTGTTGCATGCACAGGAAGCGGCAGAGAACATGAACCCGCAAAGACCATGAAACTGCAAGAGGATGAAAGCTGAATGCGGGATAACCCGTCCTTTCATCAATCGGAGTGGGCCTTGTTGTTCGCGTATGGCATCATGGTGGTTCAGCGCCAGGCGTGATGAGATGGGCGGCGGACCGTGCCGCCACCCCAGCCTGCGCTGTGAATCCTGAGATCCGATCCCCTATGAGTCCGGCCGACAGTGACATCAAGATGCTGCCCTCGACCCCCGGCGCGGCATCCCCCGCAGCGCCTTCCAGCGCATCGGCCTCGTCTGCCGGGTCTGCATCGGCCCGCGCGGTGACACCCACCACCATGCCCGCCCGCCAGCTTCAGGATCTGCCCAAGGATGAGCTGGAAACCCTGGCCGAGGAACTGGGCCTGGAGCCGGCCCGCTACAAGACCCGTCCTCACCTGGTTGCCGCAATCCATGAGCGCCGGCAGCTCATCGCCTCGATGGACCGCGAGGCGATGCTGGATGTGGTCAAGTGGGGGCGGCGGCCAGTGCCGGTGAATGTCAGCAAGGAGCACCTGGCGGTGGAGATCACGCGCATCCATTCGATGCGCTTTGAGGGGCTGAGTCATCGCGGGCTGATCGCCCTGGCACTGCTGCGCGGGGTGACGGTGCGCCAGAACGATGATGTGCCCACCCTGGTGCGCAAACTGAAGAAGCAGGAAGGCTTTTTCTCGCGCATGAACCGCAAGCGGCGGGCGTTTCTCGGGTCGATCGTCTCCAACATGATCGGCGACAGCGAGGCCGAGGCCGATTATCGCTTCCTGCCGCCACAGCAGGCCAATGGCCCGGCGACGGTGGCCCCGCCCCCGGCCCAGCGCCCCGGCACCATCAAGGAAGAAATCGAGGAAGCGGGCCTGATCGGCGGCATCGCCGGGCGGATCAAGAAGTCGGCCGACACCTATCTCAACCAGAAGCTCGATGAAATCGAGGCCCGCATCGACCGCAAGCTTGATGAGATCGACCGCCGCCTGGCCGAATGGCGCGACAAGGAAATCGCCAATCGCATCCGCATCCTCAAGATCACGCTCTGGGCCAGCATCGTCGTCAGCCTGGTGTCGCTGGTCTACTTCTACATCAAGGTCTACCTGCTGAGCTGAGCGCAGCGCTTCATCCACCGCTGCCTGATGGATGCCTTGCCTGGCGGCTTCCCACTCAGTCTCTGGACATGCCGGCATGTGTCGGGCCAAGAGAAGGCAATGGGCGTGCGCCAAAGGGGGATTCGCATCGTACGACCAAAGGCCTTACAATCGGGGTTGACCCCTGACTCGCCCGGATGTCTCGACCCAAGCGCTGGATCATCGCCGACCCTCACCCCGCCGCCGCGGACCTGGCCGAGCGGCTGCGCACCAGTCCGGTGCTGGCGCAAATCCTGCTCAACCGCGGCCTGAGCGATCTGGAGGCCTGCCGGGCGTTCCTCAATCCTTCGCTGCGCATGCTGCACGAGCCGGGCGAGCTGGCTGGTCTCGCCCGCGCTGCCGAGCGGGTGGCGCAGGCGATCCGTGAGCGGCAAAGAATCGTCATCTACGGCGATTACGATGTGGATGGCATCACCGCCACCAGCATTCTCTGGCATGCCATCCGCCTGCACGGCGGACAGGTGGATTACTACATCCCGCATCGCATCGATGAGGGCTACGGCCTGAATAGCGAAGCGGTTGCGCAGATCTGCGAGGCCGGCGCCCAGCTCATCATCACGGTGGATTGCGGCATCACCGCCATCGAGCAGGCCAGGATCGCCCGTGAGCGCGGCGTGGATCTGATCATCACCGACCACCATGAATGGCGCGAGGCGGCAGGTTCAGCACAGGCACCTTCAGAGGAAAGTGGCCAGGTCAGCGCCGACTGTCCATCGCTGCCCGATGAACCCCTGAACCCTGATCCTTCGCCTTCCTCGAATCTTGAGCACCAGGCGCTGAAGGCTCCGCCGCTTCTCCCCGACTGCTACGCGATTGTGCATCCGCGCCTGCCGCGCGAGGGGGCTGCGCCTTATCCCAATCCGGTCCTGTGCGGCGCGGGGGTGGCATTCAAGCTGGCATGGGGCGTGGGGCAGGTGATGGCCGGCGGGCGCGTGGGGCAGGAGTTTCGCGATTACCTGTGCGAGGCCACCGCGCTGGCGGCACTGGGAACGATTGCCGATGTCGTGCCGCTGGTGGGAGAGAATCGCATCCTCGCCCACTATGGACTGGGTTTGCTCAAGCAGTCGAAGCTCACCGGCATCCGCGCGCTGATCGCGTCGGCCGGGCTGACCGGGCAAAAAATCGACAGCTATCACGTTGGCTTCCTGCTGGCGCCGCGCCTCAATGCCTGCGGGCGGATGGGGCATGCCCAGCTTGCGGTGGAGATGCTCACTCACGCCGATGCCGCCAGGTCCCAGGAGATCGCCGATTACCTGGAAACCCAGAACCGCGCCCGCCAGAGCCTGGAGCGCGAGATCCTGGATCAGGCGATCGCGCAGGTGCAACAGCTCGGGATGGACAGCGATGACTGTCGTGGCTTTGTGCTCGGCGGGGAGGGATGGCATCCGGGGGTGATCGGCATCGTGGCCTCGCGCATCGTCGAGCGCTTCGGCCGGCCGACGGTGATGGTGGCGCTCAACAACGGCACCGGGCAGGGGTCGGCGCGGTCGATCCCCGGGTTCCATCTGTCACGCGCGTTTGAGCAGTGCCGTGATCACCTCGAAGCGTATGGCGGCCACGAGATGGCGGCGGGATGCCGGCTGGCCAGCGGGAAATTCGAGGATTTCCGGGCCGCCTTCCGCGCCCATGCCGGCGAGGTGATCTCACTGGAGATGCTGAATCCGCAGCTTCATATCGAATGCCTGGCCGAG
The DNA here is from genome assembly GCA_964398315.1 of uncultured Tepidisphaeraceae bacterium. Taxonomy (GTDB): domain Bacteria; phylum Planctomycetota; class Phycisphaerae; order Tepidisphaerales; family Tepidisphaeraceae; genus JADLCB01. Next base: position 52,059 of record CAYNMV010000013.1, on the reverse strand, counting down.
CTGCGGCAGATCACCGCGCCGCTGGTGGCCGATCTGAAACGCCTGGGACCCTTTGGCAATGGCAACCGCAAGCCGCTGCTGGCCTGCCGCGATCTGGAAATCGCCGCCCCTCCGCGCCGGGTGGGCAAGAGCGGCGATCACCTGCAACTGCTGGTGCGCCAGGGCAACAGCCGTCTCAAGTGCATCGCCTTCAACTTCGCCCCCCTGATTGACCGGCTCTCACCCGGCACTCGCGTTGATCTGGCGGTTGAGCCCACCCTCAATGAATACAACGGCAACGCCAGCGTGGAGCTGAATGTGAAGGATGTGAAGATTCTTGAGTGATGGCCTGATCGGGAGAGGGCGCGATCGGGCGCCCGCTGCGTTCATTCAATCGCTCGTCGCCTGGGGGTTACACTCACCCAGAAAAAGACCGCCGCCACCAAAAGCAGCGCCCAACTTGCCCCCGGCAAAGAGCCGCGGATGATGTTGTACATCTCCGGCCACAATCTGCGGTTGGGCTCCGGCGTGTGCAGCAGGGCGGTGGCCAGCAGCGTGATGACCCCGTGCAGCAGCACAAAACCCCAGCGATAGCCAACCAGGATGGCGGAAACCGCGGCGGCATAGGTGAGATAGCGCTCGTGCATCTGCGCCAGCACGGCGAACATGATCAGCCACGGCGTCACCAGTGCCACCAGCACCCCGCGACTGCCCCACGCCGCGTGCAGCGCCAGCCCGGCGGCGGTGGCAACCAGCAGCGCGAGGTAGACCCAGCGCGTCAGGGACTGCATGCTCATGTCGCCGGCCCACTCCACCGGATCGTTCAAGTGCCAGCCATACACATCGCTGAGGATGGCCGCCAGGTTATAGGTGGCGCCCATGTGCATGGCGCGGTGGTTGTCGGTTGGGCCGAGATACCCCACCCGCGCCCAGGCATAGCTGCCCTCGTACAGCACGGGCCCGAGCAGCAGGACGCCGGCGAGGATCGCCGCCACCCATACGCCCCAGCGGAAGTTGCGCGGATACACCAGCGGCAGCGCCAGTGCCGCCAGCAGGCCGAGATAGCCGATCCCACGCCAGTCCGATGCCCGCGCCTGCCACGGCCACACCAGCAGCGCTGCCACCGTCATCGCCAGCAACGCCGCACCGCTGGCCAGGAGTCGTTGGCGGTGCCGGGCGAACCAACGCATCTTGCCAACCGGGCTTTCAACCCCTGCGGCCAGCGCTGAGCCATCGGCTTGCCTTGCGCCATCACTCGCCAGCGCGGGTGGAAGGCTCGCCCCATGGCCGGCAGGGGCGTCGGGGGCATCGGGTGCATCATTCACCACCCCGGTACAACGGCGTGATCGGCGGGCCTGGCGATTGCGCCAGGCGATGAAGGTCAACACCGCCATTGCCGCCAGCGCTGTGCCCAGCAGCCATTGGCCATGGGCGCGGCCGCCGTAGAGCCAGATCGCCATCATCAGCGCCATCGCGCAGGCGAAGCCGATGCCCGCCCGCAGCATCGCGCCCAGCCTGCCCTGGAACATCGCCCACAGCAGCAGCACCGGCGCCACAATCAGGATCTGCCCTTTGAACACGCACGCCAGCGCAATGGCCACACCCCCACTGAACCACCACCCGCGCGAGGCAAAATACGCCGCCCAGATGTACCCCGGCAGCAGCCACACATCCCACTGCGGCCAGGTGTGGGCGTTGCTGAGAATCGCTGGATTGAACCAGAACAGCATCGCCGCAATAAACGGCGCCCACAGCGCATCCCACGCCCGCGCCCGCGGTGCGTGATCCCACGGCTGATCAGGGTGTGCGACCTCGGCCGAGCCGGCCCATGCAGCGCTGTCTTGCGATGCGCTGTCTTGTCTCCGGCGGTGCCAGGCACGTATCCCCCAGAAACGCACCAGCAGGAACACGCCCGCCGCCCCGATCCCTGCAATCACCGTGTTAAACGTCAGCAGCGGCCATAGATCATCATCGACCCAGCGGGCCGCGCCGGGCCGCTCGCCCTGGACATGGCGGACCCACAGGGTCATCGTCAGCAGGCGGGCAGGGGGGTAATCCAGGCCATAGCGCGGATCGGTTGGGTTGCGCCGTTCGGCGGCGTTGGCGACGATGTCGTAGCGATCACGATAGGCGGCCAAAACCTCAAGCAGTGTCGGCGTGTCGCGCCCCGCCTCGCGGGCGGCGGCGAGGGCGGCGTTGTAGACATGGCTGCCCTGGGCGAAGGCGTTGTGAATGTCGCCGGTGAAGCGGATCGGGGCGGATGCGGCGAAGTACCAGCGTCGCAACTCCACACCCGCCACGACCATCACGGTGGTCAGCGCGATCAGCAGCACCCACTGGGCGAGCCGTCCCAGTGTGGTTGTTCGCCGCTGCGGCCGCCGCCGCGCGACGATGATCTGCACCGGGCGGGTATCGCCAGACCCGGTGCCGGGTTCCGCCCGCTGAATCAATTCGGCAACCGTCATATCCTGCATTACCCCAGTAATACCCGCATGATGCAAGGGCAGCGCATCGGCCGGGTGGATTGTATCGCGAAGAAGTGAAATCGCCGGGGTGCAGCAAAAAGGGCGCTGCCGGGTGACGAAAAGAGCGCGGCCGGCAGGTGTCCATCGCGGTAGGGGATGCTGCGCAGCGGCGGGGCCGGCTGAGCCGGCACTGCGTATATCGCCCGAAATACGCCGAACGAACCGCCCGGCCATGGCATGCGGATACGGGTTCAAATGCGCTGGTGGCTATCGCGCATGCCGATTGGCATGCCAGGCATGACCACCCGGTCTCAGAGAGATGCGGCTCGGCTGGCTCCGTCCGTGGCGCTATCGCGGGGAGCTGGACTGGTCACCGTTGGCTTTATTGCGATTGCGGCCCGTCTTGGGATGGCGCCGGGTCGGTTTAACGGTGTCGGGATCGGTGGCACCGGCCGCAGTGATGTCCGGGCCTTCGGTGTTGCCAATCGTGCCCGACTGGGCAACGCCGCCGCCGGAGCCGTCGAGGCCGATGATATCGGTATCCAGATCGCCGCCGCTGCTGGCGCCCGGGCCGGAATCGGGATCGCCGCCGACGCCGTGGATGCGCAGGCCGTCCGTATCGGTCAGCTTGGCGCCCGCCGGGCGCTCGGGCACAGCGGGATCCATCTGCGGCAGCTTCGGATCGCGCCGGGATGCATCGGCGGGGATACCAAAGTCGCCTTTGCCTGCAAATTTCCGGGCTGCCTTGCGGTCACTGCCCACTTTGTTGTCTTGTTTGGCCATATGCTTGCTCCTCTCGGGTGTCCGGGCGACTCATTCCAGCAAATGCCGGACCCAAGCGAGCAGAAGCATATCGAGGCTGGCAGGGTTCACTGCCCGGCCGCCGGATTGGTCGGGGCGGTGTATTGCTCGACCAAGTCGGGCTTGATCGCCAGGTAATACAGTTCGCCTTCGTGCAGTTGATAGCCCGCCATGCGCTCCGCCTGTTCGCCGACACCCATGTAGATATCGGTGCGGCCGGGGGCGCGGATGGCGCCGCCGGTGTCCTGATCCAGCATGAACCCGCGGAAGTTGGTCATCATGCCCGCGTTGCCCATCGGCACCGGCACGCTCAAAAACGCCGGCATGGCTCGTGGATAGACGCTCTTGTCGGTGGCGATCGACGCGAACGGTGTCACTGGCACATTCAAGCTGCCGTACGGCCCGCCCTTGCTTTCGGCGAAGAACACAAAGCGTGGATTACGCGGCAGGTACCGGTCCATCATCTGCGGGTTCTCGCGGAAAAACCGGCGGATGGTCGTCAGGTTGAGCTGATCCCGGCTGATGTGTCCATCCTTCACCAGTTCCAGCGCCACGCTGACCGGTGCATGGCCATTGTTGCCGGCATAGCCGACATCCATGATCCGCCCATCCGGCAGACGCAGCTTGCCCGATCCCTGGATGTGAACGATGTACGCATCAAACCGGTCCTTGAGCCAGACCAGCTCCTGGCCGGCCAGCAGGTTTGACCGCTCAATCTGGGCGCGATCGGGATAGGGCTGGGTAGAGCCATCGGGCATCTGTCGGCCAAACACCTGACCGGTGATCGGATCACTCGCCAGGTCATCGGGGCGCTTGTAAAGCGGATACTGATACGGCCCCTCACGCGTCAGGCTGGCTTCGAGGATCGGTGTGTAGTAGCCGGTGAACAGGACGCGCTCGGTGTAGCCGCCGGCCGGATCGGGCGCGCCAACCGATTTATACACCTCGAAGTTCGCGGCGATCTCCGCGTTGAGGGCCGATGGGCTGGTGCGCGCGCCCGACAGCTCGCGCTTCACCATCTCGCGCAGCTTGACCAGCGTCGCCACCGCACGGGGATGATCAATATCCAGGTAGGGGAAATAGCCGCGCGACGAGGCGCGCGACAGGTAATCAAGCGAGTGGCCGATGGAGGCATCCACCGCCACCAGGTTGGCATTGCTGAAGGCCGGGGAGAAATCGGGGTACTGGTCCGGCGTGATCTTGCGCAGCGCCACCTGTCCCGGTGGCAGCGAGCGGCTGAAATCAATCACCGGCGCCGGCGGCTTCTTTTTGGCGCAGGCCGCGCCCGAAACCATCATCGCCAGGGCCAGCAACAGACGACATCCATTCGTCCAGGTGAGCATCACGTGCCTCCATCCTTGATTGAAACCGCGGCAATCATAGCGAGTTGGCACGGATGTGTCTTGGCAGTGCGCCACCGGAAACCGCGCTGACGGAGGGGACAAGGCATATCGCGAAAAGTGCTTCCAGGCCAAGGCTGTGATGTGGCCCTTTCCTGCCGAGGTGGGGCGTGTCGGGCTGTCTGGGGCATGCAGGACAGTCCGCCCCCTGCCTGCCTCCGGGGTGGCCGGAGGTGAGCAGGGGGCGGGGTCAGGAGAGGCCTCACTTGTCTTCACGCTTCGGGTCTTCGCGTTCCAGTGTCAGCTCACGCTGCTGATCGGCATGGTCAAGCGTGCCGTGGATGCGGTTGTCCTTGAACTGGCCGGTGAAGCGAAGGGTCTGGTTGTCCCTGTTGGCGCTGAACTGAATCTTGTCGCCATTGATACGTCCCTCGCGGATGGCATACTCCGCGCCGTCGAGCTGCAGGGTGCCGGAGAGCATCTGATAAGTCTGGGTGAGTTTGATCGTGGGCTGGGGCTGGGCGGCGGCGGGCTGGGCCTCACCGCCGGCGGGTGCAGCAACCTTCCATTGACCCTCCACCCGGGCCGGGATGATCCACAGGTATACGCTGCGACCGTCAACGGTTGTCTCCTGCTCCGGCTGCCAGTCATCCATGTCAAAAGCGTGCGATACCACCCGCGTTCCCGGCTTCAGTTCCGCCAGCAGCTTGGGCCGCAGCTTGATATTGACCGATGGCAGCAGGTAAAGCGTGACCACATCCGCCTTGGCCAGGTCCTTCATCTCGAACAGGTCTTCGGTGCGGAACTCGACCCTGTCGGTCACGCCGGCTGCTTTGGCGTTGGCATTGCTTTCGACGATGCGCTGTGGGTTGATGTCCACACCCACTCCCCTGGCGCCGTGGCGCTTGGCGGCGGTGATCACGATCCGCCCATCGCCGCAACCCAGGTCATATACCACATCCCCCTCCGATACCTGCCCCATCTCCAGCATCTTGTCCACCACCTCCTGCGGCGTGGGGACATACGGCACATCGGGCGCGCGCGCCGGCTTCAATTCCTCTTCAACCTCGGCCTGGCCAAGCACCGGAGCGGCCAGCAACATCCACGCAAACAGCAATGCCGCACGGGATTTCCAAATGGATCGACTGGACATGAATGGCTCCTTTCCTGAATCCAAGGACACACTGGCACCGGCAGGCCAGGCCCGGGTGCATCGATCAGGCCTGCGCCGATGAGGGCAAGGTCCGTGCACCGGCGCGCATCCGCGCCACGACCAGCAGCGGCACACCTGCCGCCAGCACCGCCACGCCTACCAGTGCGCCGGTACCGGTATACGACAGGCTTGACCAGAGCATGTACGCACACACCGCGCAGAACAGCAGGGGCGTCAGGGGATACAGCGGCACGCGGAACGCCGGCCCGGCCAGTCCGTGCCGCTGGCGTAGAACGATCAGCGCTACGCCGCTCAGGCCGAAAAACAGCCAGAAGACCGGGGCGGTGTACTCGACCATGGTCCTGAAGCCATCGGGGGTAATCGCACCCAGCAGCACCAGTGCCGCCGCCACCGCCGCCTGGATGATCAGGGCATAGGTGGGCGTGCTGCGGTCCTGGCGCCAGGCGCCCAGGGTTGCGAAAACCGGAAAATCGCGTCCCAGGGCGTGGGCCGAGCGTGCCCCGGTGAGGATGGTGGCGTGGGCGGTGCTGAGCGCGGCCACGCAAATCACCAGGCTCACCACCCCCGCCCCGGTACTGCCCAGGGTCTGCTGCATCAGGTCGGCCATCACCGCCTCGCTGGCGGCCAGTCGGCTCAGCCCCAGGCCATACAGCAGCACCAGGTTGACCAGCAGGTAGACGATGGTGATGGCCGCGATCCCCAGCATCAGCGCCCGGGCGATATTGCGGCGATTGCCGCGCACCTCGGCCGAGAGATACGCCGCCTCGTTCCATCCGCCGAAGGTCAGCAGCACGAAGACCAGCGCCAGTCCGATCGCCGACCCGCCGCCTGCGCTGTCGGCCGCGCCACCGCTGGCAGGCGAGGCCGATCCCAGCAGCAGAGGCAGGCCAGCCGCGGCCACCATCAGCAGCCCAAGCACCACCGCAGCGCTGAGCAGGTTCTGGGTCCATTTGCCCGGGCGCAGGCCGGCCAGGTGGATGGCGGTGAGGCCGGCAATCATGAGCAGGGCGTAAACCGCCGAGGAATGCGGGCCAAGCGGCAGCAGGGCGGTGGCATAGTCCCCCAGCACATAGGCAGCCATGGCGATCGAACCAGTCTGGATGACGCTCAGGCGTGCCCAGGCGAACAGGAATGCCGGGCCATCGCCGAATGCACGATGCAGAAAGTGGTAATCCCCGCCGGTGTCAGGGTAGGCGCTGGCCAGCTCGGCGTAGCACAGGGCACCAATCAGCGAGATCATGCCGCCCGCCAGCCACAGCCCTATGAACATTGCGCTGCTGTCCACATTGGCCGCAACCAGCGCTGGGGTCCTGAAAATACCGGCGCCGATCACAATGCCGATGATGACCGAAACGGCGTCGAGCACGGTCAGGGTCCGCCGTGGCCGGGCCGACACAGCAGCAGGAACACGAACGTCCGTGAGAGGCTGGTGCACAGGCTCCTCCCTTGTGACTGACAGTTCGGTCTGGGCGCCAAGTGTAGGAAAGCAAAAGTCTGAAATGCAAATTGTGCCATCTAAATTACCGGACTCGGCCGGGTATGCGGTGAGATGGTTGCATCCGCCCTGCATAGCTGCGTCACTTTGTCTGCTTCGCTCGCTGGCGGTTACGCTCCGATGATAGCAATGGCCGCCGCTGTGATCGGTTGTGCGGATTAAGCGGTTTGAACGGCTTCAGGAGGCGGCGGGATTCGCCGATACCACTGGAGATGGCCGCGCTCATGGGCCGATAACAGGATTTCAGCCCGATAAGGCGCTGGCCTGGGTTGGTTTACCCGGCGATGCCGGGCACCCATGCCAATCGAGGACAACCGTGCCGCGTACCGTCTTCTTGCTGAGCTTGCTGTTCACCTTGCTGGTGACCGGGGGGTGCGGTGTTTTTCGCGGGATCCCTTCCCACGGCGGGGGTAAGCGCTTCGATGAAGAGCAGCGCGTCGTCGCCAGCGCTGTACGCCAGAGCGTCTCTCAGATGGATTTGTCGGCCCTGCGTGGCCGGCGCGTGCAGATTGTCATTGACAGCATCGCCCAGGATGGGGCCGGCAACTTCACCCCGCCGGGGCTCCAGTCGTTTACGCTCAATGGTTCACTCAGCAATTACGCCGGCAATGTCCTGCGGCTGGACCGCCAGGCGGATGAGTTGACGGTCGATGACACGCGCACCGAAACGACCGGCGTCAGCGGGGGGCTGAACTGGCAGATGAACCCGCTGTTCTACGTTCATCCCTTTACCAGCAACGGCGACTTGTCCTACCTGCGGGCGGCGCTGGACATGAAAGCCCGCCTCAACGGCCTGATCCTCACCCCGCAGGATCCTGAGGTCATCCTGTACGTGCTGGTGGATGTGCTTGGCACCAATCGCAGCCGCAGCGACCGGTTTGTCATCAGCAGCGATGCCCTCTCGGCCACCTGCGAAACCACCTACTACGCGATCAGCCCGGATGGCCGTGAGATCATCCTCCCGGCCCAGCGTACCGCCGCCACCGCGCTTTACCGCGAAACCCGCGGCATGGGCGTGCATGGGGTGCAGATCGTCCGCGCTGTTCAGCAGACACAACCCTCTCCGTTCGCCGAGCACATGACTGAAACGCAGGTCGAACTGCCGCGCGTCCGCAAGGGCGAAAAAGCGATCACGGGAGTGGCCGACCAAGCCTGGGTATTTGACTGAATCGTGTGCTCTCTTTCACTCAGAACCGCCCGATTAAGGCGCATCCTGAACCATCTCAACCGTACAGATCTGTCCGTACGAAACAGGCTGCCGGTGCAAGCCCTGAAGCGGACACAGCGCAGAACACCTGTACCCATCCGGCGGCCGCGCATAACCCACGGCCCGGCCTGCTCAGCCGGGCCGCAGGCGGGAAAGGAGAACGCATACGTTCGCCTTGCCGCCGCAAGCACAGCGCATGCCCGCATGAGACGAAAGTGAGAGCAGCCTGGTCCCCCGCTGTGGGGCGATTGCCGTGCCAGCGCGTCAAATACGGGCCTGTCCTTGCAGGGTGATACGGATCCGGCTCACCGATGGGCGTCCGTCTTGTTGCAGGACTCAGCAAGCGATGCCCGCGCCCGCGGCTGCCAGCCTGTCGGCAGGCGTGGCGGAGGTTTGGGTCCCTCGGCTCTATCAGATAACGGCATGTGGCGTATACTGCCCGGCCAATGGATGATCGGCCCGGTGATGCGGAGGAACGGGATGACCAGGCGCTGCTGAACGCGATGGGGGCGGGGGAGGCCGAGGCGTTCGATGCCCTCTATTACCGTTATCGCCACTGGGTGCTGAACCTGGCCCGGCGGCTGACCGGCCAGGAGGCCGATGCGCTGGATGTCCTTCAGGAGACGTTCGCCTACCTCGCCCGCAAGGGGCCGGGGATGCATCTCACCGGCGCCCTGACCAGCCTGCTTTACCCCGTGGTTCGTCACCTGGCGATCAAGGCCGGCCAGCGCCGCCGGCGGTTTGTGTCCGATGCCGCCCTGCCCGAGTCCGGGTCGGCCGATCCGTCCGATCCCACCCATGAAACCCTGCGCCAGGTGATCGATCGCCTGCCGGAGCCCCAGCGCGAGGTGCTGCTGCTGCGTTTTGTCGATGACCTGACACTCCCGGAGATCGCCGCCGCCATGCAGGTCCCCCTGGGCACGGTGAAATCCCGCCTGCACCATGCCTTGCAGGCCCTGCGCAACAACCCGCGCACGCGTGATCTGCTGGAGGAAGGGGGAAAGCGGTAAGCCTGAAGGCTGAACCCTGGACAAGTCGTCCGATGGCGTGATGCATACTTCGGCTTTCACCGTTCAGGCCCGGCTTTCTCAATTTTCCTTGAACCTTTCCGCCAGTTGGTGGCCTTCATTGAAAGGAACGACCCATGAACGACTTTGACGACATTCCGCCGCGGCTGAAAGAGGCGCTCAGGGGGGCGTATCCGCGCCGGGGTGAGGTGCCGCCAGCGGTGGAGGAGGCGATCCTCCGTCGCGGCAGGCAGATCACCGCCCTGAGGCGCTCGCGCTGGCGGCTGGGGTTGATGGGCGGCATCGCGGCGGCGGCCTCGGTGCTGGTGGCGGTGGGGGCGTGGTGGGGCGCCTCGATCCCGCGGCCTGCCGGCCTCGCCCTGGTCGATCCGCATGATATCAACGCCGATGGGCAGGTGGATGTGCGCGATGCGCTGCTGCTGGCCCGGTGGCTGGGCGAGGGCACAGCCCCCATCGACCGCTACGACCTCAACGGCGATGGCAAGGTGGATCAGATGGATATTGACCTGGTGGCCGCGGCCGCCGTCCGGTTGGAGGCGCTATGAATCGCCAAATCTGGCCAACATGGCCCGGGCGTTTCGCATGCATGAACCGGGTGCTGCTGGTTGCGATGATCGGCGTTTTTGCGCTGGCCGCAGATGCCCGGGCACAGGCGCAGCCGCCAGCCACCCAGCCGGGCGTGCGCTTCATCACCACCGATGTCCTGATTGAGCCGAAAGGGGCGGCACTGGCTGCCTACCAGGTGGAAGTCATCGCCGACGGGGCAAAGCTGGTGGGCGTGGAAGGGGGGGAGCACGCCGCCTTCAAGGCGCCGCCGTACTACGACCCGCGGGCGCTGCAGCATCATCGGGTGATCCTGGCCGCCTTCAGCACCAGCGCAGCCTTGCCCGCTGCGGAGGGATCACCGCTGCGCATCGCCCGCCTGCACTGGATGATCGAGGAGTCAACAACCCCGCGCTTCAAACTGCAAGCCATTGTCACCGCCGACGCCGACGGGATGACCATCGAGGCTGCGGTAAGCCTGCGGGAAGGAGACCAGCAATGAAACGCCGATTCATCTCAACCGCCCTGATGCTCGCCTGCGGCCTGGTGGCTGTGGCGTGGGGCATGGCTGGCTGCAACACCCGATCACATGAATGGGCATACCGCTCCATGGAAGCACCCTATGGCCCGCAGATGCCCAGCGCCAACGGTTCGTTCGGCTTCGGGCGGCCGGGGATGAGCGGTGCAGACAGCACACGCACTGCGCAACCGGTCGCCGTCGACCCGATGCGCGTGGATGAACTGTGGGTGATCCAGAAACCCGAAGCCACGCCGCCGCAGCCAGCGCCCTCGGAGGAGATGCCGCGCAGTGGGGCGCTGCTGGCCAGGCCCGATGAGACCGGCGAGATGGTGGGCTTCCCCCTCAAGCATACAGATGTGCGCGCCAGCATCGCCGGGTACGTTGCAACCGTCGATGTCACCCAGCAGTACCACAATCCCTACCCGGAAAAGATCGAAGCGGTTTATGTCTTCCCGCTGCCGGCCGATTCGGCGGTGACCGATTTCATCATGAGCATCGGCGAGCGCCAGATCCGCGGGATCATCCGTGAGCGCGCTGAGGCGCAGCGCATCTACCAGGAAGCCCGCAGCCACGGGTACGTTGCCAGCCTGCTGACCCAGGAACGGCCCAATATTTTCACGCAGTCCGTGGCCAACATCGAGCCGGGCAGGCAGATCGACATCAACATCAAGTACTTCCACACACTGGCGTATGTGGATGGTTGGTACGAGTTTGTCTTTCCGATGGTGGTCGGGCCGCGCTTCAACCCGCCGGGATCCACCGATGGCATCGGCGCGGTGGGTATCGGCCAGCCGGGGCGCTCGGGGCAGGCGACCGAGGTGCAGTACCTCAAGCCGGGCCAGCGCAGCGGCCATGACATTGCGTTGTCACTGCAAATTGATGCTGGCGTAAACATCGAGGAGATCGACAGCCGCAATCACGAGGTGGAACTGGTCACGCCCGAGCCGGGCGTGGCGCAGGTGAAGCTGGCGGCGGCCGACTCGATCCCCAACAAGGACTTCGTGCTGCGCTATCGCGTGGCCGGCCGGCAGCTCAAGAGCGCGATGATGGCCCAGCGCGATCCAGATGGCAGCGGGGGGTGTTTCACGATCATGCTCTTTCCGCCGCAGGCCACCGATGACCTGCCGCGCAAGCCGCTGGAACTGTTCTTCACCCTGGATGTCTCGGGCTCGATGAGCGGCCGGCCCATGGAACAGAGCAAGGCCGCCATCCGCTATGCCCTTCAGAACATGCGGGCGGATGACACGTTCCAGGTGGTACGCTTTGCCGGATCGGCCGAGACCCTTTTCTCAGCCCCCAGGCCCGCCACCGCCAGCAACATCCGCGCAGCTTTGCGCTACATTGATGACACCCGGGCCGGCGGCGGCACGATGATGATCGAAGGGATCCGCGCTGCGCTCAATCACCCGCATGATGGGAACCGCCTGCGCTTCGTCTGCTTCCTGACCGATGGGTACATCGGAAACGAGGCCGAGATCCTGCGCGAGATCCATAACCTGCGTGGGCCCAGCCGGATCTTCAGCTTCGGGGTCGGCTCCTCGCCCAACCGCTTTTTGATGGACCACATGGCCAGGTTCGGCCACGGTGCGGTTGCCTACCTGGGATTGCAGGACCGCGCCGAGGATGTGATGCGGCCGTTCTTTGACCGCATTGCCCACCCGGCGATGACAGACATCGAGATCGACTGGAATGGCCTGGATGTGCAGGAGGTTTACCCGCGCCGTACGCCTGATCTGTTTGTCGGCCGTCCGGTGGTCCTCACGGGGCGCTATAGCGGTTCGGGCGCGGTGCAGGAGATTATCGTCCGTGGAAAAATCGGCAACCAGCCGCACGAGATGCGCCTGCCGCTGCGCCTGGAGCAGGCGGCTGCCCACAACGGCATCCGCTCCGTGTGGGCGCGGGCAAAAATAGCCGACCTGTCTGATCGCGCCACCTACGAGGCCAATCCCGACCTGCCTGCGGAGATCTGCCAGGTCGCACTGGCGCATAACCTGGTCAGCGCCTACACATCGTTCGTTGCGGTCGATGCCTCTCGCCGCACCGCAGGCACGCACGGCACCACTATCGCCGTGCCTGTCCCTATGCCCGATGGCGTGCGCTACGAAACCACGGTCGAGGAGACGCAGTGATGCGGAGAAAGAAGCAAGCAGCCTGACGTCAGAAAGATGAAGGCTGAAAAGCTGCCCGCGTGCATCTTTCAGTCGCCTGCCCTCACGACACCTCTTCGGCCAGCAGCGGGGCGAAAGTGCGGTTCCAGTAGTGGTGGAAGCGCTCATTTCGGCGCCACTGGAAGTTGTCCAGGTCCATCGCCTCCTGCAACTCCAGTGGCCGGGCGTCGAGGCGGAGGGGAACCTGGATCACCTGGCCCTGGCGCAGGACCTCCAGGCGAACGACAGCGCCGGCCGGGAAGGTGCGGATCAGGGTGGCCAGGTGAGCGTGGCTGCGCAGGACGGCGTTGGGATGTTGCATCACCCGCAGCACAATGTCGCCGGTGTGAAGCATGCGATAGCCGGCAAAGCCAATGATACGGCCAGTGATGAGGACACCTTCGGACTGGCCGTCTTCACCTTCTTCCATAGAGACATTGCCCAGTTGCACGCCAAGGAAGCCGGTGTTGTTGTCGCCGGGGTAGGGGTCGGCGGCGAGGTAGGCCTGCATGACGATCTCCCGCAGCCCCAGCGCCTGGGCCGGCAGCAGCGGACGGCTGCGCTCCACCACCTGGCGCAGCAGGGCGAGCTCCACCCGATCCAGCCCCATCAACTCGATGCGTGCCCGCTCGCGCACGTCGGCATCCTTATGGGCCAGGTCATCGAACAGCCGTTGCAGGCGCTGGTTCGTCTCGGTCGGCTGGGTGGTGGGGGTCTGGGCGAAGGTCCATGAGACGATCGCACTGATCAGGATCGCGGTGAGCAGGGCGGGTTTCATGAACATCTCCGGGGCAGTGCCGCTGCGAGGGCGATCGGGGCCGGCTGGGGTGATCGCTGCATGCCGGGCACAACACGTTCCCTGCTGTGCATGCACCTGCCACCCGATGCCCCCATCGCGGCTTCAGGGCGATTCACGTTCCACCGGAACTATAGGACGCGCAAACGTGCGGGCGGGTTTCAGGCTTCGGCCAATTCGATCAGGTGCTCGGCGTTTTTCTGCATCCAGTGGACCTTGCGCTGCACCATCAGCAGGAAGGCGTTGCCCTCCAGGCGGCCAAAGGAGCCGGTGGCGGCAATGGGAAACACCGCCTCGGCGATCAGCGCCTCAATCATCAGCCAGGGCAGCGTGCGCACCTCGGCCTGGCTCAGCAGCATGACCTCATCATAGCCTCGCAGAAACCGTTTGAAGCGGCTTTCATCGAGATATTCAGGCCATTTGCTCACATCCTCATCGCCCCCCATGATCGAAAACTGCAGCGCGCCGTTGGCGATGTCGAGCACGCGCGGCAGCAGGCGGGCGGCATCGTAGTCGATCACCGCCACAACCCGGTTGTCGCGGAAGAGCATGTTCCCCGCGTGCCAGTCGGCATGCACGATCTGCCGCGGCCATTCGCTCAGCCCTTCAGCATCGGCGGTTTCGGCGGCGTGGGTGTAGCTCTTGTGCAGGTAATCCAGGACCTTGCCGATCTCGCTCTCGGGCCGCACCTGCTGCTCGATCGCGCGCATCCCCTGTTCCACCGCCGGCGCAGCGTGGTAGGAGCCGCTGGGGGGCGTCCACTCGCTCTGGAAATCAAGCAACAGCTTGTGATACAGCGACAGCACCCGCCCGCTGTCGAAGGTCGATTCGAGCGTCTGCGGGTAGCCTTGGCCGGGAATGTACTCGAACAACTCGTACACCGACCCGCGCCACTGCAACATCGAGTTGTTGTCCTTGCGCGTGCCGATCAGGTGCGGCAGGGGGAACTGCTTGCTGGCCAGGTAGAGCTGGATGGCATGAGCGAAGGCGACCTTGAACGGATCATCCTTGCCGCGCGCCCGCCGCTTTAGCAGGAACTTGCCCTGTTCGCTGGTGATCAGCAGCTTGGGGGCTTTGCGCGAGCCGCGGGGGTACTCGACGATCGACTCAATCACGCCGATGTCGTAGTGCGACAGCACGATGGCCAGCTCTTCCGCAGCGAGGCGCTCACGCGTGCGCTCGGCGGGGGTGCGACCGGACGGTCCGCCGGTGCCGGCAGTAACCCCGGTACCGGGGCTGGCAGCGCTCATGGTGCTGGGGCCTGAGCTGGCGCCTGTGGTTGTGCTGGATGTCGCACCGATTTGCATGGCCTGTCCCAAGGCACACCACAACGAGAGGCCGAGTCGTGAATGCGCCGAACCAAGTAGAGAAAGGATCTGACCTCACAAAGGATTATCGGCGATCGCCACGGTGTCAACAGGCAGTTCATCCGCCGATAACACGCCAGGTATGGCCCTGCGCCCGGGTGAAGGGCGGTTTCCCATCCTGGTTGCCCGGCCATCCGCGCCCCTGCATCGCACCGCGCGGCAAACCTGGCGGAGTGAGCGGTTGGTCTGCATCCGCCAGTGCGGGCCCTCGGCCAATCCAGCGGTACACATCCAAGCAGCGCGCCAGCCGGCCTTACGCCCCTGGGTACGGCGCTATTGAGCGGGCTGGGTCGTGGGCGCGGCGGGGATGTCCCATGCGGTCAGCCACTTTGTCTCCTTTGGCTCGAAGCCAATCGCCTTCAGGCGCTGGCCCAGATCGGGCATATGGGCCGCGCCATAAAAAAGGGCTATCCGCTTCTTACCCTGTTCGAGCACCGTTTGCAGCGCCTCGATCGCCGCCTGATTCCGCCGGCCGAGCAAGACCCCGCCATCCGGCCCCTGCAATGCCTGGGTCGATTTCTCGATATCCGAGAACTCCTGTGCCAGCATGTATTTAAGCGCACGAGCCTCGGCCGGGTCGCTCATCGCCAGCAGAAACTGGCCCATCAGTACCTCCGGGCGCACGCTGCTGGTCTGCTCGCCAGCGGCGGCCGAGGCATAGCTGCGCAGCAGGATGCCTGTCAATTCATTGCTCTGCTGCATGGCCTCGGCGAAGGTCGCCCAATCCAGGTCGGCATGGACAAAATGGGCGGGGGTGTAATCCACCACATCCATCTGAAACGCCAGTTGGGTGGCCCGCTGCATGATCCGGTGAAGGACGCTGATCCCGCCGCGATTGGCTTGGGCCATCTGCTCGGGCGACAGGGGCTTCATCCCCTTGGGTTTCACCATTTCATATAAAACAGTTTCATATTGGGCGAACCTGCGGTTGAGGTCGTCGTAATAGGAATGTTCGGCAACATGGATCGCCGACACCAGGTCTACTGTCACATCCCCGCGCTGGAAGGTCACGATCGCCGCTTCCAGCTTCGCATGGCCGGTTTTGTCCTCAACCAGACGCAGGAACCGGGCAGAGTCAGTCGATTGTGGTGATTCGCTCGTTTCCGGAGTGTCGCCCAGTGCGGGGGACGTCATCCAGATCAGCACGGCCAGCACAATCTTCATCCACGGTCCACAGCCGCCAGGCGCAGGTGTTGTATGCATTGCATCATTCTTTCTTATTCAGCCACTGCATGGCCCATTCCCCAGACTGCTGGGGGGGGGCTCGCATGCCCTGGGGCCAGCGAACGTGCTCACCGGCTCCACGAACCCATCCTGATTCTATCCCAGAAGGCCGGGCGACCGGACTGATAAAGGATATCCGCCTGTGATCCCGCTGCCGCAATATTTTATCATCTGCTGGCGGGCTGCGACTTCATGCCGCCGCCTGCATAATAATAAAGACAGCGGAAACCGCAGCGGGTGTGGCGGCGTCCATTCATTGGGGACGCTTTTTTGCGCCCGCCTGTCATCACCGCCGGGAGACGATTCATGCCGCCAACTCGCTTACTCGATACCTTGCAGGATCTGCGGCGCAAGATCCGCCTGATGAGCCTGATCTACGGCACGGGCATCGTGATCGCTGCCGCCGTTGGACTGCTTCTGGCGCTGACGCTGCTGGATTACATCCTGAACCTGCCCAGCGGGCCGCGCGTGGTTCTGCTGCTGGCGGCGGCGGTGGCGCTGGGGTGGGTGGCGGTGCGTTTCGTCGTGCGTCCGCTCACGGCGCGTTTCACCCTGCGCGATGTGGCCTCGCGCATGGAACGGGCTTTCCCGATCTTCGATGACCGCCTGCGCAGCACGGTGGATTTCCTCGAGCAGGGCACACCCGGCTCAGAGGTGATGAAACAGCGCGTTATCCGCGAAACCGCCAACCTCGCCGGCGAGGTGGATCTGAACCAGGCGCTGGTCTATCGGCCGGTCTGGTACTCCACCGCCATGGGCGCCGGGGCGGTGGTGCTGCTGATCATCCTCTCGATGTTGCTGCCGGCGGTGTATCGCGATACCGCGATGGCGCGGCTGTTCGCCCCTTTCGGTGGCGCGGCCTGGCCGAAAAAGACGGCCATTGAGCTGATTGGCGAAGTTCCCGCCCGCGTGCCGGTGGGGCATCGCATTCCCGTTCGGATGCATCTGGCCAAGGGAGACAAGCCCTCGGCCAAGGCGACGATTTTCTACCAGTACGATGATGGATCAATTCACAAGGAGCTGATGACCCGCGGCCCGGATGGGCAATACACCGCCTCGCTCGATGCCCGTATCGATGCCGCCGCCGACCAGGGACGGCTCAAGGTGTGGATTGAGGCCGGCGATGATCGCGTGCCGCTTCAGCCCATCACCATCGTGCCGCGCCTGCAGATCCAGCGGGTGGAGGCGGTCATCACGCCGCCGCCGTATGCCCAGCAGCGCCCCAGCCGCTTTGACCTCAGTGCCGGCCCGGCGGTCATGACCCTCGGCTCGCAGGTGGCGCTGCATGTTCACTTCAACAAGCCGCTGGACCGGCAGACCCCGATCCAGCTCCTGCCGATTGGCGACAACGCGCCGCCGTCGATGACCTGGGCCGCCGGCGAAGGCAACATCGCCATTGGCCAGGCGAAGGTGAGCCAGTCGCTCCAGTTCCATATCAAGGCGCGGGATGTGGATGGGTTTGAAAACTCGGCGCTGGAGGAATTCCAGTGGATCGTGCGCCCCGATCAGCAGCCGATGGTGCAGATCGAACTGCCGCGCTCCAACCAGGAGAACACCCCGCAGGCGGTGGTGCCGCTCCAGGCGGTGACGGAGGATGATTACGGCATCCGCTCGCTGAAGCTGATCGTCGAACGCCTTGGCGACAAGCAGCGCTGGGAGATCGACCTGGTTGCTAATGCCAGTCCGGTCGAGGGCGTGCTTTGGAACCGGATTGACAGCCCCGGCGACCGCCTGCGCCATCGCATGAACTGGCAGTGGGAGCTTCAGCAGCTTGACGGCGCTGACCTGAAAAGCGGCGATGTGCTGGAGTACCACCTGCTGGCCCAGGACAACTACGAGCTGGATGGGCAGTTCCATGCCCCGGTGCCCAGCGGCAAGCTGCGGATCACCATCATCAGCCAGCAGGAGTTGACCACGCAGATCGCCAACCAGTTGCTCACCGAGAAACAGCGCATCACCGAGCTGAAAAAGGTGCAGGATTCCACCCGCGCTGAGACGATGCAGTTGGCCGAGCGGACACGCGACAACGACGCAATGGATGCCGCCGACCAGCGCACCGCCGAGCGCCTGGCCAATCAGCAGTCCACCGCCGCCGCCCAGACCAAGCAGACGGCCCAGAGCCTGAATGAACTGCAG
This sequence comes from uncultured Tepidisphaeraceae bacterium, assembly GCA_964398315.1. Lineage (GTDB taxonomy): Bacteria > Planctomycetota > Phycisphaerae > Tepidisphaerales > Tepidisphaeraceae > JADLCB01. The sequence continues at coordinate 33,837 of CAYNMV010000013.1, read as the reverse complement.
CAGCGGATGGACAACAACCGCTCCGAAGCGGCCGATCTGAAGCAGATGGCGCGGGATGTCGAGGCGCTGCTGAACCGGACCGCCGAGAACCCCATGAAGGAAGCGGCCAACGCCATCAACTCCGCCCGTCAGCAGCCCGATGATGCCGAGCAGCGCAATCAGCGGCTCGACAACGCGACGGAAAACCAGCGGCAGGCCTCCGAGCAGTTGAGCACGGCCCTGCGGCAGATGGCCCACATCGGCAGCCTGGAGACGACCATCCAGGAAGTGGCCCAGATCATCAAGGAGCAGCAGCGCATCGCCGCCGAATCCCGCGAGGTGAGCAACCGGAACCTCGGCAAGCGCCCGGAGCAGATGAGCCCTGAGGATCGCAAGAAGCTGGAGGACCTTGCCCGTGAGCAGGGCGCGCTGGCCGAGCGGTCGCAGAAGGCGATCGACAAGATGAAGGAAGATGCCAAGGCGATGGAGAAGAGCGATCCATCCACCGCCGAGACAATGAAGCAGTCGGCCCAGACCGGCGAGCAGCAGGCGGTCCCCAGCCGCCAGCAGCAGGCGCAGCAGGCCATGAGCCAGAACCAGCAGTCACAGGCATCGGCCAACCAGAAGGCCGCCGAGCTGGGGCTGCAAATGATGCTCGACAAGCTGCGCGAGGCCGAGCGTCGCAAGCTGGAGGAACTGGCCCGCAAGCTGGCGGAGATGGAGCAGCTCGTGGCCGAGTTGATCCGCCGCCAGGCAGGGCACAACCTGGACAATCTCGGCTTGCAGGGTGGCCAGGTGCTTGCGGAGCTTGACTCGGCCGTGCGCGATGCGCTGATCAATCAATCCCAGCGTGACAAGGAGCATCCAACCCCCGCCGGCATGACGCTGGCCAACCTGGGAAGCGGCCAGGAGCAGACAGAGCGCAACACCCGCGACATCGCCCGCCGGGCCGATGAGATGCAGGATGGGGCGCAAATTGCCGCTCATCTGGTTGCCGCTGCCGGCCATATGGAAGGGGCGATCGTCCACCTGCGTGCCAAGAAGCTGCCCGAGGCTTACGATCCGCGCCAGGTCGATGCCCTGGCCCGGCTGGAGGATGCCGCTCAGCTCGTGCGCAAGCAGAAGGAAGAGGCCGAGCAGGAGCTGGAGAACAAGAAGAAGGAAACCATCCGCGAGAAATATGTTGAGATCCGCAACCGCCAGGAGGCGGAGATCAACCAGCCAACCGCGGCGACGGAGGCCAAGCGCAATGCCGATGGCCAGCTGCCGCGGCTGGAGGAAGTGAAGCTGAAGGCGGACCTGGCCGCCCGCCAGGCCGAGCTGGCCGGGCAGATCGAAGCGCTGGAAGCGGATCTGTCGGCCCTGCGCAGCATCGTCTATATCTGGGCCAACAAGGACATCGCCACCGCGATGAACGGTGTGAAAGACGACCTGGCCAATGCCCGCTCCGGCCAGCCCACCCAGGCCGAGCAGGCGCGCATCATCGAGCAGCTTGATGCGATGATTAAGCACCTAGAGGTCAAGCCGCCCGATCCCGAGCGATTTGCCAATCGCCCCGGCGGTGGCGGGGGTGGTGGCGGCCAGGGCGGCGGCGGGCCAACCCTGCCGGGAGAGGCGGAGCTGAAACTCCTGCGCTCCCTTCAGGAAGCGATCAACAACACGACCAAAAAGCTGGATGCCGCCGAGCAGAAAGATGAGCCTGCGCTGGTCGCCCTGGGCGACCGGCAGGGCGAGCTGCGCAACCTGCTCGATCAACTCCTGCAAAGCTCTTCGCAGGGACGGGTGAAGCTCGGCCCCGAGCCGGACAACCGCGACGCCCTGCCTGAAGAGGCCACCGAGGAAGACATCGACATCGATGAGCTGACCCAGCAACTGCTCACCGGCGAGTTGAACGATGAGTCGGTCAACAAGGACGTGAATGTGATCGGCGACCGCATGGCCCGCTCGCGCCAGCGGCTGGCGCTGAACCATGATCCCGGCAAGGTCACGCAGAAAATCCAGGAGCGCATCCTCATCAACCTCGATGACCTGATCGAGGCCGCTCGCCAGCAGCAGCAACAGCAGCAGAGCAGCATGGCCCAGGGCCAGCAGCAACAGCAGCAGCGGCCCAGCGAGCAGCAGGCGCGCGGCACCGAGCAGTCGAACCAGCGCAGTCAGTCGACCGAGGCCGCCCAGCAGTCTACTGTGCCCGGACAGGCCCAGGTGCCGACCCAGCCGGACCTGCCGCTGGATGATATCCGCGACAGCATCATCAAGATCGCGCCCCGCCTGCGCGGCGAAGCTATCATCGAAGGCAATGCCGAGCAGCCGATCGAAAAGTACAAAGGCCTGACCGATGACTACTTCCGCGGCGTTGCCACCAAGGCCGCCGAGGGGCAGTAAGACAGTCCAGGGGCAGTCACACGGCCCAAGGGTAGGTAATACAAGGGTTGCGATTGATGAACCGCCAGCAACGCGAAGAGTTCAACATGACTACAGCCAATGTCCCCGCCGGCGACAGTCGATCGGCCGCGCGCAATACCCTTTCCGCGGCCATGCGCAGCTTCTGCAAGCCGGCAACGGCCCTGGCGCTCGTGGCGTCTCTGGTAGCGCCTGCATCCTGGGCACCGGCGCAGGATGCGCCCAGGACCGTGACCTCGGCCAATATCGCCGCCCGCCCCAACCAGGTGCGTGGCGATGAACTGACCCCTGAGACCCAGGCCGCCATCGACAAGGGACTGGCGTGGCTGGCATCGCGGCAGAACCCCGATGGCTCGTTCGGCGGCAGCGGCGGTTACGGCGCAGTATCGGCGGTCACATCGCTCTCCGGCCTGGCGTTCATGTCCGCCGGACATTTGCCCGGCCGCGGCAAGTATGGCGAGGTGGTTGCCAAGGCGGTCGATTACATCTGCAGCAATGCCCAGGAGTCGGGCCTGCTGGCCAGCGAGGCTTCGCACGGTGTGATGTACTCCCACGGCTTTGCCACGCTCTTTCTCGGCGAAGTCTACGGCATGACCGGCGATGAGCGCGTGAAGGAGAAGCTGCAGAAGGCCGTCCGCCTGATCCATCGCAGCCAGAATCCCGAAGGCGGCTGGCGCTACATGCCGGTGCCGTACGATGCGGACATTTCCGTCACCATCTGCCAGGTCATGGGCCTGCGGGCGGCACACGATGCGGGGATCAAGGTGGACAAGGAAGTGATGGAGAAAGCCATCGCTTACGTGCGCCGCTGCCACAACCCCGATGGCGGCTTCAGCTACATCGCCAGCTTCCGCGGCGGCGGCGGGGGCAGCGCCTTCGAGCGCTCGGCCGCCGGTGTGGCCACGCTCTACTACGCGGGTATCTTTGAAGGCGATGAACTCAAGCGCGGCTTGGAGTACATCCAGCGCTTCCAGCCCGACCAGCATCGCGGCCGTTCACACAGCCACTACTATTACGGCCACTACTATGCCGCCCAGGCGATGTTCCTGGCCGGCGGCGATTACTGGCGGAACTGGTACCCGGCCATCCGCGATGAGCTGATCAACGCCAAGCAGGACAAGACTACCGGCGCGTTCAGCGGCGAGGTCAGCCAGGAATACGCCACGGCCTGCGCCCTGATTGTCCTGCAGATGCCCAACCGTTACCTGCCGGTCTTCAACGGCAAGGGGCCGGGCGGGTAGCTTTGCGCCGCTGATGCCACGCCCATGGGCATCGGCAAACACAGCTAAGCAGGGCGTAAACCCTTTTCTTCATCGGTGCCACATCGGTGGCGGATCTGGCTTTGCCCGGGATCATCATGCGAATTATCCGACCTGTTCTCCTTTGCCTCATCTGTGGTTTCTTCCTGGCTGCCGCCCCGTGGACACTCACGACGGCGGACTTTGAGAAGCGGCAGGTGGAGTTGCTTGAGATCAGCCCGGAACAGTTGATCGTGCAGTCGGCCGGCGGAGAGCGCGTGGCGATGCCGATGGAGCGTTTCCTGTCGCTGACACGCAGCGCTGCGCCGGCCGCCATGAGCAAACCCGCGTTCACGCTGCATCTCGATGGCGGTGGCCGGCTGGCCGGCTCGCCCGATGGGATTACCGGTGAAACTCTCGCATGGAAATCCGATGCCATTGGCCCGGTTCCTGTCAGTGTGCGATCCATTGTCGGCATGACGCGCGGCAGCACGTCCCTGGCCCCGATCACACAGCCGCCCGCCGCCGATCAGCTTCGACTGGCCAACGGCGATCTGCTGGAAGGCGTTATTGCCGACATCAGCGGTGAGGGTGTCGGCCTGCTGGTGGATGGGCAACTGGCGGTCGTGCCGCTCGATTCGGTCGTCTCGATCCGCTTCGCCACCGTTGGCGGCGGGGCCGATGCCACCCGCCGTGCCTTCCTGGTGCGCCTGGGAGATGGATCGAGCATTGCCGGGCAGGACCTGAAGACCGATGGCCAGTCGCTTACGTTCACCGTCGCCGGTGAAGCCCGCACCGTGCCGCTGGCGGCCGTCCGCTCGATCGACCAGGTGAATGGGCCGGTGGCGTGGATCAGCGATCTGTCCCCAACGCGGGATGAGCAGACACCGTTCATCGGCGATCCGGTTCCCACCCGCTTCAACACCAGCCTCGATAACCGCCCGCTGGCGGTCGGCGAGCAGCGGTTCGGCAAGGGCATCGCCGTCCACGCCCGCTCGGTGCTCGTGTTTGACTTGCCCGAGGGGTACAAGGCATTCCGCACGCAGTACGCCATCGACGGCGACCGCCCCCAGGCCAATGTTACCGTCCGCATCAAGCTGGATGACCGCATCATCCACGAACAGGCCGACGTGGTTGCCGGCCGGCTCTACCCGGTCGTGCAGGCGGACCTGGCTGGCGCCAAGCGCCTCACGCTCGAAGTCGACTATGGCCAGACCTACGACGTGCAGGACCGCTTCCTCTGGGTCGAACCGGCCTTGCTGCGATGAGACCGATCTTGATCGGGAGGAGATCCCATGTCCCATCTCATAGCGCGGATCCTGCTGGCGATCCTGATGTGGCCGCTGGCGGCGATGGTTTACCTCATCGCGTTTGTCGTTCTGGCTGGCATGTTCCGCTGGGGCCGGCCATACGAGTTCTGGGGCGCAGGGGCGCTCGCGTGGGGGTTCGTAGGCGGGTATTGGCTGTTGTTGTGGTACCGCAGCGTGCGCTGGGATGGCGGTCGGGTGGGACTGACGCTGGCGTCGACCGTTGCCGCCCTGGTGATTTCGGTCCTGGCGGCACCAGCACTGAACGCGGTCGAACGAGGCTTTGGGCATTTCGCCGGCAGCGCGCTGTTCCCGCTCCTGTGGGTGGTGGGGACGATCTTCGTGTGGCGGGAAAGCGCAGCCGAGCGCCGGGCACGGCTGGGTAGCCACGATGCCTTGGTCTGCCCGCAATGCGGCTACAATCTCACCGGCCTGAGCGAAGCGCGCTGCCCCGAGTGCGGCACGCGCTACACCCTGAGCGACCTGTACGCCCGCCAGCCGTCGCGCGAGGCGACGGAGATTGAGACGTGATCGAGCCGGCCCGCATCGGCTGGTGAGGCAGCCGTCTGGCAATCAACCCCTGCCCCTGCTCTAATGCGCAGCGTATGAGTTTACCGGCGGACATTCCGGCCGGGCGGATGCCCCGGCATGTGGCGATCATCATGGATGGCAACGGCCGCTGGGCCGTGCGACAGGGAAAAAACCGCGTGCAGGGGCACCGCGAGGGGGCGAAGACCGTGCGACGGACCGTCACCGAATGCGCCCGCCTGCGCGCCGAGCGCGGCGGGCCGGATTTTCTCACCCTCTACTCATTCTCCATGGAGAACTGGAAACGCCCGGTGGAGGAAGTGACCGCGCTGATGGAGATGTACATCGAATATCTCCGTGCTGAGCGCCCGACGATGATGGAGAACAACATTCGCTTCCGCCAGATCGGCCGGCTGGAGAACCTGCCGCCGGGCGTGCTGGAGGAGATGCAGATCACCCTCGATGAGACGAAAAACAACGATGGCCTGACCCTCGTCCTGGCGCTGAACTATGGCAGCCGGGCCGAGATCACCGATGCCGTGCGGGCGATCGCCCGGAAAGTGGCCGCCGGCGAGCTTCGTCCCGAGCAGATTGATGAGCCGCTCATTGATGCTCACCTGTACACCGCCGGCATGCCCGACCCCGACCTGCTTATCCGCACCGCCGGCGAGATGCGCATCAGCAATTATCTGCTGTGGCAGATCAGCTATGCCGAGCTGTTTGTCAGCCCGGTGTTGTGGCCCGATTTTACCGAGCAACATCTGCACGAAGCGCTGATTTCGTTTGCCGGACGCAGCCGGCGGTTCGGGGCGCTGGATCGCACGGTTTCATGAACCAACAGAGCAAGAAGCAACGATCCGGGTTAGCCGCTGCAGGCTGGTGCGCCGGTCGCGCAGGGAGAGACCTGGGTCATAAGTCACTGGCGAATTCATGCTGCCGCACCGGTTTCATCACATCGCTTCGAGAGATGGCCGGCACACCCGATCGATAGGGCGCTTGGCAGTTTCACCATGCACGTGATGAGGTCGCTTCATCTGTATACACACGGTTAGAATGGCCCCCATGCCTACGCGCCTGATCCAACTGATCGATCGCCTGCCCACCATCCGCGCGCTGCTGGTGGGAGATCTGATGATTGACCGGTATCTCTACGGCCATGCCGAGCGCCTCAGCCCTGATGCACCCGTGCCGGTGCTGCATTACCAGCGTGAAGATGCCCGCCTTGGCGGGGCGGGGCGGGTGGCGGCCTACCTGGCGACACTGGGCGCGCAGGTGCGGATCGTGTCCATCATCGGTAACGATGACACCGGCCGGCAGATCCGCAACCTGCTCGACGAGCATAAATGTGACACCACCGGCCTGCTGGAAACGCCCGGCCGGCCGTCCACCAGCAAGATCCGCCTGGTCGGCCTGGCGCAGCATCGCCACGCCCAGCAGATGATCCGTCTGGACTATGAGGATCCATCACCCATCGACGTCGCCACGGCCGAGCGCATACTCGCCGCCTTTGAGCGGGCGCTGGGCGAGTGTGATGTGGTCTGCCTGGAGGATTACAACAAGGGCCTGCTGACCGACGACCTGTGCCGGCGGCTGATCGACCTGGCCCGCCGCGCGGGCAAGCCGGTGTTTGTCGATCCGGCCCCGCTGGAGGATTACGGCAAGTACACCGGCGCCAGCGCCATTACACCCAACCGCATCGAGGCGGCCAAGGCCACGCGGCTGGCCTGCGCTGATGAGGCGGACTATGCGCCGGTGGCCGAGCGGCTGCTGCAGGATTTGCAGCTCGACTGCGCTGTGCTGACGCTGGACAAGAGCGGCGCCTACCTGGCCAGCCGCGACGGCCAGCGCCGCTGGCTCAGGACCCGCGAGCGCAAGGTGTACGATGTGGCCGGCGCCGGCGACATGGTGCTGGCGATGCTGGCCGCTGCACGGGCGGCAGGGGGGAGCTGGGAAGAAGCGGTGATGCTCGGCAACATCGCCGGCGGGCTGGAGGTGGAGAAATTCGGCTCCGTTCCGGTCACGCGCGATGAGATCATCGCCGATATCCTCACCGAGGCGCGCCAGCAGATGGGCAAGCAGCGCACGCTCGATGCGCTGCTGCCGGAACTGGTCCGCCACCGCGCTTCAGGCAAGAAGATCGTCTTCACCAACGGCTGCTTCGACCTGATCCACCTTGGCCACATCAGCTACTTCCGCTTTGCCAAGGCGCAGGGTGATCTGCTGGTGGTCGGCGTCAACACCGATCACTCCATCCGCCGGCTCAAGGGCAACAAGCGCCCCATCATCAACGAGCAGGATCGCCTCAGCGTGCTGGAGGAACTGGAAAGCATCGATTACCTGGTCACCTTCGATGAGGACACTCCCATGAAGCTGATCGAGGCCATTCGCCCCGACGTGCTGGTGAAAGGGGCAGATTACACCAGGGACAAGGTTGTCGGCGCCGACTTCGTCGAGCAATGCGGCGGCAGCGTCGCCCTGGCGCCCCTGGTCGATGGCCGCAGCACCTCTGCGGTGATCCAGCGCATCCTGGAAGCCTATCGGTGAGCGCGACCGGACACACCGACGAAGAAGGGGCACCACAGAGGGACGCAAATAAAAAGGGGTGCCCACGAATAGACGCGAAAAGCATGAGCAGAACATCCCTTATTCATTTCGTGCCCATGCGTCAGCGGTGTTTCATCTCTGTCTTCTGTGGCGGCATCTTTCCACATCAGTGCGTGACCGCGCCGCGGCACGCGGGGCCGACGAGTTTGGCGTATTTGGCCAGGGCGCCGGTGGGGTAGCGGGTGGGGGGCGGCGTCCAGGCGGCACGGCGGCGGGCGAGTTCCTCATCGCTCACCTCGAGGTTGATCGAGTTGGTGGCGACATCAATGCTGATGATGTCGCCATCCCGCACCAGGGCGATGGGGCCGCCGATCATCGCCTCGGGGCCGATGTGGCCGATCATCAGGCCGCGCGTGGCGCCGCTGAAGCGGCCATCGGTCATCAGGCAGACATCGTACCCCAGCCCCTGGCCGACGATGGCGGCCGTTACTGCCAGCATCTCGCGCATGCCCGGGCCGCCCTTGGGGCCTTCGTAGCGGATGATAACGCAGTCGCCGGTCTGGATCTGGCGCGACTGCACCGCCGCCATGCAGGCTTCTTCGCTGTCGAAACACTTGGCCGGGCCCCGGTGGCTCAGGCGCTTGACGCCGGCGGTCTTGATGACGCACCCTTCGGGCGCGAGATTGCCGCGCAGGATGTGCAGGCCGCCGCTCTTGTCGTAGGCACGCTCCACCGGCACGATGACATCCTGGTTTGGCTGCAGGCTCACACCGGCGAGGTTCTCGGCCAGGGTTTTGCCGGTGCAGGTGATGCAGTCCCCATGCAGCAGGCCCGCATCCAGCAGCACCTTGAGGATCGCCGGGATGCCCCCGGCGTTGTAAACATCCAGTGCTGCGTAGCGCCCGAACGGCTTAAGGTCGGCGATGATCGGCGTGCGCTTGGCGATGCGCTCAATGTCATCGAAGGTGAACTCGATACCGCACTCGTGGGCCAGGGCCGGCAGGTGCAGGGCGGCGTTGGTCGAGCCACCGGTGGCGGCGACGACCGCCATCGCGTTCTCAAATGCCGGCCGGGTCATGATGTCGCGGGGCCGCAGGTTCATCTCCAGCAGCTTCATGACCTGCCGCCCGGCCTCCATCGCGTACTGATCCCGCAGAACTTCCACCGCCGGCGGCGAGCCGCTCATCGGCAGGGACATGCCGATGGCCTCGGCCACGCACGCCATCGTGTTGGCGGTGAACTGCCCGCCGCAGCTCCCGGCGCCCGGGCAGGCGACGCACTCGATCTCGTACAAATCGGCATCGCTCATCTTGCCGGCGGCGTGAGCCCCGACCGCCTCGTAGACATCCTGGATCGTCACTTCCCTGCCGTGGAAGTGACCGGGCAGGATCGTGCCGCCGTACATGAAAACGCTGGGCACGTTCAGCCGGGCCATGGCCATCAGCGTGCCCGGCAGGCTCTTGTCGCAGCCGGCAAAGCCCACCAGGGCATCGTAGCCGTGGGCGTGCATCATCAGTTCGATCGAATCGGCGATCACTTCGCGCGAGACCAGCGAGGCCTTCATCCCTTCGTGCCCCATGGCGATGCCATCGGAGACGGCGATGGTGACAAACTCGCGCGGCGTCCCGCCGGCCTGCTGCACGCCTTCTTTCGCGGCCCTGGCCTGGCGGTCGAGGGTGGTATTGCAGGGCGTGGCTTCGTTCCAGGTGCTGGCGATGCCAACCCACGGCCGGTGGATCTCTTCATCGCTCAACCCCATGGCACGGAAAAACGCCCGCTGCGGGGCGCGCTGATCACCCTCGGTCACGATGGAGCTGCGTTCGCGGTTCATGCCTGACAGGGTAATGGGAAAGCTGCTCGTGAGGAAACACTAATCCCCGCAGGCCGGCCGTGGGCCGCCGCGATGATCACGCATTGGTCAACGGGCGCAGCCGGCGATGCTGCCCCAAAGCGCATCCGCATCAGCCTGCTTGGGTGCGGATGTCGTCCTCCAGCGCGCGGGCAAGCTGGCGGGTGATCGGGCCGGGCTGGCCGCCGGCGATTTCCTTGCGCTCGATGCGGGTGACGGGCATGATCAGCATGACGCTGTTGGTCACGAACACCTCATCGGCATCCAGCAGGTCATTGACGGTCAGGGCGGTCAGTTTCGTCTCGATGTTCGACTGCCCGGCCAGGGTCAGGATCGCCTTGCGGGTGATGCCGGGCAGGACGTTGCTTTTCGGATACGGGATGGTCTCGGCCAGGGCCTTGTCGCGCAGCTCCTCGGGCGTGGGAGGGATGCGGAGCTGGTTGTTCTTCACAACAAAGACGTTGGTGATGCTGCCGGACTGCAGGTAGTTGTGGACATTGAACCACAAGGCCTCGGCTGCCCCGATCTTGTTGGCCCCGCGCAGGGCGGCCAGACGGGAGAAGTAGTTGAGGGTCTTGTGCCCGGCCTGCAGGTCGTAGGGGTTCAGCTTCTGCTCATCGACCAGGGCAACGGTGATGCCGCGCTGATAGAACTCGGCCGGGTAAGGGGTAAAGGGGGCGGCGGTGAGGAAGACATTGGGCTGGAGGTGCTGGCCGTGCAGCGGATCCTGGGTGCTGGTGCCGCGGGTGACGGTCAGGCGCAGGCGGGCATCGGTCAGTTCGTTGCGGTCCAGCAACTCATCGATGGCGACCGCCAACTGGTTGTCCTTGTACTGCAGGGGGATGAACAGGGCATCGCAACTGGCGCGCAGGCGGGCCAGATGGTCGGTCAGGCGATAAACCCGTCCGCCGAAAGCGCGCAGGGTGGTGAACACCCCGGCGGCGTATAGCAGGCCGGCATCGCCAACCGGGACCGAGGCATCGGCTTCATCGATAAGGCGGTTGTTGATCCAGATCGAGGGCATACCAGCAGGGTACGCCCGCGCGGCGGGCGAGGGAAGCCAACCAGGCAAAAGACTCGGCTTCAGGCGAGGCCCGCGGCCGGGCATGGACCGCTGTTTCAGCTGTACATCCGGCACAGACTGCTTGAATGGCAGGGGTTACGCGGATTGATGCAAATGGGTGCCAAAGGCAGGTTACGGGACGTTGCAGGCGATTGGAGATGTCCTTGATTGGCGCATAGTTATCGCACGCCATGAGATTTTTGACAATGCATCAAACGAATCGTATGCGGCGCGGTGCGACGCTCGTCTGGTCGGTGGTCATGCTGCTTGGGCTGGTGGCCATTGCTTCGCTGTCACTGGAGTGGGCGCGGGTGGTGATGGTGCGGACACAGATGCGCCAGGCCGCCGATTCGATTGCGATCGCCGCCGCCAGCCAGTTGAAGCAGGGAACCACCCGGGCCCGCGAGTTCGCCGAAAAGGCCCGCCTGGCCAACACGATCGGCGGACAGCCCGCGCAGATCAAGAAGATCGAGTGGCTCGATTGGGACAGCACCCACGGCCAGTACACGCGCGTGGCCGTCGAGCTGGAGGCGATGCAGGTGCCGCTGACCCTGGGGCAGCTTGTCCGCATGCCAACCAAGACGGTGAGCAGCCGGGCGGTGGCGCGGGTGGTGCCGGCGGTGGAGGTGGAGCAGGAGGTCTGGGGCACGGCCAACCCGTTCCTCTCGGGCATGCCCAAGGGAACCGTTGCCAGCCTGTACAATCCGCACAACAGCCCCGACTACGCGGGTGACTGGTGGAGCAATGATCCGCGCATCCGCAAGCAATCGCCCCAGCCGGTGCAGGGCCTGCCGATCGTGCCGGGCCAGGTGCTGACCTTCGACAACATCGCCGGCACCACCCGCCATGACCCCAACCTGCCGTTCTATGAGCCCGACGGCCAGACGGGCGAGAACGGCACCAAGAAGGATATCGGCCGCAACACCCGTGGCTCGGAGCACGGCATCGCCGACATCAACTGCCCGATCAACGCCCTGGTGGGTGTCTTCCTCGGCCCGGATCGCCCGGACAATACGCCATCGCCCGAAACGCGGGATGCCTCAACACCCGAGTCACGCAACCAGTTGCGCTATGAACCGAAGCTCAAGCAGATTTTCTTCATCGGCGATGGTACTGCGTGGGTGGACGGGCCGGATGGCAACAAGGTGCCGGTTAAACAGGAGTTTGTCGTCCCCGAGGGTGCTACCCGGCTGTACCTGGCCACCTGGGACTTCTACGAGTGGAACAACAACGCCGGCGAACGCGTGATCGAAATCAAGCGGCCGCAGAAGGTTGTCCTGGTGGAGTAGATAGCAGTTCATGTGTAACGCGGCATGCGTAAAGAGGAGGCGAACCTCCTCTTTACGCATGCCGCGTTATGCCCTTCTCCCTCACACTTCCGTCAAATCCTCTACAACCATGTCCGGCTGGTCTTCGGGGGCGACAGCCAGCAGGTCACGGCGGCGGGTGACACCGGTGAGCGTGAGAATCGTGCGCATCCCCACCTGCTTGGCGCCCAGGATGTCGGCCTCGAGGTTGTCACCGATCAGCAGGCACCATTGTGGATCCACACCCAGCCGCTGGCACAGGCTGTGGAAGAAGATGGGCTGTGGCTTGCCGCTGAACAGTGGCTCGCTGTTGGCGGCGTAGGCGAGCATGTGGGTCAGTGCGCCTGAGCCGAATTCCAGGCCGCGGGGGCTGGGGTAGACGCGATCCGCGCAGATACCGATCAGCTTCGCCCCGTGCCGTGCCAGCACCAGTGCGGTGCGCAGGCGCTCCTCAATAGCGTAGACGTTGCTGGGAGCGCCAATGATGATCGCGTGGCATGGCTCGCCGGCGGTCTGCACCCAGTCAACCGACCCATCGAGCATTTCCTGTACCCCTTCGGTTGCCAGGTTGTAGACGCGTGGGCGGGGGGCGCTGGTCTTTTCGGGCGAAAATGCCTTCAGCACATAGTCGGCGGCGGCCGCGGCAGCGGTATAGATACGGCTGGGATCCACCTCCACCCCCATCCGCTGTAAGCGCATCACGATGCGCAGGGGACTGGTGGTTGAGTTACTCAGGCACGCGAACGGCCGGCCCTCGGCCTGCAAACGGCGGATCAGGTCCATGGCCCCGGGCAGGGCGTGGTCTTCGTGGTAGAGCGTGCCGTCCAAGTCCAGCAGGACGGCCTGATATGGACTGAAATCAACAGGCACGCGGGGCAGTGTATTCGTGGTCGGTGTGCGGGCAAGCGGCCGCTGGAGTGACCGGATCAGGCTGGGGGTGGGGTGGCCTCCAGCTTCTGGCGGATCTCCACCGCCAGGGCGCGCAACTGCGTGCCGGAGGGGGATCCGCGCCGCCAGGCGAGTGCCAGCGTCCGCGCGGGCGGGTGAGGCCCCAGCGACCGGAAAACCACCGGCACCGTGCGCGCAAACGGCTCCAGCGTTGCACCGTGCGGAAACAGGGCGCAGCCCATCCCCACGTGCACCATCTGCCGCAATGATTCGACACTGGCGGCGGGGCTGAGCTCACCCTTGCGCCGGCGGATGCGCCGACAGATGGCGCTGGTCTGATCGCGCATACAGTGGCCTTCCTCAAGGAACAGCAGGCTTTCGCCGGCCAGGTCTTCCACCTCGATCGGATCGCGGTGCTCCAGGCGGTGCCCTGGCGGCAGGGCAAGAACGAACGGCTCGACCAGGATCGGTTCGCTCTCGATGTCACGCTCTTCCACCGGCAGGGAGAGGATGGCCGCATCCAGGTCCGCAGCCCGCACGCGCTCGACCAGCGCGGCTGTCAGCCCCTCGCGCAGCATCAGACGCAAGGTCGGGCGGTTATCGGTGAGGATGGGCAGCAGGCGCGGCAGGAGGTAGGGGCCGACCGTCGGGATCAACCCCAGGCGGAACGGCCCGGCCAGCAGGTCGCGCCGCATACGGGCAATTTCGCGCAGGCGATTGATCTCATTGAGCACCACCGCCGCCTGGGTGGCCACGGCCTGGCCTTGGGGGGTGGGGATCACCTTGCGCGGCCGGCGTTCGAAGAGCTGGGTGCCCAGCTCCGCTTCGAGCTGCGCGATCTGCATGCTCAGCGTGGGTTGCGTCACGCCGCAGCGCGCCGCCGCACGGCCGAAGTGGCCTTCTTCCAAAAGTGCCAGCAAGTACTCGAGATTGCGCACATTCATTTCTGATAGATTCTATCTATTAAAGATATCCATTCAATCGATTGGCCTGATTGGTTGGCGGGGGCTATGGTTGTTTGCGTAAAGGCCGCACCGGGCGGTCTGTTCCCGAGGTCCTCCCAACAAAGGAGCAAGTAAGCATGATTTTGAGAATTGACCGTCTACCCGTTGAATTGCCCATGTCCACCCGCCAGGACCCAGCCTCGGCCGCCGCGGTGCAGGAACTGCTCGGTGGGCGCTTCGGTGAGATGTCGACGCTCATGAACTACACGTTCCAGTCGTTCAACTTCCGTGGCCGCAACAAGGCCAGGCCGTACTATGCCCTGATCGCCAACATCGCCGCCGAGGAATACGGGCACATTGAAATCGTCGCCGCCACCATCAATTCCCTGCTCAACGGCCAGCGAACCGACAAGGACGATGATGCGGCCGATGTCACCGGCACCCCGCTGCAAATGGGGCTGGAGGGCAATCCGCATCACTTTATTGCTACGGGCCTGGGCGCTATGCCGGGCAACTCGGTGGGCAACGCCTGGACTGGCGACTACGTCTTCTCCAGCGGTAACCTGATCCTCGACCTGGTCCACAACTTCTTCCTCGAAAACGGCGCCCGCACCAACAAGCTGCGCGTCTACGAGATGACCAAGGACCCGGCCGCCCGCACCATGCTCGGCTACCTGTTCGTTCGCGGCGGCGTCCATGCCCTGGCCTATGCCAAGGCGCTGGAAACGCTGACGGGTGTGAAGATGAGTGAGATGCTGCCCATCCCCAAGCTGCCCAACTCCGCCTTCCCCGAAGCCCGGGTGTTTGAGGCCGAAGGGATGCACCGGCGGCTCTACCGCTTCAGCCTCGATGACTACAAGGAAGCCAGCGCCATCTGGACCGGCAATCATCCTGAAGATGGCAAGCCCCTTGAGTTTGTCGATGGTCCGCCGGATGGTGGCCGTCTCCCCGAGCTGGCCAATATCTCCGAGGCGTTCGCCCCGGAATACAAGGCCGAAGAGATCTATGAGATCGCGACCAAGTTGTGGGAAAAGTCGCGTTCCTGACCGATTGGTTACCACTCCCGCGGCCGGCGCTCCTCCCCAGGCGCTGGCCGCTCTTTTTTGCGCGGATCGCACGGGCAGCAAGTCGCGCAGGTTCTGCGCTGGAAATCGGCTGAAGCTGCGCGACCCTTCCTGTCCCAAGCCGGCGCGAGGCGCGTGCCAACGCCCAGTCGGGAAAAATGTAGTGCTTTATAACTGCTTGGAAAATATAGCGTTATGTCTCTTCGGGCGGATTTCTCCACCATTCATACACGGTCTTGGGCACGGCTGGCACACGGCTTGATCTGGGGCACTACCGTTTGGATCAGCAATGGAGTGCTGTGATGGTGTATCTGGATGGCAGGACGCTTCAACTTCGCATCGATGCGGTCGCCAGGATGGCGGTCGAGATGCACCAGCGGGCACTCGCCGACCAGCAGCGGGGCCACGCCCCTGAACCAGCGGATGATCGACGGCGCCGCCCGGCCGGTGGAACCGGCCTGCAGGTCAAGGAAGACCAGTCAGCCGTCGGCGAATGAGCGGGCCCCGGTCCTCGGACCGGGGCCGTCGTCGCTTCTTTCTGGACCATCATGGGTAATGCACCGACAGCACAGCGCATCCCGTTGATCGGTCCATGAAATCGGCCCATTACTCATCACCCCTTACCCAGACCCATGCACTACGGCCTGTATCTCTCCGCAACCGGTGTCATGGCGAACTCGCATCGTCAGGATGTCATTGCCAACAATCTCGCCAATGCTGAGACCACCGGCTTCAAGCGCGACCTGCCGCTGTTCCAGGAGCGCCTGACCGAGGCCCAGCATCGCCGGGCGCTGGCCGGGCGCTCCAACCTGCTGCTGGAGAATCTGGGGGGTGGCCTGCTCATCTCGCCGACGGCGATCGATCACAGCCAGGGTGATCTGGAAGAAACCGGCCGCACGCTGGATGTCGCCATTTATGGCAGAGGATTTCTCGGCGTGAGGCAGGGCAGCGAAACGCTGCTCACGCGGGATGGCCGGCTCATGACTGACAAGCAGGGATTCCTCATCACCGGCGGCATCAATCCTGCGCAGGTGCTCGATCATCAGGGCAATCCGATTCAGCTCGATCCGCGCCTACCGGTGCAGATCGATGACGCCGGCCAGATCAGCCAGGGCGGCGAAGTCCGTGCCCGTCTTGGTCTGTACACGGTCGCCGATACGCGCCAGCTCGTGAAGATGGGTGAAGGCCGCTTCCGGGCGACCCAGCCGGCCGCCGCCACCGCCGCGGCCCCGGGCCAGATCCGCTCCGGCTTCCTCGAACGCGCCAACGTCTCACCCGCGACCGAGCTCACCCAGCTCATCGAAACCCAGCGCCAACTGGAAGCCAATGCCAACATGATCCGCTACCAGGACACCATGCTGGGCCGGCTGGTCAATGATGTGGGCAAAATCAGCTAGGCGCGCGGGCGGATAGGGCGTGATTGATGCCGGTTGCCTGATGTACTGGCCGCCATTGAGGCAACAGGCATGGATCCTTACCTGCTTCGTTTCCATCAAAGTCCGGCACCGGGTGCGTCCGATAACAGTCAAAGACCATGGCCATCACAGCACTCCATTCAGCAGCAACGGGACTTCGGGCTCTATCGACCCGGATCGACGTGGTGGCGAACAACCTCGCCAACGCCGAGACCACTGCCTTCAAGCGCAGCCGGGTCAACTTCGAAGACCTGATGTACAACATGCTCAAGCAGCCGGGGACCACCACGGCGGCAGGGGACTTGTCGCCGGCCGGCATCTTCGTCGGCCTGGGCGTGCGCATCAGCAATACCCAGCTCGATCTGGAGCAGGGATCAATGGAGAACACCGGCCGGCAGCTCGATGTCGGCATCTCCGGCAATGGCTTTTTCCGCGTCCAGGTGATGGACTCAATCGGCGATGGCACCGCCTATACCCGAAACGGCAACTTCTTCGTCAACAATGAGGGCGACCTGGTCCTCGGACTGGGCGATGGCTACCGCCTGGTTCCGCCGATTACCATCCCCGCCGGCACCACCGATATCTCGATCAGCCAGGAAGGCGTCGTCGAGGCCAGCATTGCCGGCCAGAACCAGAAGCAGGTCGTCGGCAATCTGCAGCTCTACCAGTTCATCAACCCCCAGGGCCTGAGACTGCTTGGCCAGAGCCTCTACACCCAGACCGATGCCTCCGGCGAGCCGATCGAATCCAACCCCGGCGAAGACGGGGCCGGCCAGATCCTCCAGGGCTTCCTTGAAGCCAGCAACGTCGATCCGGTCAAGGAGCTGGTTACGCTCATCAAGACCCAGAGGGCTTTCGAACTGAACAGCCAGTCGATCCAGACCGCCGACCAGGCACTGCAGACGATCGGCAATCTGCGCCGCTTCTAGCGGTGGTGATGGGTGATTCATGATGCGTACTGGATCGCCGGGATCGTGATGAGACTGGCCATGGCGAGCAGTGGGAGATTCGAGGACCTGGCGGCACGGCAGGAAGCCCGCGGGCTGACGAAATGGGTCGGCGAGGTTACGCGCAAGGGCATCCTGTGCAGAGGTGGGCTCCGAGCGACATGGGGCTCTGGATGTTGAGCATCCGTTGAGGCGCAACGTCACCAGGAAAGACGTCCGCCGTAAGGAAAGCGACTCATCACGCATTAGTCATAAGTCATCACAGCGACAGGAGGTCGCCACCATGTACCACGGCAAACCACTCGGCACGCGGGCGCGGATTCGCCTGCTGATCGCCATCACGCTCCTCGCCTGGGCCACGCAGACACTGCTGGCGCAGTGGGGGTTCGGTCAGATGCTGCCGGGTGAAGCGCCGGTGCGATTCGTCCCGCCGGATGCCGGTCTGCGCGGCGGCACGCTGGAGCTGCGCGCCGAGGTGACGGTCATCGGCACCGAGGTGACGCTCAAGCACATCTGCCGCTGGGCCGAGCGCGATAACGATACCTTCGCCGCCCTGGAAAACCTGGTGCTGATGCGGCTGGCCAGTGGTGCGCCCTATCGCACGATCAGCCTCGATGAGATCAAGAGCACCCTGCACGATGCCGGTGTGAACCTGGGGCGCATCCGATTCGTCGGTTCGACCGTCTGCACGGTTGCCCGGCGGGATGTGCAGTTCGATGAAGGCGATGCGTTGCGGCAGTGGGTAACGGCCCGGGAGACCGCGCCGGCCATCCCTGCGGCGGCCACCGCCGATGTTGAAACCACGGCCCAGGCCGCGCCTGCGCCGCAGTCGACGGGGGCGGTCGCTTCGCCGGTGCCGTCTGATCCCGCCCAGCGCCAGCCTTATGCGATCGTGACCGAGCGGCCGATTCCCTCGCCCACCGAGCCGGCTGAGCGTCCGGTTTTTCGCACGCTCAAGGATCTGCTGATCGCCGATCTGGCCGCTGCCGTGGGGGTTGAGCCTGAGCAACTGGTCGTGGATTTTCGCCCGCAGGATCAGCATCTGCTGAACCGGGTCGAGCCGCATTTCCAGTTCCACGTGACTCTCAAGCGGGGGCGCAATCTCGGCAATGTGGCGTGGGAGGTCATTATTGGCGCTGATGGCAAGACGCAAAAACACGACATCATTGCCACTGCCCGCTGCTGGCAGCAGCAGGTCGTCGTCACCCAGCCGCTGGCCTACAAGCAGATCATCCGTGCTGAGGATGTGATTGATCGCCGTACGCTGGTTGACCGGCTTGACGACCAGCCGCTGCTGACCCGCGAGCAGGTGGTTGGGAACATGGCGGCGATGGAGCTGAAGCCCGGCACGGTGATGACCGCCCGCCTGGTGCAGGCGGTGCCGCTGGTGCGCTCCGGGCAACTGGTCACGGTTTCACTGAAGCAGGGTGGTGTGCAGCTCAAGACCGTCGCCCGCGCCCTGGAAGCCGGCACCTTTGGCCAGACCATCCGCGTCCGCAACGAAGCCACCCGCGACATTTTTGAAGTCGTGATGACTGGCCCGCAGGAAGCGACCCTGGGCGGGTGATGAATCCGCGCCGTCCCGATGGGATGCGGCTGGCCCAGGGCGGCATCCCGGCATAACTGGAGTGCGAAAATCATGATCCGACACAGCCTCCCTCTCCTGGCGCTGATTCCGCTGGTCCTGCTGGCTCAGGCCGCGCCGGGCCAACAGGCCGCGCAGGCACAGCAGGCCACGCCGGCCAACACCACAACCCCGCCGCCGCGCATCCCCCAGCCCACCCTGCCCATGGATCCGGCGTCGGTCGATCAGCGCATGCGCAGCAGTGGGGGATCACTGTTACAGGCAACCGTGCCGCCCGCGCCGCCGGCGGGCCATGCCAACCCGTTCAGCTTCTACGATGTTCCGCCGCCCGAGCCCAAGGTGATCCAAAAGCATGATCTGGTGCAGATCATCGTGCGCGAGGAGAGCGAATCGAAGCACGAGGGGACCACGGACCTGAGCAAGGAATACGAGTTCCAGGCACGGGTGGATGAATGGATCCGCTTCCGGCTGTCCGACTTCGCCCTCAGTGGTGAGGGGATTCGCAACACGCCGCCATCCGTCCGCCTCGGCGGCAACCGCGAGTTCAAGGGCGAGGGCAGCTCGGAGCGCACCGACTCCATCACCGCGCGCATCCAGGCCGAGGTGGTGGATGTGAAGCCCAACGGCACGCTCGTGCTCCAGGCCCGCAAGACCCTGCGCACCGATGATGATGAGGTGAAGCTGATCCTCAGCGGCATCTGCCGGGTAGAGGATGTCACCGCCGACAACACCGTCCTGAGCACCCAGTTGTTTGACATGGAGCTGCAGAAAGTGACCCGTGGTGCTGTCACCCAGTCCACCAAACGCGGCTGGCTGCCGAAATTATTGGACTTTGTCAACCCGTTCTGACGAAGAGTGTGATGGGTGAATGGATGATGCATCGGCATCCGCAAGGGCGATGCCTCATCCATCACGCATCACGCTTTACTCACGCACGGCGGAGCCGTCATGATTGTCAGGAAGACCCTTATCCTCGCCCTGCTCCTGCTCACGGCAGCACCCGTGTCGGCCGTGAAGGTCGCAGACATCACGCGCATGAGCGGGCAGCGCTCCAACGTGCTGACCGGCATGGGGCTGGTCGTTGGTCTTAAGGGCACCGGCGACGGCGGGAAGTTCGCCCCGGCCATCCGGCCGCTGGCGACCATGCTGCGCAAGTTCAACAACAACGTGAATGTCGAAGAGCTGACCAACGCCCAGAACGTGGCGGTGGTCATGCTTCAGGCAACCGTGCCGGCCAGCGGGGCAGTCAACGGCGATGAGCTGGATGTCTACGTGATGACCATGGGCGGGGCTAAGAGCCTGGCCGGTGGGCGGCTTTACGTCACGCCGCTGCTCGGTCCCACCGGCATGATGGCCCCCAACGGCCTGCCTTACGCCCTGGCGGCCGGGCCAATCACCATCGAAAACCCGGCCATCCCCACGGTTGGCGTTGTCAAGCGCGGCGCGATCATGGAGTGGGACATGCCGGCCCACACCATCGACAACGGGCAGTTCACCCTCGTGCTCGAGCCTTCGGCGGCCAACTGGACCACCGCCAGCACGATCGCCAAGATCATCAACGATGCCGAGAACACCCAGGGTGAGACCCTCGCCTTCGTCCGCAGCGAAACGATCATTGATGTGATCATCCCCCCGGGCGAGCGTGAGCGGCCGGACAGCTTCATCAGCCGGGTCCAGCGCCTGCCGGTGCCGATGCTGCCGACCGAAGCGCGGGTGGTCATCAACGAGAAGACCGGCACCATGATCGTCACCGGCGATGTGGAAATTTCGCCGGTGGTCATCAGCCATCGCGGCCTGACGATCCAGACGGTAATGCCTGCCCCGGTGCCCACGCCGCGGACCCCGGTGGTCAGCAACCGTGAAGCCATCGCGCTCGACACCACCGGCCAGGGCGGCGCCAAGCTGCGTGATCTGGTGGCCGCCCTCGATCAGCTCAAGGTGCCGGCCGAGGATCGCATCACCATCGTCAAGGAGCTGCACAAGAGCGGCAAGCTGCATGCGAAGCTGATCGTGGAATAGGTATGGCAGTCCACCCTGCCCTGGCCGGGTGCGGTGAATGCAGGCAATGAGGTGGCGCGGGCAGCGTGCCCGTGGATTCTGGAGAAAACATGGGCCAGCGGCCCATGCTGCCTCGGGACGAAGCGTCGGAGACGCTCATGATTGGATCAACTACAAATCATCTCAACGCCGCGTCCTTCGCCAGTCACAGGGAGCGCTCGCCTTATGGTGGCGCGGCATTCGCGGCGATCAACGCCCTGGCCAGTGCCACGGCCGGGGGGCATGACGGCCTGAATGCCGCAACCGTCGGTTCCGACCAGCTTCTGTCTGATTTGAACCACTTTCGCATGGCGCCGCAGCTTGCGGCCGCCATCGCGGGCCTCAACCGCGCCCAGCGCGATGAAAGCGAGCAGGCCCAGGCCGAAGCCATCGACGACACCCGCCGTCAGGAACTGACTCGACAGGCCCAGAAGCTGGTCAGCCAGACCTTCTTCGGCGCCATGCTCAAACAGATGCGAAACAGCCCGTTCAAGAGCGAACTGTTCAGCGGCGGCCGCGGCGGTGAGATGTTTCACAGCCTGATGGACCAGCACCTGGCCGATCGCATGGCCAGTGGCTCGGGCAATGGCCTGGTCCAGAGCATCGTCAGGCATCTGGAGAAGATGAGCGGCCGGTATCGGCAGGCGATGCAGGAAGAGGATCGGGCCGCCCATCCACGCCCTGAAGGGCCGAACCCTTTTGAGAATGTGAGGGTGCATGTCTCGCCAGATCTTGGAAATTGAGCATCTGCTGCGTCAGCTCATCGTCGAGCATCGCAAGCTGCTGAAGCATGTGGATGCTCATGCGCAGGCGATGCGCCAGATGGATCTGAAGGCCATGGATGACAGCGCCAAGCTGCAGGAGGCGGCCCGCACGCGCATCGCCGCGATGGAAAACCGCCGCCGCGGCCTGGTGCAGCAGATCGCCCGCGCGCAGCGCATCAGCGGTGAATTGAACCTCCAGCGCCTGGCCGAGCTGCATCCGGCCCACGGCAAGTCGCTGCTGGCCCTGCGCGATGAGCTGAAGGCCATCGCCGGCCAGATCGCCGGCAGGACGTATGTCGCTTCACGCCTGGCCGGCGCGGTCCTCGGCCATCTGAACACCGCGGTGCGCCTGCTGGCCGGGGCAACGGAACGAACGGGCGTCTACACGAAAGCCGGGGTCCCCAAGGTGTCCCAGCGTATTGGAGTGATGAACGCCGTCGGGTGAGGCAAAGCCCCCCCTGGCAACTGACTACTGGCAACTGCTCACTATGTCCCTCATTGGAACCCTCAACGCCGGCAAATCAGCCCTCGCGACGCACCAGGCAGCGTTGCAGGTGACCGGCAACAACATCGCCAACGCCGGCAATCCGGACTATACGCGCCAGGTGGCGCGGGTAGTCACCAGCAAGGATCAGGAATACCGGCCGGGCATCTTCCTGGGCACGGGGATCAACCTCGCGGGCGTACAGCGCCAGATCGATGAGGCGCTCGAGGGGCGTCTGCGCGGCAGCATCAGCAATTCCGAAAGCACGGCGACCCTCCAGCAGTGGCTGGGGCGCATCGAGTCTGTCTACAACGAGCTGACCGATGAGGACCTGAGCACACAGCTCAGCAAGTTCTTCAATGCCTGGAGCAACCTGGCCAACAAGCCGCAGGATGCCGGTCTGCGGCAGGTGGTGGTGCAGACCGGCGAGGCCGTGGCCGGATGGTTCCAGACCCTCCGCACCAATTTCACGAATCTGCAAACCGATGTTGATCAGCGCCTGCAGGCCCGTACCGCGGATGCCGATCGCCTCGCCCAGCAGGTGGCGGACCTGAACCGGCAGATCGTCGTTGCCGAAGGCGGCGCTGCCGGCCAGGCCAACGGCCTGCGCGATCAGCGCGACCAGGTGCTCAAGCAGCTTTCGCAGTTAATTGACATCCGCACCACTGAGGAATCCAGTGGTATCGTCAACGTCTACGTCGGCTCTGAGCCGCTGGTCATCGGCACCACCAACCGCGGGGCGGCCCTCAAGCAGGAGACCATCGATGGCAAGCTGGTCAGCACCGTGATCTTCAAGGCTGATCGCGGCAGCATGAAGCTGACCAGCGGCGAAATCGGCGCACTCAGCCAGGTGCGCTCGGCTCATCTGGAAAATACCATCGATCGACTCGACCAGCTGGCCGGGGCATTCATTTATGAGGTGAACAAGCTGCACGCCGCCGGACAGGGTTTGCAGGGATTTGCCAGCATTACCGGCACGACGGTGGTAGCCGATCCCACTGCCGCGCTCAACAGCGATGCGGCCGACCTGGATTTCAAGCCTGTCAACGGCAGCTTCGTCGTCCACGTGAAGAACAAGACCACCGGGCTGATGACCAGCACGATGGTGCAGGTGGACCTGGACGGCGCCGGGACCGAGACCTCGCTCGATTCCCTGCGCGGTGACCTTGACGGCATCGCCGATATCAGCGCTGCCATTGTCGGCGGCCAGCTTCGCATCAGCGCTGACAGCGACAACGTGGAGATCAGCTTCAGCCAGGACAGCAGCGGCGTCCTGGCCGCATTGGGCATCAACACCTTCTTCACCGGCTCCACCGCGCGCGACATCCAGGTGAACCAGGTTATCAAGACCACGCCGGCCCTGATCGCGGCCTCGGGCAACGGTGACACCGGGGACAACCAGACCGCTCGCGCCATCGCCGGGATGGAGAAAGTCGCGCTGGCGAGCCTGGGCGGGGTAAATCTGAATGAATCGTACCAGGCCATGGTGAACGATGTGGCGGTGGCCGCCGCCGCCGCCCGCACCAATGCCGATGCGGCATTGGCGGTGGAGCAGACCCTGCAGGCCCAGCGCGAATCGTTGAGTGGTGTCAGCCTCGACGAGGAGGCGATCAACCTCATCCGCCAGCAGCGCGCCTTCCAGGGCGCTGCACGCCTGGTGTCAGCGGTGGATGAGTTGATGCAGACGATCCTGGGTCTGGTCTAGTTGCCTGTTGCCAGTGAGACGAAACGCATGGCACGCACGACAAGAAGCTGGTTGTCTGGCAGCGGGCAATGGGCCCGGCAGGAGATTGAACCGCGGATCGAACGGGTACGGCCACTGGGATACATGGACCGCACAGCTCCAGGTGAGGCCCTTTTGAAGTTGGAGGAAGCAGGACACCTTCTGGCAGGATTCATGCGGTCCATCGCACGGCGTGTCGGCAACTGGTAACAGGCAACTTCCCATGTCCATCAGCAGCATCCAACTTGCCCGTGTCAGCAACCTGCTTCGCACCAATGTGGCGACGGCGACGATTGCGTCGACGCAGAAGAAGCTGTTGCAGGTCCAGCAGGAGCTGTCCACCGGACGGCGGCTGATTGCCCCCAGCGATGATGCCGGGGATGCCGCGGTAGCCCAGCAACTGCGCAAGACGCTGGAGAAGCGGGCCGCCTACAGCGACAACCTCAACCTGGCCAAGCTGCACCTGGGCGAGGTGGATTCAACCCTCGACGACCTGACGAACCTGGTGCGCGAGGCGCAGTCGATCGCCGCGGCCAATGTCGGCTCGGATGTGCCGCCTGATTCGCGCATCGGCGCGGCGGCGGTGGTCAAGAGCCTGTACAGCCAGATACTGACCCTGGCCAACAAGCAGTTCCAGGGCACCTACCTGTTCGGCGGAACCCGGCAGGACCAGCCGCCGTTCGTGGAAGAAGCCGGCGGGGTCAAGTTCCAGGGCAGCAAGCAGACGCTCAGCAACGAGTTTGACGAGAATACCGTTCTCAATTTCATGGTGGATGGCGATCAGGTGTTCGGCGCTCTCTCCACCCGCGTGGAAGGCAGCCGTGACCTCTCGCCGGCCCTCAGCACAGTGACCCGGCTGGTGGACCTGAACGGTGCAACCGGCCGGGGAATCAACCGCGGCGCGATCGCTCTCAGCAACGGCACAACCACCGCCGTCGTTGACCTGTCCGGCGCTGATACCATTGGCGATGTGGTGAACGCCATCAACAGCGCCGGCGTCGGCGGCATCACCGCGGCGATCGGGGCCGATGGCAAAAGCCTGACCCTCAGCGGCGCACCGGCCGAGACCATCAGCGTGAATGAAGTTGGCGGCGGCACCACTGCCAGCGACCTGGGCATCCTCCAGCCGACCGCCCTGGGGGCGGGGGTGGCGCTGGCCGGACAGAATGTGGGCGCCCGGGTTACGCCGCTGACCCGCCTGACCGACCTGGCCCCCGGCAGCGTGCCGCCGATCGATCTGGCCAGCGGGTTCACCATCACCAACGGCCTGATGACCGCGACCATCGACCTGGCCGGTGCGACCACGGTTGAGGACTTGATCAACCGCATCAACGGCTCGGGCACCGCGGTGCGGGCTGAGATCAACGCCGCCGGCACCGGGATCAACATCTACAACCCGACCGAGGGCGCGGAACTGCGCATCGGCGAGAACGGCGGTACGACCGCCGGCGACCTGGGCATCCGCAGCTTTGAGCCGTCATCGCAGCTTTCGCAGCTCAACGGCGGCCGGGGCGTACGCCTGGCGGATGGCAATGATCTGAAAATCACGCGCAGTGATGGCACCACCTTCGAGGTGGATCTGAGCAGCGCTGTCACCGTCCAGGATGTGATCGAGGCGATCAACCTGGCCTCCGGCGGCACCGCCGCGGCGGGCGCGGGTGTTCAGGCCAGCTTCGCTGCTGTCGGCAACGGCATCGTCCTGACCGACACCGCCGGCGGGGCGGGACAACTGACGCTGGCGAACCTGAACTTCTCACACGCCCTGGAAGATCTGGGCCTCGATCAGGAAGCGGCTGGCAATGTCATCACCGGCAGGGATGTGCACCCGGTGCGGGCCGAAGGACTGTTCAGCAACATCGCGAAGCTGCGCGATGCCCTGCAGACGGGCGATCAGAAGGCAATCACCGAGGCCAGTGAAGGGCTGGAGCGCGACTATCAGCGCCTGGTGAATCTGCGCGGCCAGACCGGGGCGCGGGTGCAGGAACTGGAAGCCCGTACCGAGCGGCTGGAAGAGCAGAACCTGGCCACCCGGGGCATGCTCAGCCTCCTGGAGGATGCGGATTACACCGATGCGATCACGCGCTTCCAGACGCTGCAACTGTCGCTCCAGGCGACGTTGCAGACCAACGGGCGCGTACTGAACTTGTCGTTGCTGGATTTTCTCCGGTAAGGCTGAGCCTGGCACGGGGCTTGCTCAGTCAGGATGAACCTTCGATTTCGGTCGAAGAAACGGGGTTCAGGCAGTGTGTGCGCTGCAGATTTTGCCGATGCCGGCAGATTCAGCGCGATGCAGGCAAGGAAAGGAAGATGATCGTGCAAGAGTGCCGAGCCGTTCAGTCAATCAGGTACACAGTCGCCAACTGGTTTGAGGGCGCACTGCTGGACCTGTTTGGTCTGTTGTCGGTGTCGCTGCACTGACGGCACAGAAGCAGGCGCCGCGGGATCGGGCGGAGTCTCGGCGCGGCGGGATGGCCGGGCGGTGGAAACGTTCGGCCGGGCGTTCGGCAGGCCATGCGGGCCAGCCGGCGCCCGAGGATCGGTAGGCGTCCGGGCGCAGGAATCCGGCATGTGGTGCCGGATGAGCCAGGACGCGATGGATGACGCGGCATTGGATGCCGCGGGTTTCGACGGGGCCTGTCTCCGGGCCGCGATCGAGGAAATGGAGTTCGACGATGGAGATCGAGACGACGCGATTCGGTCGTATCAGCGTGGAGGACGAGCGGGTGCTGAACATCCCGCGCGGCCTGCTGGGTTTTCCCAACTACACCCGCTATGCGCTGATCCAGACCAACGATGAGAACTACTTCTTCTGGCTGCAGTGCGTGGACGAGCCCAACCTGGCGTTCGTCGTCACCGATCCGAGCATCTTCTTCAAGGAATATGCCGTGCCGGTGAAGGAAGAGGTGCAGCAGGAGCTGAAACTGGAGGATGAAAGCGCCCTCCAGACCTTCGTGATCTGCAACAAGGTGGGGGACTGGCTGACCGGCAACCTGCTGGGCCCGATCGTGGTCAATGTCGCCAACTGCCAGGCAATGCAGGTTGTGTTGACCGAGAAGAAATGGACGACGCGGCAGCCGCTGATGCGGCTGGGCGTGGAGGCTCCCCTGGCCAAGTCCGCCTGAGGGCGGATGGTGAGGCGGACGGGCGTTCGAACGGATTCGATGCCCGTCTCACCCCGCAAGGTCCGGCTGCCTTAACGCAAAGTTGCGTTATCGGCTGTCGGATCGGGGCGCGGCCGCTTGGGCCCGCCCACGGGGCGTGCATGTGCGGGCTATAATCTCCTGAAGAGAGATTCAAGCCCCGCGTGCGGTGCCGGAGCATCGTCTCCGGCGGCAGGCGACATGCCAGGTCGCCTGTGTGCGGCAGGGCTTGAACGGATTCAGGCCCCTTGTCCGGGAGTGCAACCGGCCTCATGGGCCGTGCCTCCCAGGGAGTTCAGCGTACTCCCTCTTCCCAGGAAGGAGCCACCATGCTGGTGCTGTCTCGTCAAAGGGATGAGACGATCATGATCGGCGACGACATCGAGGTCACCGTGGTTGATATCCGCGGCGACAAGGTGCGTCTGGGGATTAATGCCCCCAAGGAGATCAGCGTCCATCGCAAAGAAGTGTATGACGCCATTCGCCGGGAGAACCGTGAAGCGGCCCAGGTGAAACCCGAGGATCTTTCGGGTCTTGGAAAGATCGGTCCCAAAGGTCCACAGGGTGAACAGAAGAAGTAGGCGAGCATGGGCACCCGCCCGCAGCGCAGTGCAGCGCCGGCGGGAGGCCGATGCCGGCCGGGTCCGGAAAGTAACTATCAACCCGCCCGGCCACGCCTGACATTTCATTGCCCCCGGAGTGACGGGGGCCCCCTCAAGCGGGAATGGTCCCGCCGCCATCAGCAATCACGGAGGATTGAGCATGGCCCGCATCAACACCAACGTCGCGTCGCTCACCGCCCAACGGGGGTTGAGCAAGGCGCATCGGTCGCTGAACGAGACGCTCCAGCGTCTGTCCAGCGGCCTCAGAATCAACCGCGGCGCCGATGACCCGGCCGGTCTGATCGCCAGCGAAAACCTGCGCAGCGAGATCGCCGGCATCACCCAGGCCATCGACAACTCGTCCCGCGCCAGCAACGTTATCGCCACCGCCGAGGGCGCGCTCTCGGAAGTGGCGGCATTGCTGCTGAACATCAAGGACCTGGTCGTCGAGGCCGCCAATACCGGCGCGCTGTCCCAGGCCGAGATCGAAGCCAACCAGCTTCAGATCGATTCGGCCGTTGACTCGATCACGCGCATCAGCAACACCACCACGTTCGCGGGGCTGAAGCTGATCGACGGCTCGCTGGGCTACATCACCAGTGGCGTCGACCAGGGCGTGATCACGGGGCTGAACCTGCAGCAGGTCAACTTCGGCACGCAGACCGACTTCCCCGTCAAGATCGATGTGGTCGGCTCGGCCAAGACCGCCGAACTTCAGTTCCGCGCCAGCGCCATCAGCGAAGGCGTCACCCTGGAGATCGCCGGCAACGAAGGCGTGGACGTGCTGAGTTTCACCAGCGGCACCGCCGCCAGCGCCATTGCCTTTGCGGTCAACCGTCTCAGCGACTCAACCGGCGTAGTGGCCGAGTACATCAACTCCGCCTCGCCCACCTCGGGCATCGCCTTCAAGAGCGCTCAGTACGGCTCCAAGAGCTACGTCTCGATCCGCGCCCAGGCCGGCTCCTTCAACGTGGTGGATACCAACGGCTCCTCCGTGCAGCGCGCGGTGGGTACGGATGTCACCGCCACCGTCAACGGCGCCCTGACCGTGGGTGATGGCCGCACCCTCAAGCTCAACACCACCAGCCTCGACATGGAGCTCACCCTTGACCGCAGCTTCGGCCAGGGACAGACCGAGTTCACCATCGTTGGCGGCGGGGCACTGTTCCAGCTGGGTCCCAAGGTCACCAGCAACCAGCAGGTGAACATCGCCATCCAGTCGGTGGCGGCCAGCAAGCTGGGGGATGATGAGACCGGCTTCCTCAATGAGATCGTCACCGGCGGGCCCAAGTCGCTGGTGGCCGGCCAGGCCGACAAGGCCAGCCGCATCATCGAGAAGGCGATCGCCCAGGTGGCGGTGCTCCGTGGCCGGCTGGGCGCGTTCGAGCGCAACACGCTCGAGACCAATCGCAACAGCCTGACCGTCGCCCTGGAGAACGTCACCGCATCCGAGAGCAGCATCCGCGATGCCGACTTCGCGCGGGAGACCAGCGCCCTGACGCGGGCGCAGATCCTGACCCAGGCCGGCACCAGCGTGCTGGCCACCGCCAACAGCACGCCGCAGAGCATCCTGTCGCTGCTGCAAGGCTGATGGCGCTGACCCTCGCCGCGGCGCCCGTCCGGCCGCGGCGCTCGATCCTCCAAGCCCACCCATGGCCATGGGTGGGCTTTTTTCATTTCCGCCCGGTTTGATCCCGCGCCCGACCGGCACGCCGTGATGCGGCGGGCTCCCCGTGACCGGCCCCGGCACTTCATGACCCAACCCGGCAGGGGGGCGCAGAATCTGCGCCGGTCGAAGCAGCCGTAAATCCCGCGTTATTATCGGGCTGCGCGCATCGCGCAGGAATTGCATCCCCCTGCGCTCAAGTTTGCGCGGTCGCTTGGTCGAATCTGTACAGCGTTGGCCCAGCGGATCGTTCACGTGGCTCAGAACAGGCGTGAACGACCGCCGGCGCCGCCGAACGGATTCGGCGGATGATGCGGTTTTGAACAAGGAGGTTCCCCACCCCCCCTGACCCCATTTACCACGCCGGGCGGAGCGCCGGCTCGTGTCCCCCTTGCAAAGATCCCGTTCGCCCTGCGAACAGGTCCTTGCCGGCCGTCGGCTTACGATCGATGACAGGATGTTTTCATCGTGACTAATGCGCTTGCAATGCAAGCGTGCCAGACGCCGGCCAACCGGTTTGTCGTTTTTCAGCGGTTATTCAAGCAGCCGGGCACGGAAGCTCGGCCGCGGCAATCTCCCGTATCACGGAGGATACAATGAGTCGGATCAATACGAATATTTCGTCCCTGCAGGCCCGTCACCGCCTGACCAAGAACCAGGCCGATCTCTCCACCCGCCTGCAGCGCCTTTCCAGCGGCCTGCGCATCAACAGCGGCAAGGACGCGCCCGCCGGCCTGATCGCCAGCGAAACGCTGCGCAGCGAGATTGGCGGCATCCGCCAGGCGATCGACAACTC
The DNA here is from genome assembly GCA_964398315.1 of uncultured Tepidisphaeraceae bacterium. GTDB lineage: Bacteria > Planctomycetota > Phycisphaerae > Tepidisphaerales > Tepidisphaeraceae > JADLCB01. The sequence continues at coordinate 3,567 of CAYNMV010000013.1, read as the reverse complement.
GCAGCGGGCCAACAACGTCATCAGCACCGCCGAGGGCGCCCTCTCCGAGATCAGCGCGCTGCTGCTGGAAGTGCAGACCCTGACCAACGAGGCGGCCAACAACGGCGCGCTCTCGCCCCAGGAAATCCAGGCTAACCAGCTTCAGGTCGATGCGATCCTCAACAGCATCAACCGCATCGCCAACACCACACAGTTCAACGGCGTCAAGCTGCTGAACGGCTCGCTGGACTACACCACCAGCGGTGTGGCCACCAGCTCGATCAGCGTGGCCAAGATCTACTCGGCCAAGCTGCCGGACAACGGCTCCGTCAACGTGACCGTGACCGTCACCAACTCGGCCGAGGTTGGCCAGCTCATCTACAGCGGCGCGGATGTCGGCGCCAGCGCGGTCACCATCACGGTGGCGGGCAACTACGGCACCGAGCAGCTCACCTTCGCCGGCGGCACCACCACCAGCTCGGTGGCCATGGCCGTCAACGCCCTGAGGGAGGCCACCGGTGTCAGCGCCTATGTCAGCGGCACCGACCTGGTGTTCAACACCACCGCGTACGGTTCGGACCAGTTCGTCTCGGTCAGGACCCTGGCCGGCTCGTTCATGAACGGCGAGGACCGCGGCGTCGATGCCGGGGTGAACATCAACGGATCGCAGGCGGATGTGAAGGGCACCGTCGCCACCCTGCGCAACGGCAACATCGACATCGAGCTGACGCTCTCGGCCGACTTCGCCCAGACCGTCGGCGTCGATAAATCCTTCCACATCACCGGCGGCGGGGCCAAGTTCCAGCTTGGGTCGGAAGTCAGCCGGCAGGGCCAGCACAACATCGGCATCATGTCGGTGTCGACCACCCAACTCGGCGATGAAGTGGTGGGCTTCCTCTCCCAGTTGGCCAGCGGCGGGGATTCTTCCCTGGTCTCGGGCAACACGATTGCCGCCCAGAAGATCCTCACCAAGGCGATCAAGCAGGTGGCCGAGCTGCGCGGGCGGCTGGGCGCGTTCCAGAAGAACGTGCTGGACACCAACGTCAACAGCCTCTCGATCGCGCTGGAGAACGTCACCGCATCCGAGAGCAAGATCCGTGATACGGATTTCGCCTTTGAAACCTCGGAACTGACCCGTGCCCAGATCCTGGTGCAGGCCAACACCTCGGTGCTGGCCCAGGCGAATCAGTCTCCCCAGAGCGTTCTGAGCTTGCTGCAGTAACCGCTGACAGCAGGATAAACCGGGAAAGGCGGCCTCGAGAGGGGCCGCCTTTTCTCACTTTCTCCGCCCGGGCGGCACAGTGTTGTCTCCGAGTGGCAGGTGGCGGGACGGCGGAGGGGGCGGTGACGCCACGAATTGCAGTTTATTGCTCATTTGGGTAATGGGGGAGAAAAATGGCTTTTTTGTTTTGACTATTCGGTTTTTGTTCGGTATATTTAAGTGTGCATCTCTTTGCCCGGACGGATGCAGGTGTGGTTGTGTGATTGGCATCCGTCGGCAGGTCTGGCTGTTCGGACGGGCCGAATCAGATTGTGATGAACGCCGTTTGCCGAAGAACGTAGCATTGGTTCGGGAACATCGCCGTGCTTGACGCAGGCGCGACAGGGGGAGTAGGCTCGGTGATTCGGATCGGATGAACAGAAGACACCAGGTCATTGCGGTGATGATGTTGGCGACGGCGTTGGCCGCCGATCGCGTGGTCATAGCCGCTGCGCCGGTGTTTCGTCCGCAGATCGTCCAGACCGCCCGCCGCATCAGCGATCGCCTGAGCCGCAGCTTCCGCCAGGTGGTCCCGGCCCAGCGGATCGAGGCCGCCCGTTCGGTGCGCTTCGTCGCGGTGGTGGCCGATGTGGTGGTCGATCATCAGGCGATTGTCCACCCGACCACGCCCGATCCGTTCCAGTTCAGGCTTCCACCCCCTGCGCGCTGATCACCCTCTCCGTTCGTGCGCTTCTCCTGCGCATTGCGACGTCACCGCGCTGCCGCGGCATGGTCACCATGTAGTGGCCGCACTGGCGCTTTCGCAACGCATCACTGGCAATTCATCTTTCACAACCGGAAATCCATCATGGTCGCCTTCAGCAATCTCCTGACAAAAGTGTTCGGCTCGCGCAACGAGCGCCTGATCAAGCGTTACGCCCGCATCGTGGAACAGATCAACGCGCTGGAACCGGAAATCCGCGCCAAGACCGACCAGCAGCTTCGCGAGCGCACGCAGGAATTGCGCACGGGCATCGCCCAGGGAAACCTTCAGCCGGCCGATGTGCTGCCCGAGGCGTTTGCCATCATTCGTGAGTCGATGGACCGCCACATCGGCATCCGCGAGATTTTCAACCCCGAGCAGAACTTCGATCCCGACCAGTTCGACGATCACATGCTCCAGGTCTATGACCAGGTGCAGCAGCGGATGATCCAGACCGGCGAAAGCTATCGCCAGGTGCCGATCCCGCACGAGATCTACGATGCGGTGCGGGCGCTGTATCCCGAGAGCCGCCCGCCGTTCCGCGCCCGCTGCTTTGATGTGCAGCTCATCGGCGGCCTGGTGCTCTACGAGGGCAAGATCGCGGAAATGGCCACCGGCGAGGGCAAGACGTTTGTGGCGCCGCTGGCGTGCTTCATGAAGGTGCTGGAGGGGCTGCACTGCCACGTGGTGACGGTCAATGACTACCTCGTGCGGCGTGATGCGACGTGGGTTCAGCCGGCATTTGACAACCTGGGCATCAGCGTCGGCTACATCCAGCAGCAGATGGATCCCGGCGGCGAGGCCCGCAAGCGCGCCTACCAGTGCGACATCACCTACGGGATCAACAGCGAGTTCGGGTTCGACTACCTGCGCGACAACATGAAGGAGCGGCTGGAGCTGCAGGTGCAGGGGCCGCTCGATTTCGCCATCATCGACGAGGTGGACAGCATCCTGATCGACGAGGCCCGCACACCGCTGATCATCAGTGGTGCGGCCCACGATGATGCGCCCAAGTATCGCGCCGCCGATGAGGTGGCGCGCAAAGTGATCGAGTTGAATCGCCCGTGGGATGCGGTGGAGCGCGAAGTGGACAGCGCCCGCCGTGCCCTCAAGGCCGCCGAAGGTGATGAGGAGCGTGCCAAGACCCGGGAGGAGAAAGAGGCCGCGCGCAAGCGCATCGCCGATGCCCGGCAGAAGCTGGAGCAGGCCGAGGCCAAGAAGGAAGGGCTGACGCAATATTATGAGGTCGAGATCGATCGCAAGAGCGTGCACCTGACCCACGAGGGCATCTCGGCGGCCCAGGAGGCGGCGGGTGTTGGCAGTTTCTACGTGGGCAACAACATGGAATGGCCGCACCTGATGGAGCAGGCCCTGCGCGCCCACGTGGTTTACGAGAAGGACAAGGACTACGTCGTCGAGCGCAACCCGCGCACCGGCGAGATGGAAGTGGTCATCGTTGATGAGTACACCGGCCGCAAGATGGTCGGCCGGCAGTGGTCTGATGGCCTGCACCAGGCCGTTGAGGCCAAGGAGCGCGTGCCCATCAAGCAGGAAACCCAGACCCTGGCCACCATCACGCTCCAGAACTTCTTCAAGCTCTACAAGGGCATCGCCGGCATGACCG
>CAYNMV010000012.1:0-75193 GCA_964398315.1 uncultured Tepidisphaeraceae bacterium | reverse complement strand
TAGGCGTTGTGATCCTGGTAATAGCGGGTGATGGCGCTGCTGAGCTGGCTGATGGTGTTCTTGGTATCAGCCGCCCAGGCGGATCGGCGGACGCTGGTGATGACGGGGATCAGGATGCCGATCAGGAGAACGATAATCCCGATCGCCACGAGCAACTCGACCAGGCTGAAGGCCGTCGGCCGGCGGATGGGGTGATGCATGGGGCCCTCTTGATAAGAATGTGCGATTTGCGACTTGCGATCTGCCGGTGAGAGATGAATCCCACGTGCACATCGCAAATCGCAAATCGGCCAATGCAAATGATATCAGCCGGACACGGCCTGGATCAGTGACACCATCGGGGCGAACAGGGCAATCACGATGAAGCCCACGATCACGCCCAGGATCACCACCATGACCGGCTCGAGGATGCTGATCAGCGAGCCGACCAGCACGTCCACGTCGTTGTCGTAGTTGTCGGCGATCTTCATCAGCATCTTGTCCAGATCGCCGGTTTCCTCGCCCACGTCGATCATGTTGACCACGATGGCATCGCAGACCTTGGTGGCGCGGAGCGGATCGGCGATCGATTCGCCCTCGCGGATGGCATCGTGGACCTTCAGCAGCGCCCGGCTGTAAACCTCGTTGCCACACGTCTCCTTGGTGATGTTGATGGCATCAAGAATCGGCACACCGGCGCTGATCAGCGTGCCCAGCGTACGCGTGAAGCGGGCGATGGCCGTCTTGGCGAGGATGCCGCCCAGGATCGGTATCTTGAGCTTGACGGCATCGACGGCGTACTTACCTCCCTCGCTCATCTTGATGAGCTTGATCATCAGCATCCAGACCACCGGGAAGCAGATGAGGTAGGCCCAGCCATATTCCTCGGCAAACCACCGGCTGATCGACAGCAGCAGCTGGGTGATGCCCGGCAGCTTGGTGTTGAAGTCAAGGAAGATCTTCTCGAACTCAGGAATCACGAAGATCATGATCATCGACACGATACCCACGGCGATCGTGATGACGACCACCGGGTAGATCATGGCGCCGATGACCTTCTTCTTCAGCTTGGCCGCCTTTTCCATGAAGTCGGCCAGGCGGGCGAGGATCAGGTCGAGCACACCGCCGGCCTCGCCGGCGTTGATCATGTTGACGTAGAGCTTGTCAAACGCCTTGGGATACTTGCTCATGGCGTCCGAGAGGCTGCCGCCCCCTTCCACCTCATCGGCCACGCCGCCGATGATCGCCTTGAGCAGGCCCGGCTTCTGCTGCTGCTCAAGAATCTGCAACGAGCGCAGGATCGGCAGGCCGGCATCCTGAAGGGTCGAAAGCTGGCGGGTGAAGTTCACCAACTGCTTGCGCGGCACGCCACCGATGGAAATCGGCATCTTGCGCGTCGAGGTCGTGGTGGTTTCCGACGCGGCCTTCTTGGCTACCTTCTTCTTGCCCGCCTTCTCACGGACGCGGGTGGGGAAGTAGCCCTTGGACCGGATCTTGGCAATCGCCTCCTCGGACGAGCTGGCTTCGATCTCGTCCTTCACTTCCTGGCCCGAGGAGTTCATTGCCTCGAATGCAAAAGTCGGCATGGGTACAAGCTCCGCAAAGGGTGTGACTGTGAGATTATTCGCGGTGTCTCGTGAGCAAGCACCATGACAGCGCAAGCCGGCCCAGTGGAGGGGCCGCACCAATCATACGTCCGGCAACCACGGGAGGTTTGACCAGCGGCAAGCAATTTACAGATAAAGCGCCGGCAAGCATTTACGTTCAAACCGCACAGGCCGCCCCATCCACCTTAGTTAACCCGTCGGAGGGTGGCTGAGTCAAGCTTTTTCCGAATCCATCCACTTTCGGCCAGCCGGACCGAATGCCCATGACATCCCACGGCGGCACCCGCTGGCCAGCTCAGACAATCGACAGCCGCGTCTGGACTGTAAGTTTCTCATCTGAAACAGGATACGTAGCTTCTACCCGGTAAAGCGGCTGCTCAGACTTGAAATCCCGCAGGCGATGCTCGGCCGGGTCCACCGGCACAACCCGCAGCGCCTGCGGCGCAGGTGACAGTTCGCATTTCAACAGCCCGACCTCCAGCCGGGCGCCATTGGCCCGCGGCTCCTGGGTGAACCAGATGACGTGCACCACCTGGCCGGGTTCATCCAGCTCAAATTCATCTGTCAGGACAGTCGATGCCTGCTCCTCCTGGAGGGCGCGGGTCCATCGCCGCAGTTTCGCCTCCGGCGGATAGGCGGCCGTCAGGTCGAGCACAAGCGACGAAGCGCCTTCCTCGGCCACATTACGTTCAAGGACCACACCGGCTGCCTCGCTGCCCGTGCGTTGTTCCACATCATTGATGAGCGGGCAGCAATGCCCGCGGCTGGACGCCGACAGAAACGTGTATCGCCGGGAACCAAAGAAGTCGCTGGTGTAATGCGGTGCCCCTAAATCCGGGATAACCACCTGCTCATCCACCGATACGACAAAATGACCCAGGTCATTGTGGTTGTGGCGCTCGCTGTTGGTTCCGCCGGCCAGGGCAATCAACAGTTGGTGACCGCCCAGCTCGCGACGGAGGATCGCCGCCTGCTGATCTTCCAGATACTGCGTACGCGGCTTGGGCACCGGAGGGGCATCTTTCATGGCCACTTGATCCGGCAGGTACTCCAGACAGCGCTGCAGCGTCATGATGTCGCGATAGTGTGGCAGTGGCGGAGCCTGCGCCACCCAGCGCTGGAGGAAGGGATCGCCGGTGAGCTGCGCCAGCCAGGGAACGAAGTAGGCGCTGGCGGAGGCGCGCATGCTTGAGTCATTGCCGGCGTAAAAGACGTTCTTGTACAGGTGTGCCCGGCCGGGATAGCCGGCAATCTCGCGCAGCCGTGGCAGGTCAATCTGGCTGGTCAATTCATCGGGGCTCAGGCGCTGCAGGCCGATACACATGAACCCAACCCCATAGTTCCAGTACCCGATCCCCTCATCGCATTCACCGCTGGGTGTGAAGCCTTCCCGCAGGAAGAGGTTCAGAACCTCAATCGCCAGCGCCTTGGCCTTGGGGCGCGGGTGGCCCTGGCGCTCCAGCGACACACAGGCAGCCAGGATCGATCCGGCACACACCCCGGACCAGTTGTTGCGCCGCGTGCCGGACTTGAGGGAAGTCCACTCCGGCCCCTGCCCTGCCAGGGCCACCTCAACGAAGGGCTGAAGCACGCGCCGGTCAATCTCATGGATGATCGTGTCGGCCAGGGTTCGAGACTGGGCATTGATCCAAGGCAGCAGAAGCTCGCGCATCTCGGCCATGGCCCCCGCCATCTCGCAGGCGGCCAGGTCCAGTTGCGGGCTGCCCGAGGCAGGCAGGTCCTGGCCGGGCAGGTGGGCCGAGACCACCCAGGTTGGCGTCATCAGACAGCCCCAGAGCCAGTCGAGCAGCCGGTCATCAGAATCGGCCGGATCCAGCCCCAGGATCGCGCGTCGAATGGCCAGGACCGCCGGCGGAGCGCGATGCACCTGCCAGAAGCGGTCCACGCGGCCGCGATCATTGTACCGCCGGCCCGCCAGGTAATCCGAAGCCTGTGGCACAGGCGGAACCGGATCAATCGTCTCAGCGCGTTCCATTACGGCACGCACCAGTTCCGCCGTCACCGGGTGTGACCGCAGCCGGTCCCAATATGCTCGATCATCAAGGGAATGGGTACTGAAAGGCCTGGGCGATTTGGACATGGGCAGACATGATATAGCAGCGCCATCAGCGGTTCCATGCCAGCGGTGTCCATCGACAGAAAAGCATAAACCATGTGACAAGAGCAGCGCTGGCGCGCCTTTGTCGGCACATCGCCCTGCCACTCCGCCAGCCCGGCGCGAAGTGCCTCAGGCACTTACCTTCAGGATGATGTTGTCGATCAGCCGGGTTGAGCCGACACGGGCGGCGACGGCCAGCAGGGTGTCCTGGTCCACATGCTCCACGGCGCGCAGCGTCTGGGTATCGACCGCGGCGACATAGTCGATGTTCAGGTGCTGGCCGAGCAGGCGCTTTTGCACGGTCGTCACCAGGCGATTGGCCTGGCGAATCCCCTGCTTGAACTCCGCCTCGGCCTCGAACAGCGCCTGGGAGATCGTCAGCGCCTTGGTGCGCTCCGCCGGCGAGAGGTAGCGGTTGCGGCTGGAGACCGCCAGCCCATCCGGCTCGCGCACTGTCGGGCATGCGATGATCTCAATCGGGAAATTCAGGGCCTCGGTCATCGCCTGGAGCACGCGCAGTTGCTGGTAATCCTTCTGCCCGAACAGCGCCAGGTCCGGCCGGACGATGTTGAACAGCTTGGCGACCACCTGGCAGACCCCTCGGAAGTGTCCGGGACGATGCCGGCCCTCGAGGACGCTGGTGAGATAGGGAATGTCGATGACGACCGCATCCTGCGCGGTCAGCGGTGTCGCCTCGGCCGCAATCGCCGGCGAGAGCGCCCGCCCGGCGGCATCTTCCTTTTTCGCGGCACCGGCGCCCCAACCCCTGGCCGGATACATCTCCTCCGGCGATGGATTGAACACCAGATCAACCCCCGCTTCCCGGCACAACGCCAGATCGGCCTCGATGGGGCGCGGATACTTGTTGAAATCCTCCTTCGGCCCGAACTGGGTGGGGTTCACAAAAATGCTCACCGCCACGTGCGGCGCCAACGCGCGGGCGCGGTCGATCAGCGCGCGATGCCCGGCATGCAGCGCTCCCATCGTCGGCACAAAGGCCACCTTGCCCAGCGCCGCCCGGGCGGATCGGCACTCGGCGATTGTCGTTGTTACGGTCATGCGGGCATTGTCGAACGACCGCCTCCGGTTGCCAAGGGAGGAACGCACGACAGGGCGAATGTGGAACAGCGGACAGGCGCGCAGGCCGGCTGGCCCCATCAACCTGACCGCCGGATGACGCCTTCACGCGGGTCACTCACGCATCAGGGCCCGGACAATCGGGCCGATCACCGTGGCGGCCAGGAAGAGAAAGAGGATCACGATGACCACCGCTCCGGCCCAGACCGCGGGCGCGGGCAGCACGGGGTGGCTTACCTCGGCCAAAACGGCACCGAGCGCTGAAAGAGAGGGCGCGGTCATGTTGTCACCATAAAAATGGGCCACCCCGCTGGCAAGACCCCGGCCCCGATCGGCTGGCAGGATTCCGGCACATGGACCGGCCTATGATTGAGCGGCTGCCCGCACCGCCCAACCGGCGGGACGGCCGGCGTTGCCGACAAAGCAGGAGCGATTTTGTTCCGTGCCTGTTGGCGGCATATGATACAGGGAAGAGGCCGAGACGTCGGCCTCAATAGGGAAGGCGAGAAATGCAGTCATCTCGATTCCTGTCGACTGCCCAGGTGGACCCAAGGACCTATGAGCGACTCAAAGCCTCAGCCGCCTCGACGTGAAGGAAAGCTGAGCAGCAAGGATATCGGCCCCATTCTCAAGGGCTGGGACTACGAGCCTGGCACGATCAACGTGCGCAAGATCACAGGCAACGATGGCAAGCCCAAGCTGCAGATGCGCCTGGACCTGGGACTGCTGCAGATGGAGATGTCCGGCCGGCCCGATGGACGCACGCCCCACGGGTGTGAGTCGCTGCTGGAATACTTCGAGCAACAACTCGACAAGCATCGCAAGGCCAACGGCACCGAGTTGGGCTTCCACCTCTCGCCTGACCAGTGCCAGTCGCTCCGCGAGGAAGCGGTGATGTACTACCACCGCTACCTGAGCCTCTTTGTGCTGGAGGAGTTCAGCGGCGTGGTGCGCGACACCGATCGCAACCTGCGCGTGATGGACCTGTGCGGCAAGTTCGCCCAGGAGGAGCATGACCGGCTCATCCTCGAGCAATACCGCCCCTACAGCATCATGATGAACGCCCGCGCCAAGGCATCGATCGCCTACAAGCTCAAGGAGCACAAGAAGGCGCTGGCCATTGTGAACGAAGCGCTGGATGAGATTCGCGCCTTCTTCCACAAGTTCGGCCAGGAAGAAATGTTCACCAAGGCCAACGAGGTGCGCATCCTCAAGCGTTTTGCGCGGGAGATCAAATCCAAGCTGCCGGTGGATCCGGTCGTGCGTTTGCAGGCGAAGCTGAACAGGGCCGTCAAGGCCGAACGCTACGAAGAGGCCGCCCGCCTGCGCGACATGATCACCGCCCACAAGAAGGTCAAGCGCTCCACCGCGCACGACTGATCCGGCCTGCGGCCACGGCCCAGCATCGATCCGTGATTGCACTGCCCCGGCAGGGAGCCATGCCTCCTGATCTCATCCTGGCAGCCAGCGGCCAGCCGCGTCAGATTGCTCCCTGTGGATGGGCAATGGCCGATATGCCGGATGTGCTGATTCGTACCGCCGGGCTCGCCGGCTTGTAATGTACCGGCTTTCTGGTCAACTTCCCCCCATGCGCCTGCTGACATTCCTGCTGATCGCCTGCCTGGCCGGTTCCCTTTTCGCACAGACGACCCAGCCCTCAACCCAGCCGGAACGGCGCTGGGAAAAACAGATCGAGCGCTTTGAAGCACAGGACCGGGAGCGGCCGCCCGCGCCGGGTGGGGTGCTGTTTATCGGCAGTTCAACCATCGTCCACTGGAATATCGCCGACTCCTTCCCGGATCTGCCCACCATCAAGCGCGGATTCGGCGGCTCAAAGCTCTCCGATTCGCTCTACTATGCCGACCGGATCATCCTGCCGTACCAGCCGCGGGTGATCGTGCTGTATGCCGGTGAGAATGACCTGGCCGGCGGCGTCCCTCCTGAAGCCATCCTGGCCGATCTCCAGCAACTGGTTGGCAAGATCGCCGCCGCCCTGCCGGATACAAAGCTCGTCGTCATCGGCATGAAAACCAGCCCCGCGCGCATCCGCGTGGCGCACAAGATGCGCGACGCCAACCGCCGGATGCAGGATCTGCTCAGCCAGCATCGCAACACCGTGTTCGTCGATCTGGATACCGCCCTGCTGGGCCCGGATGGCCAGCCGCGCCCCGAGTTTTTCAAGGATCGCCTGCACCTGTCGGCCGAGGGCTATGCCGTGCTGAACCGGCTGATCCGGCCCCATCTGCCCGGCGCGGCCCCCGCCAGCCCACCCGGCAGGATGGCTGAGCGGTAAATCTCCGCTTGCTGGCTTCAAGAATGATGAGGACAATGCCCCCCCAGAGCCGATAACCCATCCAGGTGCCCCGGCTCCCGCAGTTATGCTGCGCGCTCCAGCTTTGCTGTCTTGACAGGTAAACGACCATGGCTGATTTCGCTCCCCCACAGATCCGCACGTTCCAGGTCTTCCCGGACATCCCGCCAAAACTTCAGCCGTTGATGGAGCTGGCCCAGAACCTCTGGTGGGTGTGGCATCCAGATGCGGTTGAGCTGTTCCGCCGGCTCGACCGCGAACTGTGGGAGAAGGCATACCACAATCCCATCAAGCTCCTTGGCTCCATGCCGCAGGAGCGTCTGCGCGAGTTGGCCGAGGATGATGGCTACCTGTCGCACATGAACCGGGTGTATTCGTGGTTCCAGCAACACATGCAGGAGGAGGGGTGGTTTCACAAGAAGCTGGGCGATGACAAGATGAGAGTCGCCTACTTCTCGGCCGAGTTCGGCCTGCACGAGTCGCTGCCGATCTACTCCGGCGGCCTGGGCGTGCTGGCCGGCGATCACCTCAAGAGCGCCAGCGAGATCGGCCTGCCGCTGGTGGGTGTGGGGCTGCTGTACCGCAACGGCTACTTCCAGCAGTATCTCTCCGGCGATGGCTGGCAGCAGGAAGCCTATCCCGAGCTGGACTTTTACAACCTGCCGATCGAGCCGCTGCGCTACACCGATGGCTCGCCGGTGCGCGTGCGCGCCGATCTGCCGGACAACGCCGTCTTCTGCCGCGTCTGGAAAGCCAACGTCGGCCGCATTCCCCTCTACCTGCTGGATACCAACCTGCCGGAAAACTCCCCCGCCGATCGCGACATCACCAGCCGTCTCTACGGCGGCGGCACCGAGATGCGCATCAAGCAGGAAATCGTCCTGGGCATCGGCGGCGTGCGGATGCTGGAAGCGCTCAATGTGCCGGTGAGCGTCTGGCACATGAACGAAGGCCACGCCGCGTTCCTGGCGCTGGAGCGCATCCGCATGCTGCTGGAGCAATATCCCGAAAGAAGCTTTGACGAGGTGCGCCAGCAGGTGATGGCCACCAGTGTCTTCACCACGCATACCCCGGTGCCGGCGGGGATCGACATGTTCTCGCCGGACCTGATGCTGCGCTATTTCAAGTCCTACATTCCCTCGCTGAAACTGGATGAGGAAGGCTTCCTCGCCCTGGGTCGGGAGGATGTGAGCAACAAGAAGCAGGGCTTCTCGATGGCGGTGCTGGCGATCCGCCTGGCTGACTCGATCAACGGCGTCTCCTGGCTGCACGGGGATGTCTCGCGGCACATGTGGCACAACATCTGGCCGCAGGTGCCCCCCAGTGATGTGCCCATCCGGCACATCACCAACGGCATCCACACCCGCTCCTGGCTGAGCCGCGAAATCGCGGACCTGCTGGACCGCTACCTCGGCGATGCCTGGCGCGATGAACCGACCGACCAGAGCGTGTGGGAGAACGTCAACCAGATCCCCGATGAAGAGCTGTGGCGTGCTCATGAGCGCAGCCGCGAGCGCCTGGTTGCCTGGACGCGCCAGCAGCTTAAAGAGCAGCTCATCAAGCGCGGCGGATCGTATGATGAAATCGCCACCGCCGAAGAAGTGCTGGACCCCGAGGCCCTGACGATCGGCTTTGCCCGCCGGTTTGCCACGTACAAGCGCGGCGCCCTGCTGCTGCGCGACCCTGAGCGCCTGCGCCGGCTCATCACCGATACCAAGCGGCCGGTGCAGTTTGTCTTCGCCGGCAAGGCGCATCCGGCCGACAACGAAGGCAAGGAGCTGATCCGCGCGATCGTGCAGTTCTCGCGCCAGGCGGACGTGCGGCGGCGCGTGGTGTTCCTGGAAAATTACGACATGAATATCGCCCGCTACCTGGTGCAGGGCGTGGATGTGTGGCTGAATACCCCCCGCCGCGGCATGGAAGCCTCCGGCACCAGCGGCATGAAGGCGGCGGCCAACGGGGTGCTGAACTGCTCGATCCTCGACGGCTGGTGGGTGGAAGGGTATGCCCCCGACCTGGGCTGGGCCATCGGCCGCGGCGAGACCTACAACGATGCCAACACGCAGGATTCGATCGAGAGCCAGGCGCTCTACGACATCCTGGAAAAGCAGATCGTCCCGCTGTTCTATCAGCGCACCGCCGACCGCATCCCCAAGGAATGGATCGCGCGGATGAAAAACTGCATGCGCAAACTCGCCCCGGTGTTCAACACCAACCGCATGGTGCAGGACTACACGGAGATGTTCTACTGGCCCAGCCACGAGCGCGGGCAGCGCCTCGCCGCCGAAGGCCTCAAGCGCGCCGCCGAACTGGCCCACGCCAAGCAGCGCCTGCGCCATCACTGGGACGGCATCAAGATCGTCGCCGTCCATACATCCGGCAACGGGCATTACCGCGTCGGCGAGAAGATGCAGGTGGAGGCGCTGGTCGATCTGCCGGAAATCCGGCCTGATGACATCATCGTGGAAATGTTCAGCGGCCCGATCAGCGCGACCGGCGAAATTGAGCACCCCCAGTCCTTGAGGATGGAGCACGCCCGCGAAATGGGCCCGAACCGCCATCTGTTCGTCGGCCAGATCACCTGCTCAACCAGTGGCCGCCAGGGGTTCGCGGTGCGTATCCTCCCCGGCCATCCCGACCTGGCCACCCCCTTCGAGCCCGGTCTGATCCACTGGAACTGAACTGGGACCGATGTTTTCAGCCATCCCCCTCTCCCCGCTCCGCCCGCGCGGTGCGGGGAGAGCTATTTTTTGACAAAATTTTTCCGGCAAATTGACTGGACAAGCCGCCCGACTTGTGTTAGGATAATGTTATAGTCATTTCGGCAGGCAGCCAGTATCTCTATGGCCTGCTGTCCAGACCTGATTTCACCTATCGACCGGCGTCGAAGCACACACTTTTCTCTTCTTTAGCGTCTCACCCTACAATCGCGCCCAGTTCTGGCCTGCTTGGGCGCGCCCGAATCATTCACTTCAAGGGGATTGCCCATGTATTATCGGATTATTGCGATCGCTTTACTCGCCATCATTTTGTCCGCCGCGGGCCTGCATGGCCAGCCGGCCAGTCGGGAAGACGTCATCCCCGGCCTCGAGCCGCTGCGGTTGATCGGCCAGCCGCGTTTCGGCCTGGGCCAATGGGGCCCGGCCACAGTCGCTCTCTCACCGGATGGGTCACAACTGCTGGAGTACGGCATCGATGGGCTGCACCTGTGGAACTCCACCCGCGGCACGCTGATCCAGAACGTGGACCTGCCCAGGGGATGGTTCGCCCCGCGGGCGGCTTTCCTTACCGACCGGCACATCCTCATCGCCCACAACGATCAGCGCAAGCTGGCACGGTTCGACCTGCGCGAACAGAGCATGGGACCGCCCATCGAGATGCCCATGAAGCATGTGCGCAACGTCCAGGCCGCACCGGCGAAAGATATCATGCTGATCGAGGGCGCGCAGGTGCAGCTTTGGCGCATCAGCACGATGAAACCCATCGCAACGCTGCGCGAGGATAATGGCGAGCCGTGGGGCCCACCCAGGACTAGAAATGACCTGGCCGCCGGCGGATCGCTCGTGCTGATCGGCGATCAGCGCAGCCACGAAATCACCCTCTACGATGCCGCCACCGGCAAGCCGACGGGCTTTCGCAAGGCCTTCCCAACCCGTCACGGCCTCAATTGCAAACTCTCGGCCGATGGCTCCATCCTGGCAGTGTGGGACAGGAAGCTCAGGTTCTTCAACACGCACACCGGCGAGGAACTGGGGCAGGTTGAGCTGCGCCTGCCGGATAACGCCTTCTACGCCTTTGACCGCACGTCACACCGTATCGCGGCGATCCAGGGCAGGGATCTGTGGCTGATCGACTCCGCCGCACAGCAGGTGGTGATGCACAGGGGCGCGGCCGACACGTGGGGAGCAGTGATGTGGGGCCCGCGCGATCAGATCCTGATGGCCGCGCCCTCCACCGGCGGACTGACCTGGCTGTCGGTGCCGGACCTGGAAGCCCCGATGGATGAGCCGATCTTCCGCCCGGCCCCTGCGCATGTGCAACTCAGCCCCGATGGGCAGACGCTGTTCTCCTCCAGCTATGACGGCCGAATTGAGCGCTGGAACTGGGACGCGCCCGACCGACCCACCGCCGAATTCCGCTTCCCGCCTCCGCCGGGACACGCCCGGCTGGAGACACTGATCCTCTCAACCGATGGCACGGAACTGCTGGCCGTGATGGGGTCCGGCGAGTGCATCGCGCTGCGCCCTGAGGATCTGACCGAACGGCGCTCGTTCCAGATCAGCCACACGCTGAACATGCGCGCCTCTGCCGATCTGTCGATGCTGGTGGGACGCGATGGCAGCGAAGAAACGCTCACGCTGTTCGACGGCGAGAGTGGCCGGTCACTCCGCACCATCAAACCGCCAATCAATAGCGCGCACAATTTTGAACTCACCCCCGATGGAAAATATCTGCTGGTGGGCGACAGCCATCACCTGCTCATTTACGAAACGGCCACCGGCCGGCTGTTGGCGAATCAACCGCAGCCAGCCACGCACCTGATCACGCTCCAGACTGATCCGCTGCGCGTGCTGGTGCTGGATCACAACATGCGCGCTGCCCATACGGTGATGAACCCCGCGCGGGCGCAGATTCTGCTCCGGCGCCATAAGGCAGGCGAGCCGCCTCACACCGCCGATCCCCTGGCCGCGCTGCTGGCAGCGCGGGCGGCGGATCCGCAGTGGGGTAAGCACGAACCAACCCGGCCGGAGATGGCCGTGCTGGCGCCCGGAAGTGTGCCCAGGCCGCAATTTACACCCAACTTTGATGGTGTGGACATTTATGTTGCCGAGCACTGGGCCCCGGCCCTGCGGCTGACCGGGCAGATCGGCACCCTGACAAGCATGGCTTCATCGCGCGATGGCCGGCGGATTGCCGTTGCGGGCTCCGATGGGACCATTGCACTGTACGATCTGGCGGCCCAGCTTGAGCCGCTCCAGCCGCTGCCGGCCGCCGATGAGCGGCTGGCAGAGTGGATCGAGACCTGCAAGGTAACAGATGTGCTGGGCTGCGCGGCAGCGCTGTCGCGCCAGCCTGAGCGCCTGGCCCGCCTGGAGCGCCGGGTGCTGGATCAGACCCGCGCAGCCGAGGCGGTTCTGGCGGATTTGGAGGCGCTTCGGGCTGGCGATGTTGCCGGGCGCGAGGCCGCCCACAAGCGCCTGGAAGCGGGCGATGAATTCCGCCGCCTGCTCATCGCCGCCGCCCTGCTGTCCCAGCCCGCGGGTGAGTATGCCCAGCGGCTGCGGGCGCTGGCCGCCGTCCACGGCCTGCCGACGGAGACGCCAGCGCTTCAAAAGCTGCTGTCCAACAGCACATTCCCCTATCTGCGCAACCGCGCCATCCTCGCTCTGGCCCGGCACTGGAAATGATGATCCCCTGCCTGGGCAGGCATGCCCGTGTCTGCGATGCGGCCAAGGCGCCACTGCACACTTGCAGCATCAGCGCAAGCCACCCACAGAAGGCAACGATGGCCCCTGTCGCCAATCAGCTTCACCTTGAAAAAAAGAAAGGCGCGGGCCGGCGCCCGCGCCTTGGGGGATCATGCCGTTGCCGGCTGTTTCCTTTTCTTGGGGGGACGCGGCACCAGGGCACGCTCCAGGTTGCGCATCGCCTGCGCCAGGCGCTGCTCGTTTTCCACCAGCGCGATGCGAACGTAGCCCTCGCCGTTTTCGCCAAAGGCCCGGCCGGGGGACAACGCCACCTCGGCCTCGTCCATCATGCGCAGGCAGAAATCGATGGTGCCTTCACCGGGCTTGTAATGCGCGGGGTTGATTTTCGCCCAGACGAACATGCTGGCCCGCGGTCGTTCGTAGGTCCAGCCCAGCTTATCGCAGCCGGCGCAAACCACGTCGCGCCGCTCCTGGTAGATGCGCGACTGTTCGGCCGGGGTCTCCTGGCACTGGCGCATGGCGATCACGCTGGCGATCTGGATCGGCTGGAACATGCCGTAGTCGTAATAGCCCTTGATGGTTGCCAGCGCCTTGACCATATCCGCGTTGCCCGCGCAGAACCCGCAGCGCCAGCCGGCCATGTTGTAGCTCTTGGACATGGTGGTGAACTCAACGGCCAGGTCCTTGGCGCCCGGCACGCTCAGCACCGAGGGGGCCTTGTAGCCGTCAAAGTTGATCTCACCGTAGGCGAAGTCACTGATGAGCATCACCCCATGCCGCCGGCACAGATCCACTGCCCGCTCCCAGAACGATCCATCGTCAATGGTCATCGCGGTGGGGTTGTGCGGATAGTTGAGGATCAGCAGCTTGGGCTTGGGGTAGATCTCGGTGAAGACCTTCTCGATGCGATCGAGGAAGGCCTGGTCGTTGCCCAGCGGCACGCGGATCACGTTAGCGCCGGCCATCGCGGGCGCATATACATGGATCGGAAAGGCCGGATCGCCGACGACGATCGTGTCGCCCGGGCCCAGCATCGCCAGGCACAGGTGGGAGAAACCCTCCTTGGAGCCGATGGTGGCGATGATCTCGGTTTCCGGGTCGAGATCGACATCGTACTGCCGCTTGTACTTGAGCGCCACCTCACGGCGCAGGCCGGCGATGCCGTTACTCACGCTGTAGCGGTGGTTGCGCGGATCGCGGGCCGCTTCGGCCAGCTTTTCGACCACGCACTCGGGGGTGGGATCGGTTGGGTTGCCCATCCCCAGGTCGATGATGTCGATGCCCGCCACCCGCTTCTCGTACTTCATCTTGTTGATGCGGCCGAACAGATAAGGAGGCAGGCGCTGGATGCGCGGGGATACGTCAATTTTGAAGGGGCTGTTTTCCATGGGAACGCTCATTATAGGACGGCAAAAGGCGTCTGTGATGGTCTGAGAATGGCCATGCGGCACATTTTCGCCTGCCGAATGACATCATCGGTCATCGGCAATCGACTTTCGGCAATGAAATCCGCTACTTGTTGGCGTCAGTAGCCGACGCAGGGCGAGTGGCAGCGGCGGGCGCCGCTCGCGTGGCCGGCGCGGGGGGATGGGCGGGCTGAACCGTCGGAACAGCCGGCTGGGTCGTCGCGCGCTGCGACGGCTGGGCAGCGGCCGGATCGGCCGGCTGATCCGCCTGCGGCTCCAGGCGCGGGGCGCGGGGATCGGCGGGCGTGCGGGTCTCCTCGGCCGCTTCCCGCTGGCGCTCCAGGTCACGCAGGATGCGCTGCTTTTCTTCCTCAGTGGCCGGCTTGGGCTGGGTCTGTTCCTTGAACTGCCGGGCCAGCACGGGGTGTTCGATGTCGATGCGCTGAAGGATATCCTGGCGCAGGGCGTTGCGCATCTGCCGCATGCTGCTCATCATGAAGCTCTCATGCACGCGCTCGCGCACGGCCTCGCGGTGATCCTCGAACTCAACCGCCTTCGGCGGGATGCGCTCTTCCAGCTTGATCAGATGATAGGCATCGGCGGCCATGACGGCCTCAGAAACCTCCCCCTCCTTCAGCGCGAAAGCCGTCTGCTTGAACGAATCAGGCAGGCCGCCCATCTGCAGGCTGAAGGGGGTCATCTCTCCGCCGCGCGGAGCGGTGACGGCGTTGCGGCTCATGGCGCGGGCGACATCGGCAAAGTCCTCCCCCGCCGCCAGCCGCCGCTGGGCCTCGACCACCTCGGTCATGTTGGCGAGCTGGATATGGCGGATGCGCACATTCTCGCCATACATGGTCCCAAACGCCTGTTTCAGCACCTCTTCGGTGATCAGCTTCTCCACCTGCGGCTCGGCCAGCTTGCGCAGGTAGGCGTTGGTCTTCATGACGATGTCGAACTCAACGCGGCTGATCTGCTGCTGGTTCAGGAAGCTCTGAAGCAGGCGATCATAGTCCTCGGGCGAGGCATCCTTGGCCATGCCCGCGATCGTGAAATTGGTTTCGGCCTCGATGTCGGCAGGCGTGATGGTGATGTTCTGATCCGCGGCGGCCTCGGCGGCCCTCTCGAGCGTCAGCAGGTGGATCAGGAACTCCAGGCCATACGCCTCGATGAGCGGCTCGGTCAGCTCACGGCGGGTGATGACCACCGACCCAGCGCTGGCAATTTTCTCATCGCCGGGCGCCATCTGGCGGGCGGTCGTGGCGGCCGGTGCGGGCGCGGCGGGTGCGGAATGCGCAGCGGGCGCGGCGGTTTGAGAATTCGAACCGGCACAACCGGCGAGCAACGCCGCACACAATCCAGCTACCGCCCTCGATCGCATCACGCACCAACTCCTGAAGGGACTGAGCCGAGTATCAAACCGCCTCCGGCGGGTGTCAAGCGTGGGAAGCCGTTGGCAGCGGCACACCTGCCCCCTGCCCTACAGGCCGACGGTGTTGAAGCCGCTGTCAACGTAGATCGTTTCACCGGTCACGCCAGTGGACAGATCACTGAGCAGGTAGACCGCGGTCTTGCCCACCTCATCGGCCTCGACGTTGCGATGCAGCGGCGCCTTGCGCTCGGTGTGAGCAAACATGTCATCAATGCCGCCCACCCCCATCGCGCTCAGGGTCTTGATCGGCCCTGCCGAAATGGCATTGACACGGATCTTGCGGCCGCCCAGGTCAAACGCCAGATACCGCGTTGTCGCCTCCAGCGCGGCCTTGGCCACGCCCATGACGTTGTAACCGGGGATGACCTTCTCGGCACCGTAATAGGTCAGGGCAACGATCGAGCCGCCGTTGGGCATGAGCGGCTGGGCCGCCCGCGCCAGGGCCAGCAGGCTGTACGCGCTGATATCAAGAGCCTGCTTGAACACCTCCCGCGGCGTGGAGGTGAAGTTGCCATCCTCATTTTTCAGATAATTGGGATTGGCGAACGCCAGCGAGTGCACGAGAAAGTCGATGGTGCCGAATTTCTCGCCGGCCGCCTTGAAGAAGGCATCGATGTCCTCATCGCGCGAGACGTCACAGGGAAAAAGCCATGGGTCGGTGATGCCGTGGGTTTCCAGGCCTTTGCGGGCACGGCGCTCGGATTTCTCCGCGTTTTCCAGCGGCAGGAAGCCGCAACCGACCACCGCGCCCTGCCGGGCCACGTTGGCGGCGATGTGGGCGCCGATGCTGCGGTCGTTGGCGATATTGAGAATCAGCCCCTTCTTTCCATCCATCAATCCCATGGGTCTCTCCAAAAGTCTCGAAGCGGGATACTGTATGGCCGAACGGCAGTTTGCTCAAGCGGCGTGAGAGATGCGAATACCGGGCACAGTTCGCCTCATGCTTTCGACGCAGGCAGCCGGCGCACATCGGTCGATTCGGCGATGGCCAGCAGGTGGGCGGCGAATGAGGCATCCTCCCCTTCCAGCAGCATCGGCAGCGCCCGCCGGAAGTCGGGCCGGGCGCACCATTCGCGCATGTAATCCTCCCACGAAAGCCACAGCCGGCGGGTCTGCTCCGACATGCGCTCTTCGTACACCAGGATGTAGGCGCGCTCGAAGATGGCAATGAGGATGCTGAACAACGCCAACTGGCGCTCCTGCTGCTCGGCGGTGAGCTTCATCTCCTGGTCCGGCGGCCGCAGCAGGCGCAGGTCTGGATGATCCAGCACGAGCTTCATGAAGTCGGTGTATTCATCGCTCAGGCGCTGGTAAAGCTCTTCCTCATCCGACTGCCGCTCCTTGCGCTGTTCCCAGAGGAACACAAAAATCGCCAGCGGCAGACCGATCACGGTAACGACATAGCTGGCGCCTTCCCAGAATTCCAGTTCGAACAGCAGGTTCACGCGTGTCTCCCGGACAAGCCGGCCCCAGTATACCGCCCGCAGGCAGCACCGTGAGACAGGCAAGCTCACCCACCGCCACTATCTGGTCGCATCTTCCTGCACGGCTTCTGGCCGGCATTGCCGATGGCGCAACCGGCCCTGTGGCTGGCGGATCAGCCCGGTTCGCGGCTACAATGCCACCGGCACATTTATTGGGGACTTGCATTTGCTGGCACGCATCCACTCTTTCGTCCTGAACGGCATCGACGCGCTGCTGTGCGAAGTTGAGGTTGACGTGCAGCAATCGGGCCTGGAGAAGACCACCCTCGTCGGCCTGGCGCAGACGGCCGTCAAGGAGAGCGTCGATCGCGTCCGTCGGGCCATCATCAACAGCGGCTACGCCTTTCCCGGTCATCAGCTTCTGATCAACCTCGCGCCGGCGGATGTGAAGAAGGAAGCGCCCGCGCTGGACCTGCCCATTGCCATCGGCATGCTGCGCGCCAGCCGCAGCATCGAAACCGACTGTCACAATGACTATCTCATCGCCGGCGAGCTGGCCCTGGACGGCCGGGTGCGCAAGATCAAGGGCGCGCTGTCGATGGCGCTGCTGGCGCGCGAGCGCGGCTATCGGGGCGTGATCCTGCCGCAGGACAACTGCCGTGAGGCGGCCGTGGTGGAGGGAATCGAGGTTTACGCGGTCTCCTCGCTGGCGCAGGCGGTGTCATTCCTGAATGAGCGCCTGCCGCTGGAACCCTATGAGCTGGACGGCGAACCCTACACCGCCTCGGCCCTTTCATCAGCGCTCGATTTCGCCGATGTGCGTGGGCAGGAAACCGTCAAGCGGGCGATCATGATCGCCTGCGCCGGTGCCCACAACCTCCTGATGATCGGCCCGCCTGGCACGGGCAAATCGATGCTGGCAGCGCGCATCCCCGGCATCCTGCCGCCGCTGACACGGGCCGAGTCGCTTCAAACCACCCGGATCTACTCGGCGATGGGTCTGCTGCCCGATGGCGTTGCGCTGATGGACCAGCGGCCGGTGCGCACGCCCCATCATTCGGCCACCGCCCAGTCGCTCATCGGCGGTGGCTCGATCCCGCGCCCCGGCGAGGTCTCTCTCGCCCATCACGGTGTGCTGTTCCTCGATGAACTGCCCGAGTTCAGCCGGCACGTGCTGGAAACGCTCCGCCAGCCGCTGGAAAGCGGCGAAGTGACGATCGCCCGCGTGCATGGGTCGATCAGGTTCCCGGCCAGGTTCATGCTCGTCACCGCGATGAATCCCACCGCCTCGGGATACGCCGCCGACAACACGCGGGCGCGGGACAAGTATCTGTCCAGGATCAGCGGCCCGCTGCTGGACCGCATCGATATTCACATTGAAGTGCCCGCAGTGCCCTACCGCGAGCTGACCAGCCGCCGCCCCGGTACCGACAGCGGGTCCATGCGACAGCGTGTCGCCGCCGCCCGCGCTGTACAGCAGCAGCGCTTTGGCGATGACACCACCAATGCCCGCATGGACAGCCGCCAGCTCAAGCAGCACGCCGACCTGTCGGACAGTTGCCTGTTGCTGATGAAGCAGGCAATGGACGAGCTGGGCCTGTCGGCCCGGGCCTACGACAAGGTCCGCCGTGTCGCTCGCACCATCGCGGATCTGGAACGTGAAGCGCAGATTGCCGAGCACCACATCGCCGAGGCGATCCAGTATCGCCTGCTGGATCGGAAGTTCTAATCATGGAGCGGCAGGAACGCCCGAGTCTCGAGTACGAACCGGCAGGTGCTTCGCCGGGTCGGGGCGGCCGGCCGAACCAGGCCGTTGCGATGGCCGCCTGGGTCGCGATCGTCGCCTTCACCGCCGCGGGCCTCGGGACGCTGTACGACCTGTTGAACGGCGCGGGTCGGGCGCCAGGCTGGCGCTGGTATGACAACAGCAACGACTTCACGGCCCTCGCCCTGATGCTCACGCCGGCCGCCGGGCTGTCTACCCTGCTCCTGCGCCTCTACTTTCGCCGGCGTCTGGCTCTGACGGCGTGGCTGCGGGCCGGCATCACCGCGGCAACGGTCGTGACCATCGCCGCCCTGGCCGCGTGGATCATCAAGTTCCTCCGCGCTGGGCAGTACGTCTCGCTCTGAGCGGAAGCGCTGCCCGCGACAGGGGGCAGATGAGCCACGGGCACATGAGCCACGCGCCGGCGTGTCGCAGGTTTGCCGCGGGAGGTTATTTCACTTCCTGCCAGTTCTTTCCCCACCCAACCTCGACCTTCAGCGGCACGCTCAGGTTGATCGCCCGGCCGGCGGCGATCATTTCTTCTGTCACGAAGGCGGCCTCGGACTCGGCCGCGGACTCCGGGGTCTCGAACACCAGCTCATCGTGCACCTGCAGGAGCATGCGGCTGGGGCGACCCTGCTCTTTCAGCTTGCGGTGGATGGCGAGCATCGCCCACTTGATCAGATCGGCCGCCGAGCCCTGCACCACGCTGTTAATGGCGATGCGCTCGGCGGCGTTGCGCTGGGCAAGCACACCTGAGTGGATGTCGGTCACGGGCCGGCGGCGGCCGAGAATCGTCTCGACGTATCCGTCCGCCTGCGCCTTCATCACGCACTGCTCGAGGAACTTCTGAATGGAGGGAAAACGCTTGTTGTAGGCATCGATGAGCTGCTGGGCCGCGCCGATGCTCAGACCCTCGATGCGGCGGGCCAGGCCATAGGCGCTGACGCCGTAGATGATGCCGAAGTTGATCGTCTTGGCGTGATTGCGCTGCTCGCGCGTCACCTGATCCAGCGGCACGCCGAACACCTCGGCCGCCACGGTGCGATGCACATCCTCATCCCGCGCGAACGACTCCACCAGGGCCGGCTCGCGCGTGAAATGGGCCAGCACGCGCAGTTCGATCTGCGAGTAATCGGCCGTCAGCAGCACGTTGTGCTCGGGATCCCCCGGCACAAACGCCAGGCGAATGCGCCGACCCTCATCGGTGCGGATCGGGATGTTCTGGAGGTTGGGATCGCTGCTGCTCAGCCGGCCGGTCGCAGCACCGGTGGGATTAAAGTGCGTGTGGATGCGCCGGGTCCTGGGATTGATGTAATCGGCAAGGTTATCCAGGTAGGTGTTCTTCAGCTTGACGAGCTGACGGTACTCAAGCACCAGCTTCGGCACGGGATGGCTGTCGGCCAGCTTTTCCAGCACTTCCACATCGGTGCTGGCGCCGGTCTTCGTCTTCTTGATCACAGTCAGGCCGAGGCGATCGAACAGGACGGCCTGAAGCTGCTTGGGCGAATCGGGGTTGAACTCGACACCCGCTTCCTGCTGGATTTGCGCCCGCAGCGCATCCACCCGCTCGCCCAGGACGGCCGATTGCTCCTGGAGCACGGCCGGGTCGACCGCAATGCCGTTGCGCTCCATCTCCACCAGCACATCGATCAGCGGGATCTCCAGCTCATCGTGCAGCTTCTTGAGCACCGGCTGCTCGGCGAGCTGCCTGGCGAACAGGTCACACAATCTAAGGGCGATATCCGCATCCTCCGCGGCATAGCAGGCGATCCGCGCCAACTCCACCCGATCCATCGAGATCTGCTTCCTGCCGCGGCCAATCAGATCCGTTGTTGGGATCTTGCGGAAATTCAGCAGGCTCTGCGCCAGGGCATCGATGCCATACTGGGTGCGGCCGGCATCGAGCACAAATGCCGCGATCATCGAGTCCATCTCGATGCCACGCACCTCAATCCCCGCCTGGCTGAGCACCAGGATGTCGTACTTGACGTTGTGGCCGACTTTCCGAATCGACTCATCAGCGAAGATCGGCCGCAGGGCTGCCAGTGTCTGCTCGCGGTCGAGCAGGGCCGATCCCTCCGGCCCCATCAGGGGCAGGTAATAGCCGGTGCGCGGCTTCCAACTGACGCTGATGCCCACCAGTTGCGAGTTCATTGCCCCCAGGGCATCGGTCTCGGTGTCGAAGGCGAACCGCTTCTGCCGCTTCAACTCAGCGAGAAATGCGGCGAAGGTGTCGGGGGTCACGCAGATGTACTCACAACCCTCGCAGGTCTCGACCGGTGCACGATCCTCGGGCGCGCTGACCGGCTCCAGCGCGCCAAACAGCCCCTCCTCGGGTGCGCGCCCGCCCGCGGATGCGCGCCGGCCACCCGCATCGGTGGATGGAATGCCCAGGGTGTCGAGGCGCTTGATGAGCGAATAAAAACCCAGGTGTTCCAGGTGCGACTTCAGGGCATTGGTATTCAGCCCCTTGAATGCACACGCTTCCGGGTCAAAGTCAAACTCCACATCCTGCCTCAGCGTCACCAGTTGGCGCGACAGCTTCAGGTTCTCCGCATGTTTCTGAAAATTCTCCCGCATCTTGGGGGTCAGCTCATCGAGGTGTTCGAGCACCGCATCGGCGGTGCCATATTTGGCGATGAGCTTGGCCGCGGTTTTCTCTCCCACGCCGGGGATGCCGGGAATGTTGTCGGTGGGGTCACCGGTGAGGGTCTGCACCTCCACCGCCTGCTCGGGGGTGTAGCCGCACTTGGCCACCATCGCCTCTGCATCGGTGAAAGTGTCCGACTGTACATCGTACATGCGGATGCAGTCGCTCAGCAGTTGACGCAGGTCCTTGTCCTTGCTGACGAGGACGATTTCGTAGCCGCTTTCACACAGCCGGCGGGTCATGGTGGCGATCAGGTCATCGGCCTCAAACCCGCTCTTGGAGAAGATCGGAACCCCCGCATCCCGCACGATTTGCAGGATGCGGGCTTCCTGTGGAGCAAAGTCATCCGGCCGGCCAGCGCGATTGGCCTTGTACTCCGGGTAGATCGTCTTGCGGAAAACCTGTTCCTCGGCCGAGTCGATCACCATCGCCAGGTAGTCCGGCTTGCGCTGGGCCACCAGGTTCAGGAGCATCTGCGTAAATACAAACGTTGCCTTGGTCGGCTCCCCCTCCGGGCTGGTCAGCTCTCGAAACGGTGCGAAGTAGGCGCGAAAAATATGCGCGTGTCCGTCGATGATGTAAAAGCGTTTGGCCATGAGATTTGCGTCCGATTGTAGGTCCCCCGCCGCTGCGCATCCATCACCCGTGGGCCGCGAAGCCAGGGCATACCCAAAAGACGGCAAGGCCACCTCCGTAGCCGGCAGTGAGGGACCGTTCAGGGTGCAGAGCGGCTCTCCTGCCACAGCCTGCGACATTCCGCCGCTCTTTTCGCATCTCGCGGGTGTCATTATCTTGCCGCACCGCTGATTCGTTCTGCCGGTGTGTCCCGGCGGCAGCGGCAGGTGCGGGGATCTACAGGAAACAGAGGGAGCGCGATCGCATGGGTCAGGACAGGGCACGCCATCAGCATGCATTCACCCTGGTGGAATTGTTGGTCATCATCGGGATCGTGGCGCTGCTCATCGGCATGCTGATGCCGGCACTTGGCATGGCCCGTCAGCAGTCGCAGTCGGTGGCCTGCCTGTCAAACCTGCGGCAGATCGGGATAGGCGTGCTGCAATACGCCAATGCCCACCGCGGGCTGCTGCCCCAGAATGCGCACCACGGCGCGGCGGCCTCGTGGATCGAGTCGCTCCAGTCCTTCGGCGTCCCGCCGGCGGTGCGCCGGTGCCCCGCCGATGACCGCGAGCCTGCCCCGACGACCTCATACGCCACCAACAACTTCACCGTCGCCCCGCGGCCCTATACCAAGCTTAATCGCATCCGCCGTCCCGCGGCGACCATCTATGCGGCTGAGGTGACCCACGAGGGAGACCACCTGCACGCCACCGCCTACCTCACGGCCGCTGACATCGAGGCGGACATCGCCGTGAAGCGGCACCGCGGCGGGTCCAACTTCCTCTTTTGCGACGGCCACGCTGAGCGCCTGCCGTTCGCGCATTTCCAGAACCGCTTCACCCCGCACACCAGCCCCTTCGATCCGGCCACGGCCCAGTAGCATGAGGTGATCAGGAGCAACCAGCGCCCTCAACAGGTGCACAGCCGGTGGCGCACAGCCGGCCCGCCGGCCGCAGGCATGCTGCCTGCAGGACCGTTGACAGAACTCTCGCTCGCTTCTACGGTTACAGCATGCTTCCGCTCACCCGCCACGGCCTGCGCGAAATGCTCATCGGGTCCGTCGTCCTGGTCTGTACCGGCGTGGTGCTGGGCTGGTGGACGGGGGTATGGGGGTCGTCGCTGATCGTGCTGCCGGTGCTGATCTGGCTGTTCGCCTTCTTCCGTGATCCCGAGCGCCGGGTGCCGGCCGAGCAGAACGCGATGGTCAGTCCGGCCGATGGGGTAGTATCGGACATCACCCCCCTTGAGCACTTCGACCTGCTGGGCGGGCCGTGCGTGCGGGTGGGGATCTTCCTTTCGGTCTTTAACGTTCACATCAACCGCGCCCCCTGCGATGGGAAGGTAATTGATGTGCAGTACAAGAAAGGGCGCTTCATCAACGCGATGAAGCACGATGACGCCTCCAGCCAGAATGAGAGCAACACCCTGGTGCTGGCCGAGCCCGTGGGAGACAATCCCCGGCCGATCGCGGTGGTCAAGCAGATCGTCGGCCTGATCGCCCGGCGGATCATCTGCACATGCAGCGTCGGCGAGACGATTCGCCGCGGCGACCGCATCGGCATGATCAAGTTCGGCAGCCGCACTGAGTTGTACATCCCCACGTGGCTGAAGCCGCGCATCGAGGTGAAGGTGGGCCAAAAGGTACGCGGAGCGGCCGACATCATCGCCATACTGGAAAACCCGATCCACACCACTGAGCCGGCTGAACCGATCGATGAGGAATACGAGCCGGTCGTGCCGCGGAGGACGCCGGCATGAGCAGCGAGGGTCGTGAGAGTTCGGGATTCAAGGAAGAGGGCGCAGACACCAGCGCCCCGCCCCCCGGGCCTGAGCGCACTGAAGAGCGGGGTTTTTCACCCGACCCCCCGATCCTGGATCCCGAATCCTCTCTCCCGCCACACCCTGATTCGCGCCGAATGCGCCTGCGTCGTCGGGGGCAGACGATGTACATCCGCTCGGTTCAGTTCCTGCCAAGTCTTGCCACACTGGGCAACGCGATCTGCGGCTTCGGCGCCATTTACGTCGCCAGCCTGTATGCCACCGATGCCGCCCCACAGGATCCCTGGGCACTGGCCCTGGGGCGCCATCAATATGTCACGGCCGCCTACCTGATCTTCCTGGCGATGTTTTTCGATGCCATCGACGGCCGGCTGGCACGCTTTACCCGGCATACGACCGACTTCGGCGGCCAGCTCGACAGCCTGGCGGATGTGATCAGCTTCGGGGTGGCCCCGGCCTACCTGGCCCTCCAGGTGCTCAAGTTCAACCTGGACCCGCAGCCACCTTTCGTGGTATCGCGCCTGATCTGGGCGATCGGCGCCCTCTACATGAGCTGCGCTGCCCTGCGCCTGGCACGGTTCAACACCACCAACGAGCACGGCGAACAGCATCACATGAGTTTCCTGGGCCTCCCTTCCCCCGGGGCCGGCGGTGCGCTGACGGCGTTCATCCTCATGCAGCAGGATCTGCGCCTGGGCGGCTTCAGTCTCCTGTCGAACGTGTGCCTGCATCTGCTGCCGGTGCTCGTGCTGGCGCTGGGGCTGCTGATGGTGAGCAACATCCGCTATCCCCACTTCGTCAACCGCTACCTGCGCGGGCGCAAGTCACTGGCCCGGCTGGTGATCGCACTGGCATTGGTCCTGCTGCTGGTGGTGGCGCATCAGTACGTCATCGCGGTGACGATGCTCATCTACGCCTTCTCCGGTCCCCTCTCCTGGGCCTGGACCCGCGCCAGGGCGCGCAGGGAATCACCGGCCGAACCGATGCCCTGAAAGCGCACCATCCCTCATAGCGCATCGGCTGTCCGCCGGCGCAGATGCCGCTGGGCATGTAGATCGGGAATGATGCACTCCGCGGGCACGGTCAGCCCCAGGTCATCGCTGCGCATATAGCAGGCCGGATCGGGGCTGAGCCAGTCACCGGTGGTCGCCTCAGCGCGCGTACGGCTGTTGCCGTTGCAGATCCCGATGAACCGGCAGATCTGGCAGCAGTCGGGCAGATAGTCGTAGCGGTCACGCAGGATGCGCAGCCGCTCATCGTCGGGGTCGGTCCAGATGTCGGCAAATGAGCGCTCGCGCACGTTGCCGCAGGCGTAGTGCCAACTGTCCGGGTCGTAGTGAACATTGCCGGCAGGGTCGATGCCGGCGATCTCGCACCCCGCGCGGTTGCCTCCCTCGGCCGCCAGCAGACGTCGAACCTCATGGAAGCGCTGCGGATCGGTCGTCTCCAGCCGCAGCAGCAGGTAGCCGGCATCGGCATGATTGCCCACCGTCAGCACCTCCAGCTCGTGGCCCGCCTCATATTCGGCCCGGGCACGGGCGAAGATGCGGCTCACGGCCTCACGGCGCTGCTCGGGGCTCAGATCGAAATGGCGCAGGTCGGCCTCGCAGCCGCCATAGCTCAGGTGATGGATCGCCAGCCGCCGCACGCGCTGCTCGACGCACAGGTCGAAGATCGCGTCCAGGTCCATGTAATTGAGCTGATGGAGCGTAAAGCGCACCCCCACCCTGATGCCGCGCTCCCGGCACCGGCCGATGGCCTCCACGCTCCGGCGGAACGCACCCGGCTGCTGATGCAGGCGGTCGTGACGGGCCTCACCGCCGTCGAGGATGATGCCGATGGAGCCCAGCCCCGCGCTCGCCAGGCGATCGGCGATGCGATCATCGATCAGCGTGCCGTTGGTCATCAGTGTGAGATTCAGGCCGATCTCGACCGCATGCTGAACCAGGTCGATGCAGTCTTCGCGCAGGAGCGGCTCGCCGCCGGTCATAAGCAGTGCCGGGATCTCGAATCGGCGCAGATCGTTGAGCAGCAGCAGCCCCTCGGTGAAGTTCAGCTCCATCTCGGCCGGCTCGTCCGCCGGTTCTTTTGCATTATCCCCCGGCAGGGTGTCGCGCAGGTTGTTCGCCCGGGTGATCGACCAGGCGACCAGGGGACGCGGCGCCCGGCAACCGCAGGTTGAGCTCTTATGCGAGCGCGAAGGTAACTCCGCTCCGCCGGGACGGATACCGCACAGCAGGTGAGTGACATTCAGCATGGCAGACGCTCCGAATCGACCGGAGCCGACCGGCATCATCCACCGGCCAGCGCTCCCATCGTCTGCGCCGATGCTATGATCCGATGGCAGCCCACGTAAACAAAGATCGCCTGTAGAAAACGACCTTCGCATCCGTGACGGGTGATTTACTGGCACTTGCGGCCGCGACGTCCCGCACTGTCGCCATGTGATTCTGCCTCCGTGCAGCTTGCCCCACAAAGGCGTGGCAAATGGGAGGGTCACCGGGCGCCGCCGATGCAGAAACACGCGCCCATGCCCCAACTAGACCAGCCGCTCAACGTGATGGCGGGATACCTCATCCAGTTCGGCCAGCGGCGGCAGTTCGTAGATATTGCCATCGGCGTCCTTGATGCTGAAGCGGCCATCGGAGAGGAAGCGCAGATCCTCGCGCTCCTGCACGCGGAAGTGGGTTTCGCCGCGATCGGTCTGGACATGCCATTTCTGATGACCGAAGCTTATATCCACGCTCATCACCCGCTGGATGCGCGGCACGAAGATGCTTGAAGTGAGCGCTTCATCAATCAGTTGGCGCTGGGTCTCATCCAGGCGGGACACATCCTCAATCAGGATCAGTTCCTTGCCCTCGGGGCTGCGGATGCTGATGTACTGCTGTGGATTGGACCACGGGAAAGCCCGGCGGACACTCACATCCTTCACATCCGGCTCGCCAGGCCGCCGGAGAATCAGTCGATTGAACTCGTCTTTTATCAGTTCGAATGTGTGGTTCATGTCAATTGATCGCTTCAGCGGCCGATCGCGGCGGCCTCGCCCGCATCCTGCCCAGGACCTGTGCCGATGGCACACGGGCCGGGATCAGTCCCCATCGACCTGCTCCAGTTGAAAGATATCGCAGCGCAGGTCTCGGGCGCGCTGGCGGGCGGCCTGTTCAAGCTGCTGCCGCAGGGTCGATACATCGTAGCGCTGCTCGATCGCCTGGCTGTCCACCTGCGCCACCAGGCGCGTACGGCAGGATGCAGCGCTGCGCTCGATGACAGGCGTGATGTTGAATGACAGGTGCCCTGCCGGCTCATCCCCAACGAATGCCACCAGCAGGTTGCGCCGTGCCGGCAGCCACCCATCCGGGCCGATCCCCAGGCGCTCGCGCTGACCCACCCGGTCAATGAACTTCAGCGCGCGCGACCAATCCTTGTGATATGGATCGATCGCCTCAACGCGGGCGGATGGTTCAGGTGCGGCCGCGGGCATGTGACCTCTCCTTACCGAATGGCCACCATCGAATTCAGTTCCACCTGGGTGCGGTGCAGCCTGGCATAGACACCGCCTTCGCGGTGAACCAGCTCATCATGGGTGCCGGTTTCGGCAATGCGCCCCTTTTCCAGCACCACCAGGCGGTCCGCCGCCTGGAGGGTGCTGAGGCGATGGGCGATGGCGAAGGTGGTCCGTCCCTGCACCAGCCGATCCAGCGCCTGCTGGATCTGCTTTTCGGTATCGGTATCCACGCTGCTGGTCGCCTCGTCCAGTATAAGAATGCGCGGATTGTGTAAGATGGCGCGGGCGATACTGATGCGCTGGCGCTCGCCGCCGGAGAGGGACTGGCCGCGTTCACCGACCATGGTGTCGTATCCATCGGGGAAACCCACGATGAAATCATGGGCATTGGCAGCGCGGGCGGCGGCGATCACGTCGGCGTTGCTCGCCTCGGGGTTCCCGTAGCGAATGTTGTCGGCGATGGTGCCGTGGAACAGGTAAGGCTCCTGCAGCACGACGCCAATCTGCCGCCGCAGCCAGTTGACATCGTAATCGCGCACATCCACGCCATCGATCAGCAGCTGGCCATCGGTGACATCGTAAAAGCGGCAGATCAGGTTGACGAAAGTGCTCTTGCCGGCGCCGCTGGGGCCGCACAGGCCAATCATTTCCCCGGGCTCCACCGTGATGGACACCTCGCGCAGGGCGGGTTGGGCGCCTTCATAGCTGAAGGAAACCTGCTTGAACTCCACGCGCCCTTCCAGGCGGTCCTTGGTCAGCGCCTGGCTGGTGCTGTAGATCTCCGGCGGCGTGTCGAGCACCTCGAAGACGCGCTGGGCGCTGCTGGCAGCGCGGGTGATCATGCGGTTGGAGTTGGCCAGCTCCATAATCGGCTGATAGAACCGGTACAGGAAGCTGGTAAAGGCAACCAGGGTGCCCAGCGTCGAGTTATCGCGGATGAGGAAATAGCCGCCGGCCAGCCAGACGGTCAGCACACCAAACTGCATGGTGCCGCTGATGGCCGGCTGAAGCCCGGTCCAGACGTGGTTGACCTCCTGCTCCTTCAGCGTGTACTCGTTACTGCGGGCGTCAAAGCGGTCAATCTCGCGTTTCTCATTGGCGAAGGCCTTGACCACCCGCACACCCGGAACGGCATCCCCCACCACCGCCGTCATGCGCGACCAGTAAGTCCACAGCCGGCTGAAGATGCGCTGCATCTTCATCGAGCGGAAATAGGTCATGATCGCCAGCAGCGGCAGCGGCATCAGGGCAATCAGGGCCAGCCGCCAGTTGATCGCGAACATGACGATGGCGATGAAGATGATCAGCACCACGTCACGGATCAGGTTCACTGAGCCGAAAACGATGAAATCCCACAGCCGGTCGGTGTCGTTGGTGACGCGCGTGATAAGGCTGCCCGTACGGCGCTTGTTGAAAAAGCGCAGGCTCAGCGTGTGCAGATGGGCGTAGACCAGGTGTCGCAAGTCCCGTGCCACATTGGTACCCACCTGCGCCAAAATGCGCATGCGGGTCAGCCCCACCGTCTCGATGATGACAATCACCAGCATCGAGAGGACGCCCCAGGCGATGAGGCTCTGCAAGCGGGTCAGGCCGCCCAGCAGCGGTCGCTGCATCGTCAGCACCGAGTCGACCAGGTACTTGTGCAGGACCGGGGGCAGCGTGCTCATCGCCGCCTGGAAGAGCGTAAGGACCAGCGCCAGGATCGTCATCCGCTTGTACGGCCGGCCGACATCCATCAGCCGCCAGAGGATGGAGCGCGTCTGGAGGCATTGCGGGCAGGCGCCCTCAGCGTAGGCGGGGATCAGCAGCCCGCACTTGGGGCAGATCTCCTTGCTTTCGGCGAGGCGCTCGGCGGCCTCCAGCCACTCCGGCGGCGGCTCACCCTCGGTGCGCGGCAGCCGGCGCTCCAGCTTGCGGTGCAGGCGGGTCATCGTGCGGCGATGACGGCGCGAATAGCGCAGTTCACCGGCCAGTACCTCGCCGGTAATGATCCGCAGCTTGTCCGCCCCCAGCCCCTCAACAATGGCAGCCTCGGTGATCGACTGCACCGCAATACGCTGCCACGCCGCCTCCGGGCCGGGCGATATCAGCAGGTCGCGGTCGGTCAGGACGGCATACTGCTGGGCAAAGCGGCCGTCTTCGGAGAGGTCAAACTCCGACCATGCGACAACCGGCAGCCCGTCAAGCTGACCATCAAGACGGGCGCGCAGGTCCTCCGGCAGTTGAATCGCTGGGAGCGAACTGGATGGCTGGCTGCGAGCGGCTTCCTCGTTATCCGTGGTGGCAAGCGTCATGTGGGTCTGTCTGTATTAACGTCCGAGCGGCCGGAATGTTGCTGTTGACCTCTCAGGATACTCCTGCGATGCGATCTTCAAAGGTGATCGCGGCAGGACAAATAAAAAACCACGCGGCCCGACCGGGCCGCGTGGAATGAGTTTCAGGATCAAAACGGTATCAGCGTGCCCCGGCCTTGCCGATGATCAGTCCGATCACAAAGAAGACCACCGCGACCACAAGGCCGATGCCGCTGAGGATCATGAAGCTGTACTGCGCCAGCGTGTCCAGGATGCCGGGGCGGAAGCCGGTGATGGCACAGGCCAGGACAAACATGGCGAAGAGCACCACCAGCGTAGCGCCGGCCGCGGCCCAGCCGAAAGCGGGCGCGAGGGGATCAGCCGCCTCCTGATAGACGATCGGCCCACTGACCGCCCGGCCACTGGGGGCCGAAGAGGGGAGGATCGCCGGGCTGGAGCCAAGGCCAGCGCCCAGGCCGGCAAGGCTGCCCGAACCGGCCATCTGCGTCTCAGCACTGGCCGGCTGCACGCGTCCGGGGCTGGGGGCGATTTCATCCAGCAGTTCAGCGCCGAGGCTGGTGTCATCGCTTTCGCGTGTCAGATCGAGCAGGCCCGACCCCGATCCGATACCCTCGAGGTTCACCTGGTCGCCGATGGAGCCGGAGATATTCGTCTGGGCCATGGGGTCAGCGCGTTCCACCTCATCGGCGCCAAAGACGCTGATCCCGCCGCCGCTGCCGCCGGGGGTGACACCGGCAGCGCTGCCGCCGGGGGTCACATGGCCGGGCGAGGGCACCCCGCCCACCGAGCCGCTGAGGCCCAGGTCGGCCGCCAGGGCCGTGTCTTCCTTCAACTGCATCATGCCCGAGCCGCCGCCGGTATCGACCAGCGAGATGCTGGTGCCGCTGGCGCTGCGCGAGTCAACCAGACCGATGCCCGCGCCGGTATCGCTGGGGCCAAGGTCAACCTGGTCGCCACCGCCCAGTTCAATCTTGAGCGCCTCGACCTGGTCGGCCTTGAACATGAGGCGCGGCCCGTCACGGAACTCCCGCAGCCGCCCATCGCGTGCCAACTGCTTGACCTCGTCCTCGCTCTTGCCGAGCGCGGCCTTGGTCTCGTCCAACGTGTAGAACATCTTGGCCATCATGGTGCGGTCTCCTGGTTGGTTCAGTGAGCAGTGCAGCCGGCGACGGCCGACCGCCCGCTGCCCCTACTCCTCCGGGTTTGCCGGCAGGGCTTCGGGGTTCATCCGCCGCGGCGGATTGGCTTCTTTCTCAATCAGTTCCCGGATCACCTGCGGATCCGGGTCCGTGTTGTACATCTTCAGCCGGCGGTCATACTGAAAGTTGCGGGCCGATACCAGCCGCAGGTTCTTATCGCCGGGCATGTACTGGTAAAGGCACAATGTCTGCTGGTCCACATCCAGCAGATAGCACCCCCACGCATTGGTGGAAAACTGCCCGGGCATAATATAAATGCCCGCCCCACCGGCGATATTTCCCTGGTGCTGAGCCAGCGCCGCCGGGAGGGTCGGCAGCAGGCTCGAACCGCTCCCCCGACCCAGCAGCACCACGATCAACACCGCGATCAGGGCGGCGTTTACGTAAAGTGCTGTGGCAACAGGATTTCGGCTGCGAGACTCGCTGTTCATCCGACTCAACCGCTGAAACGACTCAACTACCTGTCTCCGCTCACCTCTTTATTGTATCGAAGCTCCGCCACATGCTGCAACTTTTATCCGGCTTCACAACCTCTGCTGAGGCAGGATGCTGCGCGCAGGCCACCGCGGAAAACGCCGCCGTGCCAGAGCCCTTCGAGCAAGCTTGTGACATCAACTGAGGTTGGGTCGGGTGGTGGGGTCATGGAATGGTGCGCTGCTGGTTCAGCATGTCCCGCATGACGTTCCGGCACCCTCCTCTCGAGACTCGCCCAAAGGGATCGGGAGGCGTGCGGACTGTCTTCATGCATCGTCTGGCTTTCTCCCCTTGGGGTCCTCCCTATAATCCGTTCGATGTCCTCGTCGCCGCGCATTCAGCAGTTGTCCCCCTCGCTCGTGAACCGTATCGCCGCAGGCGAGGTGATCGAGCGGCCGGCCTCGGTCGTGAAAGAACTGGTGGAAAATGCCCTGGACGCCGGGGCGACCCAAATCACCGTCGAGGTTGAGGATGGCGGACTGTCGGCGATTCGCGTGATCGATAACGGCCGGGGAATCGAGCCGGCGGACCTGCCGCTCGCCTTCGCCTCGCACGCCACCAGCAAGCTTTCGACAGATGAGGATCTATTCCGCATCGCCACCATGGGCTTCCGCGGCGAAGCGCTGGCGAGCATCGGGGCGGTTTCCCACGCCCGCATCCTGAGCCGCACCGCATCCAGTGAGGCGGCCTACGAGATCTTCAACCGTGGCGGGGTGATCAGCGACCCGCAGGCGGCCGCCGGCAACACCGGCACCACCATCGAAGTCCGCAATCTCTTCTACAACACCCCGGCCCGGCGCAAGTTCCTGCGCGGCCCGGGCACCGAGTTTGGCCATATCAGCGAGATGGTCCTGCGCCTGGCGCTGCCCTGGCCGAATGTTGGGTTCAAGCTGCTGCACAATGGCCGCACCACCCAGGACCTGCCGCCCACCACCTTCGAGGATCGGTTGCTGCAGGCGTGGCCCAGGGATTTCCATGAACAGCGCCTGCCGATCAATGCGGGTGATGCCGAGATCAAACTCCGGGGAATCGTTGGCCTGCCCGAACTGGCCCGGCCCACGGCCAAGTACCAGTACCTGTACCTCAACGGCCGATCCATCCGCGACAAGTTCATCATGCACGCGCTGCGTGAGGCATACCGCGGCCTGACCGAACCCGGCCGGCACCCGGCGGCGGTGCTGCTGCTGGAGATGCCCCCGCAGGATGTCGATGTCAATGTCCACCCCACCAAGTCCGAGGTGCGGTTCCGTGATGGCGGGCGCATCCACGGCCTGGTGCTGGGTGCGGTTCGCGAACGCCTGCTCGGCAGTGATCTGACGCCCCGCGCCATTCCGATGCGCACCGATGGCGATGAGGCCCAGCGCGAGGACATGCGTACCCGGCTCGCCGCGTTCTTCCGCGGATCAGTGCCGGATGGCACAGCCCCCCTGTCCGCCGCAACGCCGGCCGCGGATGACCCTGCGCCCCCTCTTCCGCTGCCCCAGGCGGATGGGGAACCGGCAGGCCTCGCATCCCACGGCGGCGCCGCGGGCGATCCTCCGCCCCCCATGCCGCGTGCCGCGCAAGCGGCCAATGATCAAACGGCTTCGCACGCACACCCGGCGGAGCACGCGGCCGCCCCCGCGCCACGTGCGAAGCCGCTGAGTGCCATCCAGTTGCACAACAGTTACCTGGTGGCCGAATCCGCCGATGGGCTGATCATCATCGACCAGCACGCGCTGCATGAGCGGATCATGTACGAAGAACTGCTGGCCCGCCTGTCTCGCGGACCGCTGGAAAGCCAGCGCCTGCTGTTGCCGCAAACCTTTCCCGCCAGCGAGCGCCAACTGGATCTGCTGGAGCAGATCCAGCCGATGCTGACCCGCCTGGGCATCGAGGCCGTCCGCTTCGGGCCGTCGACCGGCGCGGTGCAGGCGTTTCCATCGTTTCTCGGGCGGCTGGAGCCGGGGACCTTCGTGCAGGAACTGCTCGAACGCGGCGAGCAGGAACTGCTCGACATGCACGAGGAAGAACTGCTGCACGAGGTGCTGGACATGATGGCGTGCAAGGCTGCCATCAAGGCCGGCGATCCGCTGTCACCGGAGGAGATCGAAGCGCTGCTGGCCCGCCGTCACCTGATCGACCGCTCCAGCAACTGCCCGCATGGCCGCCCGACCACGCTTCGCCTGTCGTTGCGCGACCTGGAGAAGCAGTTCAAGCGCACCGGGTTTTAGGGATCGTCAATGTTCGATTTGCGATTGCCGGCTCGCGATTGAGAAGGCCACCAATCGGAAACCGGCAATCGCAAATCCGCCTCAGTGTCCGCGGATCAATGCACTTTCGGCGGTTTCGGCCTCCAGCTCACTGAGGCGGCCGCCGGCGGGGGCAACACCATCGTTGGTGGTGACGGTTTCAGTGGTGCGAACGCCCGCCATGCGCGTGTTGTGTTCCACGTCGATGAAGAGCTTGAGCAGCTCGGCAATCGCCAGCGCGGTGATGGTGACAAAGAAGGCCGCCACCAGGACCCCGCCGCCAATGATCAGCCGATCCACAAAGTTGCCATATCCGGCCAGCAGGGCCCAGACGACCCCGATGATGCCGCCAATGGCAGCCAGTGCCCCGCCGATGAGATACAGAATCGCCAGCGCTCGCAGGACCGGATACCGGCCGCCGCTTTGAAACTGCGGTGCGTGCATAGGGCCTCCCGGTTGGGGAAAAGAAATGAACGACTGTGGGCATTATCCCGACACACATCGACCAGCGCCAATGGGAAAAAGCCGGACTGACAAACCCGATCCGGCAGGCTCAGCCTTGGCGGGTTGCGCCTGCATCAATCACTTCCCGTCAAACTGAAAGCTGGTACTGGCGTGAGTGAATGCCGCATCGCTGATTTCACCTCACTGCCGGCGGGGGCGGGGTGCGGATCGTGCGGCGACAATCGTGTTACGATAGGGGTGATGGCCGAATCGCTTCGATTGCTTTCGGAAGATGCGCTGCTGGCCCAGTGCCGCTGGGACACCTTCCGCTCCGGCGGGCCGGGCGGGCAGAAACGACAGAAAACCAGCAACGGCGTGCGCCTGGTTCACTTGCCCACCGGCATCGCCGCTACTGCCACCGAATCGCGCTCGCTGGCGGAGAACAAGCTGCACGCGGTGCGGCGGCTGCGGCTCAAGATCGCCATCGAGTTGCGTGAGCCGATCGACCTGCTCTCCTTTGAACCCCCAACGTGGTTCGAGACAATCCGCCGCAACAACCGTATCGAAGCCTCCCACCGCCATCCCCTGTACACCGCCGCTGCCGGGCTGGTGCTGGACCTGCTCGAAGCGCTGCATGGCAACCCTTCCCACGTGGCAACCAACCTGGGCGTCTCCACCACGGCCGTCATCCGACTGCTGGAAAAAGAGCCCGCCCTCTGGACCGCCGCCAACGCCATCCGCGCC
The DNA here is from genome assembly GCA_964398315.1 of uncultured Tepidisphaeraceae bacterium. Lineage (GTDB taxonomy): Bacteria > Planctomycetota > Phycisphaerae > Tepidisphaerales > Tepidisphaeraceae > JADLCB01. Next base: position 40,682 of record CAYNMV010000012.1, on the reverse strand, counting down.
CGCTACGCGCTGCCGCCACTGACGCACAGGGGGTGAGGCAAAAGTGACATGACCGCCCCGCCTGCGATGCCATGATTGGACAGCCAGGACCTCGGCAGGAGCACGGCCGGGCCGCCCGTGCCACCTCAATTGTGAGTCTGCTCAATGTGAGCCTGCCGCTTCCTGCCCGTGGCCCGGCTTTGCAAGCCGTGCGAACTGCGCTCTGTGGCAAGCGGCGGTTCTTTCCAGTCCATCCCCTCAACATGCCGTTGATAACCCGCGCCCCAGAGCCGCTGGCCTGGCGCTTTACAGGTCGCGCAGGGCATCGAGAAGGGCTGGGCCGTACATCCTCACCTTGGCCGGGCCCATGCCCTTGACCTGGGCAAGCGTCTCCTCATCGGTCGGGGCGAACTGGGCGATGAGTTTCAGGGTTCGGTCCTGGCAGATGCAGTAGGCCGGCAGCGAACGCTCGCGGGCCAGCTCTGCGCGCACCTGGCGCAAACGTTCAAAGCGCTCCAGCGCCTGGGGGGAGAGCGATTCCGTTTCGGACTCCTGCTCCACCGGCACAACCCGCCGGCTGCCTTCAGCCCGCACGCGCGGCGGCGGCTCGCGATCCACCCCCCGCTGCGGTATGAGGTCGGCGAGAATGGCCGGCGGCAGGCGCTGGCCCTTCATGACCTCCACCCCGGCCTGAGTCAGTTCCACCATCGGGCGGAACTTCATCCCATCGGGATCGCGCTGCCTGGCCAGCCCCGCCTCCATCAGCCGGTGCAGCATGGCGATGACGCGCCTGGCCGAGTGCGCCCGCAGCAATCCATAGACGCTGAGCTGATCAAAGCCCCAGCGGGCAATCTTCTCGTTCTCGGCCCCCGTGAGCACATCCGCCACCATCCCAACGCCGAATTTGCCGTTCAGTCGGGCGATGGCCGAGAGCATCTGCCGGCAGAGCAGGATCACCTCATCCGAGACCACCGCGATCTGCCCGTCGTCTCCCCCATTCTCCTGGCCGGCCCGGCAGACATCACAGTGGCAGTCTTCCACCACGGTGCCCTCTTCGCCGAAATAGTCGAGGATCATCTGCCGCCGGCAGGTATGAGTGGTTGCGTAGCGGACCATCAGATCGAGCTTTTCCGTGGCATGGGCCTTGCGCAGCGCCGTCTGCCGTGGATCGGCTCCGGGGTTGTCCTCGCCGATCTTGTCGATGAAGAACTCGTGCGTGTAGCGGTCCTGGTAGTGAAAGAGGATCACGCACCTGGACGGCAGTCCATCACGCCCCGCCCGGCCGGCCTCCTGGTAATAGGCTTCAACCGTGCCCGGCAGGTTAAAGTGGATGACCGCGCGGATGTCGGGCTTGTTGATCCCCATGCCAAAGGCGTTGGTCGCCACCGCGACAGCGCGCGGCGTCTGCATGAAGGCCTCCTGGTTGCTGGCGCGGGCAGCCGGGTCCATGCCGGCGTGGTAGGCGAAGATCGGGCGGTCCTTCAGCTCGGCCGAGAGCATCGCCGTCACGCCATCTACCGCCTTGCGGGTGGCACAGTAGACGATGCAGCTTCCGGTTTCGCGGCGGAGCATTTCAACCAGCGCCATTTCGCGCTCGGCCATCTTCTTGAAGCGCCTGCAGCCATAGGCGAGGTTCGGCCGGTCAAAGCCGGTCACGTAAATGCGCGGATCATTCAGGCCCAGCTGGTGGATGATGTCAGCGCGCACATCCCGGGTGGCGGTGGCGGTGAGTGCGATTGTCGGCGGGCAGCCAAGGCGCTGGCGCACTTCCCCCAGGCGCGCGTATTCCGGCCGGAAGTCATGCCCCCACTGGCTGATACAGTGGGCCTCATCCACCGCGAACAGCACCGGCTTGAGTTGTTCGAGGGTAGGCTGAAACGAGGGGGCGAAAAAGCGCTCCGGGGCCACGTAGAGCAGCCCCTCGAAGCCGTTGTTCAGCCTGGCGATCACCTCGCGCTGCATGGGGCCGGTGAGCGAGCTGTTCAGCACCACGGCGCTCATCCCCTCATCGCGCAGGCGCTGGACCTGGTCTTCCATCAGCGAGATCAGCGGCGAGACAACGATCGTCAGCCCGCCACGTACGGCCGCAGGAAGCTGATAGCAGAGGCTCTTGCCGGCCCCCGTGGGCATGACGCACAGCACATCCCGCCCGGCCAGGACATCTTCAATCACCTCCCGCTGGGCGGGGCGGAAGTCATCAAGTCCGAAGAATTCCTGGAGTTGCGCGCGTAGGTCTGCCATCGTGTTTCGAGGAAGGAAGTATATCCGAAAATGATACGAACGGGTGGGGGCAATGGGTTGGGGAAAACCGACACCAAAAGAGAAGCGCAGCGCCATACGGAAAGCTGCTGGGAACCGCGCGTTTTAGCTGCTGCTGAGTGTGCCCGCCATGGCGTCGGATCTGAAGGAACTGGCAAATTGGGTTCGTTCCGCCGCCATCGATGCAGATGGCCATCATCGGATCCACAATGACATTGCCGGGGACCGCACCTATGATCCAGCCACTGGAGTCAACCTTATGGCAAAAAGAGTTCTTCTCGTCGGCCACTGCGGAGCGGATAGTTCGTACCTGCGACTGGCGGTACAGCGCGCTGACCGCACGGCCGAGGTCTTCACCGTCAGTGATGAGGCTGAGTTACAGAAATACCTGCCGGCTGATGCAGTGCTGGTGCTGGTGAATCGCCTGCTGGATTACGGCTTTGAGGAAGCAGAAGGTGCGGCCCTGATCGCCCGGCTGGCGCCGGCTTGGCCCAATGTCAAATTCATGATGATCAGTAACTACCCCGATGCCCACGCGGCCGCTGAGCGAGCCGGCGGTGTGCCGGGGTTTGGGAAGCGCGAAATCGGCTCGCCGCGGGTGACGCAGCTCCTGGCCGAAGCACTGGGCGTAACCGCACCAGCGTCACAGCCGTAATCTTCAGCAGTTTCTGCGATTGCGATCACTTGTCTCATCTGACACATGCCATGACTGAAATTTTTGAATTGCAGGGGTAGACTTGGAAATATTACTAGACTATTGTTAATTAACGCTAACGAAGACATCGTGCGCTGTGTCTATCTGGATGAGCAACAGAAGGACACGGCGATGATGGACGCGAAAGCGATTGGAATCATCACTGCGGTCGGATATGTGATTCTGGTGAGTCTGCTGATCGCAGCGATGTGAAAAATGAGAACATCGTGAGGAAGCGACGCGGGAACCGAGTACGGTCGCTTTCCTCACCACAAGCTCCTACCCTCCCCCTGAGCCCTGGATGTCTTCCCCGCATCCAGGGCCTTTTTTTGCCCCTTCTCCCGCTTCTATTTACCTCACGCATCCGATCGCCATCCATTTGCCGCTTGGCGAAGCAGGCTTCGGCCAAAGTAGGCCTAAAAAGAAGCCGGGAGAGCAGGAAAACTCCCACTCTCCCGGCAGGTTTCATCGGTATTCGTCCGGCGATGTCGGAACACGATGGCTTCGCTCATCGAACGTTTGGATCCGCCTTGCCATTCCAGTACCCGTTATCGGGAACGCCATCATTGTCGTAGTCATCCATCTGCTCAAGCTTCATGGTCTCACCATGGCCATCGCAGAAGACCACGGCCACCTTGCCGCCGTTGCGCTCGGCCGGGGTGGAGCGATAGCGGTACGTGATCTGGCCGGCGGTGCCGGTTTCATCATCTTGGCCGGGGTAGTAGGAATTACCGTTACCCGGTCCACCATCGTTTCGCCGGGTCCCTTTGGACCCCAGCGCCACCGACCCCAGCGGCGGATCGACCACGTAGTTGCCCGTTCGGGTGTAAAAATCCCCACCGTTGCGTGAGCCGTTGGTATCGGCCACCGCGATCGTCTCGCTGCTGGCGCGGATGTCATTGGGGGTAGCGAAGTATGGCGAATACTTGCCACCGAGCGTGCGCCCATTGCCCAGGTACTGGTAGTTGTAACCATAGCCGCCGAAGTACTGGGTCTCCTCGGTGGCCGTGCCATCATCCTGGTTAAGCGTATGAGCGAAGGCCTGGGTCAGGCGATTACGCTCTTCCTCGCTCAGTGCCGGACTGCGATAGACCTCGGCCGTCTGCAGGTACGGCCACAGCAGGTCGGCCCAGCGCTTCTTGGGAAAGGTCGTTTCATCACTCATCGGCGGATACAGGTTGCGGTGATCGCTGCGGTAGTTCTGGATGGCCGTACCAATCTGCCTCAGGTTCGACAAACTCTTGATGGTAATGGCGCTTTCCCGCGCTTTGTTCAGCGCCGGCAGCAGGATGCTGATCAGCAGCGCGATGATGCCGATGACGACCAGCAGCTCAACCAGCGTGAATGCCCGGCATGCAGCCAGCCCCTTGCGATGGGCCGGGCCGGCCAGCCACGCTCCATCGAATCGCACTCCATCAGATACGGTGTTCCCCAGTGTTTCCCCGGTATACATCAAACCACTCCTGACTCAGCCACCACACCCGACCCCGCGGGCCTCGTATTGGCTGTTAAAACGGGATTGAGAATCAGTCTCATCAAGGCAGCAGAGTAGTAGGTTGAGACTCAGTGTCAACAAGATCATAGTTAAAAAATTCGAAGTGGCCGTGCCCAGGGAGGTGCACCCTCCGCGGGTTTGACAAATGCAACTGACTTGCAGAACATCCATGCGGGAGGCGGCCCCATGAATCTCTTCCAGCTCGTCCTTAAACAGATGCGCCAGCGGGCTTTGTCTACCTGGCTCACGCTGCTGTCGGTCATGCTCGGGGTGGCCCTGGCCATCGCGATTCTCGTTCTCCAGCGTGAGAGCGAAGCGATGTTTGCCCAGAGCGATTTCGGCTATGACGTGGTGATTGGCGCCAAGGGTTCGCCGCTGCAACTGGTGCTGAACAGCGTCTATCACATCGACCAGTCACCGGGGTCGATCCCCTACTCGCTCTACACGAACTGGTTTGGCCCGGAGGGTGAATTAGCCCGCTATGCCAGCGTGGCCGTTCCCATCGCGGTGGGAGACAACTACGAGGGTTACCGCATCGTTGGCACCCCGCCCCAGATGTTCGGCTTCGACGATGAAGGCCAGCCCCTGGAAGGCTACGACGCCCGGGGCCATCGCCTGCCGGGCTATCAGAACCCAAAGCTCGATTCACCCCAGCGCGATCCCGATCGCCCCACCGCCGCCCCCGTGCTGGAGTATCGCCAGGGCCGTAAATTCACGCTCGCCGAAGGCCGCATGTACCACGGGCAGAAGTTTGAGGCGGTCATCGGGCAGGAGGTGGCGCGGGCCACCGGCCTGACACTGGGCAGCACTTTCAAAGCCACCCACGGCCTGACCAGCGGCGATACCCTGGCCGATGAGCATGATCAGGAATGGACGGTCGTCGGCATACTCGACCGCACCCACACCGCCAACGACAAGCTCCTGTTCATTCCCCTGCCCACTTTCTACGCAATTGATGAGCATGGCGAGGGACTGGAAGCCATCGCCGCCGTGCGCGGTGAAAGCGCTGCCACCCCGCACGCCCACAGCAACTACACCCTCGATGAAGAGGGTCGCATCAAGCTGGACATCCCGCAGCACAAGTGGCGCATCAATGCCATCTTCGTTGACACCCGCGGGCAAACCGGCTTTTTCGCCCAGCAGATCTTTTTCATCATCAACAACCGCGATGAGGCCACCGCCGTCAACCCGGCGATGGTCATGCGCGAGTTCTTCCAGACCTTCCTGGCCCCCAGCGCCAGCGCCCTGCTGATGATCAGCGTACTGGTTTCGATCGTCGCCGGCGTGTCAATCCTGGTCAGCATCTACAACTCGATCACCGCCCGCGCCCGGGAAATCGCCATTATTCGCGCCCTGGGCGCTACCCGTCGCACCATCCTCGGCATCATCTGCCTGGAAGCGACGCTCGTGGGCCTGGTTGGCGGCGTGGTCGGCCTGCTGGGCGGGCATCTCGTCGCGGCCGGCGGCTCGGTGTACCTGCGCCGGATCGTCGGTGAGGGGATCCACTGGTATCAGTTCGGCATCATGGAGCTGCTTCTGCTGGGGGGCGTGGTCGTGATCGCCTTCCTGGCCGGCCTGGTCCCTGCGCTCAAGGCCTATGGCACCCCGGTGGCGGACAACCTCGTGGCGGCGTGACCGGATCGGGATTCACGCGAGCGCCCGCCCTGGAGCCCCGCATGTGCATGCAGGGCTCCGGCGAATGCGCTCTGGTTCCCGAAAAGCATGAGCCGCTGGTGAGACAAGTGGGGGTTCGAGAGTGAGGCGAAGATTAGAACGCCCCGCCGCTCGCCTCATCCCGTCACGACGCTACAATTTTCCGCTGCGATTAATTTTCCATTTATGACGCACCGGCTCGACTACAGTCCGCCCCCACACGATTCCCCCGTGGCCCGCATCCAGCAGTTCGTCGCGGACTACTTCTGGTTCGTGCTCAAGAACATCATCGGCTGGCTGCTGATCCTCTCGGCCGGGCCGATCGGCGTGGCCATCCCCGGCCCCGGCGGCATCCCCCTGTTCCTGCTCGGCTTCGCCCTGATCACCTTTCCAGGCAAGCGCCGGCTGGCCGCCCGGGTGCTGCGCGGCAAGCCGCTGGACCTGTACTTGCGCCCGTTCACCCTGCTGAAGCTGGCGGTGTCACTGCTGCTGCCGGTCGGGCTGTTCTGGTATGGCGCCATTGTCGATCTGGAGGCGGTCGCGTGGCTGGTTAATCATCCGCTGATGGCCCTGGGGGTATATGCCGCCGCCGTCGCCTTGACCTGGATCCTGGCGCACCAGACGCTGCGCTTCGGGAACCTGCTGGTGCGCGGCATGCCGCGGGCCAGGCGGATCATGCGGCCGTGGCTGCGCCGCCACGGCGTCCACCTGCTGCCTCCGCGCCGGCGTCGCCGCCATATTCACGGGCAGGTCGGGCAGGATGACACCGTCGAGGAAGGCGAGATCGTCGAACTCCACGAGCGCCATTACGCCCGCCTGCGCCGATTCTGGCATGCCATCCGCAAGCATCTGCGCTTCACTGTCGGCCTGACCCTCATGGCCCTGATCATCTTCATGATGCTGCGGCCGATCTACGAGAAGTGGGATCAGGTGCGCGATCGTATGCTGGCAACCGCCCTGGCCGATCTGCTCATCCCCGGCGTGATCTTCACGATCATGTTCGCGCTGTTCCTGTTCGTCTTCCGGGCGCTGGTCTGGCGGTCGATGCTCCAGGGATTCGGCTTCAGGCTGCCGATGGCGCCGGCCATGCGCATCTGGTCTTATTCGGAACTGGCCCGCTACATCCCCGGCTCGATCTTCCAGGTGATCGGCCGGGCCTACATGATCAAGCCCTACGGCATCCCGGGAACCATCTCCTCCACCGTACAACTGTTGGAGCTTACGCTCTTCCTGCTGGCCAACGTGGCGCTGGCGGTGCTGTGCCTGGCGTGGTTTGGCATCAAACAACTGGAGGGGCAGGCCGAGGTGTGGATGTGGGTGGCGATCGCACTGGTGCCGGCACTGGGGCTGCTGGTCCACCCGAGCATTTACTACCGCCTGGTCAACGCCATCCTGAAACGGATCGGCAAGCCGCCGATCGTCGTGCGCCTGGACGGCTGGAAAATGCTGCTGCTGCTGGGGTGGACCTTTATCGGCCTGCTCTGGCAGGCGGGCGGGGTCTACATCGTTGCCGCTGCACCGTTGCCGCTGGAACCCAGCAAGTGGTGGGTGGTGGCCGGCGCATACTCGCTGGCCTGGGTAGCCGGGTTTCTGGCCGTCTTTTCCAGCGCTGGGATGGGCGTGCGCGAGCTGGTCTTTGGCGGAGTGATGCTCCTGATCATCCCCGCGCCGGTGCGCACCGAGCTGGGCGATGCCAGCACCATCCTGGCGACCATGTATTTTATCGCCTTCCTGCTGCGGCTCTGGTCGATCGCCGGCGAACTGCTGTTCGCCGGCATCGCTACCCTGGTCGACTATCGCGGCGTTGCCCGCCAGCTCAGCGATGCACCCCAGCCGCCACCGGGATTATCCGTTGTCGGCGCCCAGCCAGCGCGCCATGCTGACAAGGCGTGAGAATGAGTGGACATTGAAGGGGCACGGGGCGAGCCACCCATGTCACCTCATTGACCATCCATCTGTTCCCGTACTCATCGCGGCTTCGCGTTTTCCGGCCGATCCGCAGCAGGCCTCGACCGCGCGAAGTTAAATGGACGCGATCACACCTGGATCGGAGTTACGGATGGCCGCAAACCCGAGCGCTGGTGCTGGGAAGGTGAAGCCGTTTGATGTGGATGAGGTGTTTGCGCGCCTGGAGCAGGCGGTCGAGCCGTTCGAAAAAGCTGCGTTATTCGTCCTGGCCGAGGAGGGGCACCGGAGCCTGTTCGAGGTGCTGGTGGGCTGTGTCATCTCCATCCGCACGCTGGATGAAGTGACGATCCCGACTGCCCGGCGGCTGTTCAAAAAAGCGCATACTCCGCAGCAGGTGACAGCCCTCTCTGCCGAGCAGATCGACAAGCTGATCGCCACCTGCTCGTTTCACGCGGAAAAGGCCCGCCAGATCCATGCCATCGCTGAGATCGCCGTGCGCGAGCACGAGGGACAACTGCCGGCCGACTTCAGCGTATTGACCGGCTTCCGCGGCATCGGTCCCAAGTGCGCCAACCTGATCCTCGGCATCGCCACCGGCAAAGCGCATGGCATCGGTGTGGATATCCATGTCCACCGCATTACCAACCGCTGGGGCTATGTCCGCGCCAGCGCCCCTGAAGGCACGCGCAAGCAACTTGAAGCCAGGCTGCCTCAACGCTACTGGATCGAGATCAATCGCCTGCTGGTCCCCTTTGGCAAGCACATCTGCACTGGCCGCCTGCCCAGGTGCTCCACCTGTCCCCTGCTCCAATACTGCGACCAGGCCGGCGTGACCAAGCACCGATGACACGCCGGCTGTGAAAGCCCGTTCATCCCTGCCATCCCGCATGCACCGGCCAATCAGCGCTTGCGCCGATCGCGGGACTTGCTGCGCTGATTGCGCTTGGTTGTCCCGGTGGTCGTCTGGCGCCGGGCAGGGCGCGCGGTGGACGAAGAGCCGCTGGTTTTCTTCGCCGCCGCCTTTTTGCCCCCTTTCTTCGCCGAACCGCTTACATTGATCGCCTCAGCCCTGGGCTTGCGGTGCAGTTCGTGGATGGTCAAGTCGAGTTCCCGGCGCGGCACATCCACCCGCGCCACCAGGACCGTCGCCAGATCGCCAATGGTGATCCGCTGGCCGGTGTGGCGGCCGCGTACCACGCCGCTGCGCTCATCCACCTCCCACCAGTCGCCCTCCATGTCCTCATAGCGCACCAAGCCGTCGATGAGGTATTCCTTGAGCTGCATGAAGATGCCGAACTTGGTCACGCCCGTGACGACGGCCTGGAATGCCTCGCCGATGCGATCGGAGAGCAGTTCCAGCAGCTTGACCGTCCTCAGTTCATTCTCGGCATCCGCGCTGCGCCGTTCGGTGTAGCTGATGCGACGGCCCAGCTCGACCAGTTCATCGTAGGTCGGCGAGTTTTTCTGCACATAGGCCGCCCGCTTCTTGCGATCCTTGAACTTGTCGCGGGCTTCCATGTAGCGCTCCAGCAGCCGATGGACAGTCAGATCCGCATACCGGCGGATGGGAGATGTGAAGTGGCAATACTGCTCGCTGGCCAGGGCGTAGTGGCCGATCGGCTCGGGCGAGTACTCCGCCCGCGTCAGGCTGCGCAATACAGCCATGTTCACCGCGAAGGCATTGGGCTTGTCCTTGACCGTCTCCAGCAGCGCCTGCAGCGCCTTGCGGTCGATGATCTTGGGCAGCTTGTAGCCGGCCACGTGGACATAATTGCGCAGGCGATCGCTCAGCTCCGGGTCGGGCTCGGGATGGATGCGGCGGATGAACGGCACATCTAGCGAATTGAGCAGCCGGGCAACGGCCTCGTTGGCCTCGACCATGAACATCTCGATGATGGTGTGGGTGAAGCTCTCATCCTCCGGCACCGCCCCGATCACCGCCCCGCCTTCATCCAGCACCAGATCCACCTGCGGCAGCGCCAGCACAAGCTGGCCGGCGGCATGGCGGCGCTTCTGGATCTTGCGCGCCAGTGTCTGCATGTCGCGCAGCAGGTCGAGCACCTCCTCGGGATAGTCCTTGAGGGTGCGATCGCCCTCGGGGTGGGGGATGGTCTGCTTGCCATCCAGGATCGCCTGTGCCTCGCGATAGCGCAGGCGCCGGCGCGAGGAAATTATCGAGTTGGCGAACTTGGTCCCCACCGGCTCGCCCTTGTCGTTCAGTTCAATGAAGACGCTCTTGCACAGCCGCGGCACACCTTCCTGCAGTGAGCAGACGCCGTTGCTGAGCACCTCCGGCAGCATGGGGATGACGAAGCCGGGGAAATAGGTGCTGTTGCCGCGCTTGGCCGCCTCCTCATCCAGTGGTGAGCCGGGTTCAACAAAGAACGATACATCGGCGATGTGAACCCCAAGCTGCCAGTTGCCGCCATCGAGCTTGCGGATGGAGATGGCATCATCGTAGTCCTTGGCATCATCCGGGTCGATCGTGATGATGATTTCATCACTCAGGTCCAGCCGCCGGCGGCGCTCATCATCGAGGGTGGCATTGAAGCGATCCAGCGCCTGCCGGGCCTGTTGCTTGCATTCCTCGGGGAAATCGGTGGGCAGGTTGTACTGGATGATGATGCCGCGCAGGTCTACATCCTTCTCGCCCTGCTGCCCAAGCACCTCGGTGATGACCCCGGCCGCCCGCTGGTCTCCCTTGGGATACTGCGTCAGCTCCACCGCCACCTTCGTCCCCGGCCGGATATGGCGCGAGCCGGCATCGGGCGTGGAGATGGGATCGGTGAAATCGTTGCCATCGGGCAGCACGAACCACTGCCCATGCTGCCGCGCGAGCGTGCCGACGAAGTGGGTGCGCGTGCGCTGCACGATGCCGATGATGCGTCCCTCGTACATCGTCTCAGCGCCACGGCGATAGCGGCCGGTGATCCTGGCCTTGACGATATCGCCGCTGATGGCGCCGCCGTTGTCCTCTTCAGCGATGTACAGGTCTTCATGCTTGACCGGCTGCGTCGGCATCACGAATCCGAAGCCGCGTTTATTCTGGCGGTAGGGACCGATCACCATGTCCGGCCCGAGGGTGGGCGTGTCGGCCGGCGCGATGGGCCGGGTGGCGCGGGGGCCGGCCGGCGGCGAGGCCGCCATGAGCGTGTTTTTCGGGCCCTCGATCAATTTTCCGCTCTCCAGCAATTCGCGCACGGCGCGGCGGAAGGCGGGATAGGTATCCTCATCGGTCGCCCCAAGCTCCCGCGCAATCTGGCGTGGCTTCTGCGGCCGGTAGCGTCCAGCCTGTACGTGGGCAAGGATGCGCTGCTTCAGTTCATCGTTATTCGCTGCATGGTCCGACATTGCGGGGCATGCTACCCGATTACAGGTCAAAAACGGAACGCTCCGTGGGTCGCCCGGCACCAAACCGCAACCCCTGGCCCCCGCCGCCGCCCCATCTTCCCTTTGTAGCATTCCCGTTTCGTGTTACCCTCATTTGTCAGGGTCAGATTCGACCTGTGCTGAGGGGCCATGAGTGTTCGTTTTGTCATCGGGCGCGCCGGCAGCGGTAAGACGCGGTTCTGCATCGACCGCATCGTGGCTGCCATGCGCGCCCAGCCCCTGGGCGAGCCGATCCTTTGGATCCTGCCCCGCCAGGCCACCTTCGAGGCCGAGCGCCTCCTGACAGTGGGCAGCGGGCTGGATGCCTTCCTGCGTTGCAGGGTGATCTCGTTCGAGGAGCTTGGCCGCGAGGTGCTGGCCGATTGCGGCGGCGACGCCGTGCCCGCCATCACCGCCTATGGCAGGCAGATGATCCTCCGCCTGCTGCTGCGCAAGCACGCCAGCCAGTTCCGCTTCTTCGCCGACAGTGCCCACCAGGCCGGCCTGGCCGCACGAATTGACAATACGTTTGCCGATTTTGAGCGCGCCGGCAAAGGGGCTGAAGATCTGGCAGAATTGCTGCAGGAGCTGGAGTCGAAGCAGGAATCCGATGCCGATGTCCAGGCACTGGCCGCCAAGTTGCATGACCTGCACCTGCTGTATACCGCCTACGGCCAGTATCTCGGCCAGGATCGCCTGGACCCCCACCGCCGGATGCGGCAGGTTTTGACCTGCATCGAGTCAGGGCCAGCGCTGAAAAACGCCAGCGTCTATGTCGATGGATTCCTCGATTTCACAGATTTTGAGCGCCGGGCACTGGCTGCCATTGCAGGAACGTGCCGCGATCTGTTCATCACCACGCTGGCCGATCCGGCCGACCCCATCTTCGCCGATCCCCATGCCCTGCCACATGACCTGAGCCTCTTCCACCGCACCGTGCGAGCTTATCGCCGGCTTTATTTCACGCTGAATGAGAACAACATCGCGGTGGATGAGCCGGTCCGCCTGGATGAGCCCAGACGGTTCGTGTCGCCCGCCCTGAGCGCCATCGAGGCGGCCATGGCACACGAAACGCCAGGAGCAGGCAGCGCAGCCGCTGCTGCCGCGTCCGATGACTCGGTCATGCTGCTGGAAGCGCCCTCGCGCCGGGTCGAGACCGATGCCGCGGCCATGTGTATCCGCCAGCTCCTGCGCGAAGGCTACCGCCTGCGCGAGATCGCGGTGCTGATGCGTAACCTGGACGACTACCATGAACTGATCGATGCCAGCTTCCGCGAGCACGGTATCCCGTTTTTTGCGGATCGACGTCGCTCGGTGTCGCATCATCCGCTGTTGCAGTTGACACGCTCCGCCCTGCTGATCGCCCGCCATGACTGGCCGCAGGATGCAGTGATGACGGCCCTCAAATCCGGGCTGGCCGGGCTGTCGGCCGATGAAATCGATGAACTGGAAAACTATGTCATCGAGCATCGCATTCACGGATCGATGTGGGCAAGTCCCGATCCCTGGAGCTATCGCCGCCATCTGCTGCACAGCGAAACCGATGAATACGGCATACCGCTTGTGCCGCCTGATGCGGCCCGGGCTGACAGCCTGCGCCGCCGATTCGTCGATCCGCTGCGGCCACTGGTACAGCAGCTCGCCGGTGGTCGCCCCCAGCCCCTGAAAGTCTATGTCAGCGCTTTGTGTGATCTGCTGGAACGCTTCAACGTGCGCAGCAGCCTCGCCGACTGGATGCAGCAGGCCAGCCACGCCCACAACCTCGACGAGCGCGGCGAGCACGAGCAGGTCTGGACCGAGCTGATGGAGCTGTTCGATCAGATGGTCGATCTGCTGGGCGATGAGGCGGTAACGCTGGATGATTTCCTGGGCATATTCGATGCCGGCCTGGAGCAGTTCGACCTGGGGCTGACACCCCCGACGGTTGACCAGGTCATCGTCGGCTCGGTTGATCGCACGCGCACCACCTGGACGCGGGCGGTGATCGTACTGGGCCTGAACGATGGCATCTTCCCGCGCACCCAGCGTGAGGATTCCATCCTCTCGGACATCGACCGCCGCACCTTGCGCGATCGTGCCATCGATGTGCAGGCCGACAGCGAACGACAGTTGCTCGATGAGAATCTGCTGGCCTACCTTGCCTTCACACGGGCCGGCGAGCGCCTGATCCTGCTGCGCAGCGTAAGCGATGATGCCGGGCGGGAATCCCTGCCCAGCCCCTACTGGCGCGATGTGCGGGCGCTGCTGCCGGACCGGCAGCCCATCCTCCTGCCCCGGCCCGGCCAGGATGATCCGCGCTACATCAACACCCCCCGCCAGCTCGTTACCGCCCTGATGCGCTGGGTGCGCCAGCCCAATCTTCCCGGCACGGAAACGGCCGGCCAGACCTGGCCGGCGTTGTACCACTGGCTGGCGAGTCATCAGCCGGTGTCGGATGCGATTGACATCATGCGCTATCGTGCGTGGAAGGCCCTGAGCTATGCGAACGATGCCAGGCTGGCCCCCGACACCGCCGCCGCTCTTTTCGCTCCGCCGCTGCGTGCATCGGTTCGGCAGGTGGAGACATTTGCCGAGTGTCCGTTCAAGCACTATATCCGCTATGGGCTGCGCCTGGAGGACCGGCACAATGCCGATCCCACCGTTTTCGATCTGAGCCTCATCTATCACCGGACGCTCGAAAAACTCATCACCGAACTGCTGCGCCGCAAGGTCGATCTGAGCGCTATGCCGCCCGAACTGGCCCGCGAGCTCATCGCCCGCTGCACGCGCGAGGTGGGCGAAACCCTCCGCGGTGAGCTGATGATGAGCAGCGCCCGCAACCGGCATCTGCTGGCGCGGATCGAATCCTCTGTCAACGAGTTCGCCCTCGCTCAGAAGGTGATCGCCGCCCAGGGCGAACTGACACCGCGCTGGACCAACCTGAGCTTCGGCGAGGAGCGCTCCAAGCTGCCCGCCCTGACCGTGCAAACCCCTGCCGGGCATGAGGTCGCGCTCACCGGGCGGATCGACCGGGTTGATTTGATTGAGAAAGAGGCGGCCTTCGCCGTGATCGACTACCGCATGGGCAGCCCCGGCGGGCTGTCATTCGACCGGGTTTACCACGGCCTGTCATTGCAGCTTCTGGCATCCATGCTCGTGATTCAGATGCATGGTGCCCACCTGGCCGGCACACCCCTGACCCCCGCGGCGGGGCTTTATGTGAAGCTGCTGCGCCAGCTTGAGGCGATCGCCCATCCGGACGATGCCGTGGCGCCGGACGATGAATCCTTCCACCTGTGGCCGGGCCCGCGCGGGATCCTCAACGAGGAGTTTCTCACACACCTGGACCACAGCCTGGCGCCGGGACAGCGCTCCAGGGTGTTTTCCGTTTCGATCAACAAGGACGGCAACATCAGCAAGACCAGCCGCGATGTCGTCGCCGCAGCGGAATTGCAGAAGATGCTCGATCTGGTCAAGCAGCGGCTGGCCGATCTGGCCGATCGGATCATCGCCGGTGAGGTGGCCGTGGCCCCCTATCGCCTGCACGACCAATCCCCGTGCGCCAGCTGCGGCTACCGCAGTCTCTGCCGCTTCCAGCCCGGCATCGACAGCTACCGCTTCATCGATCCCGTGGACCGCGCTACCGTGCTGGGGGAGGAGGGAAGTGATGCATAGGCGGGCTTCTCTCAGGATAAACACTCCCGCGGCCCGGGTTTTCAGCCCGCACGCGCAGCGCGAGGACTGGCCGGTACCGCAGAGGGCGCCGGGTCGTCGTCTCGGACTGCAACCCCGCGCTGCGAGCAACCCTTCCCCGGTGGATAAGCATGGTGCCTGGCATGGGGAAAGCATCTGCCAGAGCGCTGCACGACATGCTGCGTCTCCGGGTGAAGGGAAGCTGGTGACCTGCCGTCATGGCCATCTTTCTGCTCCGCTCACCAGGGGGGAGGTGCGATATGGCGCGTAAATGGACCAGCGAGCAACTTGAGGCCATCGGCACCACCGGCAAGGCGCTGCTGGTCAGCGCGGCGGCCGGATCGGGCAAGACGTCGGTGCTGGCGGAGCGCTGTGCCTACCTGGTATGCGACGCCGAGCCGCGCTGCAACGTTAACCAGTTGCTGGTGGTAACGTTCACCGAGCCGGCCGCCGCCGAGATGCGCTCGCGCATCGAGCAGGCGATCCGCAGCCGCGCTGCCGGCAGCGCCGATGAGCATCTGCGGCGGCAGATCAAGCTGGTGAACCACGCCACCATCAGCACACTGCACAGCTTCTGCATGCGCCTGCTGCGCCATCACTTCCACCGCCTCGATCTCGACCCGGATTTCGAGGTGCTGGATGAGGATGAAGCCCTGCTCATGCGCGATGAAGTGGTGCGCCAGCTCTTTTTTGATCGCCATGAAGATGGGGATGCGGCATTTGAACGCTTCCTGGATGTCTACGGCGGCGGCAACGACGAAATGATCATGCAGCTGGTGGTCTCCACCCACGAGCTTCTGTGCAGCGTGATCGAGCCGGAGGCATGGCTGGCCACGGCGATCGAGCGCATTGAGCAGGCGGCGACCCGGCCACTGGCTGAATCCGTCTTCGGGCGCTACTACCTGCGCTGGACGCAACAGCGCTTGCGCGGCATCGTCGATGAGTGTGATGCCGCCATCCAGGCGATGCCGCCGGGCTTTGACAAGTATGTCGGCTATGTGCAGGAACTGGCCAGCACCGCGGCCGACTGGCTCGGCCTCCTGGAGGCCGAAGGATACGATGCGATGGCCACGACGGTGCGCAGCTTCGAGTGCCCGCGCCGGCCGTCAGCAAGCCGCGATGTGCCGGGCAAGGAACTGGCCGCGGCACTGGTTGAGCGCGCCCAGAAGGCGATCAAGGACGATACCCTCCGGGGCAACCTGCGCTTCACCGAGGCCGAATGGCAGCAGACGATGGCGGCCACGCTCGGCCACGCCCAGGCCTTCCTGAAACTGGTGGATGACTTCGCCCAGCGCTACGCGCAGGCCAAGCGCGAAGCGCGCGGGCTGGATTTTTCTGATCTTGAGCGCCTGGCGCTGAAGCTCCTGTGCGATGATGACCGCAGGAATCTGACCCCTTCTGATGTTGCCCGCTCCTGCCATCGCGCCTACCGCCATGTACTGGTGGATGAGTACCAGGACATCAACCAGGTACAGGATGCAATCCTGCGCCTGGTGAGCCGTGAATGCCTCTGCCGCACGCCAAGCGATGCGTCCAACCTGTTCTGCGTTGGCGATGTGAAGCAGAGCATCTACCGCTTCCGCCTGGCCGAGCCGCAGCGCTTCCTCGAGCGCGAAGCCCAGTACCGTTCTGCCGGGCCGGACGATGGGGTGCGGGTGATCGACCTGCGGGCCAACTTCCGCAGCCGCAAACCCCTGCTGGATGCGATCAACCAGGTCTTTGAGCGGCTGATGTACAAATCCGCCGCCGAGATCGATTACGACGAGCGGCATCGCCTGGTGCCGGGTGCGGCGTACGGCGAAGGAGATGGCAAGCAAAGTTTCCGGGGCGCGCCAATTGAGTTGCACCTCTTGCCGCCGCCGGACATGGCCGAGGAGGATGCCCCCGCCCCGGCCAGCCACACCGACCTGGATCGCAGCGATTTTGAGGCGATGCTGATTGTCCGCTGTCTGCGCGAGATGATGGGCCTGACCGGTGGACCGCGCATGACCGTGATGGAGCGTCACGGCGATGGATTTACCCCGCGGCCGATGGAGTACGGTGATTGCGTTATCCTGCTGCGGGCGCTGCGTTACAAAGCGGAGCAGTTTGCCTCGATCCTGCGGCGCTACGGCATTCCGGTCCATTGCGACAGTGGTGCGGGGTTCTTCGAATCGATTGAAGTGCGTGACATGCTGTCGCTGTTGCATGTGCTGGACAACCAGCGCCAGGACCTGCCGCTGGTGGCGGTGCTGCGCAGCCCGCTGGCGATGCTGCCGATGGCCGATGATGCCCTGGCGCGCATCCGGCTGGCGTACAACGACCGGGAGAATCCGGTGCCATTCCACCAGGCGGTTGTGCGCTACGCCGAAGAGCAGCAGGACGAACTGGCCGCACACCTGCGTGACTGCCTGGCCCAGCTCGCCCGCTGGCGCGACGCGGCCATGAAGCGCCCGCTGGCCGAGGTGATCTGGCAGATTTACGACGAAACCGGCTACCTCGCCTACACCGCCGGGCTTGAAGATGGTGAACAGCGCCAGGCAAACCTGCTGCATTTGCACGAGCGTGCCCGCCAGTTTGGCAGCTTCCGCCGCCAGAGCCTTTACCGCTTCCTCCAGTTCCTCACCAGCCTGCAGGAGCAGAGGGACATCGGCCAGCCGTCGCTGGCCAGCCAGGCGGAGAACGCGGTGCGCATCATGAGCATCCACCGCAGCAAGGGGCTGGAGTTCCCTGTGGTGTTCCTGCCGGACCTGGGCAAGAAGTTCAATCTCCAGGATGTGCAGCGCTCGATCCTGGTTGATCGCGAGGCACAACTGGGGCTGAAGGTGATCGATGAAACCCGCAAAGTCATCTATCCCTCTCTGGGGCACGTTGCGGTCAGGGACCGCATGCACCGCGCTGCCATGGCCGAGGAACTGCGGCTGCTGTACGTCGCCATGACCCGGGCCAAGGAGCACCTGGTGATGATCGGCACCTGTGATGCCAGAAAGCGCGAGAGCTGGCAGCAGCGCTGGGCCGGGCATGAAGGGCCCCTGCCGCTGTCCAATGTGATCGGTGCGGGGAGCATGCTGGAGTGGATCGGGCCGGTGGCGGTGGCGACAGCCGCGCAGCAACCGATCGCGATGACCGCCTACTCAGCCGGGGAGGTCGCCAACCTGATGGCGATGCCGCGCGAGGCAGTGGCCACGGATGATCGCCGAAAGGATCTGGCAGCGCTGCGCCCGCTTGATCCGCCTCCGCCGCGGGATGCCGTGGCCGATGCGGTGATCGAGCGCGTGACGTTCCGCTATCGCCATCACGAGCACTGCCTGCGTCCGGCGACTGTCGCGGCAACCGATTACGGGGACTATGCCGACGCCGCTGATGATGGGCCGGATGCGCAGCACTTACACTCTCCACCACGCGAAGTGGCAGACGGTGAAGGATCAACAGCGCAGGCGGAAGCGGCCGGGCGCGATGGACGACTGAAGCTGCCGCGGTGCGTGGCTGGAACGAAGCTGGGAGCAACGGATCGCGGGACGGCAACCCACCTGGTGCTCCAGCACCTGGATTTCGCCGCAGCGGCCGATGAGCCGGCCCTGCGCGCACAGATCGAGCAGATGGTCGCCCGGCGATTCCTGACCCGGGAGCAGGCGGAACTGGTTGACCTGGCGAGCATCCAATGGTTCCTGGGCAGTGAACTCGGCCAACTGCTGACCCGGCGGGCGATGGACCTCATTCGCGAACAGCCTTTCTACCTGGCAACCGAGCATCCCGGCTGCGACCAGCCGGCCGAGGATCCGCTGGATCGCCTGATGGTTCGCGGCCGGATCGACCTGATGCTCCTCGAACCCCAAGGCTGCACGATCATCGACTACAAGACTGATCGCGTGGACGCCGCCGGCATCGAGCAGCGTCGCGAGCAATACCGCCGACAGGTTGAGATCTATCGCCAGGCCATCGAGCGTGCAACGAAACTGCCGGTTACGGCGGTCTACCTTGCATTCCTCTCCGCGCGGCAGATCATCAAGCTGTAAGTGCGGCTTCACCCCGCGCGTTGTGCCCTGAATGAAAGGCGATGGGCTGGTGCAGATCGACCCGCAAGCCGCCAACGCGCCGGTGGCGGCCATCTCCCGGCATCCTGTCTCAAGACCCAGGTGGCGACTGTGGCGGGGGAAACATCAGGTGCGGCCGCATATGGTTCATCAGTGAGACGCCAATACCCTTGACGCGCAGCAGGTCCTCGGGGCGCGTGAAGGGGATGGCGGATGGATCAAAGCGCTGGATGCGCTGGCGGTACTCAACAATCGCACTGGCCCGCACGGGGCCGATCTGTGGAATCATCGCCAGCTCATGCGCCGGTGCGGTGTTGGGATCGAGTCGGGTCAGCAGCAGATGCGCCCGGCTGCCCTGTGGGGGCGGCGGATCGGTAATCGATGCGCGATGCCACACGGCCAGGACGCTCGCGTAGGCCAGGAGCGCGGCGGCCAGTGCGATCAGCACCGATTGCTGGGCCGCTGTCCAGCCGTGCGAGCGGGCGGGGTTGGCAGGATTCATCGGCATGCCGCGCTCTCTCGGGATCGGATCCGCCGCGGCCCGGGACAGACATGGCGCCGCCGGCTACACGCCGCCGCGGCGATTGCTGCCGGCGAACGCGGAGAAGGTCTTGCGCATCTCCTGGAGCTTCGTAAAGGCCGGCTTCGGCTGCAGCAGGTCATCGAGCAGCCCGCCGGCCGGCAGGGTCTGGCGCACATCCGCCAGGTTCGACCAGGCAACGCTCTCGATATACGGCTTGCTCAGTGCCAGGCGATAAACCGCTTCCATCCACTCGGCCTGAAGGGCCGGATCCCACGGCCGATGCCAGCGGCCGGCCAGTTCAGGATCAAGCTGGCCGCCGGAGCAGTCGCTGGGATCGGTTGTCGCCTTGCCCGGCGCGCAGACCGCGGTGAGGAAGACCGGCCGACCCAGCGTACTGAACTTGTCCAGCAGGCATGAAAGCTGGAACAGGTCGCGGGCAAAATGGCCGGTTTCAGGCACCCCCATCTCGATCTCCAGCCCGAAGGCCTCAAATCCGATCCCCGCCTGTGCCACCATCTCGGCATACAGCATCGGCGGGACGGTATGGGGGCGGTCGGCGTGGTACTCACCAAACGGGTGCGAAATCGTCACCAGGGTCTTGGCGCTGGGCAGCACATTCTTCACCTGGCTGACCAGCATCCGCGTCAGCTCGATGATCTGTTCGAAGCTCAGGTGAAACAGCTTGTTGGCGCTCAGCCCCGCCGCCACATTCCAGATCGATACCGCCTTGCGGTAGCGCTGCACCATCTTGGCAACATAGCTGTAAGCCAGCTCGCGCAGGGTATCGTAGTCTTCCTCGTACAGCGCCATCCAGTCCGGCACCGAGGCATCATCGAGGCGGACCAGCGGGCCGGCGATCACCGGCAGCCGCTTGCGATTGAGACTCTCCAGCCAGCTGTCCACCGCCGCTGTGTCGAAGCGCTCCTCCTCCGGCTGCATCTGTTTCCAGGGCAGCGGCACGATGGCGTAGTCGAAATTGCTGATCAGCGTCTCGCGGTACTTCTCGTTCTGCACCGCCGGGTCGATCCGGCAGCCGAAGATGTGCTTGACGAACTGCCCCTGCGTGCGGCGGCGGTTGATGAGCAGGTCAGCATGGAACAGCGCCAACTGCTCGCTCAAGTCGATGGCCTTGGCCAGCGCCTGGTCGGCCAGCTTTGCAGCCTCGCCAGGCTCCTCCAGCCGCGCCAGGGCATCGGCGAACAGCGACTGGGCCTCGCGGATCATCTGGGAGAACTTCTCGGCCCGGGGAAAGTCGAACAGGTTCCAGTCTTCCTGCTTCTGCACGATCTTCATCAGGCGGAAGCGGGCCAGCTCGACATTGAGGTTATACGGCTTGGCGCGGTGGCGCAGGCGGGTGGTTTCCAGGTGGAACGAGCCGATGTCCCCCACATCCCACAGCAACCCCACGCCGATCGCCGTCTCTTCAGCGCGATCGACGTAGAGCAGGCCATCGGTGAAGGCAATATCGCCGGGCATGGCAACCGATTCAGGCCCAATGACGACGGCGCCGCCGGCCTTGAAATCGTACACCCGCTGCCCGTCGCGATAGATCTCGAACTTTACTGCCATGAATCGGTTCCGTGACGGCACCCCCGGGTGCCTCCCTGCGCGGAGGATCTTAACCGAGCGCTCGCTGCCCTCACAAGCGCACCACCTGCGCAAGCCTGCCCAGAACACCAGCGCGGCACCCTGCCGCCTGGCGGTGCGGATGGTCATCCGCGGCCGCTCCGGCAATGGTTACAACAATCCTGAGGGTTCGTTGCGGGAACCCGGTCCGGGCCGAAGCGATTTGACCCGAATTATACCGATTGCACAGCCGATGGCTGGGAAATGCCCCGTTCTCCACAGCCCTCTGAGCCGGCTCAGGGAAGCACCAATCGGCGGCCCGGGCAAGCGCCGCCGTGTGGGATTCGGATCTCTGCCACCGGCACAGGCGGGGCAGGGCGCAGCAACGCGAAATCCCACCAGGACGGTCCTACAATTCAATGGTCTGATCTGGAGCGTCCATGAACAACGAAGCCTGCCCCCTGCCCGCCCAGCCCCTCGAAGAGGAACGCGCTGTCATCGAGCGAATGCTTGCTGCCCGGCGAATCGCGGTCGTGGGACTGAGCGCCGACCCGATCAAGCCAAGTCACTACGTCGCCCGCTACCTGCAGGAGCAGGGTTATGAAATCTTGCCGGTGAACCCCAATTGCACTGAAGTGCTGGGCGTCCAATGCCAAGCATCGCTGGCGGAAATCGCAGGACAGTTCGACGTGGTGCAGGTCTTTCGCCGCAGCGAGTTCTGCGAGCAGGTCACCCGCGAGGCCATCGCGGCCGGTGCCAGAGGCGTGTGGCTGCAAAGCGGCATCATCAGCGAACCGGCCCGCCGCCTGGCGCAGGAAGCGGGCATCGATTTCATCCAGAATCGCTGCATGATGGTGGATCACCGCCAGCGGCGATAGGTGCAGCGGATGGCCGACTGGCGATTCAAGCAGTCTGCTATCGATCGTCGAAAATCGACAATCACAATGTCAGCCGCAGCCAGTTTGACGGGGGTAATTCAGTTTGCCTCCGGCGGCAGGACGGTCTCGGCCGGCTGGGCTGGGACGGCATCGGGTGCGGGGCCGGCGGGTGGTACAGCGCGCCAGTGATCATACATCTGCACGGCCATCTCGACAGCGGTATCGACCATTTTCGGATCACGGCGCACTGAGGCATTCTGTGCCAGCTTCGCGTTGGCCTGGTCCATGAGGCTGCGCAGTTGCTGGGCGTTGAGCGTCTCGCGTATGGCCTCCTGCACGCGCTCTTCCTCAAAACGCATCACCCGGCCTTCGCGCTTGGACTCAACCAGCGCGATGTAATAGGCGCCATCCTGGCCGGTGACGATCTCCGTCACCTGGCCGACCGGCGTATTCCACACGGCCTCTTCCACCGCCGCCTCGCGATAGGAGCCGCGCTGAACCGGGCCGGGTACCTGCCCGTTGTTCCTGAGCAGGAAAGCATCATGATTGACCTGCCCGGCGACGGTGGCGAAGTCCGCTTCGCCACGCTGCAACTGCCGCCAGAGCGTGGTGATGCGATCCAGGGCGGCGGCGCGCGTCTGCATCTGGCGGGGATCAATGCGGATCAGGCGGAACGATGCCTCATCAAACTGCGTGAACTGGTCGAGGTGCGAATCGTAGTAACGGCGCAGGTCATCGGCCGACAACTGCACCCGCGGCATCAACCGCTTCTGCAGGTAAACCTGGGTCATGAACAGGCGGTACTGTTCCTGCAGCAGTTGCTCGAAGTCCTCTCCACGCTCGGCCGCGCGATGAATCGCCTGCTGAAGCGATCCGCCCGCCTGGGTGATCTGGCGATTGCGCCAGGCCATGGTCATCGCCTCGGCCAGCAGCTTCTCCTCCGCGCCGAGATTGCGCTGGGCGGCGGCGAAAAAGATCTCCGCCCGCACCAGTTCATCGATCTGCCGCTCGATCATGTCGCGGGCGGCGGCGGGGAACGCCTCGCGGTCCACCTCGTGCGCTTTGGCGTGCAGCGGACGGGCAAGGATGTTCAGAACGCGATTGGCGTAGATCGGCTCACCATTGACCTCGGCCACAACCCCACCGAGCGTGAAATACCGCCCTGCCGCCGCCTGGGCACCATCACCCGCGGCCGCCACAGCACGCGTCGTCGGCCCGGCAGGCTCAGGGGCGCTGCGAACAGCCTGGCGGACGGCCGGCGAGATCTCGCGCACCGGCTGATCGGCCGTCTCCTGCTGCTCAGCGAGTACGCCGCCGAGCTGGGTCTGGTTTTCGCGGAACTCAACGCTGACCTGGTTGTACATCACCGCCCCGGGATCATCGACCGGAGCGGCAATCGACTGGGTAGGGCTGCGCGAGCTGGCGAAACGCTCATTCGCCATGGGCTCACCGCCGCCACCCCAGCCACAACCGCCCAGCAGAAGCCCGGCTGTCGTCACGATCCCAGACCAAACCATCGGTCGCATGCGTACCTCGTTCCTTGAGTCCGACCCTGTGCCGCCCGCGTGTTCACCATCACGAAAGCCGCTCTAAGCGTATTCGACGCCGTCACAACCGACAAGATGAGTGGTCTATCGGGCCATTGTGGAGGATGCCGCCCGCCCACCTGCCCAGACAGCGGAACCAGACCGCCCCGCCGGCAGACTGCACCCGATTCGGGCGATGCACCTGAGCTATTGCCGGCGGGCGCTTTTCTTCAGTTTGCGGCCGTTGATCGTCAGCTCGGCCTCGCGGATGAGAACCGGCGAGGCGGCCAGCCAGCCTGGATCCTTGCGGATGGTGACACCGGTCTTGCGGTCAATCTGGCCAAACTCGAGCACGCCGGTTGGGCAGTGGGCGATGCAGGCGCTGCAGCGCACGCACTGCGGATCGGCCATCGGCAGGCCCTTGTTGGCGAAGTTCATGATGTCGATGCCCTGGTGGCAGACACTCGTGCAGATGTTGCAGCTGATGCACTTTTTCTTATCCGCCAGGATGCGGAAGCGGCTGAAGCGCGTGTAGATGTTCATCAGGGCCGCCAGCGGGCAGGCAAAACGGCACCAGACGCGCCCGCTGAACCAGAAGTACAGCCCCACGCCGAGGATGCCGGCCCAGAACAGGTCGATGAACCAGACGTAATTGACCAGCGGGATCTTGCTCAGCCCCCACGCGTACGCATTGGCCGCCCACGCCACGCCTGCCCAGCCGAGCGAGCGCAGGATCAGCAGCACCACCGCGAAGGCAAGGAAGACCTGGCCGATCATGTTCAGCCGGTTCCACAGCGGGCCGTGCGGCATCTTCTGGCGGTGACGATCGCCCATGGTCTCGGCCAGGGCGCCGCAGGAGCAGATCCAGCCGCAGTAGGCCCCCTTGCCCCAGAAGTAGATGATGCCGGGAATCAGCACGAACGTCTGCACAAAGCTGATGCCCAGCCAGGCCCACATTGGCTTGTCGGTAAAGACATTCCAGATGAACAGCGGCCAGGCGAGGATGAAGCCGAACGAGCGCCAGTAAGCCCGCTCCATGCCCACCGCGTCATAGCGTTCAAACAACTGGTCGGCCACGGGCGCGAGCACCGAGCCATCGGCGAACCAGCCGTTGTAACCCATCCATGGCAGGATCAGGTATGGCAGCAAGAACAGCGGCACGATCTGGATCGCGGCCAGTGTGAACGTCTGCCACTTGATGTAAGGCGTCGACTTGCGGCGGATGCGGTCGATGCCGAAGCCGACCACGCAGATGCAGTAGACCAGCGAATAGTAGAACCCCGGTTGATTGAGCGCGCGGTTGATCACACCCAGCAGGTGACTGGGACGCCGCCATGCCTCACCCATGGAATCCAGCAGCGGCGGCACGTTGTACGGAAACCACCCCTTCTCCTGCCACCAGTTGCCCACATCCAGCACCTGGTCAACGCTGGCGATGCCAGTGATGACCACGCCTCCCTTCTTCCAGTGATACATCCACAGGCAGAAGGCGAGGAAGGCGATGAGGGTGATCCACCAGACCGCGCCGCGGTCGCCGGCCACTTTCAGCTTGCTGCGACGGAAGAAATCGAGCGGCGCTTCGCGGCCGAGCATGGTGAAGACGACATCGTTGCGGATCTTGCGCGGCTGGCGCTTGCCGAACTCCAGTTCCACATGCTCGGGGAGGATGCGCGTTACCCGCGAGGGCATGAGCAGGCGGATCCGGCCCCGGTGCGGCGGCGGGCAGTCGAGGTGCTCGCGCAGGTACTCCCCGACGGCGGTCGTCTCCATCTCATGGGGCTCCTCGATCTCAACATGGGCATCGGGATCACGCACGAGGCGATTCAGGCGCTCCAGGTTCTCGGGCTTGGGGCGGGTAAACTGCGGCTGGCGATACGACAGCGTCACCTCAGCCCCGCACTCGGCCAGGGCGATGGCCGTTTCGATCGCGGTATCTCCCCCGCCCACCACCAGGCAGCGCTTGCGGCAGAAGTCCTTGGGATCGTGCAGCCGGTTGTAGACCTTGGGCAGCTCTTCGCCGGGGACATCCAGCGTGCGGTAATTGCCCGAGCGGCCAATTGCGATGATGACATTGCGAGCGCGCAGGACTGGTTGCGGATTGTTGCCGGTCTGGTCCTCGGTCAGGTGCACGTGCAGCACGCCGCCGCGGCGGGCGATGCGCTCGGCGCGCGCCCGGCGGACGGGGATATGGCTTGTCTGGGCGCGCACCTCCTCCAGCAGTTCTTCCTTCACCTGGGCATGAAACTGCAAATCCCCCTCCGGCGTCATGTTCGACGGGTAGGTGTAGATCGGCTTGCCCTTGAGGAAGTTGACGATGGTGGAGAACGGCTCGGCGGCTTCGATCAACTCGAAGCGAAGGTGGTGCTTGTGAGCCTCCAGCGCCGCGGCATACCCGGCAGCGCCACCGCCGATGATGACCAGATCGAGGAGGGCTTCAGATGAGCCGGCCGGGGCCTTGGCGTCGGTTGCAGGCTGAGGCGGGCGTTCGCGCAGGATGGTTCGGACCACCCGAGTGCCGGAGTCGGCAGCAAACTTGAGCAATGGCACACCGGTCAGGTCCCCCACCATATACACGCCGGGGATATTGGTTCGGCCATCGGGGCCGACCTTGGGCAACCTTTCCACCTTGCCGGCGGGCCATTTCGTGTGCAGCCAATGGGTATAGCGCGCCAGCAGATTCCACGACCGCCGGGGGGCCGGGCGATAGGCGGCGGGTGTGGGCGCGGGGGACCTGGGCGGGACCGGGGTGGACGTCGATTGCAGCATGTTGAACTCAGAACGTTAACTACGACCAATACCCGATTATTTCAATAGGATTAACAGGGAATCTTTTCCACGCCGCCGCCCCACCCCTGCTGGCGCAACGCACGGCCCACCCACCTCAGGCCCGCCCCGGGCGGTAAGATACGCCCATGACCGGCCAGATGCGAAGCATCCTGCACGTGGACATGGATGCGTTCTTTGCTGCCATAGAGCAGCTCGATCATCCCGAGTTGCGCGGCCGGCCGGTCCTTGTTGGCCATGATGGCCCGCGCGGGGTGGTATCGACCGCCAGTTACGAGGCCCGCCCGTTCGGGTGCCGCTCCGCCATGCCGATGGCGGTGGCCAAGCGGCTTTGCCCGCAGGCGGTGATCGTGCCGGTGCGCGGCCGCCGCTACCGCGAGATGTCCCAGAAACTGCTGGCGATTCTCGGCGATTACAGTCCACTCGTCGAGCCGATCAGCATTGATGAAGCATTTGTCGACCTGACCGGAACGGTGCGTCTGCACGGCCCGGCGGAGCGGGTCGCGGCTACGATCCAGCAGCGCATTCGCAGCGAGCTGAAGCTGACCGGCTCCATCGGCGTCGCGCCCAACAAGTTCCTGGCCAAGCTGGCATCAGACCTGAACAAGCCGGACGGGCTGACGATCATCACCCCGGACAATGTCGATGCGGTTCTCTGCCCCCTGCCGATTTCACGCATCTGGGGCATCGGACCGAAAACGGCAGCCAGGCTCGCATCGATGAACCTGCGCACTATCGGCGACCTGCGCCGGCTGCCGCGGGAATGGTTCATCGACCGCTTCGGCGAAGATGGCGAGCGCTTTTACAATCTTGCCTTCGGCATCGATTCGCGCCCGGTGACGCCGGACGACCAGGCGCGGAGCATCGGCCAGGAGCACACCTTTGGCGAGGATGTCATCCATGCCGAAACCCTGCGGGCGGTGCTGCTGTCGCAGGTGGAGGATGTCGGCTGGCGGCTGCGCCGGGCGGGGCTCAAAGCGCAGGGCGTGCGCCTCAAGCTGCGGTACGGCGATTTCAAGACCATCTCCCGCTCCGACACCCTCCCGGCCCCCACCCACTCGACCGATGCGCTGTGGGAGGCGACGCTGCCTCTGTTCGACACCTGGGCCAGGGATGCGTTCCAGCCGGTGCGGCTGATCGGCATGACCGCCACCGGACTGGGCGCGGGCGGCGGGCAACTGGGTCTGTTCGACCAGCCCACCGCCGAACGCCGCAGCCGGCTCGATGCCGCCGTCGACCAGATCAACAGCAAGTTCGGCAAGGCCAGCATCCACCGCGGCCGCAGCCGCCAGCCGGACTGATCCAGGCTCGCGCTTGCCATTCCTCATGACTTTCACATGCTGCATGCCTGCATCGTGATGGATTCGCGGCGGTGATGTAATTCGCTGTATCTATGACTGATTCTCCATGTAAGGCGGCGGGCACGCCGATGAATTGCATGTGAGAGGATCGGGTGCTACCTTTGCTGTGGGCCGCACCGGAGGCGGCCAGTGGCGGGGGATGGGCACGAAGCAATCTCACGGAAGGGATGCGCGATGCTGCTGCGGGATTTAATTGGGCGGTTCGATCCAGCACTGGATACCTCGAACCTGCCGCGGGTGGAAATCACCGGGATTCAGGAAGATTCGCGCCGGGTTGCCCCAGGCAACCTGTTTGTGGCGCGCGCCGGGACAAAAACTGATGGCGCCCGCTACATCGCAGATGCCGCCGCCGCCGGCGCGGTGGCCGTGGTGAGCGAAAAGCCGGTGCCCAACTGCCCCCTGCCGGTGATCATCGTTCCCAGCGCTGCGGCCGCGGCATCGATCCTGGCCAACCAGTTCCACGGCGATCCCAGCCGTTCGGTCAAGGTGCTGGGTGTCACCGGCACCAACGGCAAGACCACCACCACCTACCTCATTCGTCATCTGCTGGCGCGCACCGGGCGCAAATGCGGCCTGATCGGGACGGTGCAGCTTGATGATGGCACGCAGGCCATCGAGGCAGAGATGACCACCCCCGCCGCCGGCGATGTCGCTGCCCTGCTGGCGCGCATGCGCGATAACGGCTGCCATGCCTGTGCGATCGAGACCTCCAGCCACGCATTGCATCAGCACCGGGTAGAAGGCATCACCTTTGCCGCCGCGGCGTTTACCAACCTCTCCGGCGATCACCTGGACTACCACCAGACGATGGATGCCTACGCCGAGGCCAAGGCACTGCTGTTCCAGCGGCTGGACAGCGATGCGGTGGCCATCGTCAATGGTGATGATGACTACGCCGACCGGATGGTCGCCCGCACACAGGCGCGGGTCATTCGCTTCGGGTTTGGCGCTGGGTGTGATTACCGGGCCGTGGACTATCGCATCACTGCCCAGGGCACGGATTTCGTGCTGATCACGCCGGACGGACAAACGCCGGTATCGATGCAGCTCATCGGCCGGCACAACATTGAGAATGCCTTGTGCGCGGCCGCGCTTGTGGGGGAAGCGTTGGGCCTGTCGGTTCACCAGATCGCCGCGGGATTGAGCGACGCCATCGGCGCCCCCGGGCGATTGCAGGCGGTGCGCGTCGGGCAGCCATTCGCGGTGTTGGTGGATTACGCCCACACGGACGATGCGATGGAAAACGTCCTGTCGGCGCTGCGTCCACTGACACGCGGCAAGCTCCGGGTGTTGTTCGGTTGTGGCGGAGACCGTGACCGCACCAAGCGGCCGCGAATGGCGCGCACCGCGAACGCGCTGGCGGATGTGGTCTACATCACCAGCGACAACCCGCGCACGGAAGACCCCTGCCGCATCATTGACGAGATTGTCGCCGGGCTGGATGACCGCTCACGCGCGGTGATCGAGCCCGATCGTCGCAGTGCCATCCAGCGCATCATCGCCGATGCCGCCGAAGGCGATGTGGTGCTGCTGGCCGGCAAAGGACACGAGAATTACCAGATCCTCGGCACGGTCAAGCATCATTTTGATGATGTCGAGGAGGCCACCGCAGCGCTGCAGGCGCGGGTGATGGTGTAAGCGATCACCGGCTGCCCGCTGCCCAGGCGGCGGGTTTCCAGTGGCAACGGATAACAGGCAACGGGCTACGCACTCCCCATGAAGCCGTTAAGCATTCGAGATATCCGCCAGGCCGTGGGCGGGAAGGTGATTACCCAGATCGTCGGGCACGAGCCGGCGGTGCGGGCGGTCTGCACCGACACGCGCCAGATGCGCCCGCAGAGCCTGTTCATCGCGTTGCGCGGCGAGAATCACGATGGGCATCGCTACCTGGCGCAGGCCGCGGCCGGCGGCGCGATCGCAGCGCTGGTGGAGCAGCCGCCAGCCGATCCCGTGGATGGGCTGCTGCTGATCCAGGTGCCTGACACCCGCACGGCGATGGGCCGGCTGGCCTGCGCGGTGCGCAAGCAGTTGCGGGCCAAGGTGATCGGGGTGGGCGGCAGCAACGGCAAGACCTCGACCAAGCACCTGATCCAGGCTGCGCTGGCCGGCCGGCTGCGCGGCAGTATCTCGCCCAAGAGCTTCAACAACGATATTGGCGTTCCGCTGACGATCTTCGCGGCCGATGCCTCGCAGGATTACCTGGTGCTGGAAATGGGCACCAACCACCCCGGCGAGATGAAGGCGCTGGCGCAGATCGCGCTGCCCGACATCGCGGTCATCACCAACGTCTCCGCCGAGCACCTGGAGGGGCTGGGCGACCTCGATGGCGTTCGGCGCGAAGAGGCATCGCTGATCACGGGCCTGAGCGCAGGTGGGTTCCTGGTCGTGAACGGTGATGATGCCGGGCTGCTGGAGGCGACCACTCCGTTCCGCGGCAAGCGCCTGACCTTCGGCTTCAACCCCACCAACGACCTGTTCCCCACGGACATCCGCTGTGACGAAACCGGCGTGCGCTTCCGGTTGAACACCAGTCGTACCGAGGTCTTCGTGCCGCTGCTCGGCCGGCACACCGCAGTGAATGCCCTGGCCGCCATCGCGGTTGCCCGGCGGCTGGGGGTGCCGGATCAGACGATCCTCGACGGACTGGCCGGCGCAACCGGCCCGGAAATGCGGCTGAGCCTTCAGGAAATCGGTGGCCTGCGCCTGCTGAATGATGCCTATAACGCCAATCCCGCGTCGATGATTGCGGCCCTGCAGACCCTGTGCGAGTTGCCCGCCCATGGTCGGCGGATCGCGGTGCTGGGTGACATGCGCGAGCTGGGTGAGACCAGCGCTGATCTGCACCGCGAACTGGGCCGGCAGGTGGCGACGATGGCGGTGGATGAACTGGTCTGTGTCGGTGAACAGGCCGCGCTGATCGGAGAGGCGGCTCAAGAAGCGGGGCTGGATCAGTCGAAGATCGTCCGTATGCCCGACAGCAGTGCTGCGGCCACAGCGCTGCCGCCACGGCTGCGTGCCGGCGACCTGGTCCTGCTCAAGGGATCGCGCGGGATTCGGCTGGAACGCATCGCCGAGACGATTGCCCGGCAATTCGCCGTGGGCGCTGCGCACGCGCAATAGCCGCACGGAACCGGGATCGTTGTGCAGCCCGTCGTGGTGTAATCCGCCGCCCGGCGGCCTGGCGGGCATCTGGCCCATGCATTCGAATCAATAAGACACGGGCGGCATGCCCGTGAGATGACCTTGCTCTATCTGCTCGTTGACCAACTCCTTCCCTGGCTCGAAGCCCACGGCTTGGGGTTCCTGCGTGTATTCACGTTCAGCACCTTCCAGTCGGCGATCGCGGCATTTGTCAGCTTCATGCTGGTCCTGTTTCTGGGCCCCCCGGTCATTGACTGGCTGAGGCGGCAGAAGATCGGGGACCTGGCCCAGTTTGACCAGGAGGAGGTCAACAAGCTGATGGAGGGCAAAAAAGGCACGCCGACGATGGGCGGGGTGCTGATCATCGCCGCCATCGGCTTCACGACTTTGCTGCTGGCGGACCTGTCGAATTTTTATGTCCGCATGGGGCTGGTCTGCCTGCTGTTCCTGGGTGGCGTGGGGATGATCGATGACTGGCTGAAACTGACCGCCGCCCGCCGCGGCGGCGACCGCCAGGGACTGCGAAGTGTCGAAAAATTGCTTTTCCAGGTCGGTCTGGCGGCGGTGCTGTCCTACTTCACCTACCACTACGGCCAGAACATCGAGGCCAACCACACGTTCTACTTCCCGATCTTCAAGGAATGGCAGATTCCCCTCGGCGTGGGGGCATTCATCCTCGTCGGCACCATCGTCATCACCGGATCGAGCAACGCGGTAAACCTGACCGATGGCCTGGACGGGCTGGCCTCGGGGACCATGGCAATCGTCGCCTTCGCCTTTCTCGTGCTGACGCTCATCGTGGGGCTGCTGATGCCGTACAACGATCCGGTGCTCAATCGCCTGTACCTGCCGCATATCAAAGGCAGCGCCCAGATGGCGGTGATGGCCGGGGCGATGGTCGGGGCGTGCCTGGGGTTCCTCTGGTACAACTGTAACCCCGCCCGCGTGTTCATGGGCGATACCGGCTCGCTGGCGATGGGCGGATTGATCGGCTACATCGCGATCGTGATCCGCCAGGAGTTGATGCTGTTCCTGATTGGCGGGATCTTCGTGGCCGAGGCGATGTCGGTGCTGATCCAGGTGTCGTACTTCAAGTACACCCGCCGGCGGTATGGAGAGGGCCGGCGGATCTTCCTCATGACCCCCCTGCACCACCATTTCCAGCGCAAGAACTGGACCGAGAACCAGATCGTGGTGCGGTTCTGGCTCATCTCGGCGATGCTGGCCGCGCTGGCGCTGGCCACCATCAAGCTGCGGTAGATTGATCGGAACTTGCTTCCCGCCGACCCTGGGCGGTCGTGAGCGAAAATCCCAACCACACCGGGCAGGTGCGAAACCGCTGGAGGCAACCCATTTGTTAGCCTTTTCTTAGGAATTTTGGCTCATCAAAGATGGGTTCGCTGATTGGGCATAAATCTTGTTTCTGTCGGCTTTTGCCGGCGGAATTTGCAGAAAACCGCATTCGTCGCTATGATTTGCGGATATATGGCGACGCGCACCAAAGCAAAGCGGACGACATCCCGCCGAGGGACTCCCGCCGTGGCTGTCACCCGGCCGGCCAAGAAAACCACCCCCGCACGCCGCGCAGCCGAACCCAAACGCAAGTCTGAGACGACCTCACGGCCCAAGAAGCGCTCCACCGTGGTGGAGCGGCGGGTTGTGCCCACACCGCTCAGTCCGTTTCAGCGGGCCTTGCGCTATCTGGCGACGCTGGCCGACTACGAGCGGCAGCGGATCGTGCGCTACAGCTCGGTCAATTTCAACCTTGACCGGATGCGCAGTCTCCTCAAGAAGCTGAACAACCCCCAGGACGCCTTCCGCTCGGTGCACATTGCCGGAACCAAGGGCAAAGGAAGCACCTGCATGATGGTGGCCGAGATGCTCCAGGCCTGCGGCTATCGGGTGGGTGTTTATACCTCGCCCCATCTGGTCGATATCCGCGAGCGCATCAGCATCAACGGTGAAATGATCAGCGAGGCCGATTTCGGCCGGCTGGTGCGGCAGGTGCAGCCTGTCGCCTCCAAGCTCAAGCCCCCGGCCACCTATTTCGATGTCCTGACCGCAACGGCATTTAAGTACTTTGCCGAGCAGAAGGTCGATATCGCCATCATCGAAACCGGTCTGGGCGGACGCCTGGACAGCACCAACGTCCTCAAGCCGGAGGTGACGGCCATCACCAGCATCTCCAAGGACCACATGGCCCAGCTTGGCCATACGCTTGGCGCCATCGCCCGGGAGAAGGCCGGCATCTTCAAGCCGGGCATCCCCGCCGTGACGGTGCAGCAGGCGCCGGAGGTCGAGGCGGTGCTCAAGCAGGTTGCGACCGAAGTGGGCGCGCCGCTGGACATCACCGGCAAGACGATCGAATTCAGCTATCGCTTCGAATCCAGCCGGCTGATGGGGCCGCACAACCGCATCTGCCTGACCACGCCCAACAGCAAGTTTGAGCACCTGGCCGTGCCGCTTATGGGCGAGCACCAGGCGATCAACTGCGGGCTGGCGCTGAGCATCATCGACCGCCTGAAGACCCGCGGCCTGGCGATCAATGACAACGCCGTCATGGAAGGCCTGGCCCGCACACAGATCCCCGGGCGGATGGAACTGGTCAACGCCATGCCCCGCGTCCTGGTGGATGGCGCCCACAACGCCGCCAGCCTGGATGCGATGCTCAGGGCGATCGGCCAGCACATCCCGTATGACTCGATGGTGGTCATTTTTGGCTGTTGTTCAGACAAGGATGTCCCCGGCATGCTGGAGCGCATCACGGCCGGTGCGGATAAGGTCATCTTCACCAAGGTGAACAACGTCCGCAGCGCAGACCCGGCCGAGCTGGCCGCCACCTACACCGAGCTGTATGGAAAGATGGCGCAGGTGGCACCCACCCTGGAAGATGCCCTGGCCATCGCCAATCGCGCTGTCACCAAGGAAGACCTGATCTGCATCACCGGCAGCTTCTACCTGATTGGCGAAGCCAAGCAGTATTTTGCTGCCAAGGCCGCCGCCCGGGCGATGCTGACCGCCTGAACGCATCAACCGCAGGCAGCCATCACAGGCTGAAACGCAAAGCGGCTCGGGGCTGAAACATCGGCCCCGAGCCGCTTTGCGTTTCAGGCCGGCCGTCCGCCATTGCCATTCACCGCGCAATTCCTGCGTTTTTTGCGCGTGCCCCTTGAAATTTCCCGTGGTCAGGTCAAACTGAGCGAATAATGCGGTTTGGGCAATTCGCGTCGGAGACGCGGCACCGCACGGTCACGCCACACCACACCTCTTTGGTGTCAGCTTAGGATGGGCGACGACTCGGGGTTTTTCATTCTACGAGATTGAGCGCTGCAGCGCTCCGGCTGCAACGTTCGCGCACGGAGGCTCTCTTATGGCACGGTTCCATCACTGGATCGGTCTGGCCGCGATCGGCATGACGGTTGTCGGCTGCGTTCCCCAGGACAAGTACAATGCACTGAAGCTTGATCGTGACCGCCTGGTCGAGCAGCTCGATCTGGCCCAGCGCGAGCTGGGCGTCGCCCGCGGCGAGGCCGGCGCGCTGCGCGACTCGATGGGCGGTATCAGCGGTACGCTTACCGGCAAGGATGCCCAGATCGCCAACCTGATGGCGCAGAACAGCGACCTGCAGCGCCGCTACGAGGAAACCTATCGCCAGTTGCAGGATGCCCTGGCCCGCACCGGCCAGATCGCCCTGCCGCAGGAGCTGAACAATGAGCTCAAGGGCTGGGCGGCCCAGAACCCGGATCTGGTGGAGTTCGATGAAAGCCTGGGGATCGTGAAGTTCAAGAGCGATGTGACCTTCGCCGTCGGCGATGCCTCGCTCCAGCCCAATGCGAAGCAGGCGATTGACCGCTTCGCCCAGATCCTCAACTCGCCGGTGGCGGCGCAGTACGAGCTGATGGTTGCCGGCCACACCGACAACACCCCGGTAAGCAACCCCGAGACCAAGCGCAAGGGCCACCATGACAACTGGTACCTGTCGGCCCACCGCGCCATCTCGGTGGCCGATGCCCTGATGAAGCAGCGCGTGGCGCCCAACCGCGTGGCGGTGGTCGGGTATGCCGATCAGCGTCCGGCCGCGCCCAACACCGATGCCCAGGGCAAGGCCAAGAACCGCCGCGTCGAGGTGCTGATCCTCCCGACGACGGTCAAGGGCAGCGCGGTCCAGCCTGATCGCGGCCAGACCGCCGGCAACAGCGCCGCCCCGCGCCCGGCCCTGAACAAGGATGCCGTGGCGCCCGCTGACCAGCGCCCGGCGATCAACAAGTAACCGCGGATGCGTGATGAGCGAGAGGGCCAGCACACCGCTTCTGGCCCATCGCTCATCATGTATCGCCAGTCCTCCTCCCTCCGCCCCGCAGCGCTTTACGCGCGCGGGGCGATTTTTTGGTGATCGGCCGCCCCGGCTTTGCGTTTCATCATCGTCTCCGGTACCAAATCGCCCATGCCGCCTCCACTGGGCCTGATCGCCGGTCAAGGCATATTCCCGTTCCTGGTTGCGCGCGGCGCCCGGGCGGCGGGCCGGCGCATCGTCTGTGTGGCGCTGGAGGGATCGGCCGAGCCGGATTTGCGCCGTGAGGTGGATGCCTTCCACTGGGTGGGCATGCTGCGCCTGGGCCAGTGGATCCGCCGGCTCAAGCAGGCCGGCGTCCATGAGGCGATCATGGTCGGCCGGGTGCGCAAGGATAAGATGTATACGCGCTGGCGCTATCTCCAGGCGATTCCAGACTGGCGCACGCTGCGGATCTGGTTCACGCGCCTGCGGCACGACAAGCGGCCCTACGCGGTCCTCAGCGCCATCGCAGATGAACTGGCGCGGGAGGGTATCACCTTGATTGACTCAACCACCTACTGCCGCGAGGAACTGGCCACCCCCGGCGTGATGACGCGCACCCAGCCCACCGAGCGCCAGTGGGCCGACATCAACGCCGGCTGGGAACTGTGCCAGACCCTCACCCGCCTGGACATCGGCCAGGCACTGGCCATCCTCGACCGGGATGTCATCGCCGTCGAAGCGCTGGAAGGTACCAACAACATGATCGAGCGGGCCGGCACGCTCTGCCGCAGCGGCGGCTGGACCCTGATCAAGGTCACCAATTCCCGCCAGGACATGCGCATGGATGTGCCCACCATCGGCGTGACCACCATCGAAAAGCTGCGGCAGGCGCGGGCCGGCTGCGCCGTGCTGGAAGTGGGCAAGACCATCATTCTCGAGAAGCAGAAGGTGCTGGAGCTGGCCGACCGCTACGGAATCGCCCTCGTCGGGCGCGAATGACCCCATCCCGGCAGCCCTGTATCACGGCCCGGTGGGCTTGTGCCAGGCTGCAAGCCAGCGCCACAAAGAAGGAGGTGTACGTGATCACCGATCAGCCCATCGTCGATGCCATCAACGAACTGGAAAAGCTGCGATCCGAGCGCCAGGACCACTGGCAGGTGCCATTGGAAGAGGGGTATCTGCTGCACCACATCGCCCTGTCGATACGGGCGCGCTATATCGTGGAGATCGGCACCAGCTACGGTTTTTCCGGCCTGTTCTGGGGCGATGCCCTCAAGCGCACCGGCGGCACGCTGCACACCATCGACATCGATCCCCGCAAGTACGAGTCGGCCAGGCTCACCTTCGCCAAGGCGGGGCTGAACGGCATCATCACCAACCACCTCGGCGATGCCGCCCAGATCGTGCCGGCGCTGCCGGGCGACATCGATCTGGCGTTCATCGACGCCGACAAAGCTTCTACCGGCAAATACTTCGACCTGCTGTGGCCCAGGCTGCGTTCCGGCGGCAGCCTGCTGATCGACAACGCCACCACCCATCGCGAGGAGCTGGCCGAGATCGTGCGCCATATCCGCGGCCGCGGCGATGCCAGCAGCACCGAGGTGGCCGTGGGCAACGGCATCGAGTGGGCGATCAAGGCATGATC
Source organism: uncultured Tepidisphaeraceae bacterium (assembly GCA_964398315.1). GTDB lineage: Bacteria > Planctomycetota > Phycisphaerae > Tepidisphaerales > Tepidisphaeraceae > JADLCB01. Next base: position 3,940 of record CAYNMV010000012.1, on the reverse strand, counting down.
GGGCCCACCGCCCTGCCGCCCGTGCGCTGCCACCGGGCGCGGAGCAGACATGCAGCGCTGTTTCCTCGCGCATTGGGCGCGCCAGCGGAATTCAGTTGAGTCCCCGCCGCCGATCCCGTAGAACCTTGGCCCATGCGATGGATTCTCGTGATCGTTGTGGCATGCATGAGCGGGCCGCTGGCACCGATGCGCACTTCGCGGGCGTGGGGGCAGACAACCCGGCCGGTCGAGGCGGCCGATCGGGTGGTCCTCATCAGCATCGATGGGCTGCGCCCCGACCTGCTGCTGCGGGCCAACACCCCGAATCTGCGCGCCCTGATGAAGCGCGGCAGCTACAGCATGTGGGCGCGCACCATTCCCGAGGCCATCACCCTTCCCTCGCACACCAGCATGCTCACCGGCGTGTCGATGAAGGTGCATGGCATCACCTGGAACGGTGACCGGCCTGCCGAGCAGCGCATCGCCCCGAAGGTGCCCACGCTCTTTCAGTTGGCCAGGCAGCACGGCCTGAGCACCGCCATCGCCGCCGGCAAAAGCAAGTTTGTCACGCTGGCCGAGGATGGGGTTGATATCAGCGCGGTGCCGTCTCCCGAGGCACGGCTCAATGACACCGTCGTAGCCACGACCGCCGCCCGCATGATCGAGATCCACCAGCCGCGCGTGCTGTTTGTGCATCTGCCGAGCGTCGATGGCGCCGGCCATGGGATTGGCTGGGGCACGCCGCAGCAGATCGAGGCGATCGAGCGCGCCGATGCCGCGGTGGGCCTCGTTGTCAGCGCGATCGAATCCGCCGGGCTGATCGACCAGACCGTCATCATCGTCTCGGCGGATCACGGCGGCGCCGGCAGAGGCCATGGCAAGGACGATGCCCGCAGCCGGCATATCCCCTGGATCGCCGCCGGGCCGGGCATCCGCCAGGACTTTGACCTGACCCGCATCAGCGAACTGGTCATCAACACCCAGGACACCTTCGCCACCGCCTGTTATTTCCTGGGCATCCCGATCCCCGAGCACAGCGAAGGCAAGCCGATCACCCAGATCCTGCTCGACCCGCAGCCGCTCAACGCCCCCGCCGCCACGGCCCAGTAAGGGCGCAAAAGGCTGAAGGATGAAGGCTGAGAGGCGCCTTTTGCTCTCGCTTTTCATCCTTCAGCCTGCATCGTTCAGGCTGGCCACGTCCAACTGGCAGGCTTCCCGTTTCCGCCTTCACCTTGTCATCACCCGGCTCCTCCGGCACAATCGCGGCCGCGCATGAAGGCGGCAACCAAGAAGTGGCTCAAGTTCGCCGTGCGATGGGGGATCGCCATCGCCGGCATCTGGTACGTTCTGGCCAACATCAACCTGTCGGACCGGGTGATGGTGGTGGATGCCGACAGCGGCGAGCCGGTCTACCTGCGCGTCCTGGATGATGCCGAGGAGACCGATGCCAGCTTTCGGGTGGAGACCGCCGATGGACAGGTCGTCACCATCAGCCGCGACGAGATCTGGACGACGGCCGATCGCAAGAAGCTGCACCTGGCGGCCAGTGGCGAGCAGGTGAAAGTGCTGGCGATGAAGCCCAGCCAGCCGGGCGTGGCCGAGGTGCCGCCGGAGAACCTGCTGGTGCGCATGAAAGGCCAGCCGCGCCCGGTGTCAATCACCCCGGACGAGGTGAAAGACGGGTACCGCATCCAGGTCCCCTACCCGCTGGTCGATGTCGGCATCACCCGGCGGCTGCGCGAGGCCGACCCCACCCTGCTCTGGGCCGCCATTTTGGTCTTTCCGCTGACCCACCTGATCACCGGCCTGCGGTGGTATTACCTGATGCGGCCGCTGGGTATCCGCATGTCGGCCATCCGCGCGTTCTCACTGAACATGGTCGGCATGTTCTACAGCACGTTCATGCTCGGCAGCACCGGCGGCGACCTGGTGAAGGCGTACTACGCCGCCAAACACACCAATAACCGCACGCGCGCCATCATGAGCGTGCTGATCGACCGCGTCATCGGGCTGCTGGCGCTGATCGTGCTCGGCGGGGCCATGGCGGCAGCGCAGTATGTGATGGCCGAGTCCAAAACCGAGCCGATCGCCCAGTCATCGCTCAAAGTGGCGCTGCTGTGTGGTGCGGTGCTGGGTTCCACAGCGCTGGGGCTGATCCTCTTTTTCAACCCGGTGACGCGCAAGTACCTCGGACTGGATTTCTTTCTCAGCAAGCTGCCGATGCAGTCGCAGGTGCAGCGGGCAATCGAGGTGATGGCGATCTACCGCCAGCACAAGTGGCTGGCGCTGGCGGCCCTGGTCGGCTCACTGCCGGTGCATGCGACGGTGGTCATCTCGGCGATGCTGGCGGGGATGGCGTTCGATCTGCCGCTGCCAGCGCCCTACTACTTCGTGGCGGTGCCGATGATCGTGCTCGTGGGGTCGATCCCGATCTCCCCGCAGGGCGCGGGGGTGATGGAGTTCTTCGCGATCCGCCTGACGGAGCGCCACGGCGCCACCATCGCGCAGGCGTTCATCCTGACGATGTCGATCCGCCTGGTGCAGATGGCCTGGAACCTGCTCGGCGGCCTGTTTGTGCTGAAAGGCGGCTACCAGGCGCCAACCGCGGAGGAAGCCGAGCAGCTCGATCATGACACCGCGCCCGGTCCGGTGCCGCTGCCCGAATCGGTTGCACACCGGGCATGAGAGGCCATCGCCTGGCCGCAACCACAAGATTGCGCTAACAGCCGACGCCGGCGCAACCCCCTGTGCGGGAAAAATCGCTGGCGGGCTGATTTTTTTCGCGCATTTTTCCGAAGGAATCCGCCCTGTCCGCGGTGGGTGTTGCGCGCTGATCGGACCAATCGCGCAATTGCGTCCATAGATGGAGGAGCCTGATGAACAGGCCACCTGCAGGATGCGATGGCCCGGCCTGCCTGGGCGTGCTCAGCCGTTTGATGCGCCGGGGAGAGCCACGACAGGTGGACCCGGCGGGCGGCGGGCCATAATCTTGCGGCCGCTTCCGCACCCGTCCGGTGTGAGCCACCGCCAGTGACGTTGAAATCATATGTTTTTGTCCTACACTCGCTTTCCTTGCCGCAACTGAGCGACAAGAATCAGATATCCATCAGGAGCGACGTATGCCTCTCATGACCACCAAGCCGATGTTTGACCTGGCCTACGAAGGCGGGTTCGCGATCGGCGCGTTCAATGTCAACAACATGGAGATCACCCAGGGGATCATCGAGGCCTGTGCGGCCGAGAATTCTCCGCTGATCCTTCAGGTCTCCAAGGGTGCCCGCAAATACGCCAACTACCGCTACCTGCGGCACATCATCGCCGCCGCGGTTGAAGAGCACCCCGAGCTGCCCATCGCCATCCACCTGGACCACGGCGACACCGTTGACCTGGTGCAGACCTGCATCAATGACGGGTTCACCAGCGTCATGATTGATGGCAGCCACCATCCCTACGAGGAGAACGTCGCCCTGACCAAGAAGGCGGTCGATGTGGCCCACGCCGCCGGCGTGACGGTCGAAGCCGAGCTGGGCATGCTGGGCGGCATCGAAGAGGATGTGGTTGGCCTGGATGCCGAGGAGTATCAGAAGAATATTGAGAAGTTCCTGACCGACCCCGATCAGGCGGCCGACTTCTGGAAGCGCACCGGCATCGACAGCCTGGCGGTTGCCATCGGCACCAGCCATGGCGCCTACAAGTTCAAGCACGAGGCCAAGCTCGCCTTCGATCGCGTTGAGCAGATCATGAAGACCTGCCCCGGCCTGCCGCTGGTCATGCACGGCAGCAGCTCTGTGCCGCAGGAGTTCATCGACCTGGTCAACAAGTACGGCGGCGCGATGCCCAACGCCAAGGGTGTGCCGGAGGACCAGATCAACATGGCCGTGACCAAGTATGGTGTCTGCAAGGTGAACATCGACACCGACCTGCGCCTGGCGCTGACGGCCAAGATCCGCGAGGTCTTCGC
>CAYNMV010000011.1:68689-84795 GCA_964398315.1 uncultured Tepidisphaeraceae bacterium | reverse complement strand
GCTGCGACATCGACTGGGAAGACGGCTGGGAGTACATGCAGGGCGACCTGATCGAGGACAACACCTTCGAAAGCCGCCTGAACGTCATCACCTGTGCCGGCGCGGGGCTGATCTTCCGCAACAACACGTTCCGCGGTGAAAGCATCTTCTATGGCCGCACGCAGCACTACTCGGTGATCGACAACGTCTTCGAGAAGGCCGAAGGCGAGAAGGCGCACACCGTCAAGGTGGCCTTCAGCTCGCAGACCGACATGTACGCCGTCGGCAACCGCTACACCAATGCGGCCGTCGGCTATTCCAAGCAGCATGCCAAGGAGCCGTTCATCGGCACCTATGAGGCCACGTTCACCCGCGAGACATTCGACAACACCGCCATCCTGAGCGGCCATCTCACCCGGCTGGTGGACTGCACCATCCGAAACGGCTCAGAGCATCTGCTGATCTCGGCCGAGAATCTGGAGAACTGCACCATCGAGGCCGGCAGCTACATCGCCAGCGGCGTGATTCGCAACTCCACCATCACCGATGCCGCCTTCCGGGTGGCCGCCGGCAAGCGCCTGACTGTCGAGAACTCGACCCTGCGCAATCCCAACTTCTCGGCCAGTGCGGCCAGCGAGGGCGTGGTGATCGACAACTGCCGGATCACCATTGACACCGATGGCGTGCTGGTGACGCCCAACAACATGGCGCAAGTCACCATCCGCAACAGCCAGTTCACCATCACGCCCTCCACCTGGGCACTGGTGGGTGGCTGGAACGCCACTGGCGCTGCCACGCAGGTCGCGATCGACGGGGTCCGTTTCTCGGTGCCCTCGGGCTTCCAGGGCTATCTGCACAAGTTCTCCTGGTATCCAGGCGCCTCGGAGTCGGCCAAGGTGACTTACGAGATCCGCAATACGGACATCTCCAAGTTCCGTCGCACCGATGAGAAAGGTGAAAAGAGCAACGTCAGCTTCAACATCGCCTCGCGCTGACCTGCCCGGATGGTGAAGCGGCAGCAGAAGGCACGGAACGGGGAAGCAGGTAAGAAGGCAGGTGTGTGGAGAACCGCGTTACTCCATACAACTGTCTTCTGCCTTTTCCATCGCGGGCCGATGCGGTGGCGTGCCTTGCGCTGTGCTCCTGCCGCAAAAGGCGGTGGCGCGCCTTGCGGCACAGCCCGGCTGAACAGACATCCGCAAACGCGAAAAGGGTGGACAGGGCGCGGCCGCGTGTCGGTTGCCAAATCGTGCCGATCGCGCGCCAGGCGCAGAGCTGGCACGCGCAGATCCGCCATGCGCGAACCGGCCGGCCGGAAGGTCGCTTACCGGAGGAACAGATGACAAGCCGGCCATTGGTCGCGGGATCAGCGGCTCATACGCTGCGCGCTTGAGTCGTGCGCCGGTTGTGCTGATGCGGGGGCGGCAGCGATAACGAACGGCCCTCAGGCACAGCTATCAGTAAAGAGGTACAACTGGCCGGCGATATCATCCGCGCTGGGGCTGATGCCGGTATCGGCCTCGAGGGTGATGGAGGCGGAGACGGACACCTCATCGTTGTCGGTGGCCGTGGGAGTCACGTTGAGGGTTCTCACCACCGGGTTGGACTGGCCCATGCCGAGGGTGTTGGCATCCGGCCAGAGGATGTTGGGGATGGTCTTGCTCTGGCGAAGCTGCCCGTTGCGATAGAAGCGCACCACAACGTTCGACCAGGCCATACGCCGGCCTGGTCCGCCAACGTAGGCCCGCAGCTTGACGGAAACGATGTTGCCATAGGTGACGCCGCCAAATGAAAGCGGGTCCGTCACCCCCCCGGTGACGGACCAGGCAATTCCATTTGCACCGCCTCCCGCATGGGCGACAAATGAGGTTGCGACAGCACCACTGGACAGGCCATCGCTCAAATTCGCATCCCACTGCCGCCGACCTGTGGACCAGTTGCCTGCGGCATCGCCCACGCGATATTCGGCATCGAACCCGCCTGAATCACCGTTGCTGCCAAAACGCACTTCAGCGACGGCACAGTGACCGGTGACGGGCTCAATATCCATAGAACGTCCCTTCCCCCACCTGCGTCCTCATCTGGCCTCAGGGGTACTCCCAATCAGGTAAAACACCTTCAGCGGAGAAAGGTAACGCCAATTTTTCAGCGCCGCTGATTATTCGCGAAAGCCTCCCACCGGCAGCAGATTTCGGCCGCTATGGCGACGATGATTCGACCTGGCTGACCGTGGGCGGATCGTCCATGGCGACGCGGAAACCCAGGAAGGGGCTGTACCAGTCGGGCGCAGCGGGTGTGCGGGCGGCCGAGCGGCACTCCTCGGGCGGCTGCTGAGCGCTGCCGCCGCGGATCACCCGCGCGCGGCGCTCGGGCGGAATGCGGGTGTCGACCGAGTTTTCCGCAGGGTAGGTCGGGCCATACGGATCGCTGCACCATTCGGCCGCGTTGCCGTGCAGGTCATGCAGGCCCCAGTGATTGGGCCAGCGCGTGGCGATGTGCTGGAGACGACGACCGCTGTTGCCGGCATGCCAGGCCATCGAATCGGCCTGTCCGCTGCCGCCGAAGCGGCCCTGCGTGCCCGCGCGGGCGGCATACTCCCATTCAATCTCGCTGGGCAGGCGATATCGCCTGCCTTCCGCCTCGGAAAGCGCCTGGCAGAACGCAACCGCCTCATGCCAGGTGAGATGGGTGATCGGCAGACTGTCATCCGCCGTCTCGGGGTCCAATGTGCCGGCCGCGATGGCTTCCTGCTCCCCTGCCGGCAGCTTGCCCATCAGGGCGCGGTACTGGCCGCGGGTAACTTCGGTGGTGGCGATCCAGAACGGCCGTTCGATGCGGGTAACCCACTGTCGCTCGTTGATCTGCCGGCCCGGCTCTTCCAGCGGGCTGCCGACGATCACCGGCCCCGGATCAAGCTTCACCATCCGAATCCCCAGGTGGTTTACAAAGGCTGGTCGGGTGAAGACGGTCGGCGGGGTCGGGCGGGACAGTACGATGGCCGCCGCCACCGTGGCGATCAACAGGACCAGCACGCCTGCCACCGCCGCACGCAACTGCCATCGACGGCGCTGGCGGGAGAGGTCCGCCGTCACCGGCTCGCCGGCCAACCACCTTTCCAGATCGTCGGCCAGTTCCGCGGCCGAGGCATAGCGTTCATGGCGCGGCTTGGCGATCGCCTTCAGCACGATTGCCTCGAGCGCTGAATCGCAGCGTGGCCGGGCATGGTACGCCAGGCGGATGGGCGCCCGCGGCGGACAGCGCTCGATGTTTTCCAGCAGTTGCCGCAGTTCCACCGTAACCGGATAGGGGAAATCGCCGGTCAGCGCCTGGTAAAGCATGATGCCCAGCGAATAGACATCGCTTTGGGCGCCCACTTCGTCCAGCCGCCCTGCCGCCTGCTCGGGACTGGCCCACGGCAATGAGCCGATCACCTGCCCGGCAAGGGTTGCGTGCGGCCCATCAACAGTCAGTTGCTCCAGGGCGGACACTCCGTCCGACACCCGCGCCAGGCCGAAATCGAGGATATACGGCCGGTCATGGCGATCGACGCGAATATTGGTTGGCTTGAGGTCGCGGTGGATGATGCCATGGCGATGGCATTCATGCGCGGCCCGGGCGATGGCGGCGAACAGGCGGGCCACCTCCCGCTGATAGTCGCTGGAACAGGTCCGCCGCTCGATCAGCCATTCATCGAGGGCCGGCCCGTCGATGTAGTCCATCGCCAGGTAGAGAGCGCCGCTGCGGGTGTATCCGCGATCGGTGATCTTGACCACGTGTGGATGATCGACCGTCGCCATGACATCCGCCTCGCGGCCGAAACGTTTTCGCTGGCGCGAGCTGGTCAGCGGTGATCCATCCCCCACCACCTTGAGCGCCATCCGCCGGCCGGTAGGCTCGTGGACGGCCAGGTAAACGCATCCCTGGCCGCCGCGGCCGATCTCCCGCAGCACCAGGTAACCGTGGATGTGCGGCAGGGCTGCGGCGGGGCCGGAAGCGGGCACGGCAGTATCGGCTGTATCGGCAGGACTGGGCGCTGATGCAGCGCTGCCGCCCGCGCTCGAGCGCGATCGGTGGGCGGCAAGCATGGCCCGGTGCACCGCGCGCAAGGCGGCCAGCTCTTCGGCCAGTTCTGCCCGCAACTCCGGGTGCGCAGCCAGCACCTCGGCGTCGGTTACCACCTCCCCGGCGGCCCGACGCTCAATTACATCGGCGATGATGTCTTCAACGGATTCTGCCACCAACTGTGCGATGCCATTCTCTTTCAGCTACCCGAAACCCCAATCCCACATAAGCAACAAATAGACAATCACACAAGAACAACAAAGGATGGGGCATGCGGAATAATGAACGGGCAGAACCAGCACTCCGCCATTCAGTATTTCGCATGCCCCATTTCCCTCCCGCTTCCTCCCAGGATCCGCGCTCCCTCCAGCCCCTATCCAATCAAACACCATCGGCTGGGAGGGGTAACGCACTTCGCAAGGCCGACAGGGCGCGCTGGCAGAGCATTTTGATCGCCGCTTCCGAGCGGTCCATGCCCTGTGCCACCTCGGCAACCGACTTTCCGGCAAGATAGCGCAACTCCACTGCCCGGCGCTGATCATCAGGCAACCGCTCCAGCGCAGACTCCATCAGTATGACCATCTCATGTGCCGCCGCAGATGCGCTGGGAGAGCGCCGGTAATGGGCCAACTGATCCAGCATCGACACCACGGACGCCTCATCCGAGTCGCCGTCTCTCAGGCGTGTCCATCCGCGGCCGCGTTTGGCGGTGGTTTGGGCGCGGATCAGGTTGAGCACGTGATTGCGGGCGATGGTCGCCAGCCACTGGAAAACGGCATCGTCCCCCTGCGGCTGGAAGGTGCTCTGGTTGGAAAAGGCGTGCTGGAACACATCCTGCATCACATCCGCCGGCTCGATGATCGAGGCCAGGGACTGGGGCAGCAGACCGCGGATCAGCCCCTCCAGCCGGCGGCGCTCGGCCAGGAAAAGCTGCTCGAAGGCAGCCACATCGCCCGCAACGGCGCGATCGATCAGTTGGCGCTTGCGATCGGTCATCTCCATTGCCGCTCCAACTGTGGGGGCGAAGTGATTGTGTCGAACAGCATACTCAAGCCTGCGGCATCCCCGGAAGTGTGAACAGAAATATCACCAGCAGACAGAAAAAGAGCCGGGAGGGTGGCGAAGGAGGGGGGGAACCTTCACCGGGGAAACCTCCCGGCAAGCGAATCGGCCGCCGATCAGGCGGGCCGCCCGTTCAACATGCTCAAGTATACTCTATGATTCCTTCCACTGCCATACAAACGCAGTTACCCAACCGCAGGCGCCGTTTTCCGGGCTATTCCGGCGGGTTGAGTTGGTAATCCAGTGGCGACCAGAGGGCTTCAAGGGTGCTTCGCCCGGTATCAATCTCCACCAGTTCCGCCTGGCGAAACCCGGCGGCGTGAGCATCGAGAAACGCAATATGCACCGCACCCAGATCCGACTGCCCTGGCCGGCGATGACGGTAATAAGGCAACTCGGTGATCTGGGGCGCAAAGCGCAGGCCCACCAGGGCACTGGACAGCGGCGGACTGATCCCACCCCCGCCCCCAAACCGCGCCCCGGGGGTCAGGCCGTACATGCCGATCTTGTCGCTGGCGGTCCAGTCGCTGGTCTGGGTTAGGCCGAACATGGACGCGGCGGTAAAACCCGAATGGGCCTCGGTGACCAGGATGAGCCGATCCGCCTGGGCCGCGCCCAGGCGGAAAGGTTTACCCCGCTGCGGAATGGCACTCAGCAGGCCTTGCGGAATCCTGCTCGCCGCCCAGACATTCAGGGCATAGGAGCGGATGCTGTTGTCATCTTCGGGGCAGACGTAAACCGTATTGGCAGCATCGCTCGCCAGGGACGGGGCATTGGCCAGGAACTGGCCGAGACGGGGTAGATCAAACCACTTGTCCGGGCCATCGGCCGGGGGAAAGTACCCGCCATGCGCCTGGGCGTAATTCAGCAGGCCGATTGACACTTGCCGCAAATTGTTCAGGCAGCGCACGGAGCGGGCCTGCCATCGCGTCTGCTGCACCACCGGCAACAGCAGGGCCACCAGGATCGTGATGACTGCGAGGATCACCAGCAGCTCAACCAGCGTGAACCCCCCGCCGCCCCGCCGCCAGCGCCCCCCGTCCCCGCTCTGGCGCAGGCAGCCACGCAGGCAGAAAATGGAGCAAGAACCGGGCATACCTCTGTCCAGGATCGGTGCTGCACTCTGACGGGTGGGACGCTCGCCGATGACCGATCAGCCGCCGCGTCATCCGCGGGCCAGCATGCAGCAGACTTTACAGCCGAGAGCCCCTGCTCAGCAAGATTGCGCAACCCATTCTGATATGCCAGTATGGCAGCCGTGTTCCACGTGGAACACTTGCAGCTTTTTCAATGGCGGCGTCGCCGCAGCAGGCCTGCCGCCAGCGGCGTCAGCGCCAGCAGCCCCGTGCCCGGCTCAGGCACGAGCGTCAGTTCTAACATCGGCATCAGGTCCGGCTCGTTGGTAGCGTGAGCGCCGCGGTCGAAATCAAACGTCCCGGCAAACTGGATCTCATACCCGACATCGATGTCGCCCAAGTCCTCCGGGGACTGGTCAGGATTCAACCGAAACATCACCAGTTGCCCCGCCCCACCTGCCTCATACAGGCTGGTGAGATAGGCCGCCAGGATCGCCTCTGCCTGCACGGCGGTGGTGATACGCACCGGCTCGAAGGGCTCGTTGATCAGAGCAGGCGACACCAGCCCGCTCTGGATCAGCGTATGGTCCGATGGCGCATTGGCAGCCGGGCCGCTGTACAGATCAGGCGTTGGGTCATACCAGGTCTGGTTGGGATCGAACTCGCTGAGCTGCCGTGCCCGCGGCAGCCCGTAGAGATCGAGGGAAAATGAGGGCGTACCGACGATGCCGGAAACGTGAAACGACAGACGGGCCGACTGCACGATCGGCTGCTCCGTTGCGCCCGGAACCGGCAGTTCGAACAGGAAAAAGCCGTTCAGGTCCGGCGGAAGCAGTCCCTCGTACGTATCCGACGTGGCCCCGACCCGCAGCGTTGTATCTTCGTTGATCAGCAGGCCCTGGGCGCCGAAATCGGCCTCATGCCCATGGACCACATACGTGTTTCCCCCCGCCGCAACCGCGCTCGACAGCATCACGCAAGCCAACACCACCAAGCCAGCACGACAACGATCCATATCTCCTTACCTGCATTTCTCCCCCCAAGCCTTTTTGCGCAAGCGGATGATACCGAATTCGACCGTCCAGCAACAGCAATTACTTACATCACCATACATCGCAATATCTGGCAAAACGATCTCCGCTGCATGGCGCAAATCACACCCGTCCGGGATGGCTGGATCAGCACTCAATCAGCCTTCCCGATCGGCTCCACACCGGCCGGCGACGGAACGGCTGCTGGGTGATGTAGAACTGTCGTAAGCGCTCGTACTGCGGTTCCGCAGGCCCGGGTACATCAAGCTGATGAAGACGCCGGCTAAGCAGTCGTAACAGGTTCGGCAGCGTGATCGGCCGGCCGCGGACAATCGACCAGCGCAAATCCCGCACCGTCCACAGCAGCGCCAGATGCGCCCGGCGCTGGACCGGGTCGGTGCGTGGGGGTGGGCGCTGGATTCCGCCGCGTGGATGCATGGCCTGATCTCGCACCTGAAATGATAGCCGGGGCAAAGGCGTTTCAGCGTTCCACTGTTTCAGCCTTCAGCTTCCGACTGTCAGACTTCTCCACCCTTGCCATCTGCTTCCTCGCCTTGCCCGCTTTCCGGCCAGTGGGACGCGACGGGTAATTCTTCACCACACCCTCGGCCAGCTCTTTTACCCGCCGGGCCAGTTCCGTGGGCTGTTTCACAATGCAATGGGGCCCCATGCTCAGCACCCACCAGACGATCTCCTCCAGCCCATCCACCCGGCAGCGGAAGGTGATCGATCCATCATCGTGCCACGTGACCTCCTGCGTTGAATGCCAGTGGGTGTCGGCGATGGTCTCGGCGAAGGCAGCATCAAACACCAGTTCCACGTCATAGGTTGGTGTGCCGCGGATCATCCGCCAGGCATTGCCCAGATGCCTGTCCAGGCTGAAATCCCTGGGGCGGGTGAAGGTCATATCGGTCAGCTCGATGCGCGTAAAGCGATTGAGCTTCAGGCAGCGCACGGCATCGTGCCCGCTGTGATGTCCCAGCACATACCATGCCCGCTGGTTGAACAGCAGTGAATACGGCTGGAGCAGGAATGTCTGCGGTTCATCTGCGGCAGGCTTCCCCGAGCGGCCCGTGGTGAGCCTGGCCGGATCATTGCCGGTAACGGACTCATACTGGCATCTCAACACCCGTCCCGTCGCCAGCGCCCGCCGCACAATCTCATGCACATCCGCCATTCCTTCCGGCGGCGTGCTGGCGGCGAGCTTGATGCTGACCTGGTCCGTGATGCGCTCCACCTCCTGGCGCATCTCCGAGGGAAGTTGGCCGCGCAGCTTGCTAATCGCCCGGCCAGCGCTGCGCATGAAGGGCACCTGCTCGCTGCCGCCCACCTGCTCGCCCAGTGCTACCAGGGCCAGCGCCTCATCCAGCGTCAACTGCACCGGCGGCAGAAAAAAATCGCGATGAATGCTGTAGCCGCCGGTCTCCTGATCGAAAAAGTACGGGATCCCGGCACCCTCCAGCATCTGCAAATCGCGAAAGATCGTGCGCTCAGAGGTGCCGCACTCCACCGCCAGGCGCTTGGCAGTCCAGCCGCTGGAACCCTGGATCAGCGTCAGAATCTTCAGCAGTCGATGTATGCGTGAGTAATCAGCCGACATGCAGCCCCTTTCCAGTCGCCAAACACTATATCAGGTACACCGCGCGATTCAGCCCTTTTTTGTACGGCTCAATCGAGCCACGTACGTATCGTATCCGCCCTGCCCTGCACCGTCCCAAGTGCTACGGCGTGCCGTCATCGCCATCGTGCCGGTCGCCGCATATCACGACAGGGTATGATGATGGCATGCGCACTTCTCCGATCTCCCACATCGTCTTCGCCCTGCTGCTCGCGGCGATCCTCACCGTTCTGTCTGTTACCGCACCAGCGCCACCTCACGGCGGACAGGAAAACGATGTCGCCAGACGGGTGCAGGCCCTCACCGAGCGGGTAACCGCGCTGGAGAAGCTGGTGGTACGCGATCCATTCCGCCCTGACAGCACCCTCCTGGCGCGGGTGGAGGCCATTGAGAAACAGCTCAAGGCCGATGACCGCACCCGCCAGGCCGCGGCAAAAGCTGATGAGCAGTCGCTCCGGCAGCTCAACGACACCCTCACCCGGCTGACCCGGCAGGCGCAGGAGCAGGACAAGCGCCTGAAGACCATCGAGCAGGAACGCCGAAGCACTGGCGGCAATGAGCTGCGCCAACTCCAGCGCGACCTGGATCAGATGAAGCGAACCATCGATGACCTCAGGATGCGCGTGAGCCGGCTGGAGGCAAGAAAATAGTGTGAAATAGCAGCGCTCCGCTGACAGGGTGTTGTCAGTGCGGTCGGATAGTCTTTGCCTCATCGCCTGGGCGGATTGCAGCCAGCCCCAGGGGAACGGAGCCGCCGCATGACCGAAGCAATCGCCCAGCGCACCCGCATCGTCCGGCCCGACAGCCCACAGGGTCAGCACCTGCGCTTCGTGCCGATTCTCGGCCCGTCGCACGGTCAGCCGCCCTACGCCCTGCTCAGCAGCGACCACCTGGACAAGGTGAAGATCACCGAGATCAGCGCTGCCGGATCGGTGCCGGAGGTGAAGGTGCGCAATGACCTGGATGTGCGGCTGTTCCTGATGGACGGGCAGGAACTGGTCGGGGCCAAGCAAAACCGCATCCTCAACACCGATGTACTGGTGCCGGCGCGCAGCACGCTGACAATCCCGGTTTCCTGCGTCGAGGCGGGCCGCTGGCATACGACAAGTGCGGCCTTCAAAGGGGGAAAATCGGCCAGTCACCGGGTGCGCTCGGGCAAGTCGCGCCGGGTGTACGATTCGCTTCGGGCCCGCCGGCGCCACGATGCCGATCAGCACGCGGTGTGGAACGAGGTGGCGTGCTCGCTGGCTTCCTCTGACACCGTCAGCCAGACGATGGCGCTGGCCGATGCCTATGCCCAGCGGCAGCGCGAGCTGAGCGAGTTTCGCTCGGCACTGCACCTGCCCGCGGAGGCGGTGGGAATGGCCATTTTCCACCGCGGCCGCTTCCAGGGGCTGGACCTGTTCGACCGCCATGCCACGCTGCGCTACTTCTGGGACTCGCTGGTGGACAGCTACGCGATCGACCTGCTGCACGACCACACCGGCGCTGCGGGTCAGGTGAACGAATCCGAAGGGGTGGGCGCGGTGCTGGCACGGGCCGCGGTGGGGAAATGGGAGGCGTTCGATTCACCCGGCGAAGGCCAGGACTGGCGGCTGGGCGATGAGCTGCTCAGCGGCTCAGCGCTGGTCTGGGACAACCAGGTGGTCCTGCACCTGCAACTGTTCGCCCAACCGCGCCAGGACGATCCACAACCGCCCTCCCGCCGGCCGCGCCTGCGCCGTCGCTACTGGCCGGATGAATAGCGTCAATGCGGGCCGACATCAGCCCGCCGCATCGAATGGGGGAAAGCGCGGCTCAGGGGGAGCAAAGCGGCACCGCCCCCGGCATCACCGCCGGGGGTGGTCGCCTGCGCCATGCCCGGCGGCGGATAGCCCAGTTCCGAGGTGATGAAACGGGCAAGCCGGCCCACCGATGCTTGTCACCCGGCAACCGAAGCGGCACGATACCAGCCTGCGATGTGAGTCAGCCGGGAGATGCATGCCACAACTGAAGATTGCCGTCGTGGGCGCCGGGAGTTTCGTGTTCGGGCCAAGCGTGGTGCAGGAATCCATCCTGCGGCATCGCCTGGATGACCTGGAGCTGGTGCTGATCGATCCGAACCGCCAGGTGATTGAACCGCTGGCCGCCCTGGGCCAGCGCCTGGCACACCAGCAGGGGTTGCGCAGCACCGTCCGCGCGGAAACCGACCTGGCCCGCGGGCTGGATAGCGCTGACTTCGTCCTCTGCTCGGCCGCCCGCGAGATGCAGCGGCGATTCATGATGGACCTGCGCATCGCCCGCCAGCACGATCCAGCCGCGCTCGGCAGCGAGTTTGGCGGGGTTACGGGGATCAGCAACTCGCTGCGGCAGATCACGCTGATCCAGGAGATATGCCAGCAGATCCGCCGCCACTGCCCGGCCGCCTGGCTGCTGAATCTCGCCAATCCCCTGCCGCGCGTCGCCCAGGCCGCGCACGAGAGCGGTGTAAAGACCATCGGCTTCTGTTCCGTGACACTCAATGGGTGGGGCGTGGTGTGGCGCATGCTGCACGGCGGGCCGCCGCTGCGCTATCCCTTTGAGCCGGCCCGCAGCCGCTTGCGGCTCACGCTGGCCGGCACGAACCATTTTGCCTGGGCGGTGCGCATCGAAGATGTCGACAGCGGCGAAGACCTCTATCCCCGGCTGCGCAACGCACTGGAACAGGGCGCGCTGGCCGATCGGCCGCTGACGCGTGAGATGCTGGCCTCAACCGGCTACCTCCCCGCCGCCGGCGACAGCCACATCCGCGATTTCCTTCCCCCCGGCCCGCACTCGGGCGGCGACCACGACGTGTGGCACGGCACCGAAGCCGAGCGCCAGCGCTGGCTGGCCGTGCTGAACAAGGCCGCCGACGGCAGCGGCCCGGCCGAACCGGTGTTCCAAATCGAATCGTGGGAAAAGCCAATCAACGTGGCGCTGGCCCTGGCCGGCGGCCCGGCATGTGAGGTCCATGCCCTGAACCTGCCCAATGAGGGCCAGGTGCCCCAACTGCCGCGCGGGGTCTATGTCGAAACCCCCGCCCGGGTAACCCGCTTGGGCGTGAGTCCGCAGCGGGTGGACCTGCCCCAGGCGATTGCGCCGCTGTGCGCCCGGGCCGCGCAGGTGTCAGACACACTCGTCCGCGCAGCGCGCCAGCGCAGCCGTGCCCTGGTCGATGAGGCGGTTGAACTGGATCCGCTGATCACTGACAAACCCGCCGGCCATGCCGCCATCAGCGCCGGCCTGGATGCTCATGCGGACATCCTCGGCCGCTACGCCTGAGCCAGTGGCCCCCGACATCTTGCCCGCAAGCTCAGCCGCGGCCCGCCTGCGGATCCAGCGCATCGCGCAGGCCATCGCCCAGGAGATTGAAGCTGAGGACCGCCAGCGTCAGGGCGATGCCGGGGAAGACCGCCACCCACCACGCCAGTTCCATCCAGTCCTTGCCCTCGGCCAGCATCACCCCCCACGAGGGGGCATCCGGCTCCACGCCCAGCCCCAGGAAGCTCAAGGCCGCCTCGGCCAGGATCGCGAAGGCCAGCGAGAGCGTCGTCTGCACGATCAGCGGCGAAGCGATATTGGGCAGGATATGGCGGGCAAGAATACGACGGTGACGGATGCCCAGGGCGCGGGCGGCCTCGATATAGGTGCTGCTTTTGATCTGCAACGTCGCCCCGCGGGCGATGCGGGCAAAGATGGGAATGTAAACGATGCCGATGGCGATCATGACGTTGGTGGTGCTGGCCCCCAGCACGGCCATGATCGCCAGCGCCAGCAGGATGTCCGGGAACGCCAGCAGCGTGTCGATCCCACGCGAGAGCGCTGAATCCACCCAGCGGCCAAAGTAGCCGGCCACCAGGCCGATGGTTGTGCCAACCACCAGTGAAAGGCTGACCGAGACGATCCCCACCCACAGGCTCAGGCGAGCGCCATGCAGGATCCGGCTGAGGATATCTCGGCCGAAGCGGTCAGTGCCCAGCCAATGCGCTGCGCCGGGCGCGGCGAGGATTGCCTCCCCATCCATCGCCAGCGGGTCATAGGGCGCCACCACCGGCGCCCCCAGCGCCAGCACGATCAGCAGCGCAATAAACACCCCGCCGGCCAATGCCAGGCGGTTGCGCGCCACCTGCGCTGCCACCGCGGCGGACGGCCGGAGAAGCGTGCGCAGGACAACCGCACGCGGGTGCAAAGTGGACGGACTGGAAACGGCGACAGACTGCATGTTGACTGTCCTCTTCTTGCGATGGCGAGCGCGCATCCAGCGCAATCGCGCGTCCAGCGCAATCGCGAATGGCACGGCCACACGGTTCGAGACCGCACCAGGAACATGGCACGGGTCCAGCACGGATGGCACCACCCGGCTATCCGAGCCCAGCCACTCGACCCCCTTCCAGCAGCGAGCCCCTGGCAGGCCGCCGGACACCGGGGCACAGCCGGACACTGGGGCACACCCCGAGGCTGGCCGCCACTGCCCTCCGCCTGCCCCTCCCACCGCGCAATCACCACGCGGCGGACGACCATGCGGACAGGCCCCCGGCATCCATCCTGTTCCAGGTGCTCCGCAAGCCCCTGCCGGATGGGGCATCGGTGGCAATCCTGTTTCTGTGCGACTCGGCTTCCTGCTGCATCATCCCTCCCCGCCCAGCCGGATGCGCGGGTCGAGCGCGGCATAGAGCAAATCCACCACGAGATTGATCAGCACAAACGCCGCCGCAACGAACAGGATCACACCCTGAAGCAGCGCGTAATCGCGGCTGCCAATCGCCTGCAGGGCCAGCCGGCCGACGCCGGGCAGGCTGAAGACCTGCTCGATCACAACCGATCCGCCGATCAGGTAGCCGGCCTGGAGACCGAGGATGGTCACGATGGGGATCATCGCGTTCTTCAGCGCATGGCGCAGGAGCACGCGCGGCTCGGGCGTGCCCTTGGCGCGGGCGGTGCGAATGTAGTCCTGGTGGATGACGTTCAGCATGGCCGAGCGGGTCATGCGCATCACCACGGCGGCAACAGCAGTGCCCAGCGCCAGGCCGGGCAGGAGCATGTGGCGCAGGTTTTCCAACGGGCTGCGGGTAATGGCGACAAACCCGCCGCTGGGCAGCCAGCCAAAGGCCAGCGAGAACAGCAGAATCAGGATCGTGCCCAGCCAGAAGCCCGGGATGCTGATCCCGATCAACCCGGCGAAGCTGGCGGCGTAGCCGGCCAGGTGGCGCTGGCGCAGGGCCGAGATAACCCCCAGCGGGATGCCCACCACGATCGCAAACGCAATGGCGATGGCGGCCAGTTCGAGGGTCACCGGCAGCCGTTCGAGGATGACCGCCAGCACCGGCCGGCCGGTGAACACCGAGGTGCCCAGATCGCCCCGCAGCACATGCGCCAGCCAGATCAGGTACTGCACCACCAGCGGCTTGTCCAGGCCGTAGCGCTGGCGCAGCGCGGCCGCTTCCGCCTCACTGTAGTTCGCCCCCAGCATCGCCGTCACCGTATCCCCCGGCACCGCCCGCACCAGCGCAAAGGCGATGATCGACACCCCCAGCAACACGGGAATCGCGATCAGCAGGCGCTTGAGAAGGTAGCTGAACATGAATCGCGGAAATGGTTAAACGCGACAACGTGGCAAAGAGCGTCCGGGCAGCAGGGTTCGAGGACTTCGGGCTCAGAAGAATACGCAGGCCAGTCCTCTGCTGCGGGTCACCCGCCCTTTGCCGGCTGGCCCGGTCCTCACTGGGCTTCCTGGCTTCACTGCGTTTGCTCAATCCTCCCTGGCCAGCCACGTATCACGCAGCCAGAGGGTGGTGGCGGTTGGGTGGACAACAAAACCGCGGACATCGCTCAGGCGGGCCGCACTCTGTTCATTCACATAGAGTGAAACAACCGGCGCTTCGGTGGCGATGATCCGCTGGGCCTCGGCATAGAGCTGCTTGCGCTGCTCACGATCGCGGATGCGGCGGCCGCGCTCCAGCAGGCGATCCAGCTCGGCATTGGCATATTGCTGCTGGTTAAATCTGCCGGCGGAGTGGAACAGGTTATAGCACCACTCATCGGGATCGACGAACCCCACCCAGCCAACCAGCGTCATATCGAAATCGCCCTGCCCGAGGGCGTCGAAGAAGAGGCCCGATTCCAGCGGCTGCAACTCCACCTCGATGCCCACATCGGCAAGCTGCTGTTTCACCACCTGGGCAGCATCCACCTGGTACTGAAACGAAGCGCCCACCTTCAGCACGGTCTTGAATCCCTCGGCTACGCCCGCCTCGGCAAGCAGCGCCCGGGCTTTCTCCACATCGCGCTGGGGATAGGGGTGCAGATCCCTGGCATGGGCCCAGTGATTGGGCGGAATGTGCCCGCCATCCAGCACCGTGGCCCGTCCGAACTTGATCATCCGGTTCAGCGCTTCGCGGTCGATCGCATGGGCAACCGCCCGGCGCACGCGCGGATCATCGAACGGCTTGCGCTGGGTGTTCAGGCCGATATATTCCCAGAACGTGCCGGGGACACGCTCCACGACCACGTGCCCGATGCCCTCGACGATCGACACATCCTTGGCCGGCAGGTCGAGCACGATATCCACCTCGCGCATGCGCAGGGCGGTCGTGCGGGCGGTTTCATCGGGGATGGGGCGGAAGGTCACCGCATCCAGGTAGGGCCGGCCGGGGATGTGGTACTGCTCGTGCCTGGCGAGCTTGAGATGGCGGTCCTTGCGCCATTCGATGAGCTTGAACGGCCCGCTGCCGGCATCGGCTGCATCCAGCGAGCCGCCATGTGCTTCCACCACCTCGCGATCCACGATCGCATTCATCGGATATGCCAGGTGAACCAGCAGCGGCGCGGCCGGCCGGCTCAGGTTGAAGCGCACGGTGCGCGTATCCACCACCTCGATCGATTCCACCGGGGCGAAATGATCCGCGCGCACCTGGCTGTCGCGAATGCGATCGATCGAGTAGCGCACATCCTCGGCGGTCATCTCCCGGCCGGAGTGAAAACGAATCCCCTCGCGCAGGGTAAAGGTATAACGCAGGCCATCCTCGGAGATATCCACCGTCTCGGCCAGACCCGGCTCCACCTCACCATACTCCGCCCCGTAGCGCATCAGGGTGGAATACATATTCTCGATCAGGCGCATCGAGCCGGCATCGGTCACCTTGTGCGGATCGAGCGAGCGGCCATCAGCCTGGATCGCGATGGTCAGCGTGCCGCCGGCTTTGGGCGGCCCTTCATAGGCGGCCGGGGCGGTGGCGTCGCCGCCATCGCAGCCGCTCAGCATCAGCAGCCAGATCGGCA
>CAYNMV010000011.1:0-68589 GCA_964398315.1 uncultured Tepidisphaeraceae bacterium | reverse complement strand
CGGCAGCAGCCCCACGATAGCTACAGCCCGCTGCCACATGGGCCTGTGCCGACTGCGCCTGGCCGGTGCCAGCCGGCAGGGGATGATATCGCGGGCCACGGTCAACACTTGATGGGGAAGGATCGGGCGATTCATTTCGTTGGGCATGCACGCAGCCGGCCTATTCCGGCTGGGTTGGGAATCCTTTGATTGGCCCCAGGTCGATGCGGTCGCGCCGCACGACAATCGGGCTTTGCATGTAGAGTGCGATCAGTTCCGCCACGCTGCGCAGGGCATCGCGGTGCGTGCGCTCATAGCCATGCGAGGCATCCACCCCGAAGCAGACCAGCGCCACGCGCAGATCGTGCCCCGCCTGCAGGGCCGAGGCGGCATCGCAGCGATAGTGGCGAAACACATCCCGCCGGCAGTCGATCTGGTACTCGGCGCACAGATCCACCAGCCGGTGGGTCAGGTGGTAGTCAAACGGGCCACTGCTGTCCATCATCGCCACGGTCACACCGAATTCATCGGAGTTCTGCCCCGGCCCGGGCGTACCGTTGTCGATGGCCACCAGCTCAGCGATATCACCGGCCAGCACCGCCGAGGCGCCCGAGCCGACTTCTTCGAACAGCGTGAACAGCAGCTTGGTCTCCACATGCAGCGCGGTCTCGTGCTCCATCATCGCCTTGGCCGCCGCCAGCAGGGCTGCCACCCCGGCCTTGTTGTCCAGGTGGCGGGCGTTGATGAAGCCGGAATCGGTGATCTCCGGCACCGGGTCGATGGCGATGAAATCGCCCACGTGTATCAGGGGCCCGGGGTTGCGCTCGTCGACGCGCACCTCAATGTGATCCCAACTGGTGGGCTGGGTGTCGATCTCGGTGTTGTAGATGTGGCCCGAGGCCTTGAGCGGCAGGATCGTGCCGCGGCGGCTGCCTTCGGGGCCGGTGAAGATCGTCACCCGCGCGCCCTCGGCAAAGCGGCTGGACCAGGTGCCGATGGGCGCGATTCCCAGCCGGCCGTTGGGCTTCACTTCGCGCACCATCGCGCCCAGCGTGTCCAGGTGGGCCACAATCGCCCGGCCCGGCGGGCGCGTATTGCCCGGCAGGGTGGCCCGAATCGCGCCCCGGCGGGTGATCTCATACGGGATCTGCAGGCGCTCCAGCTCATCGCACGCCACCCGCACGATCCGGTCGGTGTAGCCCGTGGGACTGGGCGTCTCCAGCAGGCGCACCAGTGTCTGCAGGAGGTATGTTTCATCGATCGGCAGCTTCTTCATACCCGCCCTCCGCCGGCCAGGGGTTCAGCCGGATCCCGGCCGGCGGCCGCCCCTCCCGCCAGGCCGTGCATCGGCCGGGTGTGCGGGAAGAGGAAGTCGATAAAGCGCTCGGCGGTGGGCTGGGGCTCATGGTTGGCCAGGCCGGGGCGCTCGTTGGCCTCGATGATGACATAGTCCGGCCCGGCCACATCGGGCACGAGCAGGTCCAGCCCGGTCACCGGGATCTCCAGCGCCTGGGCTGCCTGCACCGCCGCCTCGGCCAGGGCCGGATGCAGTTGCGGAGTCACATCGTGAATCGTGCCGCCAGTGTGCAGGTTGGCGGTCTTGCGCACCGGCAGCACCTGCCCTGCCGGCAGCACCGACTCCATCGTCCAGCCCGCGCTGCTGATGCAGCGCTCGGTCTCGGCATCGAGCGGGATCCGGCTCTCGCCGCCGGTGGCGGCCGCGCGGCGGCGGCTCTGTTTCTCGATCAGCTCGCGCACCGTGTGCCGGCCGGTGCCGATCACCTCGGCGGGCTTGCGCACGGCGGCGGCCACCACCTCGTAGTTGATGACGATGATGCGCAGGTCCTGGCCCTGGCAGAACTGCTCGAGGACCACCTCGGCGCTTACCTGCCGGGCCAGTTCGATCGCGCGCTCCACGGCATCGCTGTCGCGCACATCCACCGAGATGCCCCGCCCCTGCTCGCCGCGGGCCGGCTTGACCACGATCCGGCCGTGGCGGGCCAGGAACGCCGCGTTCTCCGCCGGGGTGCCAGCCGGCTGCTGCTGGGGCACCTTCAGCCCCGCCCCCTGCAACAGCCGCAGCGTCACCCGCTTGTCATCGCAGCGGCTCATGGCGATGGCGCTGGTCAGCTCGGTGAGCGATTCCCGGCAGGTGATGCTGCGCCCACCCATGTGCAGGCGGAAGTACCCGCCCTCCTCATCCAGCACCTGGGCGAGGATGCCGCGGCGGCGGGCCTCATCGATGATGATGCGGGCATAGGGGTTGAGCCTGGCCTCGGGCACCTCGCCGACATACAGCGGCTCGTTGATCGCGTTTTTCTTCTTCACGCAGAAGACAGGCACACGCTCGAAGCCCAGCTTCTCATAGAGGGCGATCGCCTCGTGGTTGTCATGCAGCACCGACAGGTCGACAAACGCCCGCCCGCGCTGCCTGAACAGGTCGATCACGCGCTGCACCAGCGCCCGGCCCACCCCCGGCTGGGCCGCCTGCGGGTCCACCGCCAGGCACCAGATGCTCGAGCCGCCCTCGGGGTCGTTGAAGGCCAGTTGGTGGTCCGCCCCCGCGATGGCGCCGATGATCCGCCCGCTGGCCACCTCCTCGGCCACCTGCCAGGTGATCACATCGCGCCGGCGCAGCTCTTTCACCTGCTCATGGTCCATTGGCACCATGTGGCGGGCGGCGTAGACGCGGTTCATCTCCGCCACATCGGCATCGCCGGCAGCGGTGCGGATGCGGATGCCCGCCGGCGGCAGGGCGGCATCCATCTGGCAGCGGTCCAGCCACAGGCGATAGGTGTGCGAGGGATCGAGGAACAGCTCGTGGGGCGCCAGCGCCAGCACCACGTGCGGATCGCGCAGGTACAGCGCGATATCGCGCTGGCCGGGCGCTTCCTGGAGCAGGCAGCGCACCAGCGACTCGCTGGAGGCGAAGGTATGGCCGAAGATCAGCCGTCCCCACCCCATCGGCAGCACGAAGTCATCGGTCATCTGCTCGGCCGCCTGCTCATCGGGCCGCTGCCAGTTGCGCAGCGAGGGCCCGAAGCGGTCCAGCGGCGGCGGAGCGCTGGGAGATGATGTCATGGTTCTGTTCATGGGATTGTCTCCGCTGCCGGCAGGCACCGGGGCCGAGCCGGTGTGGCGGCCCGGGCCCTTGCCGCCGGGTGCGATCCACTCCATTCAAAGCGCGGCCCGGAGCGGCCGGCCTCCTCAGATCCCCTGCTGCTGCAGCCAGAACTCCAGCAGCGCAATTTGCCACAGCTTCGAGCCGCGCAGGGGGGTCAAGTGCTGCTCGGGCTCGGCCAGCAGCTTCTGCACATAAGACGGGCGGAACACACCGCGCTGGCGAGCGGCGGGTGCGCCCAGCACCTCCTGCACGAACGCCAGGTAGTCGCCGCGCAGATACTTGAGGGCCGGCACCGGGAAGTACCCCTTGGGGCGGTCGATCACCTCGGCCGGCAGGATCGCCCGGGCAGCCTCCTTCAGCACGTGCTTGCCGCCCTGCTTGACCTTGAACTCCGCGGGGATGCGGGCGGCCAGCTCCACCAGCTCGTGATCCAGAAACGGCACCCGCGCTTCCAGCCCCCAGGCCATGGTCATGTTGTCCACCCGTTTGACCGGGTCATCCACCAGCATGATGTGCGTGTCCAGGCGCAGCGCCTTGTCGATGGCCCGATCCGCGCCCGGGCGTGCGAAGTGCTCGGCGACAAATGCCCGGGCATAGTCTTCCTTCACGAACGGCGCTTCCACCGCCTGCTGGTATTCTTCAAACGTGCAATCGAAAAAGACGCGTGCGTAGTCCCCCACCGGGTCGACCGAATCCAGCAGCGGGGGATACCAGTGATAGCCGGCGAACACCTCATCGGCCCCCTGGCCGCTCTGCACCACCTTCACATGCCGGGCCACTTCTTGGCTGAGCAGGTAGAAGCCGATCGCATCATGGCTGACCATCGGCTCGCTCATCGCGGCCACGCAGTCGGCCAGCGCTGGCAGTGTGCGGGCACTGTCCACGCGGATCTGGTGATGCTGGGTGCCGTAATGGCGGGCGATCAGGTCCGAGTACTGGAACTCATCGCCCTTCTCCTGGTCGATACTCTCAAATCCGATGGAGAAGGTCTGCAGATCGCGCTGGCCGTGGCGGGCCAGCAGGCCCACCACCAGGCTCGAATCCAGCCCGCCGCTGAGCAGCACCCCCACCGGCACATCGGCAATCATGCGGCGCTGGATGGCGCGGGTCAGGGCATCCAGCACGCGCTGCTGCCACTCGGCAAAAGAAACCGCCTGCTCGCCGGGCAGCGGATTGTGCGATGCTTCCCAGTAGGTCTCTTGCTGGCAACGGCCATCGGGCTCGAGGGTGAGAATCGTCGCAGGCGGCAGCTTGCGCACGCCCTTGAGGATCGTCAGCGGCGCAGGCACCACCGCGTGGAAGCTCATGTACAGATGAAGGGCCGCCGGATCGAGGGTGGTATCGACATCCCCCGCGGCCAGCAGGGCCGGCAGCGAGGAGGCGAAGCGGAACACGCCCGGCGCCTGGGCATAGTACAGCGGCTTGATGCCCAGCCGATCCCGCACCAGCACCAGCCGCCCGCTGTCGCGCTCGTGCAGGGCGAAGGCGAACATGCCGTTGAAGCGCTCCACACAGCGCGGCCCCCAGGCGTGGTAAGCCTTGAGCACCACCTCGGTGTCGCTCTCGGAGAAGAAGTGATAGCCCCTGTCCTGCAATTCCCGGCGCAGCTCGGGATAGTTGTAGATCATGCCGTTGAAGACCAGGCTCAGGCCGAGGGCGGGATCGTCCATGGGCTGCTGGGCGCGGTCGGTCAAGTCGATGATCTTGAGACGGCGATGGCCCAGGGCGCAGGGCCCCTGGGCGCGTACGCCCCCGCTGTCGGGGCCTCGGCGCTGCATCTGTCCGGCCATCCGCTCAACGGTGGCGGCCGAAGCGGGCTGCTGATCGTGTCTGAGTTCACCACAAATTGCACACATCTCGACTGTCTCCGGCGTCTTCTGACGCGTTTGTCATAAGCAGAACGCGGCAGTTGCGCCCGACAGGCACACCACCATACAAGAACCGCGCCGCACACTGCGGCCCAAACGATTCACACTGCTTCTTCGGTTGGTAAGAGTCAGAGGCTCAGGGAGCACCGCGTGCCGCGATCCGGGGAGGACCGTAGCCTCTGTGAGCAAACAACCAGCAGCCCGTGCGGCCTCATATCCTGCGCGGCTGCCGGATGCGGTCTTCGAACCCTATGCCATCCAACCGCAGGGCTCAACCCTTAAATTGGCCATTCGGGCAAAAAAAGCGCGCCAATCCGCGTTGATCCCCGGAATCAGGCCGGATACAGCCCGGTCCGCTGCATTGGTGCAGAGTCGAGCCGGCCGTCGGAAAGCAAATTGTGACAACAGTGCCCTGCGTGGCGCTGCGCGATGCGGCGGGGACAGAAACAGATGGGCCAGCCGATCCGAGTGCACTGTGCAGGAGGGCCAGCACGCGGAAGGGCGCGCTGACTCGCCTCCGAGCAGGCCCCCTTGCGTCTGCCAGCTTGCATGTCGGCATTTTGACTGCATTTTCGACGCAACCCTTTTGCAGTTCCCGAGTCACATCGCCTGGCGCCATGCGCTGGCAGTTGGTGATCGCGTTCTTCCTGATCGTTCTCCCGATCCTGTACCTCGAGGTGGAGCAGTCGTCTCCATCCGCCTCCAGCGGAACGGGCGGTGATGTTTTACGTGCTGACAGGATGCGCGGTCAGCGCGGGTCTGTTCATTATCCGCCGACAGCCGCGAAATGTGGTCGGGTGGTTCGCTTTGCGGGATGGGCCGCGCTCTCGCTCTCGTACCATCAGCGTGCTCTTGAAATGACGGATAGCCGCTGCTGGAATGGACCGGCGGAGGGGTTCTCGTATATTCAAACGGGTCGATGCCGGGTCAGCCAGTGAGCATTGACCCGTTATCTTGCTCGAAGCGGCCATGACGCTTGGGTACGCCGATGCACAACTTCCGTCCGCGAAGCCGCGCTCGAGCATGTGGGCCGGCATCGTGCTGGCGATGCTGTTCATCCTGCCCGCGACGCTCTGCTTCAGCGCGATGCGCTGGGACCGCTGGGCGAAGTATGAGAGCAACGACCGGAGATGGTGGAAGAACCTGGCGGGCGAAAGTTACGCTTCGTACAAAGCCTGGCATGCGTGGCGGAAATCGTGGGAACGGGCATCGGTTGCGGCCGCGATCTCTGGTACGGGATTGATCATCGGTGGCAGCCTGCTCGGGCTCTGGCGGTTGCGTGGCAAGGCGTTCAGTCGGTGGCTCATTTTCGCGATCGTCCTGCACGGGCTTGTCGTCGCGTACTTTGTGCTCCGATGGGGACCGGACTTCCGGCACCCCTATCCCACATGGACAGGATGACGTGAGCGGCCACACGGCGGGCGAGATCCGCCGCCGCTGGAGCAGGCCGCGATTCACTGCACGTTGGCAACCGGTGTGGCGGGGGACAGGCCATGCAGGTGGCCGGTGCCGGCGGCCAGGGATGTGAGGGCACCAAAGCCCAGGAGCAGCAGTACCAGCATGGCCGCGCAGGCCAGGGCAACCGCCCGGGGGGCGAGGGGGCCGGCGACCGGGGCCTCGCCACGGTCTTCCAGGTACATCACCTTCAGGATGCGGGCGTAGTAGTAGAGGCTCAGGACGGTGTTGAGGCCGATCACGAAGACGAGGGCAATCCATCCCCCGCCGTTCTTGAACAGGGCCAGCATCAGCAGCAACTTGGCGGCAAAGCCGGCCAGCGGCGGCAGGCCGATGAGGCTCACCAGGCAGGCAGCCATCGCCGCCGCCAGCCAGGGGGCACGGCGGCCCAGGCCGCAGAAGGCGCTTAAATCCTCGCTGCCGGTTTCGCCGCCAACAATGCCCACCACCGTAAAGGCGCCCAGGTTCATGAACAGGTAGACCGCCAGGTACACCAGCACCGCCGGCACCGCCACCTCGGCCGGGTTGGCCAGGTTCTGCCCCACCACCATCGACAGCGCACACAGGAGGTACCCCGCGTGGGCAATCGAGCTGTAAGCCAGCAGGCGCTTGAGGTTGGTCTGCACGAAGGCGGCGGTGTTGCCCCAGGTGGCGGTGATCGCGCCCAGGAGGGCGATCGTCCAGGCCAGGGAAGTGGGCAGCAACTCGGGCCGGAAATCAAACGCCCCGCCGATGATCATCACCACCCGCAGCAGCAGCGCAATCGCCGCCCCCTTGCTGGCCACCGACAGGAACGCGCTGACCTCGACGCTGGCGCCCTCGAACACATCGGGGCACCAGAAGTGGAACGGCACCGCCGAGATCTTGAACGCCAGGCCGACGATGATCCCCAGCAGCACCACCGCCGTCAGCACATGCGGCGGGGCGCTGGCCATCTGGCGGGCGATCAGCTCGAGTTGGAGCGTGCCGAACAGGCCATAGGCCAGCGACAGGCCATAGACCATGATGGCGCTGGTGGCCGCCCCGAACAGCACGTACTTGAGCGAGGCCTCGGCCGCCAGGCGATGGGTCTTGCGGAAGCCGGCCAGCACGTAGCTGGGCAGGCTGGCCAGCTCAACGACCATGAACAGCATCAGCAGGTTGGTCGTCTGTCCCATCAGCGACATGCCGAGGGTTGCGCCCAGCAGCAGCGTGAAGAACTCCGGGCCATCCCCCTCGTGCATCTGCGTGCTGCCGGTGCCGAACCACATCAGCACGATCCCACCGGCAAACAGCAGGAGCATGCCTTTCCAGAACAGCGCCATCGCATCGACGACCAGCAGGCCGCGGAAGAAATGGCCGCCGGCATCCAACGTCCAGAAGAGGGAGAGAAACGCGATCGCGATTCCACCCAGCGCAACTGCGCCCGCCACGCGGTTGGCCCGCGGACGGGGAATGAAAAAGGGCGTGATGAGGGTGGCGATGATCGTGCCAATCAGCCACAGCTCCGGCGCAAAAGGGCCCAGGTCCGCGGCGGCGGGGACGTACGGGCGGCCGATATGGGCGAGTAACGTGGGCATAGTTGCCGGTTGCCGGTTGCCCGTGGAGCCAGGTCATCACGGGTAATCGGCAACGCCTCATGCGAACAGTTTCATCAGTGCAGCCACCGTGTCATTGGTGAACACGAAGAACAACAGGCCGGGGAGGATGCCCAGCAGGATCGCCATCGCCGCCAGCGGGGTGAGGACGGTGATCTCGCGGGCATCAACCTCGGGGAAAGTCTTGTACTCCTGCTTTTCCGGACCGAAGAAGACGCGCTGCATCGTCCAGAGCATGTAGCCAGCGGTGAGGATCACGCCGAAGCAGGCGATCACCGCCAGGGTATAGACCTGCCACGGCTGGGCATGGCCGCCGCGGATCAGCACCGATCCGGCCCCGGCGGCGGCAAACGAACCGATGATCACGAGCACCTCACCCACGAACCCGCACAGCCCCGGCAGGCCGAGGTTGGCGAAGAATCCCACCGTGCTCAGGCCGGTGTAGACCGGCATGGTGGTGGCCAGCCCGCCGAATCGGCGCAGTTCGCGGTGGTGGGCGCGCTCATAGACGACGCCGACGATGAAGAACAGCATGGCGCTGGTAATCCCGTGGGCGACCATCATGAACAGCGCCCCGTTGACCGCGGCGGTTGTCATCATCGCCGCCCCCAGCACCACCAGCCCCATGTGCGACACGGATGAGTAAGCCACCAGCCGCTTGAAATCCATCTGCGCCATCGCGCACAGCGCACCATAGATGATGCTCACCACGCCGATGATCGCCACCACCCACCACAGCGCCTTGGCGGCCTCGGGGAACAGCGGATAGGCGATGCGGAAGATGCCGTAGCCGCCCATCTTCAGCAGCAGGGCCGCCAGGATCATCGACATCGGCGTGGGGGCTTCCACGTGGGCATCGGGCAGCCAGGTATGGAACGGCACGGCCGGCACCTTGATCAGGAAGCAGACCATCGCCAGGATGAAAAACAGGCCCAGGATGTTGAAGTTGAACCCGCCCGCCCAGTCGCGCAGCGCTGCCTGCATCTCCGGGCGGCTGAGGGCTATAAGATCAAAAGTGCCAGTGGCCAGATAGGTGCCGATCAGCACGATCAGCAGGCCGATCGACCCGAACAGGGTGTAGAGGAAAAACTTGATGGCCGCGTATTCCTTGCGCGGCCCGCCCCAGATGCCGATCAGGAAATACATCGGCAGCAGCGAAACCTCAAAAAAGACGTAGAAGAGGAAGAAGTCCAGGGCGAGGAAGACGCCCAGGATGCCGGTCTCCAGGAACAAAAACAGCGCCATGTAGCCGCGGGTCATCTTCTCGATGTTCCACGAGGCCAGCGCTGCCAGCAGGCAGATGAAGGTGCTGAGAATCACCAGCGGCAGGGACAGGCCATCGACACCGATGCGGTAGTGGATATTGAACGCTTCGATCCACGGCACCGCGGTGACAAGCTGCACCACGCCCGCCCCGCCATTGCCATCGCCGTAGTCATAGGCCGCCCCCGGTGACTGCCAGTTGAACGGCACCAGGATCAGCAGCGACAACAGGAAAGTGGCGGCGGCAAAGCCGAGGGTGATCGGCTTGATCTTCTCGCGCGGCGCCACCAGCACCACCGCCCCGCCCACCGCCGGCAGGAACAGCAGGATCGTCAGGAGGTTGTGAGAAAGCCAGTCCATAATTCAGTTGCCGGTTGGACCTGCGGTTGGCAGGGCTTTGCGGTTGCCGGTGATCACCAGTTGCCACCCGGGCAACTGGCCGCCGGCGACTCACCTGTTCATCAAGGCCACGAATACCACCACCGTCAGCCCCAGGGCGACGACGGCGAAAAGCATCGTCACGTAGGCGCGGATACGGCCGGTCTGCGGGCGGCGGACCAGGTAGCCGAGGCCGCCGGCCAGCGCTGCCGACAGGTGGACCGCGCCATCCACCACGTACTTGTCCCATACCCCCGCCACTGCGCTGGCAGCACGGGTTAGAGCGGCCACGCCGTTAACCACGCGGTCGATCACCTGCCGGTCAAACGCAGCGCAGGCCATCGCCAGTCCGCGCGTGCCCCCCACCAGCACGGTGTCATACAGTTCATCGAAGTACATCCTGTTGTAGAGCCACGTGTGGATGAAGTTCAGCGGCGGGAAGGCAACGATGCGGGCGGCCACCTTGTAGCCGTTCCAGTAGATTGCCACCGCCAGTCCCATCCCCACCGCAAAGGCCCAGAACACCCATTTGTGCATCAGGTGCTCGCCTTCGTTGTGGAGGATCTGTGATGGGGTCAGCGTAGCCGCCGGGGCGCTGCCGAAGCGCTCGATGGCGGCCTGCCGCGCCTGCTCGGGCGACAGCGCCGGCCAGGCGGTGGCGAAGCCGTCGATCGCCTCGCCGCTCCGCTGGCTGAGGAGGATGTTGGTCTCCTGCTGGCTGTAGATCAGCAGGTCCTTGACCCCCATCACGCCGTAGCCGGCGATGATGCTCAGCCCCGCCAGCACGATCAGCGGGATGTACATCACCGCCTGCTCGCGGGCATGGGCGAAGAGGCGCAGGTTGCGCGGCTTGCCCCAGAAGGTGAGCATCCAGCAGCGCATCATGTAGAAGGCGGTCACGTAGGCGATGGCCACCGGCAGAACAAACAGCGCCCAGTACATCGCCGAGCGCCCCGCCTGCTCGGCCAGCAGGGCGGATGAGGCGGCGTGGGCCAGGATCAGATCCTTGCTGAAATAGCCGGAGAGGAAGGGCGTGCCCGCGATCGCCAGCACACCAACCAGGAAGGTAAACGCGGTTACCGGCAGCTTGCGAATCAGCCCGCCGTACTGGCTCAGTTGCTGCTCGTGATGAGCGGCATTGATCACCGAGCCGGACCCCAGGAACAGCAGCGCCTTGAAGAAAGCATGGGTGATCAGATGGAACAGTCCCCCCACCCACGAGCCGATCCCCATCGCCAGGATCATGTAGCCGAGCTGGCTGAGCGTGCTGTACGCCAGCACCTTCTTGATATCGCTCTGCACGATGGCGATGAGGGCCGCCATCGTCAGCGTCGTGCAGCCGATGATGGCGATGAAGAGCTTGGCATCGGGGGTGAGGATCGGGAAGATCCGCCCGACGAGATACACGCCCGCAGCCACCATCGTGGCGGCGTGGATCAGGGCCGAAACCGGGGTTGGGCCTTCCATCGCATCGGGCAGCCAGACATGCAGGGGGAACTGCGCGCTCTTGCCAATGGCGCCAAAGAACAGCCCGATGCCCATGATCGTCAGCAGGGTATAGCCGAAGACCGCCCCGCCCGGCAGCACCAGCCCCTCGCCGGCCAGGGTCCCGGCCCTGCCCAGCGTGCCCCACAGATCCGGCAGGGTCACATTGCCCAGGTGATAGAAGACAATGCCCAGGCCGATCAGGAAGCCCACATCGCCAATGCGATTGACCACGAACGCCTTGATGGCGGCGTTGCTGGCGCTTTTCCGCTCATACCAGAAGCCGATCAGCAGGTACGAGCAGAGGCCGACCAGTTCCCAGAAGATGAACAGTTGCAGGATCGTCGAGCTGATCACCAGCCCGAGCATCGAGAAGCCGAACAGCCCCAGATAGGTGAAGAAGCGCGGGAAGCGCTGGTCTCCGCGCATGTAGCCCAGGGAGAAAATGTGGACCAGCAGCGCCACCGTCGTCACCATCGAGAACATGGCGATGGTGAGCGAATCGACATAGATTCCCAGCTCCAGCCATCCGGTGGGGATGGCCCCGACCTGCCCGACCGGGATCCAGTTGAAACCCAGCAGGATCGGCCCCTGGCCCGCGCCCCAGGTTTCAGGCGCTCCATCCGGCGCCCCGCTCAGCCACATGAGCATCGCCGCCATCGCCAGCGCGAAGCTGCCGGCGATAGCCAGCGTGCCGGCGATCCCCGCCAGCGCGCCCATGCGCCGACCCGCGAAGACCAGCGTCACGAATGACGCCAGCGGCAGGAGGGTGGCGATCAGGAGCAGGAGTGCGGGGATTGGCATGGCATGTGTCGTTGTTAATGGGCCGTTGACAGTTGGCAGTTAATAGCTGGCCGTGAGGATGAAAAAACGGCCTGCCTTGCTGCCCACGGTCAACTGCCGGCTGACAACTTATCCTTTCAGGTTCGAGGCCTTTTCCACGTCGATACTGGCAAAGTTGTTGTAAAAGCTCAGGATGATCGCCAGGGCCACGGCCGCTTCGGCGGCGGCCAGCACGATCACAAAAACCGCAAAAATCTGTCCATCCAGGCGCAGGTGGCTCAATGCGCCGTGACTGTAATAGTTAAATGCCACCAGGTTGATATTGGCGGCGTTGAGCAGCAGCTCCACGCCCATCAGGATGCCGATGGCGTTGCGCTTGACCAGGATGGTCACGACACCGCAGACGAACAGCAGCGATCCCAGCAGCAGGTAATGATGCAGGCCGATCTCCATCATGGCCGTCCCTCCATCTCACCGTCGCTGCCGGCACCGCGCTCGGGCCGGCGGGCCTTGGCCAGGTAGGCTGCCCCGATCATCACCACCAGCAGCAGGACGCTGACCAGCTCAAACGGCAGCAGGTAATCACCCAGCAGAGCCGCTCCCAGGTTCCCGATGTAATCGCTCTCCAGTCCGCCTGCCGGCGACTCTGGCGCACCGGCCACGGGCCGGGTGGGCAGCCCCTGCAGACTCGCCCAGTGCACGATGGCGAACGCCAGCGATGAGAGCATCAGCCCGCCCACCAGCAGCGCAGCCAGCACCTCGATGGGCCGCGGCTGATAGCTGACCGCCGGTGCGTTGCTGGTCAGCATCACCCCGAAGATGATCAGGACCAGCGTGCCTCCGGCGTAGACCACCAGTTGCACCGCCGCCAGGAACTCGGCGTGCAGGAGGAAATAAAGCCCGGCCACGCTCACCAGCGCGAAAAAGAGGCAGACCGCCGCCCGCACGATGTTGCGCGACATCGCCACCCCCACCGCCGAAACGGCGGCCAGGAAGGCGAAGATGTAGAACAGGATCGTGCCGGCCATGATTCTGTTGATGGTCCAGGTGATGCAGGACCCTGCCTGGCTGGGGCGGTCATGCATCTGCGTTTATCATCTCTTGCCCGGGTCCTCCGCAGCCAACGGCTCTTCACAATCCCATGGGCTCCGGGTCGGTCAGCCGCGGGACATTCCGGCGGCCCGCGATCGCCGCGTACGTGATCCAGATCACCAGCGATCCCAGTGCGCCCAGTGCGATCAGCACCAGCAGCGCCCGCGTCAGCAGGTTGGTTGGAGCCTGTCGCCAGGCGCTCCACGCCCAGGGGTTGTAATCCTGCCACGGCACGCCGGGGCGTTCCGTGACAAACAGCTGCCAGAGCGCTGCCCCCAGCAACAGCACGCACGCCATCGGCAGCAAGACCTTGACACACGCGTACAGTACCTGGTCGATTCGCGGGCGCGGAAGCGTCCACCGCATCCACATCACAACGAAGATGATGATCGATACCTTGGTCAGGAAGATCGCCGCGGCGATCACGTTCACCCAGATCAGCCCCACCGTGTTGCCACTGGCAGAAAATTGCTGCGTGTAGTAGCCGATCAGTCCGAACGGATCATGCCAGGAGCCCAGGAACAACGCCGTCTGGATACCGGCGACCACGAACACAGCGGCGTATTCGGCGAAAAAGAAGATCGCAAAGCGCATCCCCGAATACTCGGTATGGAACCCGGCTACCAGTTCCGACTCTGATTCGGGCAGATCGAACGGCGCCCGTTTGTTCGATGCCAGGCTGGCGACGAAGTAGACCCAGAAGGCGGAAAAAGTGAAGGGGTTGGCGAAGACCAGCCAGGTGTGGATGCCGCCGCCCTGCAGATGGCCCAGCACGACCAGGTTGAGCGTGCCGGCCGCCATGACCGCAATGAGGATCGACAGGCCGAGGGGGATCTCATACGAGACCATCTGACAGGCCTCGCGCATCGCGCCATAGAGCGACCACTTGTTGTTGCTGGCCCATCCCGCGAGGATCACGCCCATCACCTCAACACCGAGGATTGCCAGGATCCAGAAGACACCCGCGCTCAGCCGTGGCTCGAAGGTCAGGTGCGGCCCGAAGGGCAGGGCCAGCAGCGCCGCGAACACCGGCGTGAACGCGACATAGGGCGCCAGCCGGAACAGCAGTTGATCGGCCGCCGCCGGGACCAGATCTTCCTTGAGAACCAGTTTCAGCCCATCGGCCACCGACTGCAGCAGCCCGAACGGCCCGACGCGGCTGGGTCCGAGCCGCGCCTGGATGTGCCCCGCCACCTTGCGCTCGGCCCAGATACCGATCATCGCCACCAGCGAAATCAGCGGCAGGATCGCCACGACAATGATGCCGATGCCATACAGCACCACCTGCCAGAGGGGCGGAGCCTCTCCCAGGATCAGCTCTTGGAAGGAAAAGGCGGCAACGGTGGCCATGGGGATCTGTCGGACGGGCAACAATGCCCGCCTGCTCCAAGCTCCGAATCGGCCAGCCGGGCCTGCGGCTCGAAGCCAAATCGGGCAGCGCGTTGTAGCGGTTGCCAATGGCAGGTGTCAAGAAAGGCAAGATTCAACCGCCGTGCGAGGTGCCATTGGACAAGCGATGACGCCAACCACCGGGCGGCATGCCTTGTGTCATGCCGCCCGGCTTCGAATGAGCCGTCTGCATCATTTCTCCTCCCCGCCTTGCCCCCCGGGCCGATGCGATTTACGCTCCTCATCACCATGAGCATTCTGGTCAACAAGGACACGAAGGTTATCTGTCAGGGCATCACCGGTTCGGCCGGGGCATTCCACACCAAGGGGTGCCTCGATTACGGCACGAAAATGGTCGGCGGCGTCACCCCCGGCAAGGGAGGCCAGAAAGACGTCAATGGCCTGCCCATCTTCAACACCGTGCGCCAGGCCGTAGAAGCCACCGGCGCGGATGCCACCATGATCTTCGTGCCGCCCCCCTTTGCCGCTGATGCCATCATGGAGGCCGCCGACGCCGGCATTCGGGTGATCGTCGCCATCACCGAAGGCATCCCCGTGCTCGACATGATCAAGGTCAAGGCGTTCCTGGAGAGCAAGCCGGGCGCCACGCTGATCGGTCCCAACTGCCCCGGCATCATCACTCCCGGCGAGTGCAAGATCGGGATCATGCCCGGCTACATTCATCTGCCACCTTCGCAGGCCAAGAGCGGCAAGAGCGTCGGGATCATCAGCCGCTCCGGCACGCTGACTTACGAAGCCGTCTGGCAGTGCGCCAGCCGCGGCATCGGCCAGACGACCGCCATCGGCATCGGGGGCGACCCCGTCAAAGGCATCAACTTTATCGAATGCCTGGACCTGTTTAACCGCGACCCCGAGACCGATGGCATCATCCTGATCGGTGAGATTGGCGGCAGCGATGAATCGGATGCCGCCGCCTGGGCCAGGGCCAACGTGAAAAAACCGATCGTCGGCTTCATCGCCGGCCGCACCGCCCCTCCCGGCAAGCGCATGGGACACGCCGGCGCCATCATCTCCGGCGGCGAAGACACCGCCGAGGCCAAGATCGCCAACCTGCAGGCCGCCGGCATCCACGTTGCCGACTCCCCCGCCACCATCGGCCAGACGATGGCAAAGGTGCTGGGCATCAGCGCGTAGGCAAGCCGGGTTTTGCGCGAAACGAGCGACCCACTCATGCTCCTGCACTCGCAGCGTGACAGCGCGTGCGGTTCGGTGGCACGGGCCTTCGGCACGTGCAGAAATCATCTTTCTGTACGCATCGGAGGCCTGTGCCACCAAGCGACTCAGCACACCCGTTCATTTGCGATCGCGATACACCATCATGAACGGCGGTCCCGCACAGCTCGATCGTGACGGCTTCATGATCCTTCCCGCGCTCATCGAGGCGGCGGAAGTGGAGTGGTTGCGCAGCATACTGGCCGATCTGCCAGCCGATGAGGCCACCCGCACGCGCCGGGATGCGGCATTTGCCCGGCGGAACCTGCTGGAGGTGCCGGTCGTGCGCGCGTTGGCGGACGGGCCGGCACTGAGAGGCGTGGTCGAGCCGGTGCTTGGGCCCCAGGCCCGGCCGGTGCGCGGAATCCTGTTCGACAAGACCCCGCACGCCAACTGGGTTGTGCCGTGGCACCAGGATCTGTCGATCGCAGTGGATCGGAAGCTCGATCTGCCCGGCTACGGCCCCTGGTCAATCAAGGCCGGCGTGGTGCACGTACAGCCGCCGGCCGATGTGCTGAAGAGGATGATCACCATTCGCCTGCACCTGGATGACTGCGGCGATGACAACGGCCCGTTGCGGGTGATCGCCGGCTCGCACCTGTCGATCCTTACGCCTGAGCAGCAGACCCGGCTTATCGAAACCGCCCAGCAGACCACCTGCTGTGTTCCCGCCGGTGGGGCGGTGCTCATGCGGCCGATGATCCTGCACGCCTCGACCCCCGCCCGCACCCCTTTCCACCGCCGCGTCATTCACATCGAATACGCCGCCGCCACCCTGCCGGCAGGGCTGAGATGGGCGATCGCGTGAGGCGTGGCGGTTGCCGACCGATCCCTTTGGCAATCACCCATGCCGGCGCCTGTCCCTGCGCCCTTCCCTTCCACCGCCGATAGCGCCTGGGAAGGAATCGCCAGTAAGAAGTGGACCGCTGGATGACGCCACCGGCGAAGCGGCCTCCCACTACCAGCATCGCTCCGGCAGGCACCTGCCCCCCACCGATCACCCGGACGCCTGGTGGCCCTCATCACCTTCACCCGGGCCGTGGTCGTCGCCATGCTCACATAGGGGGTATTCCTCATCCATTGGGATGGGGAGCGTTGACCCGCAGTGGTTAACCGCAGGTTGCGAGGCCGGTCCGTCCGTGCCACGAAACGGCGCGGCTTCTTCATGTGATGATGTCTTCGTGTACCGCCCCGTGGCCTCAGCGGGCGCGGGCGGATTCGTAGATGGCCATCAGGCGGTCGAGGTGGTGTTCCTGGGACAGCCGCGGCCGCAGGGCCAGGCAGGCGGCGCGCATGGCGTGGCGGGGGACAGGGTCGAGCAGGCGACGGATCGCGTCGGCGAGGGCTGCGGTGTCGGCCGGATCGTCCAGCACGAAACCCTGCTCGGGGCTCATGATCTCGCAGGCGCCGTTAAAGCGGGTGCTGATCACCGGCAGCCCCATGGCCAGCGCCTCCAGCACCACCAGGCTGCACGGATCGTGGCGGGTCGGGAGGATGAAGAAGTCGGCGGCGGCGTAGTACGGATAGCCATCAGGCACGCGTCCCACCGGCACGATCCACAGCTCGGCCGGGACCCGCGCCCGCGCGTGGTCCTCGCCAACGACCAGCAGCTTCAAGCGCGGATCGTTCACCATTCGTACCGCTGCGATCGCATCGTACAAACCCTTGCGGCCGAAATCATGCCCGATGAACAGCCCCACAACCTCCTGGGCGCCCAGCCCGAGCTGCGTGCGCTGGCGCTCGCGGGCCAGGATATCGCGCTCGGGGTCGAAGCGATCCAGGTCCACCGCGTTGAACAGCGTCGCCAGCTTGTCCTCCGGCAGGCGCGGGTAGTGGTTGCGGATCGTATGCTGGATGTATTTCGAGAGGCTGATGACCACCGGTGGATTCGGCTGGTTCAGCAGCCGGCGCTCGACGGTGAAAAACGCCTGGCGGCGGGGGTTGAGTTGATTGGCGAGCCACGAGGCCGCCCGCCGTGGCCCGCCGGCATGCTTGCGATGGCCGTAGCGGACGGTCTCGGCCGCCAGGCCGGCATGCGGGTGGTAGACATCACATCGCCGCACCGGCAGCATCGCATGCACGATGTCATATTGCGTGGAATCGAGGTGCGCATCCAGCGAATCCAGGAAGCGTGTGTACCGCCGCAAGCGCGTGGCACCGGACACATCCAGCAGGATGCGTCTGATGTCTTGCCCGATCCCTTCCCCAAACGAACCGGCCGCCAGCGTCACTTCATGCCCGCGGGCCGCCAGCTGATTCGCCAGGTCCACCGTATATCGCTCGGCCCCGCCGCGGGCAATGTCGGCATGGAGAATGACGAGGGCGATGTTCATGAGAGAAAAACCGGTCACCGCAAGTGAACCCGGAGGGCTCGTCCCGGGGCAAGCACCGTGTGCAGCCAGTTTTTACCGGGTGTTCATCTATGACGAAAGCAGCCCCTGCGCCAGACCTGTGTTCATCGGCGGTTCGATTGCGCCGGCTCAGAACCGGCCAGTGCGCCCGACAAGCTGCTTCTCGAGCAGGCGGTCCAGTGTTTTGCAGACGCGCAGGATCTGGCTGTCGGTCATGCGGGTGAAGAACGGCAATGCCAGTGTGCGGTTGGCAACGTATTCACACACCGGGAAATCACCCGCCCGGTGGCCTACCGCCTCGGCCATGTACGGCTGGAGGTGGATCGGGGGGAAATAATTGTTGCAGCCGATTCCCTCAGCCCGCAACGCCATCATAATCTCATCGCGGTCACCCGCGGCAAACAGGTCATTGAGGCGCACGACGAACACAAACCAGCTCATCACGCAATCATCATCCAGCGTCGGCAGGATGAGATAGCGGTTGGTCATCAGGCATTCCATGTACCTGTGCGCCACGCGCCGACGGCCTTCGAGGATTTCTTCCAGGCGTGACACCTGTGCCAGGCCCAGGGCGGCGTTGATCTCGCTGAGGCGGTAGTTGTAGCCCAGCCGCTGATGTGCCAGCCATGCCATCCCCTCACGCCCCTGGTTGCGCAGTGCCCGGCAGGTGGCGGCGAAGGCATCATCATCGGTGACGATCATGCCCCCTTCGCCGGTGGTGATCTGCTTGTTGGGATAGAAGGCGAAGACCCCCGCCCGTCCGAACGATCCCAGCGCCCGCCCACCAGTGCGCCCGCCGAACGCCTCGCAGGAATCTTCAATCAGCACCAGTTCGTATTTCTGCGCGATGCGCTCCAGTTCGGCCATGCCGCCTGGATGGCCGAAGCAGTCGACGCCGACGATAGCGCGCGTTTTCGGGGTGATGGCTTGCTCAATCTTGCTGACATCGAGGTTGAGCGTTTTGGGGTCGATATCGACAAAGACCGGCCTGGCCCCGACATAGAGGATGCAGTTGGCGCTGGCGACGAAGGAAAACGGGGTGGTAATGACCTCATCGCCCGGCCTGACTCCTGCGGCCAGCATGCACAGGTGCAGGCCGCTGGTGCCCGAGTTCACCCCGATCCCGTGCCGCCGGCCGGCCACCCGGGCACAGGCGGCCTCAAAGGCTTCGATCCGCGGCCCGATCGACAGCGTATTGGAATGCAGGACATCCATCACGGCGTTGATTTCAACCTCCGTGATGTCGGGCTGGGAAAGAGGGATAGAGGCCATAGTGTTGACTGCCAATTGCCGATTGCCGATTCTCCGAGCCGCGGCCGCCGGGCGGCAATCGCAAATCGGCTATCGGCAAGGTACCATTCGTCCGATAACCAAGGTATCGACCGACGGACGCAGATCGCATGAATGACAAAGAACGTCGCAAAAGCCGCTCCACCGCCGCCTTCTGGCGTGCCTGCCGATACCTGTACCCGCATCGCAAGCTGGTGGCGACCTCGCTGATCTGCGCCCTGGTGGTGGGCGTGGCCTTTACCAGTGGCCTGTCCACCATGCTCCCGATCCTGCGCGTGCTGATCTACGGCGACAGCGTGCAGGCCTGGATGGACCGGCAGATTGTCGAGAACCGGCTGCATGTGAAGCTGGCTGAGGAGAAGGACGTGGTCCGCATCGTCGATGTAAAGGCGGGCGGAACGGCAGCTCAGGCAGGTCTGAAAGCCGGGGATGAAATTACGTTCGTGCAGCCAGACCACGCCAGTTCAGGCGGGCCGTCTGTTCTTGAAGAAGCCGCGACACGGCAGGGTCCGGTCACGTTGACTGTCAAGCCCGACAAGCAGGTGCGGCTGACGCTGGACCCGATCCCCTGGCACCTGCGCTTCGGCCAGCGCCTCGCCCACGCTCTCCCGGCCGATCCCGTCGCCTCGATCGGCGTCGTTTTCGGCGTTCTGGCGGCACTGGCAATTTTCGGCAATATCGTCCGCTTCTTCCAGGAATACTACGGCGAAAAGGCTGCCATCCTCGCGGTTGAGGACATGCGGCGGCACCTCTACGACCACGTCCTGCACATGCCGCTGGGGTATTTTTCCCTCAAGGGCACCAGCGATGTCACCAGCCGGCTGATCCAGGATGCCGGGCAGTTGCAGGATGGCTTCAAGGCCATCCTCGGCAAGGCGGTGCAGGAGCCGATCAAGGCGGCCTTCAGCTTCGGGTTGGCGCTGTTCTTCTCCTGGCGGCTGACACTGTTTATCGTGATCTTTGCGCCGGTGATGGTGGTGCTGATCCAGAAGTTCGGCAAGAAGATGCGCCGAGCGAATCGCAAGATGCTGCAAGGCAGCGCTTCGGTCCTCGGCCAGCTCGAAGGCTCGCTCATCGGCATCCGCGTGGTGAAAGGCGCCACCGCCGAGCGCCACGAGCGCCGTCGGTATAAGCAGGTGATGCGCGAAGTCGTCCGCCAGCAGCTCAAATTGAGCCGCACCGATGCGATGAGCTCGCCCATCATCGAATCGCTCATGCTGCTGATGGTCGGCGCGATCATGCTGTACGCCGCCTGGCTGGTGCTGAAGGCCGGCACGCTCGATCCCGGGCATTTCATCATGGTGATGGCCTGCCTGGCGGGCATGGCCGATTCACTGCGCAAGGTGACGAAGGTCAATAACGCGCTGCAGAAATCGAACGCCGCCGCGATGCGGATTTTTGAGATGCTGGCGGTACCGGTTGAGCGCCGTCGCAAGCCGATGGCGGTTGCACGCAGCGCAGCGATCGACGCCGGGGCGGCCAGTGCCCGCCCGGCCGATGTGCCGGCCGTGCGTCCGCTCAAGCTCAAGCCAATCCAGCGCGAGATCACCTTTGACGATGTCACCTTCACCTATCCCGGCGCCCCGGCCCCCGCGCTGAGCAATGTCAGCCTGACGGTGAAGAAAGGGATGAGCGTCGCCATCGTCGGGCGCAACGGCTCGGGCAAGACCACCCTGCTGGCCCTGCTGCCGCGGTTCTATGATGTGGATTCGGGCCGGGTCATGATCGATGGCGTCGATGTCCGCCAGGCCACCCTGCGCAGCCTGCGGCGGCAAATCGGCATTGTGACGCAGGATTCAGTCATCTTCCCCGGCACCATCGAGCAGAACATCGCCTACGGCGAGAGCTTCATTGACCGTGACCGCGTGATCGAATCCGCCCGCCGGGCCTTTGCCCATGATTTCATCATGGAAAAGGCCGATGGGTACGACACCGTCCTCGGCGAGCATGGGGCGCAGCTGTCCGGCGGGCAGAAACAGCGCATCTGCATCGCCCGGGCCATCTATCGCCAGACGCCGATCATGATCCTGGACGAGGCGACCAGTCAGATCGATGCCGAAAGTGAGCACCTGATCCAGCAGGCGATCGAGCAGCTCATGCATGAGCGCACTACCTTCGTCATCGCCCACCGCTTCAGCACAATCCTCTCGGCTGACCAGATCGTCGTCATGGAGCGCGGCCGGATCGCCGGCATCGGCCGGCACGATGACCTGATCGCCACCTGCCCTATCTACCGCCAGCTCTACGAGCGCCAGGTCTTCACGACCGCGAGCAGTGAGGCATTGGCCTAGGCTGGCCGGCATCGCCTGCCCAGCCGCCCCGCCGGGCGGCATGCCTTCCCTCGCACGATGTCCGCCCGGCTTGCCTCAGCCCGCCGACTCGCCCGCCGCCTGCACGGACTCCACGCGGATGGGCGGCAACTGATCAACCCGCAGCGAGCGAATGGCGTGGGCGAAGCGGACTCCCATCTCCGCCAGGCGTCGATGGAGGGCCAGGTTGATGCGGTGTTCGATCGCGGCGTAGACGTTATAGCTGGGGTTGGTCACATAGTAGACCACTTCAAATCGCAGGCCTGACTCACCGAAACTCTGAAAATGAGCACGGTCGAAGCGCGTGTTCTCCTGGTTCTCGATGATCTGGCGCACCACCTGTGGAATCTGGTCGAGCAGTTCGCTCGGGGTCTCGTAGCGCACGCTGAAGCTGAACACAATCCGTCGATCGGCCATGCGCTTGTAGTTGCGCACGCGGCTCTGGAGCAGATCTGTATTGGAGAAGACGATCTGCTCACCGCCCAGGCTCTTGATGCGCGTTGTCTTCAGGCCGATCTTCTCGACCGTCCCCATCTCGTTGCCGACGATCACGAAATCGCCCAGTACGAACGGCTTGTCCAGCACGATGGAGAAGGAGCTGAACAGGTCGCCAAGGATATTCTGCACCGCCAGCGCCACCGCGATCCCGCCAACACCCAGACCGGCCACCAGCGCGGTCACGTTGACACCCAGGTTGTCCAGGATCAGCAGGAAGATCAGTGAATAGAGGGCAATGCGCGCTGTGAGGCGCACGGCTGCCATGGTGGTACGCAGCGAAGCCCCCAGTTCACCCGAGTCGTCCCGGCGCTCCTGCCGTCGTACCCAGTGGGCGATGGCAAAGTCGATCACCTGCGTGCCCCAGAAGGTCATCTGGACCAGCACGGCGATGACCAGCACCCGGTGCAGCAGCAGCTCAACCGGCGCCGGCAGAACCAGGATGCGGCCGCCACTCAGGCTCAGCAGTGCCAGCGCCGCCGCCAGCAGAATGATGAAGGCCAGCCGCGTGCGGGCCACCACCTGCACAAAAAAATCGGCAATGGGTGACTGCCTGCGGCTGGCCCAGGCGCCGATACGGGTGACGATGAACCACTTGAGGACCGTCAGCACGGCCCAGATCACGAGCATCAGCCCGAGCGCGATCAGCCAGAGGGAGAGGGGATTGGCGTAGATTTCATAGTTGAGGAACGACATGCCCTCGCATGATAGGCCTCTCAACGCACCGGCCAAGGGGGAGAAGCCGGGCGGCCGATCGCCGGGCGGAGATGCGATTTTCATCGCCGATTGCCGCGATCGCTTGAATGGCACCCCGCCGCCCTTATGATTTTTACCTCGTCACGATGTTCTTCTGTTCATCCAAACAAAAAGGTTGAATCATGGCAGTCAGAGGCAATGCCGTCATTGGGCAGTCGGGCGGGCCGACTTCGGTCATCAATCAGTCGCTGGTGGGCGTGGCCCTGGAAGCGCGCAAGCACGGGCATATCGAGAAACTGCTGGGCGCCCGTCACGGTGTGCGCGGGATCGTCGATGAGGACTTCATCGAGCTGGACAAAGCCCCCGAGGAGCTGCTGGAGCGCATTGCCCTTACGCCGGCCGCCGCCCTTGGCAGCACCCGCGACAAGCCCGATGCGGCCTACTGCGAGCGCATCTTCGAAACGTTCAAGAAGAACAACGTCCGCACGTTCTTCTATATCGGCGGCAACGACTCGGCTGACACGGCCCGCATCGTCAATGACCTGGCGAGGCAGGCCAACTACGAGCTGCGCACGTTCCACATCCCCAAGACGATCGACAACGACCTGCGCGTGCATGACCACACCCCCGGGTTCGGATCGGCCGCCAAA
Organism: uncultured Tepidisphaeraceae bacterium; assembly: GCA_964398315.1. Lineage (GTDB taxonomy): Bacteria > Planctomycetota > Phycisphaerae > Tepidisphaerales > Tepidisphaeraceae > JADLCB01. The sequence goes on along the minus strand of CAYNMV010000011.1, from coordinate 45,172 downwards.
TTCGTCGCCAGCGCGATCATGGGCGATGACTTTGACAACAAGAGCCTGCCGGGCGTGAAGGTGGACATCATCATGGGACGCCATGCCGGCTTTCTCACGGCCGCCAGCGTGCTGGCCCGCAAGTACGAGAATGACGGCCCCCACCTCATCTATGTGCCCGAGGCCGATTTCAGCGTGGACAAGTTCCTCGGCGATGTGGACCGGGTCTACAAGAAGCTGGGCCGCTGCGTGATCGCGGTCAGCGAGGGCATCCACGATGAGAAAGGGACGCCGATGGCGGTGGTGCTGGCCGAAAAGCTGGGCCGGGCGGTTGAGAAGGACAGCCACGGCAACGTGCAGCTTTCGGGCTCGGGCATCCTGGGTGACTTCCTGGGCGACCTGATCAAGACCCACCTTAAGATCAAGCGCGTGCGCAGCGACACCTTTGGTTACCTGCAGCGGTCGTTCCCCGGCTATACCTCCGAGACGGACGCCGCCGAGGCCCGCGAAGTGGGCCGCCAGGCGGTTATCGCCTCGGCCGATGAGAAGAACAACGCCGGCCTGTCGGTGGTGATGAAGCGCATCAGCAACAGCCCCTACCAGATCGAGTACGGCCTGGCCGATCTCAAGGATGTGGCCCGCGAAACCAAGCACCTGGCCGCTGAGTACATCAAGGATGGCAACGATATCACCCAGGCCTTCATCGACTACGCCAGGCCACTGGTGGGCTCGCTGCCCACGGTCGGAATGTTCAGTGAGATGAAGTAAGCGAAATCAAAATCACAGATCAACGCGGATGAGCGCTGCTGGAGCAATCCATCGCGTTCATCCGCGTTTCTGTTTATCCGCCTGATTCCCACAGCGGCCACCCGGCTGCACCAGACTCCAGTCCCCCATCCAAACAGCCGGGAACGGGATGGCGCCGGCTTCGCTGCCTTGAGCAGGCCGGTCCGCAAGATATTTCAACCCGGTGAACACGCGCCTATGATTGGGGTGCGAGGCGAACTATGCTGCTGCACCCTGTTAGAGGAGTCGTGATGATGTTCATGCTTGGACTGGCCGCGTTCTCTTGCGAGAGGCCGACCCACGGCAAGGATCTGCCCCAGCCGAAGGATGACTTGGTCGTCCCCGAGGATCAGACCCAGCGCACCGCGGTTTTCGCCGCGGGGTGCTTCTGGTGTGTGGAGGCGGTATTTGAACAGGTAGACGGCGTCAGCGATGTTGTCTCCGGCTATGCCGGCGGAACTGCCGAGACGGCCAAGTACGATGTGATCTGCGCTGGCGGCACCAAACATGCCGAGGTTGTTCAGATCACCTATGATCCGCGCAGGATCACGTACGGGCAGCTCCTGCGCATCTTCTTCTCCACCCACGACCCCACCACGCCCAATCGCCAGGGGCCGGATGCCGGCTACCAGTACCGCTCTGCCATCTTCTACGCCGATGAGCAGGAGAAGCGCATCGCCGAGGCGTACATCCGCCAGCTTGAAGAGCAGCAGGTCTACGCCCCGAAGAAGATCGTTACCACGCTCGAACCACTCGAGCAGTTTTATCCCGCCGAGGCCTATCACCAGGACTTTGCCCAGCGCAATCCCGATAATCCCTATGTGCGACAGTGGGTACCGGCCAAGATTCAGAAGCTGATGGCCGCCGCCCCCGATCGCGTGAAGGCAGCGACGACCCAGCCCAGTGCTGAGTAGCCGGCCTGGTCCGTCCGTCGCATCCACGGGATCCGTCCGCCGCATCCACGGGATTGGTGCAGGATTGCGCCCGCCCTGCCCTCAGGCCGCCTACAATCGGGCCAATGCGCTCACGACTGCCCGGCCTGCTGCTGATTTTCCTGCTCAGCGCCTGCACGACTCGTCCGGCGATGAGCGAGGGCCGCGAAGCGCCGCCCTCGCTGGAGCAGGCCATTGCCTATCTTGCTTCTGATGAACTGGAGGGGCGTGGCATCGGGACGCGCGGCCTGGACCGGGCCGCTGAGTACATTGCGCGCCGGTTTGAGCGGGCTGGCCTGCAGCCGCTGCCGGGTCACAACAGCTATTTCCAGCCATTCGACCTCGTCTTCGCCGATGGGGTGGACGCGGACACCGCGCTGAACGGCGGCGATACGGCGTATGCGCTGAATGAGGACTTCGCGGTAGCAGCCTTCTCGGATGAGGGAGCGTTTGCCGGGCCGGTGGTCTTTGCCGGGTATGGTGTAGTTGACCCACAGCACGATTACGATGACTACGCCGGGGTCGAGGTGGCTGGAAAGGTGGTCCTGCTGCTGCGTTACGAGCCGCACACCGCCGATGGCAGCAGCCGGCTGGCGGATCATGGCTGGTCGCGGCACGCGGCACTGGCATCGAAGATGCGCGCTGCCCAGGCGCGCGGGGCGCGGGCGGTGTTACTGGTGAATCCGCCACTGCATCACGGCGCCGATACGCTGCTGCCGTTTGCACAATCGTTCATTGCGCCGGACCGCAAGCTGCCGTTCCTGCATGTGCGCCAGGAGGTGGCCGAGGCGCTGTTGCGCCGTGGCGGGGCGCCCACCCTGGCAGAGCTGCAACAGCGCATCGACCACACCGGCCGACCGGCCTCGCTGATGCTGGAGGGAGCCACCGTGAGCGGGCGCGTACAACTGAAACGACGCACGCACACGCTGCGGAATGTGATGGCGTACCTGCCGGGCGTAGTGCGCGATGAATACATCGTCATCGGCGCGCACTACGATCACCTCGGCCGGGGTGGACCCGGCTCGCTGGCGCAGCGTTCCAGCGCGATCCACAACGGGGCAGATGACAACGCCTCGGGTGTTGCGGCCATGCTGGCCGTGGCGGATCGGCTGGCCGTGGGCGGCCATCCATCTGCAACAACACAGCCGGCCAGCCGGCCGGATGCACCGGGCAGTGAGCCCGATACGCCGCTGCAACGCTCGGTCATCTTCGTTGCCTTCACCGCCGAGGAGATCGGACTGGTGGGGTCGAGGCATTTTGTGAATCATCCCCCAGCGCCGCTGGAGCAGATGATTGCCATGCTGAACCTCGATATGGTCGGGCGGGCGCGCGATGATCATCTGCTGGTCGGTGGCATGGGAACGGCAGCGGCGTTCGAACCGCTCCTGGCTGGACTGGATGAGCGCTCGCCGCTGCGCATCAAGCCGTTCGGCCGTGGCGGCCTGGGGCCGAGCGATCACACTTCGTTCGCCCTCAAGCGCATCCCCGTGCTGTTTTTCTTCACTGGCGTGCATGCCGACTATCACCGCCCCACCGACGATGCCGACAAAATCAACTATGACGGCCTGCGGCAGGTGGTGGACCTGGCAGCCGAGCTGGTCATCAAGCTGGCCGAGATGCCCCGGCCGCACTACATCGCCAGCAGCGACCCCTCCACCACCGGCCCCGCTCCAGGTGGCGGCCGGGCGCGGCTGGGGGTCGTGCCCCGCTATGACGATGTCGAAAACCTGCCCGGTGCGGCGATCACCGGTACCGTCCCGGGATCCCCGGCCGAACGGGCCGGGCTGCGTGACGGCGATGTCATCACCCGCTTTGGCGACAGGCCGATCGAAAATGTCTATGATTTGACAGCGGCCCTCGCCGATGCCGAGCCGGGTCAACGCGTGCGGATCGAGATCCAGCGCGGCCAGCAGACGCTGAGCGTCGAGGCCGAACTGGCCGCGCGATAGGACCGGGATGAGCCGCATCCCGCGACCCCACGACCGACACGGCACGCAATCTCCTGCAAGGCGGCCATGGCGAACAGGGTCATTTAGCCGGCGAGGATCGATTCAGCGCCACGCTTGAGTCGGGTGGCAAGCAATCTGAAATCAATATCCCCTCCAATATGAACAAAACCGCAATCATTATCGTCGATCACGGCTCGCGGCGAGCCGAGTCGAACCTGCTGCTGGAAGAGGTGGCGCGGCTGTTCGGCCAGCGCTTTGCTGAGCGCTATCCGATCGTCGAACCGGCGCATATGGAGCTGTGCGAGCCGTCGATCGCCGCCGCCTATGCCCGTTGTGTCGAGCGGGGTGCGGAGCGGGTGGTGGTCTGCCCGTTCTTTCTTGGGCCCGGCAAGCACTGGACCAGGGATATCCCCCAGCTCACCGCGGCGGCCGCGGCACAACATCCCGGCACGCGCTACCATGTCACCCTGCCACTGGGTATCGATGACCTGATGCTCGATCTCCTGGCCAAGCGCATCGGCCACTGCGTCGAGCACGATTATCGCTGCGACCAGTGCATCGGCACGCTCCGAAGCGGTGAAACCGATCTCACCACTGCCGCCACCGCCCCGACCGATCAGCCGCAGCAAGAGCCGGTTGTCTGCCACACCTGCCCCTACAACGCCGCCGGCGTGCCACTGCCGAAATAATGTGCTTTGCGGGCCATGCGCATAAGCAACGGGTGTATGGTGCGTAACCGCCCTGGGTCATGCACCATGCACCCGTTTTTGCCCGCCCTCACAGTTTGAGCGTCAGTTTCCAGATACCCCACTGGCCGCCGCGGTTGGAGCGGAAGTAGATGGCGTTGCCGGCCGGATCCCAGGCGGGGCAGTCGTCCCAGCTTCCGTTGGTGGTCAGTTGCCGCGGCTGGTCGGGGCGCGACAGATCGAGCATCCAGATGTCACGGTTGCGGCCGGTCTCGGGGTGCTCGGCGGCATCAGAGACGAAGATGATCTTGGTGCCATCGCGGCTGTAGACCGGTTCCAGCTCATTGGCTTCGCGGGTGTTGGTCAGGTTTTCCGGCGTGCCGCGCTCAGGCAGGCGGAAGATATCGCCCTGGCCGGGACCAGTCTCGGAGGCGAAGACGATGGCATCGGCCTTGGGGCTGGGCTTGGGCTGGATGCCCGAGCGGCTGGTCAGGTCGGTGCGGCCAGCGCCGTTGAGGTGCTGCATGTAGAGGCGCGGGTCATCGCGCTTCTCCATGTAGCGGGTGTAGAAGACGCGCTGCTGCGGGTCGGAATCGACCGCCGGCCACAGGTCGAAGCTGTCGTTGCCGCGGGTGATTTCGGTGATGCCGCCGGTGCCGTCATAGCGCACGCTGCAAACGCTCATGGTGCGGCTCATGCGGTCGGAGGAGAAGACGATGTGCTGGCCATCCGGGGTGAAGGCGGGCATCAACTCCAGGGCGGTGCCATCAGTATGCTGGCGCTCACCGCCGCTGCCGGTGGCGCTGATCGAGCGGATCTGCGAGCGCAGCGGCATGGTGTCACCGGCCAGCACCGCGAAGGCGATGCGCTGTCCATCCGGCGAAACCGCCAGGGTGTCGATGAACTCCCCCTCGTTGGCGGTATAGATGCGCTCAAGCTGCACCTCGCCGCTTTCGGCGGTGTCTTTCATGGCAATGGTTTCGAGCCGGTCGGCCACGATAGACCACACGCCATCTGCCCGCCGCATGTTGATCGTAATCAGCGGCACCGGGCGGGTCAGGATTTCTTTGAGCGTGATGGTGTAATCGGTGCGCCCTTCCTCCCAGCCGATCACGGTCGAGGCGGGGTACCACTCGCGCTCTCCCTCGCGCTTGGTGGCATGAAGGGTAAAGGTGCGCAGTTCACCCTCCTCGTTGATCGGCGGGAAGGCCAGCTCGATCCCAGCCACACCCTGCTCATCGGTTCGGGCGACAAAGTCCTCGATCCCGTCAATCTTGAGGGTTGCCCCCGGCGGATCGGTGACAATGCGGACCGTCTTGGTTTTGGGCCGGAGCTGGAGGTGGTACTCCTTCTGCCCGCCATCCCAGGCGATGGACTGGGTAGTCGGGTTATACCCCGGCTTGACGGCCCGCAGGGTGCGGGGAATGAGCTGATTGCGCTCGGGGTCCACGCGGAACTGCGTGGCCCTGGTCTCGACCGGGGCCACGCCCAGGCGCTCATCATCCAGGTAAATCTCCGCCCCCGGCGGATCGCTGGTCACCAGCAGGTCCTTCTGCACCGGAAGCAGTTCGAGGGTGTAGTTGGGATCATGGTCCAGCCAGGAAATAACCCGGCGGGCGGTCTGGTAGCCTTCACGTTCGGCGGTGATCTCGTAGGTCGTCCAGCGATTGTTGGCGTCCTGGGTGAACTCCATGTCGGGGATCGTGAACGTGCGCACCGGCTCGGGGTCGACCGGCTTGCCGTTGATCTTCACGATCGCCGGTTCCGGGGTGACGTTGATCGTGACCCGGCGCGTCAGCGGCAGCAGGGTGATCTGATGGGTCTTGGCGGTGAAATCCGCGGTGACGTTCCAGGTGGCGTCCTTATAGCCTGGCCGGGAGGCCACAACCCGATGGGTCTGGCCGCTCTCGACAAACAGGAAGGTTTCGGTCACGGGCGCACGCCCGCGCTCAACGCCATTGACCTTGATGAAGGCGTCGGCCGGTTTGGTCGTGATGGTGACGGTGCGTTGGACTGTACAGCCGGTGACAAGCATCGCCAGCAACAACGCGATAAAACAGCGCATCGTGAGGGTCTCCATGCTGGGGAGGAAACCACCTTGGTACCGGAAACCAGCGGTGGTGTAAACAAACCAGTTCTCCCAACTTCACGCCCGAGCCGCCATCACCGCAACCAGAATCCGCAGCACGCCTATTCCAGCCGGCGCATCATGCGGATATGCGGCCCTGCGGTGGGGACATCAAACACCTCGGAAACCGCCCGCCAGCCCCGGCGCTCGTAGAACCCGCGGGCCGTGACGCGGGCATTGCACCAGAGCAGGCGGATCGGGGACTGCTCTCGCAGCACGGTATCGGCCCAGTCGAGCAGTTGCCCGCCGATCCCCAGCCCGCGCCAGCCCTCGGCCACGGCCATCCCGCGCAACTGCCAGGCGGCTTCACCCTGGTATTCCCTCGGGTGAAATGTGGCGCAGGCAATGGGCGAGCCATCAGAAAATGCTGCAAGGTGCAGCGCTGTCTCGGCCTCATCGCCAGGCAAATAAGCCGCCTCCAGCGGCAGGCCGGCTCGCAGCACGCGATGACGCAGGGGGAGAATGACATCGAGCGCAGCGGTGCGCAGCGCAATCGGGCCACGGGCGGTCATCAGATGCATGATGGGCATTGTATCGTCCCTGCCGGCTCCCGAAGCAAGGACAGGCCGGCGATGCCGGGGGATGCGGGCGGAAAGCGATGGGTGGATGACCGGCAGCCGTGGTCAGGGCGGCTTGTTTCAGGCCGGCCGGCGGGCCAGTGCCTGGTCAAAGAGCTGTTCCATCTGGCGGACACGAGGCAGGATACTGGTGCGCTGCGCGCCCTGGTCGGCGCGCTCGATCAGGCGCTGTCGGGCCGCGGGATCGGTCAGGAGCGTGCGCAAGGCGGCGGTCATCGCAGCAACATCCCCTTCCGGCACCAGCAGACCATATTCACTGTCGCCGAGAATTTCGCGTGGGCCGCTGGGAACATCGGTGGACACCGGCGGCGTGCCCACCGCCAGTGCCTCGGCCAGCACCAGGGCATACCCCTCCCAGCGGCTGCTGAGCGCCAGGGCGGTGGCGGCCCGGATCAACGGATAGGGATTGATGACATAACCGGCCAGCGTGATCGACTGTGACAGGCCGCGCTCGCGGATCAGCGTCTCGATCTCGCCCCGCAGCGGACCATCGCCAACCATGACCAGCCGGTGGGCCACCCCCTGGGCCAGCAGGCGCTGATGGGCCTCGATCAGCAGGTGCGGGTTCTTCTGGTAGTGCAGCGCGGCGACACTGACAATCACCGGCACGCTGCCATCGAATACAGCGCGCAGGTGATCGGGGATCGGGCCGGCCGCCAGATCGCGGATGCGCTGGATGTCGATCCCGTTGACCACCGCGGTGGCCTGCTCCAGTTCGAAGCGTTCACGCAGATCGGCAGCCACGCCCTCGCTCGCCCCCGCCACCGCCCCCATGCGGCGGTAGAAGAACTGGATGAAGCGCTGATGCCGCTTCAGCGGGCGCTGGCCCAAGTCAAAGATCCGACCCAGATGGGCATGTACCCACCCCACCACCGGCCGGCCGCGCAGCAGAGCGGCGGCCGTGGCAACGTAGCTGGGGGTCAGTTCGGCCCAGGCACAAACCACATCGCACTGCCCGGCCGCCCGCAGCAGCTTGAAGAATGTCCCCGGCAGGTGGCGGGCGCGCAAGCCATGCCGGCAGACGATGATGCGGGCATTGGCCGGGAACTCCTCGCGGAAGCGCAGGTTGGGTTCATACACAAACAGCGTGACTTCAAAACGCGGATCCAGGTGGCGCAGGTAGTCGGCCAGCAGACGCATCGAGCCATCCAGATGCGGCACAACAAACAGCACGCGCACCGGCCGGGTGACAGCCGGCGCAGCGGATGCGGGAGGATGACTCATCAGCGAGGTCGTCATGGCAACATGGCAGCCAATGCAGGTGGCGTGGGCCTTCAACCGGTGCGGGTGGTGCGCGGTACTCGCAACGGCTGTCGTTCGGCCGTGTTCAGTGCTGATCGCCGCCTGCGCGGCCGACAAGCCCGGAACCCATCACAGCCACCAATGACGGTGTTACAGCACATCCGTCGGGCCATGGCGGGCCTGGCCGCCCGCGCCGGCACGCGGCCCGGCGCCCAGCCCGACCGTACCGCAACATCACGCTACGCGCTGGCCGCCCGCGCACGGCGCGGTGCGGCGGGAGCTGTTACGGGGTGGTCCTGCGGCTGTACCAGCATCACCGGCACGGTGGGAGCATGCGAGCCGGCATAGTTGATCCCCAGCACCACGCCCGTCACCAGGTAGAAGGGGATCGCGCCGAACGGTGTCTCGAACATGTTGCCCACCAGCGCCATCAGCGACACCATCGCAACGAACGAGAACAGGAACGCCCGCATGTTGCGGTCGGGGATGAAATAACCGCGCATCAGGATCGCGCACATCATCAGCCCGAAAAAGGCCAGCCCAATCGCGCCGGTGTAGAAGACGGCGTAAACCACGAAGTTGTGCGGGGTGTGGATATCTTCACCGCCGGGGGTATAGCGCGACAAATCCGCCCCGTGCCCCTGCCCCAGCATCTGCAGCTTGAAGGTGTTCAGGCTGTTGACCGCGCCCATCCACAGCTCTTTGCGCCAGCTTGCGGTGCCGGCGGCCACTTCCATGTCCTCGGCGGCGGCGGGATAGCCGGCATCGCGCAGCATCCGGGCGGCGGCCGGCTCGTTGAACGTTGCCACCACCCGCGCAATACCGAAGATCGGATCGAGGTTCTCGGCCCCGCGCCCGCCGGCGGCGGGGATCATCGGGCCGATGATGGATGCCACGACGAATATGCTGCCCATCACCAGCGTAATGACCATCACCCGGTGCACCGACACAAACGCCACGCACACCAGCCCGATCGCCATGCCCAGCAGCGACCCGCGACCCGGCGCGAAAAAGATCGGCCCCATCGCCAGCAGCAGTGCTGGGTATTTCCACTTCCAGTCGCGCAGGTATGGCCACAGTGCCAGGATGCTCACCGGGACCACCGCCGCCATCGACGGACCGGTGAACAATGACACATCCTCGTTCCAGGGCAGGGTCTGGCGACGGAGGAATGGCCAGATGACCATGCCAATGCCATACAGCATGGAGAAGCGCCGCCAGAAACGAACGAAGTCGGCGACGCGCAAGTCCGCCCCCAGCGCCATGCCGATGATGAGCACGAGGGGGTAATAATTGAAGGTGAAAGTCTTGAGGGCGGCGAGAATTGGCGTCTTGCCGACATAGTAGGTGCGCAGGATCTCAAACACGCCCCACAGGATCACCGCCGCCACGCTGGTGGCCAGCAGCCGCATGTGGAACAAGTCATCAATGAAGCGCTGGATCCAGCGGCGATGATTCTGGTAGATCGCGCGGGCGATGAAGAATTCGCCAATGAAGATGGGCGGCACCCCCAGGTAAGCGAAGGTGCGCCCCAGGATCATGTATCCCGCGACCAGCACTTTCCAGAGGGCGGGCAGGCGCGCCCGCCCCAGCGCCGCAGGGCGCGATTCGTAGGTCAGGATGGGTGCGGCAGTGGCGGTCACGTTTATCTCAATATCGGGCGTTGAGCGGACGATTTTCAGCGAATTGCGACGCGGGTTCAACGAGTGACGAACCGCCGGACGCGCCCGCGGGCCGCTGTGATCGCTCCCGCTGTGATCGCCCCCACTGATCGTAGAACGCCGCCCAGCGTGCGGCAAAGGCCGAAACATCGAAGCCGGCAGTAGCCAGGCGGGCGTTTTCCCCCAGCTCAGCCCGCCGCCGGGGAGATTCATCCATGAACCGCTTCAGGGCCGCGCGGATCGAGTTGGCGGCCGGTTCGACCAGGTAGCCGTTGTGGCCATCCCGCAGCAATTCTTCGACACCGTGCAACTGCGAAACGATCAATGGTAGTCCCGCCGCCGCCGCCTGGAATGTCACCAGCGAAAAGGTCTCATAAAATGATGGAAATGCAAACGCGTCGGCAGCCCATAAATACGGGGCGACATCGCGCTGCATTCCCGCGAAGACCACCTGGTCGGCGATGCCCAGCCGCTCGGCACTGGCACGGTAATCGGCCAGCAGGTTGGCCTCGCCGCCAACGACCAGCAGCTTGACAGCAGAATTGTTCAACCCGGCCACCGCTTCCATGAGCTGCGGCAGCCCCTTGCGCTCGAAGTGGCCTAGCGCAACGAAGGCCAGGACCGTATCGCCGGCGCCAAAGCCGAGAGCGGTCCGCTGGGCGGTGCGGTCAAAATCATCCGGGCGGCGGTAGTGGGTGAGATCGATCGGATTATGGATAACGGCCACCTTGCCGGCGATGGCGGGATATTGCTCACCCAGTTCACGCGCCAGTCCCCGGCTGGGGACGAGAATATGCTTCACCCGCTTGAAGATAAACGGCTCAACCAGCGCGTGCAGGGCGTGATCCAGCCGCCGCAGTAACCCGCGCAGGCCGCGGGCCGGCGAGCGCTTCCAGTGATGGGCCAGGAACGAGCGATGGCAGAAGTGGGTATAGCTGACATCGCCAAACAAAAGATTGCTCTCGACCATCTGCACCAGGTCAAACCGCCCATGGCGGAGACGATGCAGGGCATAGCGGATCGGGGCGACCAGGTGAAACAGGATGTACAGCAGCGCCAGCGGCCGCGTAGGCACCGGGATGCGCACGAAACGGATGCGCTGCGGACAGGGGTTGTCGAACCGCACCGCGAAGACGGTGAACTCGTGCTGGTGGCACAGCGCCTCGAGCATGCGCCGGTGGCACGAGCCGATCGGATTGGTCGGCTCGATGAGGTAGTCGATCACCGCGATGCGCATGATGACCTCCTCACGGTGAAGGCAGTGCCGCCGGCCCCGCGCGCAAAGCCCGCCACCAGGCAGGGCCGCACAGCGCCTGGGATCTGCCGCGCTGCTGTCAGCGGGCGATGGGTCGAGTGTTCACCGCGCATGCAGCACCTCCTCATACCAGCGGCTGACCTTTTCCGCCCGGCGGGGCCAGGTGTTGTCGGCGGCGGCAGCGCGAACGTTGTCTCCCAGACGCTTGCGCAGGTTCGGATCATCGGCCAGGCGCGCGATCGCATCCGCCAGGCCGGCGATGGCCTGCTGCGGTGTGGTAACGGGCACCTTGATTCCCGTTTCGGCACTTACGGCAACGGCAACACCCTGATGATCAAGACAGATCACCGGCAGACCGGCGCTCATGGCCTCCAGCACCACGCTCCCCATGGAGTCGCGCAGGCTGGTGAAAAGAAACGCATCGCTCTCGGCGAACCGCTGCGTCATCTGGGCATACGGTACCTGCCCGAGCAACAGGGCGCGATCGCGCAGGTGCAGGCGATCAATGGCCGCTTCGATCTGCGGACGCTGCGGGCCATCCCCGGCAATGAGCAGGCGGATGTCCGGGCGATTCAGTTGGGCCAGCGCTTCCAGGCCCAGCAGCAGCCCCTTGCGCGGTTCAAGTCGGCCTGCCCAGAGGAGAGTAAATGGTGCGTCGGCAGGGCGCTGGCGGGCATACTGCCCGGGATCCGCGAGTGCAAAACCACTGTCCAGCAGCATCTCGACCCGCCGTGCCCCCGCCCGCCTGACGATTGCCGCGGTTTCGTGGTTGGTGGCGAGGACCAGGTCGGCCGAGCGCGCACACCGTACCACGGCGGGATTGAAGCGTGCCGAGCGCACAACCCAGCGGCGCAGGCGCTCGCGCAGTTTTGAGTCGGCGTAGTCGATGAAGGCCTCCGGCCAGCTCTGGCCACCGCCAATGGGTCCCCAGACAAACGGAAGGCCCGTGCGCCAGAGCTGCGGCGGCTGGTTCAGGCTGCCCCAGCTTACGTGATGCACAAGATCAAACGGCGTGCGGCGATGCTCTGCCAGGACCGCATCCACCACCCTATGCTGCCAGCGGGCGTAGTGCAGGCGGATGCCTTTTTCGCCGGCGGCGGGCTTCCACGGATCCCGCTGGGGGTCGAGTTCGACGAACACGAACCGCGGCGGAACAGCGGCCTCTACTGGCGCGGGTTGGGGGCCAGCGCTGGCAGCGTCTTCCGCGCGGGCCATCTCTCCAGGCCACGATTGCAGCGCCTTCTCGATATCCGACCGGTGCTCGGGGTGGCAGAAGCAGGTGACGGCATGCAGGCGTGCCAGGTTGGTCGCCCATTTCCAGGTAAAGCCGGGCTCCGAGCCAAGATATGGCGAGCAGGCATGGCCGACGAGGGCGATACGCCGGCGCGTGGCCGACCCGGCAGGGTCAGCGCGTGATGTGACAGGATTGGATTCCATCACCAGCGCGGTCATTGAGACTGAGGCTTGGCGGGTTGCCCGGGGGCCACAGCGCTTTCAGCGGCACCGCCGGCGGATCGGCGCATCAGCAGTTGCCTGATCGCATGTCTGGCAAACAGCCAGCAGTAGATGCTGTTATAGACCAGGTATCGCTTCCACAGCCGCCCCGGTTCCTGGCTCAGGCGGAAGAGCCATTCGAGCCCGCGTTTCTGCATCCAGGCGGGCGCCTGCTTCTTGGTGCCGGCATGGAAGTCAAACGCCGCACCGACACACAGTTGTACGCCGCGGATCGAGTCGCGGTGCTCGTAGGCGAATTTTTCCTGCCGTGGGCACCCGGTGCCCAGGAAGATCAGCCCGGCGCCGCTTTCGTTAATCTCGCGGGTGAACTGCTCATCCTCCTCGGGCGTGATCGGGCGGAACGGCGGTGAGCGATGGCCGGCAATCTTCAGCCTGGGGAACGCCTGGCGCAGCTTCGTCATGAGCTGCTCCAGTACCTCGGGCGTGCTGCCGTAGAGGTAGATGCTCACCCCGGCGCGCTCGGCAGCCTCACAGAGCTTCCAGGTGGTCGTGGGGCCGTAAACGCGGTCCGCCAGGCCGACCTTATGGAAATAGTTAAGCGCCCAGCGAACGGGCTGGCCATCGGGGGCGATGACATCGAACCGGTTCATCATCGCCTTGAACGCGGGATCGCGGTTCGACTCGACCAGGCCATGAACCGGCATGAAATCGACAATCGCCGACTCGCCGGCCTGGGCGGCAGCAATCAGGCGATCAACCAGTTCCGCGTAGGTCGTCGCCGAAACCTGCACGCCAAAAATGTCGTACTTGGGAGGCCAGGTCATGCGTTGAGAAGCCCTTCTCATGGCACGGGCCGTCACCCCGTGCGCCTCATCTGCACGGATGGACACCCCGTGCCACAAGCTATTGCTCTTATCGGGTGTTTACGCCGGCGGGCGTAGAAAGAGAACCCCGAGCTGTGGCGGCTCGGGGATCATTTCTTGAGCATGGCGGTTACTTACAGCGTTACGACGCCCCACGGCGCAGCAGCACGGCGGGGATGGTCGCCAGGATCAGGCGGATGTCCTGGAAGAAGGTGCGGCGGCGGATATAGGCCACATCCATCCGCACCCAGTCAGCAAAGCTCACCGTGCTGCGCCCGCGCACCTGCCAGATGCAGGTCAGACCGGGAGTCACATCCAGACGGCGGCGCTGCCACTGCAGGCAGGCCTCGGCCTCCTTGATGGGCAGCGGACGCGGTCCCACCAGGGTCATGTCGCCCTTGAGGACGTTAAAAAGCTGCGGCAACTCGTCAATGCTGGTCTTGCGCAAAAACCGCCCCACCCGCGTAACGCGGGGGTCGTTTTTCATCTTGAACGCCGGGCCGTCCTGCTCGCTGTGCTTGCGCAACGCCTCTTTCATTTTCTCGGCGTCGGCGATCATCGTGCGGAACTTGTAGATCTTGAACGGCTTGCCACCCAGCCCGGCGCGATCCTGAAGGAAGAGGATCGATCCCTTGGGTTCAGACAGCTTGATCAGCACCACCGCCAGCAGCATCAGCGGCGAGAAGAGGATGATGGCGAAGAGGGCGCCGACGATATCCAGTGCCCGCTTCCACCGTGGCATCGGCCGCACCAGCAGTTGCTCAACCGGCTCGGGCCGCACCGTTTTCTCGCGCTTCAGCTCATCGTTGACGCCGTTGAGAAAGTGCGGCATCAGGTCGTTGATCTCAGCGCGGCGGTCGCTGGCCCGGCGCTGGGGATTGGCCGGCGGCGCGTTGTCGTGGTCGTTCTTGTCTGAATCAAACCACTTGGTGGGATAGCTGTAGACGGCATAGATCGGCCGGGGGGCACGCTCGGCAATGATGGCGCACACATCCTCGGCGAAATGCCAGGCACCCGAAGCCAGCGTGTCAGGCAGGATGACGCAGAGGAACTGCTCATCAAACCATCCCACCTCATCGGTGGCACGGGCGCGGGACAGGATCGTGCGCGCCAGGCGCATGGTTGAGAGCATGTGCTGGCGGCCGGGACGCACGCGGAACAGCACGAGGGAGAACTCGCGGCCATTGCGGTCAGATCGCGCTGTTTCGCGCTGGATGACCGCGTTCATCATTGCGGCAGGGGTCAGTGTGCGGACGCTGCGGGCACCCGTCTTGACCTTCACCTTCCGGGAGATCTCTGCGGCCAGCTCCTGCGCTTCGGCAACTTGCATAGACATCGAAACTCAACCTCCTTATCGCCTGCCGATACGCAGACCCCGGGGCTCACAGGCCGATGGCACACGATGCGCCATCTTCAATGCGGTGATCCGTTCACCCACGTCACCGCCCTGATCCGAAGTCAACGCTTGGTTCAATCGACAGACGCGACGATCCACCTTTCCCAAGGCCTTTCGGCCGGACGACCCGCAACCGCTTGGCAATTAGTATGCCGATCGCAGCCGCAAGCCAGGTTTCATGCGAAACTCACCCATCTCTCATCGCGGCCTCATCTGCACCCACTGCAGGCGGGATTCAGCCCAAAACATGAGCTACCGCGATGCGACATTTCGACCGCCTGTGACACACCTGCTCCAGCAAGCTTCAAGACGTACCCATGGGCATAAGCCCCAGATACGTTCACAGGAAGGCCAAAAACCGATTTGCAGCCCGGCGTTATACGCCCAGGGCCCGCTCCGTCGCGGACACCGTCGTGCGCCGGACCAGCAATTCTGATGCCGCGGACGGCCTCAGCCTTACAGGCCCTCGCCGCCGCGAAAAAAACGCGAATTCACACCGGCGGCCCTGCGGCCTTCTGTCCGGCGGGCCCGCGGTCGCGTCGACATTGCGCGCCCGCCAAGCAGTCCCCGGCCTCTGGTTCCCCGGGAACCGGCCGGTGTAATAATCCAGACACGCGCAGCCCTGGAAACGTTGGGCCGCGTGATAAAGTTATCGGCTCGCCGCACCGGGCGCGTGCATGGAACGCCATGAATATGCCATCGGGTGCGGGTCATGCTGCACCTCCCGGGGTTTGGGCCGGGGCCGGCACAAGCTGCTGGCGTTGCCACAGGCGCTGCGGATTGCCGGCAAACAGCCGGTGGGCAACCGCCTGGCCAAAGCGCTGCTCCACCAGTGCCAGTGCCTGGGTCAGGCACGGCGGGCGGTGATCGGCACTGTGGGCATCACTGGCCACCAGCGCCACCCACCCGGCTTCGATCCACTGCCAGGCGATGGCCTCGGCCTCCTGCCCGTATAGCCCGCACAAACTGCCTGCATTCACCTGGATCGCCGCCCCCTCCTCGATCCAGCGCTGGACCGTTTCGCCGCGGGGCGCCATGCCGCCGCATCGCTCGGGGTGCGCCAGGATCACGGTGATCCCGCGGAAATAGAGGGCACGGATCAGCGGAAAGGGGTCAATGAACGCCCCGCGCGGCAACTCCAGCAGCAGGTGATCGCCTCCATCGGGCAACAGCAGCACCTCATCGGCCTGGATCATCTGCGGCATGCGCTCATCCAGACGCACCTCGGCGCCGGCGGCAACCACCAGCGGGATCGCATGTTCCTGCAAAAGCTGATTCAGCTTCTCCACCTCGCGGCGAATCTGGATCGAGGTGTTGTGGCCTTCATAGCGGCCCAACTGGTGGGGTGTGGCGATGGCATGGGTGATCCCATCCAACGTCAGCGCATGGCACAGCGCAAGCGCCTCTTCCACTGTTGCCGGTCCATCATCGACAGCCGGCAGCAGGTGGCAGTGGACATCCACCGCCAGCGTGGAGGCCAGATGCTCCAGGCGCTGGGCCTGTGCGGGGTGAAGTTGGCTGACCGATCGACCGACCATTCCCTGTTCTCTGGCGATATCGCGTGATGCGCGGGCCACTTACCCCGGGCCAGCCCATCCGCTGGAGGGCCTGACCCACCTGCACAATCACCTGCGGCGCATCACTTCCTACTCCTCGCCTATCTCCGAGCGGATCATTCGTCGTGCCGGCGCCACAGCCGGGCGCGGGCCGGTGATGGCGACGGCGTTGATGGCCTGGCCGTAGTAGCCATAGCCGCTGTAGAAGCCGCTCTTGCTCTTGCCGCGCGGCACATCGTTGACGATGCACCCCAGCACCCGCGCCCCAACGCTGTTGAGGGCGTCGCGGGCATATTCGCTGTGCTTGCGGGTGGTGCGGTCGGCCCGCAGCACGATCACCGTCACATCGCACAGCGCGCCCAGGATGCGGGCATCGGTGACCGCGTTGACCGGGGGCGAGTCGATCACGATGTGGTCGTACTTCACCGACAGTTCATCCACCATGTCGCTGAACGCCTGGCTGTTGAGGATCTCCGACGGGTTGAGCGGGATCGGCCCGCCCGGCAGCAGGTCCAGCCCTTCCACCGCGGTGCGCTGAATCGCCTTTTCCAGCGGCTCGCGCCCGGCCAGGACGGTGCTGACACCGATCGAGTCATCCACCTCGAAGATCATGTGCTGCGTGGGCTTGCGGAAGTCGCAGTCAAGCAGCAGCGTGCGCTGGCCGGCCTGCGCCATGGCGATGGCGAGATTGCTGGCGCTGGTGCTCTTGCCGTCACCGGGCATGGCGCTGGTGATCAGCAGCGTCTTGCTGCGATCCGAACGGGCGCCGAAGTAAACGGCCGTGCGCACCGTGCGGTAGGCCTCTGCCACTTCGCTCATGGGGTCGAGGAAGACGCGCTGCCCGCGCTGCACCTGGGTAAGCCGGCGGCTCATGTGCGGGATGGTGCCCAGCACTGCCACGCCCAGCGTCGCCATGACCTCCTCAGCACTGCGCAGGCGCTGGTCCATCCAGTCGCGCAGCAGGCCACAGCTCATTCCCAGCACCAGCCCCGCCGCCAGGGCGATGGCCAGCACCTTGGGCTTCTGCGGGGTAACGCGCATGGCCCGGATATCCTCGCTGGCGTATTCCAGCACCTCGACGCTGGCGACCTGGTTGCCCTCCTCCATGCGCATGATCTGCTCGTTGATGCGCCGCTCGAGTTCGCGGCTCATCTCGTCGAGGCGATTGAGGCGGGTTTGCAGGCGGGTGTACTCCCGTGCCGTGGTCCCCAGCTTCTGCACTTCCTTCTCGGTTTCCTGGACCAGGACTTCCAGTTCCTGCACGCGCTGGCGGGCGGCCTCCCACTGGCGCTTGAGCACCGCCGAGGGGGCATTCTGGTAGGCGATGCCGGCGCGCATCTCTTCGATGCGTGCCGCGGCCAGTTCCTGGTTATAGGTTTGCAGGGTCTGGTAGATGATGCCGCCCTTGGCCTCATCAACGTTGATGCTGGGGTTGGCCTGCAGGAACTTGCGGAGTTCGGTGTCGACCGATGTATACTCGGCCTGCACCTCCTTGAACTTGTCCTGCATAATTTCCAGCACCGCACTCTGCACGCGGTCCTTGCGGCTGGCGACATCGGCCATGTAGGCATCGACCACGCGGTTGACGATCAGCGCCGCCTCCTGCGGATACGGCGATTCGTAGCCGACGGTGATCAGGTTGTCGCGCTTGCCCACCTCGATCTGCAAGTTCCCCTTGAGCCGCAACAGCGCATTGCCCCGAAGGGTTTCCAGCTTGTCGAGCTGCGCGTTGCGGATCGTTTCATCCAGGAACCGCGCTGAGCGCATGCGCTCCACCTGCTGGTAGAGGAACGATTCGGTGAGCCCCATGCCCGATGCGCTGCTGATGGCGGCGGCAGTCGGCTCGACGGCCAGGATGGCATCGGTGTAGTAGAGGCGTGTTGCTTTCTTGAGGTAGGCGAAGCCGCCAGCGACCGCCAGCACCATCATAAACAGCACGATCCACTTGCGCCGCCACAGCACCTGCACCAGCCCGGCCTCGGGGGCGTCCGGCTGCTGAGGGGGCATCTGCGCCATCATGGGCACCGGGATCGCCAGCGGCTGCGGGCGATAGCCGACAATGGCATTGGGGTCGGGTCCGTAGGTCATGTTTCTCCCTTTACCGGTTCGGAGGGGATGAAGGGGCTGGCACGCTTATCCGGCGCAACTCGGCCAGTTTCACCCCGTCATTCGTACTCCCGCTTGCTCGCGTACTATCGGCACTCACGAGTCGGGACATTGGTCACAGGCGCTTGGTTAGCGAAATTCGCCTGTACCGGCCGTCCGAGAAAATCGGACAGGCCAGCCAAACCGGTACTCTACGTCACTTCTGCCTCGGCCTTGAATGGCCGAATTTTTGTCGTTTTCTTGTCACCAGTCCGGGCGTGTACGGAATGGAGGACAGCGCCACAATCTGTCATCCCGCGTCCGACCTCCATCGGGCGCGACCGCGTTGCCTTCCGGCATCCGTGCCGGGTTCATCCGCTCATTGCCGGCGCAGGCACTCCATCCCCTGCCGATTATTGCGGTCGGTTATCGAGGCGTGCATCCCTGCCGCTCGCATGATCACTGGTGCTGATCTGGCGTGTCCGTGGCCATCGGGTTGGTTGATCGACGACCTGGGAACGATCTCGGACACGCACTTCATTCTTACTCACAAGTTCGCTCTCGTCGAGTCGAATCCTGCGATTCTGCCGAGCCTACCGGGTCTGATATCTCAACCAGCAGGCACGACCGATAAGAATTACCCAGACTACCAGCTGATCGATCTGCCGACAAGGCGAGCACAACCCTGTCAGGCCCGATCCGCTCAACTTTTTTTGTTATCGGTTATTGCGGGCAGGCGGCACGACTCGGGCGCATGAAAAGACGGCCACGGCGGCACCCCCAGGCAAGGAGAATTGCGGCAAGTCATTATCCAATAGTTGCTTGCGATTTTTGGGGCAGCAATCTACTCCGCTGGCTCAAGTTTGTGCGTGGGTCTACACCGGAAGCACCCAGATAGCGCGGTAGGTCTCGCCCAGTGCGTTGAGCACCAGGCTCACCGTTAACCAGAAGACGACCGCCGCCGCCTCACCGAAGATCAGCCCGAAAAAGACCGGGCGGCTGCTCCGCAACAGTGATGCCCCGCCGAAACGCACCAGCAGCGTCTTGCAGACCCATCCCAGGAAGATGCTGAACCAGATCTGCCCGATGCCCCAGGAAGTGCACAGCAGATAGCCTACCGGATGCAGCGGCCACGCCGCCACCCGCAGGTTCATCACCGCCAGCCCCACGGCCAGCAGCAGCCCAAACCCGAAATGCCCCAGCCGCCAGTGCGGTTCGCTCGGCCCGGCACGCGGCGGGATGTACGCCTGCGTCCAGTCCAGCCCGATCACCCGCGGCATCCAGTACGACCCCCACGATCCGATCGGCTGCTCCTGTGCCTGGTCCAGCGAAATCGCATAGTTGTACTGGATATACAGCGTGCTGGTGCCGGCCACCACGAACCCCACCGCCAGCGCCAGCACCAGGCAGAGGGTAAACGCAATCGCCCGCCGCCAACTGCGCTTGTCGGCATATGCCTGCTCATCGGCTACCCGCATCGCGTGGGTCACATATACCGGCGAAGACTCACGCGTATCGTGCAGCAGGATGCCAAACAGCATGTTCGACAGGTACACCGAACGCAGCGGCATGCGCGCCCCGCTCAGATCGTGTGCATAGAGCCAGAGTCGATCCGGCGCCGCCGGCAGCAGCACGTAGAGCAACCCCGTCTCCGCCACCACCCGCGCCACCACCAGGTAGACCAGCACGATCAACCCCACCAGCACCACCGCCCCCACCAGCGACGCCCCGGCCAGCATCAGCCACGTCACCAGCGTCACCAGGCATCCCACCAGCCCCCAGCCGGCGACGGTATACGGCAGATAGCGTCCCTCGGCCTCACCTGCGCGCGGAAGACGCACCATCTGGCGGGCGACGGTGGCCAACTGATGCCGCCCGATCCACAGTGTCACCCCTCCCACCGCCACCAGCGCCCCCATGAGCTGGTCGGCCGCCATCGGCGCGGTGAAGGTGGCGTGGTAGGTGCCATACATCATCCGCACCACCTGCAACACGATGAAAAAGAACCACAGGCTGAACGCCACCCGCGTCTGGATGAAGAACATCAGCCCGACAATGGTGAAGTAGATCTGCTGCTGCTTGAACGTAAGCTGGGTGGCGTTGAACGGCGGCTCGGCCAGGATCGCCGTCAGGTCAAAGCGCAGCGGGATTTCCGGCCAGTATTGCGGCCAGTAGACATGCAGCGCCCCCAGGGCATGAATCACGAAGACCGCGGCAAAGGCATACCAGAATCGCCGGCTGCCGAGCATCTCATTGAGCCAGCGCCCTTTCTGCGGCGGCTCGATCAGCGCCAGGTAGACGCTGGCCAGCGGAAACGGCAGCCGCTCGTTCTCCACCCACTGCCGGCGGAACACCACCGACAGACAGATCACCGCCCCGTACAGCGCGGCGAAGAAAATCCCCCACGTCAGCGCCGGCTGCGCCCAGGCGGCGAACGGGATGGCACGCAGGCGGTTGAGAAAGGTGTTGGGCTCGACGGGGGCGCGGTCGTAAAACTCGCGCACCACCGGATCCTGGCCGCGATCGACCGGATCGGTTGCCTGCATGCGGGGCCACATCCAGTCGGGCAGGTCGAGCATGCGCACCAGATCGGCGGTGTCGCGGTGCCCGGCCGAGTGGACGAACGGCCCGACCAGGTGCCCCGGCAAATAGCGCATCAGCCCCGCGCTGGGCAGCGTGCAGCCGACGAGGGTCATCCCCAGCGCTACCGCCAGTTCATCTCCCCCAAATGCCAGCCGCGGTATCCATCGCCGCAATGCACCGTTGATCACCAGCACGAACAGCATGAAGAAGATCAACAGGCTCGCCGGCAGATGATTGCCGACGAAATCGGTATTGCGCAGGACATAGTTGTTGAAGGGGGTGAGTGTGCAGATCAGGCAAACGCCGATCAGGCCGAGGGAAATACTGCGCCGGTTCACAGCGCGGCGGGTGGAAGTCATGCGTTTCCTGGTCCCGATTGCCTCTTAACAGATGGGGTTGATGACCCCCGGAGCATGGCCCGACCCACTCTCCCGCCACGCCGGGAAAGCAAGCACAGCCCGGTGTGCCATAACCACCGTGCGGATTCCTGATTTGAAACTGCGGATGTGGCATCAGCACCGATGCCGGCTCCGCAGAAGGTCCGCCTCACGCTCCGCGGCGGAGGCGAGACAGCTCGGCATCGCGCTGCCGCTGGCGCAGGGTGGCCTTCTTCAAGGCCCGCTTCTCCAGCCAGGTCAGCGACTGCATTCCACTGGCCGACACCTTGGCCAGGATCTGATCGATGCGCTCCTGCTCGGAGCGGGCCTCGTGTTCCAGCTTCTGCCGCCGCCTGGCAGCGCGCCTGCCGCGCCAGCTTGAGGTCTTGGGGTTCTGGGTCAGCAGGCTGCCGCCGAAGTCATAGGCATCTTCATCGCTGAAACCCCAGGGCCCTTCGGCGATGAGCATCCGCCGCATTTGCAGGCAGTTGAGCAGGCAACTGATACCGATGAAAGTCAGCAGCAGGCCGCCGCCGATGGTCCCCAGCGTTGCCAGCCCCACCATGATCATCAGTACCGACCCGCCAAGTCCGATGTTGACCGCCAGCAGCATGGATTTGTAGTAACCCAGCTTGGGCCAGAGGATCGCCTGGAGCAACTGCCCGCCATCCAGCGGAAAGACCGGCAGCAGGTTGAACAGCAGCAGGAAATAGCTGATTGAGTAGATCCAGAACAGGTACGGCACGATGCTGAGGAACGTGGGGTTCACCTCACGAAACGCCCGCCCGAACTGGAACGGCCCCAGCGGCCAGAAGTCGATGGTGAAATAAAGCCCCGCCCCGCAGATCAGGCAAATGGCCACGTTGACCAGGGGCCCGCCGGCGACGGTCACAAAGGTCGGCCACGGCCGCCGCCGGGCATAGGCCATCGCCAGCCCGCCCAGGGGCGTCATGAGGATCTCATCGGCCGTCCCCCCGGTCCAGCGAGCCGCGAAGCAGTGCCCGAACTCGTGCAGCAGCACGATCCCGAACAGGATCGTCACAAACTGCACGCGATGGGAGACCGTGGCCCCCGGGCCCCATCCCAGCAACAGCACCAGTACACCGATCACGATCAGCGATGCATGAGCCCGCACGCGAATCCCGAACGCGGTGAACAACGGCACCGATCCGGTGAGCAACCACATCAACGGATTGCTGCTGCCGGGGCGCTGGTCGCGATAATATGGACGGTCTTCCCAGCCCAAAAACGCACTCCTTGAGAGAGAATTCAGAATCCAGCAGGAAGATCGCCTGTACTGGACACTGGATTCCTCACCTTCTAAACATCACGTACGACAACACCACCGCGATCGTCTTGCCATCGGCAATCTCACCGGAACGGATCTGCTCGACCGCTTCCTCCAGTGGCGTGGGGACAACTTCGATCTCCTCTCCCTCCTCCAGCCGCGGCGCGCCGGCCTCCAGGTCGTAGGCAGCGAAGGCGTGCAGCCGCTCGGTCAGCACGCCCGGCGAGGCATAGAACGACCCAAGCGGCTCCATCCGCCCGGCCAGATATCCCGTCTCCTCGACCAGCTCGCGCCCGGCGCAGTTGATCGGCAATTCGCCCTTCTCCAGCGTTCCGGCCGGCAGCTCCAGCAAGGATTCATCAATGGCATACCGCCGCGTGCGGATCAGCAGGATCGTCTGTTCATCCAGAAAGGGAAGAACAACCACCGCCCCCGGATGAACCACCACCTCGCGCGTATGCCGCGGCCCCCCTCCTTCCGGCTCGAAGTGCCGCAGCTCCAGTCGCACCTTCCTGCCCGTGTACAGCACCTGCCTCTCGATCAGCCGCATCGCCATGCGGGGCAATTATAGCCAGTCCCCCCATCCAGTGGCACTGGCGGAGAATGATCCCAGGGAGAGAGCCCGAAGTGAGAAGGATGAACAATGAAAATGCGGCCCGAATGTGTCTTTCATCCGCCGGACTTTAGCTCTCAGACCTTGTCCCCCTATCCCTTCAGCCCGCTGGCGGCGACGCTTTCGACGAAATACCGCTGGGCGGCAAAGAACAGCACGATGCAGGGGAGCATGCAGACGACACTGGCAGCCATCAGCAGGTGGGCCTCGCTGACGCCGTACTGGCCCTTGAAGCTGTTAAGGGCCAGCGCCAGCGTGCGGTTCTCGGGGCTGTTGAGGTAGATCAGTGGGCCGAGAAAGTCGTTCCACGCGGCCAGGAAGGTGTAGATCGCCACGATGGCGATCACCGGACCCGAGAGCGGCAGCATGAGCTGCCAGTAGATGCGCCAGTTACTGGCTCCGTCGATACGGGCCGCCTCGATCAATTCCTCGGGCACCTGCGCGAAGAACTGGCGGAACATGAAGACGAAAAACGGACTGGCCAGCCACGCCGGGATCGCCAGCGGCCAGAAGGTATCGATCATCCCCAGCCCGCGGAACAGCACGAACAGCGGGATCATCGTCACCTGGGCCGGCAGCATCATCGTGCTGAGCATCACCATGAACAGGATGCTGCGCCCGCGAAACCGGAATCGGGCAAAGCCGAACCCCACCAGGCTGCACGAGATGATCTGCCCCAGCACGCTCAGCGTGGTAATGACGACCGTGTTGGCCAGGGCCGGCGCGAAGCGCATCATCACCAGCGCTGTCGGGTAGTTCTCCCAGCGCACCGCCTCGAGCGTGGCCGGCGGGGTGATGAAATCGCCCCCCTGCACCGCCGCCTCGGTCTTGAGCGAGCCATTGATAACGAAATAGAACGGCACGAGAAACGCGATCGCCCCGATCACCAGCACCGCATACGCCAGCCCGCGCTGCCCGGCCGACAAGCCCGTGGCACCGCCGCGATGGGGTCCGGCGGCGGCAGTGCTGGCGGCGGTTGCCGCAGCGCCCGCGCCCAGCGCGGCTGTCCCTGCTGTTGCCACTTCCGGCCGAGGATGCGTCGCGCCCTCAGTGCGGTTGGGGGTTGGGGAGTTGGCCGAGGTCATGTCTTCAGCCCCTCGTAATAAACCAGCCCGCGCGCACCGCGGAAAATCAGCAGCGTCAGCACCAGCACGATCACGAACAGCACCCACGCCATCGCCGAGGCGTAGCCCATGTTGTGAAACTCGAACGCCTGGCGATAGAGATTCAGCACGTAAAACAGGGTGGCGTTGTCCGGCCCCGGGCCGGTCATCACGTAGGCCTGGGTGAAGATCTGGAAGCTGCCGATGACCCCCATCACCAGGTTGTAGAAGATCAACGGCGAGAGCATCGGGAGCGTTACGTTCCACAGCCGGCGCAGCGGCCCGGCGCCATCGATGATGGCTGCCTCGTACAAGCTGGCCGGGATGCCTTTCAGCCCCGCCAGGTAAATGATCATTCCCGCCCCGACACCCCACAGCCCCATGATGACCAGCGCCGGCACGGCCCAGCGCATGGCATCGTTCACCGGCGGATCAACCGACACATCCACCCCGAACCAGTTGGGCGGCCGCAGGCCGAAGGGCGAGAGGATCGGCCGCAGCACCTGGTTGATCAGCCCGTAATCATCGTTGAACAGTTGCAGCCACAGCACCGCCAGCGCCACGCCGCTGACGACGGACGGGACGAAATAGATCGTGCGGAAGACCGTGATCCCGCGCAGGCGCAGGTTCATCAGCAGCGCCACGCCCAGCGCTGCCACCTGCGTCACCGGCACGCCCAGCAGGACGTAATACGCCGTCACGCGCAGCGACTGGTAGAAGGTTGGATCGTATCCGAATAATTGCTCGAAGTTGGCCGCCCCGACGAACTGGGCTTCGCGCAGCGGCAGCAAACCGCTCCAGCGGCTGAAGCTGAGCAGCAGCGACATCACCATCGGCCCGAGTGTCAGCAGCAGAAAGCCGATCAGCCACGGCGCGATAAAGGCCCAGCCAGCGCGGGCCTGGGCACGGTCCAGCGGGCCGAGTTTTTCCCGCCGAGCCCGCCACCACAGCATCAGCACGAGCGCTCCGAGCGTGCCGGCGGTGGCCAGCAGGATTGGCCCCCACGGCATCGGGCGATGTTCCCGCCCGCGCAGCGGCGAGTTCAGCTCGGCCAGCCAGGCGGCTTCCACGGCCTCGGCCGCCTCGCGCGGCGTCTGCTGGCCGGTCTGGATGGCGCGGTTGATCCCCGTCTCCACCAGGCGTTTCCACTCTGCCTCGCGCGGGATCTGCTGGAGCCGTCCCAGTGGGATCGCCTCGAGGAACAGGTGGCTGGCGTGCGGCGGGATGGGCGTTTCGCCCGGATCATCCGGCGGCGGTGGATTGAGAAAATCATCCGAGTACGCCACCGATTTCAGCGCGGGAATGGCCAGCCCGGCCCGCGCCTGCAACACCTGTCCCTCGCGCCCGGTGAGGAAGCGAATCAGCTTGAATGCCTCCCGCGGGTGCCTGCTGCCGCTGGCCATGCCCCAGCCGTTGTAGAACAACTGGCTCACGCGCTCTGTGCCATGCGGCGCGGGCACGACATCCCAGCGGAAAGCGGTAATGGATTTGTAGGTTGGCACCATCCAGCGCCCGATCGGGCCAATCGAGCCGATGTTGCCAATGATGAACTCCTGGCCGCCATCGCGGGCAATGCCGGTGGCGTTGAACGCGGTGCGCTCACGCAGGCGCAGGCGGGCGATAAAGTCGATCGCCGCCAGCGACTGGGGCGAATCGAGCGTGACATCGGAGAAATCGGTGGTGCCATCCGGTCGAGTGGCGAAGAAATCGCCGCCAAAGGTCCAGAGGATGTGCCGCAGCGTTTCATCCCAAATCTGGATCAGCGTGCCGTAGATCGCCCGCCCGGCGTATTCGGGGCGCTGGCGCAGGGCCGTGATTTTCGCCGCCGCATCGGCAAACTGCTCCCAGGTCCACCCCTCGCGCTGGATGCGCTGCCAGTCGATGCCGGCTGCCTCGAACAGATCAACATTGATGTAAAAGACGGCGGTCGTGAAATCCTTGGGCAGGCCATAGAGTGGCCCGCGGCCCACCATGCCGGTCTGGCGGTCGTAGCGAAAGGCATCGAGCAAGATTGGGAAAAAGTCGGCATCCCACCCCGCGGGCTCCTGCGCCAGGAAGGGATCAAGCTCCGCCACCAGCCCCAGTTGCGCCATCTCCGGCAGCAGGGCCGGTGGCAGGTAGAACAGGTCCGGCGGATCGCCGGCAGCCATCATCGTCTTGAGTTTCTGTGTCATCTCCGGCGAGCCGCCGCCGGTGTTGATGCGCGTGATGCGGACATGGGGGTTCTGCTGCTGGTAGCGGGCAACCAGGTCCGCGACGATCCGATCCTCCGCCGGATTGCCCCAGTGCAGCACGGTCAGGTGGACTGGCTGGCGCCGATCGGCCAGTTGCCGTGCCACCACCCGCCGGCCCACATCATAGAACGACCAGGCGATGATGAGCACCGTCACCAGTCCCAGCACATATCGAAAAGCTTGCGCAAACCTCATGATGGGGAGGTTCATTTAAACGCAGCGCAGCGGAGCGGCGAAGGCGGAAAATGATCATTTCGTCCAGAAAATGGCAGGAAACGGCAGAAAATGTCACCCCCGGCACACCGGGCTGGCATCCCGCCAGTGCCGGCCCATCCAGCCTGTCGCATATGCAATGTTCCACGTGGAACAATGCAGTAACCGGGCTGGCCATTTGCGTGATCGCCTTGAGCGGCACAGTGGAAGGTGTGCGAGTGTTCCACGTGGAACAATGCACCGGCGATGTCTATTTCACCGGTATCTCAGGGAACTGGCTGTCGATCCATTCGCACATGACATGGAACAGCACCTGGTGCATTTCCTGGATGCGGGCGGTGTTGGGGCTGGGGATGAGCAGTTCGATATCCGCCTGCCCGCGGGCAGCGCCCCCATCCTTGCCGAGGAAGGCGCAAGTGATTAACCGCTGGCGACGGGCGGCTTCCAAGGCGCGTAAAATCGAGGGGCTGTTGCCGCTGGTGGTGAAGACCACCAGCACATCCCCCGCGTTGCCCAGGGCCTCGACCTGGCGGGCGAAGACCAGGTCATAGCCGAAATCATTGCCGGCACAGGTCAGGGCGGCGGCATCGGACAGCGCAATCGCCGCCAGCGCTTGCCGATTCTTGCGATAGCGGACCGTTAACTCCTCAGCGAAATGCACCGCATCGGCCATCGACCCGCCGTTGCCCGCCAGCAGCACCTTCCCGCGCTGTCGCCAGCAATCCAGCATCGTCTGCCCGAGTCGCTGCAGCGCCGGAGCATGGTCGGGCAGGGCCGGCAACAGTGCCTGCAATTCTCTGGTCGCCTGATCGAGAAGATCACGAAACATGCCCCGGATTCTACCCGCTCTACCGGCCAATAGCGCCATCGCAGCGCCGAGTTGGAGAGAAGGCACCAGCGCAATTCTCGCCCGATGGCGAATCGGCTCATCTGCTGCAAGAATAGCGCAGCATGCGGGGATGGCAGGTGGCTTTCTTACTGACAGTGCTGCTTACCGCAGCAGTGCGGGGCGAGCGGGTGCTGCACATATCGGCCAGGCCGATAGAAGGGGTGCGCCTGACCGCACAACTGCGCTCGCTGGAGGAAGCCATGCGCATCGCGCGGGCCGGCGACCGGATCGTGCTGCACGATGCGGTCCACCACGAGCCGGCGCGCCTGCTGCGTGGCGGACGGCGCGACGCCCCGATCATCCTCGAACCGGCCGAGCCCGGGCGGGGACGACTGGCTCCCACCGGAGACGATGCGCCACTGGAGATCATCGGCGATCACGTTCATCTGCGCGGCCTGCACTTCGAGCGGCCGGTGATCGTGCGCGGCAACCATGCCCGCATCGAAAACTGCACCTTCACCAGCGCACGGCTCGGCCTCCTCATCACCGGCGCGGATGCGATCGTGCGGGGGTGTACCTTCGAGCACAATCGCCAGATCGCCCTGGCGGCGAAACAGGCCGATCGCCTGCTTGTTAGCGACTGCACGATCCGCGCTGTCGGCGCGCCTCCGGCGAACACGGCCCCCACCACCGGGTCCATCACCCAATCCAGCGTTGATGCCGCACGCGATCCTGCTCCAGCGGATCATGCTCCGCCGCACGCCCATCCACGGGCCAACAGTGCAGCCGCCGACGGGATGGACATCATTGCCGGCGTGCGCATCAGCCGCAGCCGGGGAGCAATCATCGAGCATTCGCGCATCGAAGATGGCCGCGGCATCGGCATCCGCATTGATGATGCCAGCGAATCGGCAACCATTCGCCACTGCCTGATCCGCAACAACGCCACCGGCATCCTGGCCGATGCGGCCCGTGCCGTGCACGCGCATGACAACGTCATCGCCGGTAACGGGCTGGGAGCGGGAGATGAAAAAACGCACCCCGATGGTGGCCTCGTACTCAGCAGCACGGACAGCGGTGTGATTGAGCGCAATTTGATCGCGTTCAATCGCCTGGGGCTGGTGCTGCATGATCGCCCGCGGCAGATCATCCCCCCTGGCGAAACCCGACCATCATGGATCTGGATGCGCAAGCTGAAGATTCAGCGCAATCTCATCACATTCAATCGCGCTGGACAGCTCTGGGGCTGGTTTGATGTGCCCGATGAGCGGCACTGGCCACGGCGGATGCAGGGCCGCCCGGCCGATGCGGTGAAGCTCACCGAAACGGGCCCGGTGGGGCTGTCACTGGAAGCGTTGAACCTGCACCTGTCGGACAACCTCTACGCCCAGCATCCGGGCGATCCGTTCGGCACCTGGGGCGCGCCTGCCCGCCGGCATCGCCGGTATCCGACGCTGGGCATGTTCCGCGCGGATCTGGACCTGGAGCATGGTTCGCTGGTGATCGCGGCACCGTTCGCCGATGCCGCCGCGCTCGACTTCCGCCTGCCGTCCGATCACCTGGCCCTGCTGCTTCATGCCTATCCCGATGGCACGATCCCCGGCGTCCGCCTGGGAACAACCGCCAACAGCGCTGTGCATACCGGCTCCAAAGGCCAGCAGTGAAAACTGCGCTGCGGATCAGGTGCAGAAGAAAGGAACTGCCCACGAACGGGCACGAATGAAGCGCGCCATAACGGCAACGCGCTCATTCATGCCCATCCGTGGGCCGCTCTTCCATCCGCGTGGATGCTTAATCTGCGGCGGATTTCCCGTGCCGCGCTGGCTTACTTCTGGTTCAGCGGCCTGTAGGTGAACTGCTGGCCGCCGATGCTGGCTTCAGCCATGGCCCCACCCTGGGGCTTGACGAAGACGGCAACGCCATCGGTGTAGTCGGCAGCCGCGCCGGCACCGCTGCGCAGGATGACCGCCGACACGTTGGCCGAGAAGGTCAACTGGTTGTTCTTGAAGCGATTGAGCGCAGCCTCATTCTCGAAGGCGATGATCTGCGAGAAGCTCTGCCCGCCGGCCTGCAGGCCAACGCTGCCCTGCTTCATATCGGCATAGCCGATCATCCGGCCCTGCTCATAGACCACGCCCCGACCATAGGCGCCGCCGACGATCAGCCCGCCCTTGCCGGCATCCGGGAAGACAACGTAGCCGTAGGCATCGTTGAGGAACTCTTCGATGCTCGCATCGGCCGCCTTGAACTCGCTCAGGGTGGCCTGGGCTTTCTCAGCCAGGGCCTCGCGCTGTTCTTCGGTCTTGGGCGCCGTTTCGCACCCGATCAGAAAAGCCACTGCTACCATCGCCATCAGCGATGCAATTGAACGCAACATAACTGTTCTCCTTCCACGGGAACCCACCGGCCGCTGCACGCACGTGCCGCCATGATCCGGTGCTGCGTGGACTGTACGCAGAAATCCGTAAAAGTGTCTACCCTGCTATTTCGGATGAAAATGATTGAGGCAAAACCAGCTACGGACCAGCCGGCCGCTATCAGCTTCCGGCAGCGCTCAGGGAACGAGCCAGGCGGCACCAGGGGCGCTGCGCTGTGGCTCGGTCCGCTCATTCGGTGCTCAGCATGCCCCGGCGACGGCGTACCGCGATGCCTCCGGGGAAATGTTGCCGGGCGGGAGCCGCGGCATCGTTGGCCATCATCAGCAGGCGCTGAACCACCGCGCGTTCCACCGCCCCGGGGGGCGCGCCTGCCCGGATCAGCCAGCGCTTGAGCGCAGCACCGGCCAGCACATCCGGCCAATCGTGCAGCATCGCCAGCGGCACGACCTCGGGCAACTCCGGTGCATGCGCCTCCACCCACTGCCGCAGTTCGGCCAGCACGCCCGCCAGGCTGAGCAGGCACTCGGTCAGCGCTGGATGGTGATCCAGCAGCCGGCGGTGACGATTGCGCGCGTAGGCATCGGAGGCGTTGCTGGTGTCCTCGCGCCACGGCTGGTCCAGTTGAACGAGATAGTCGCGCAGCACCTTCCGCCGCACATCCAGCAGCGGGCGAACGATGCGCAGCCCGCCAAGGTGCGTATCGGCGGCCATGCCCCCGAGATTCAGTGCCCCCGAGCCGCGCAGCAGGCGGTGGAACACCGTTTCCGCCTGGTCATCGGCATGGTGGGCCAGCAAGACACCCGCCAGGTCGTTTTGCTGCACGACTTCCATAAAGAACTGCCGCCGACAGGCACGGTACAGGGCAGAACGATTGGCCGGTCGCCGCGGCAGGCGCGGTTCGATCTGCGAGCGCGTGGCAAGCATGCACGGCAGATCAAGCCGGCGGCACAGCGCCTGGACAAAGGCTGCATCGGCCTCGCTGTCGGCCCCGCGAGCCTGGTGGTTCAGGTGGGCCACCACCAGCCGCAGATCCGCCCGGCTGGCGGCCAGGTGCAGCAGCGCCACGCTGTCGGCCCCGCCGCTCACCCCCACCGCCCATGCCCCCGGCGGGATGCGTTGCACGGCCAGTTGTAACGCGGAGGGCATCATGTGGTAGATTCTAACGGAGACCCAGCATGCGCACCGCTTCGGATCAATTCATGGCTGTTGCCGGCCAGTCAGGCCCATTTACGGGGATGCGCCACGCGCAATCCCTGCCGCACCCACAACCCGCCAGCGCGAAGAGGGAGGCAGGCCAGGTGCACCGCTTCATCCTGCTGGGCGCGATGGCGCTTGCTCTGAGCGTGACCGGTCCGCGCGCCAATGCCCAGGCCACCCGCCCCGCCGCCGTGGAGCCTGCTGCAGCGGAAGCTGCTCCGGTGCAACCTGTGCTGATCGAACCTGCGATCATCGAACCTGCGCGCGTCCAACCGGCGGCGCCGCGTGCGGATG
This sequence comes from uncultured Tepidisphaeraceae bacterium, assembly GCA_964398315.1. Classification (GTDB taxonomy): domain Bacteria; phylum Planctomycetota; class Phycisphaerae; order Tepidisphaerales; family Tepidisphaeraceae; genus JADLCB01. The sequence continues at coordinate 13,512 of CAYNMV010000011.1, read as the reverse complement.
AGGGGGACGGCACGGTGGACTGGCTGCTGTCGCAGGGCCAGCCAGCGCCCGCCCAGTCCCCCGCCAGCCAGCCCGCCGACACCCCGGCCACACAGGCTGTCTCCCCCTTTGCCCCGCGCCAACGGGCGGATGGCCAGCAGGCCTCGATCACCTTCAGCGACGGCCGCACCCTGACCGGCCAGGTGACCACCACCGAAGGCAAGCCGATCCGCATCTGGGATGAAGCCGCCGGCGAGTACCGCGATGTGCCGCTGAAACTGATCAAGGCGTTTGACGCCCAGGTGCTCTGGGAGCGCGATCAGCCGGAATGGAAATTCGTTGAGAGCGGCAGCGACATCAAGGAATTCACCGGGCGCACTTATCCTGCGCGTGAGTTGACCTACACCGTGACGCTGGTCAATGACCAGCAGATCCGCGGCGGCATCGTTGCTCCGCTCTACTTCGAAAATCCCGATGGCCGCCGAACCCTCGTTCTGCATAAGCGCCAGAAGGGGGAGGTCGGGCAGACGCTGGAAGAACTGATCTATCTCAAGCGGGTGGAGCTGGCGGATGATGCAGGCACTGGCGAGCCCCAGGCAGGCGAGTAGCGGCGTTGGCTTAATGCCATCGCGTTTTCACCTTTTATCTGCACGGTCGTGTGCCGCCGGTGGTGGCCCGGCCTGGCTCATCGCTGTCGCTGCAAAGACGTGCTGACCCCTTCCACTCCCGCGGCCTTTTCATTCAACAGACGAAGCCCCCAACCTGGCGGCCGGGGGCTTCGGGACGCTTCCTGTTTTTCGGGTGGCGGGCTTAGTCAGCGATGATCACTTCAACCATCTGCCGGCCCCAGACCAGGGCGGTGGCGTGGTCGTCGAAGTAGACATCGAGCTTCATGCCCTTGATCGCGCCGCCACGGTCGATCACCTCGACGGCCTCGCCGTTGGCATAGCCGGGGATGATCAGCTTGGTGCCAAACGGGAGCAGGCGGGTATCGGCGGCGACGAACTTGCCGTTGTTGTAGCTGACATGCTTGCCGCTGGCGGTCACGCCGATGGCGTTGGGGCCACAGCACAGCTCGCAGGGGCAGTAGGCGGTGACTTCCATCAGCATGGTGCGGCGCTGGGGCTGGATCTCAACCCGCGCCTGGGTGGCCTCATCGAGCAGTTCAGGCGATTCGCTTTCCTGCACCGGCTCAGGCTCAACCGCCACGGCGGTGTCGGCCGGCAGCTCAGCGCCCACCGCGGCCATCATCGGCGACTGGGGCATCGGGTAAACCCCCTGCCCCTGGCCATCCACACGAATGGCCGCAGCCCCCATCACGCCCATCAGCAGGATGCTGCAACTGGCCAGCAACAGCCGGCGGGCGAAACGTTGGAGGCGGGTGCTCGGATTCGTCTGTTGGCTCATCATCATCGCGTACACCTTTGGCTTGCTGACTGATCCAGCTTCAGGTGCAGGGAGTATGGCCGGACTTGTCCAGGGAGGCGGGGAATTTTCTCAAGTCCATCCGTGGACGCGACCGATTATTACGAGGATACCTTTTATCCCGCCAATCATCCCCCGTCAACGCGCAGAAATTGCGCTTCGCATTATTGGACCAAGACTTACATCAATTGCCTATCGGATTGATGGAGAGGTCGCTTTGTGCTGGATGATGCCGTCACGCCACGCCAACCTGTCGCCGGGGGCGATTTTTCCAAGTTGATGCGCTCCCCCTGCGATCCTGAATGCGGCGGACTTTGAGGAGCAAAAAAGCAGAGGACACCGGCCCGCGACCCGATGTCCTCTGCCTGCTGGAACCGGCGGCCATCATCAGGCGCGCTGGTCTATCAGCGATTGCCGTCCTGCACGCCGTTGCCGACATCGAACTCACCCTCCCGGGTGCCCGGTTGGGCGGGGGTGCGATTTCTGTCCTGCTGACGGTTCAGATTGTTGCGGTCCATCCCGTCCTGGCCGCCGATACGGCCACCGGCGGGCATCGCCGAGCCTTCCATGCCGGCAATCCCCTGGGCCAGTTGCGTCACATGCTGCAGATGCTGCTGCAACGCGGGCAGGGTCTGAAGGGCATACTGACGAAGATCCTGATCCTGGGCATGGGTGGCCAGGAACTGGTGCTCAAGCGTGGCCTTCAGGTGATGGCCGGCCTGGTCAAAGCTGTAGGCCGCATCCAGTTCAGCACCCCGGAGGCTCTTGAAGTGATCCAGCTTGGCCTGGTGATACGGCATGAGCTGGCCTTCGGAAACCTGCACATTCTTGCGCTGGGCCACCTGCTGAAGGCGCTGCCTGGCCTGCTGGTGATCCTGCACCATCTGCTGGGCGAACTGCTTGACCTGGGCATCCTCGCCATTCTGCTGAACATGCTGGCTAATCTGGATTTCCAGCTCGTTGGCGCTGCTCAGATGCTTGATCTTCTCGTTGACGTCGATCTGCACCTGGCTGCCGGCGTTCATCCGGCCGGCGGTGTCGATCTGGCGCTGGCCGGCGGGTTGTGCCTGACGATCGGCCTGGTTTTGCGCATCCTGCTCGCCTTCGCGGATCAGGACCCGGCCGGGCTGGGCGGCTGGCTGGTCATCACGGCCCTGGCCGGGATCATTCTGGGCGAGGGCGAATCCGCCCGCGAGGCTCACCATCATGGCGGCGCTGATAAGAGAACGTGTCATGGGGACATCCTTTCCTTTGTGATCTTTCCCTCTGCGACAGGTGGTCGGGCCGCCGCATGACGGCCTCGTTCACAAGCACTCGTTCACAAGAACTTTCTGACAAAACGCATAAGCGGGCATGCCTGTTGGCCGGGCCTCCTTTCTGTCGCGGCCAGGTGACCAATGCGACGAAGTGCAACCAGCGCAAGGCTGACACCAGCGGCGTCAACCAGCGCTGCGGGACAGACAAACCGTTTCACCGCGCCGCCCCGCGGGCGGCGGACAGGAATTTGCAACCCGCGTGCCGCTGTGTCCCGCATCTGCCAGGGGCTAATGCCTGGCTCATGGATTGCCGACAATGAACGGAGGCATTGCCTCACTCGATGCCGCACGCGGCAGGCCTGGCGCTATTGGCGGCGTGCGGGTGGATCAGATTGGCCGCCCGTCACCGGGCCTAACCGCGAGGCGTGATTGATGTCGCGTCCCTTCCCCGAACTGCTGGAACAGTTGCGTGAGCGCATCGCCCGCATGACGGCTCTGGTACGGCAGATCGTGGAGCAGGCCTCCGATTCGGTCTTTCGGATCGATCCGCGCCTGGCTCAACAGTGCATCGCCCTCGACAAGAAAATCGATGATGAGGAAGTGAAGATCGAGCAGGATGCGATCGCCCTGCTGGCGCTATCCGCACCGGCGGCGGGTGATTTGCGGCTGCTTACCACCATCATCAAGGCCAACAGCGACCTGGAGCGCGTGGCCGACTGCGCGGTCAACATCGCCCAGCGGGTGCTGCCGCTGAGCCACATGGACCGGTACCACCCCCCCGCCGACCTCAAGCTGATGGCCAACACCGTGCAGCAGACCCTGCGCGACGCCATTCAGGCGTTCAATCTGACCGATGCGGATCTCGCCCGGCAGGTGCTCAGGAGCGATGATGTGGTGGATGCCCTGTATCACCAGATCGTGCAGGACATGCTGGTGAACATGGAAACCACCCGCCAGCAGGTGAACATGGATTTGTCCAACATCATGATCGCCAAGAACCTGGAGCGCATCGCCGACCACTGCACCAACATCGCCGAAGATGTGATCTATGTCGCCAGCGGCCAGATCATTCGCCACACCCACGCGGGGTGAAGCGCGTCGGCTGGTGCGATGCCCGCAACCCCTCCAAGCGCTGAATGCTTTTGGAGCATCTTCTGGTCAAACCCGGATGAGCCGCGGGTGCAATCGCTTTGAAGCAGGCGGGCGGCAGTACAGCGCCTCAGGCCTGATGGATGCAGTCGCCCCCTGTGTGCGCCAGCGATGGGGGATGAGCCGGCTCAAATCTGGAAATCGAGCACGTACTCCCCGCCCTTCTTGCGCTTGCCACGTTCGCGGTAGCGGAGACGGCCGGGCTCCTGCGTCACCTGGGTGCGCGGCGGGACGCTGGTGGTGATGAAGACGTTACCGCCGATGACACTGCCTTTACCGATGACGGTTTCGCCGCCGAGGATAGTCGCCCCGGCGTAGATGGTGACATCATCCTCGATGGTCGGGTGGCGCTTGGTGCCGCGCAGCATCTGTCCGTAGGCCGGCGCCAGTGCACCGAGCGTCACACCCTGGTAGATTTTCACATTCTTGCCGATCTCGGTGGTTTCACCGATCACCACGCCGGTGCCGTGGTCGATGAACAGGCTCTGGCCCAGCTTGGCGCCGGGGTGGATGTCGATCCCGGTCAGCGAGTGGGCATACTCGGTGATGATGCGCGGCAGCAGCGGCACATCCAGTTTGAAAAACTCATGGGCCAGTCGCTGCACGCTGATGGCAAACAGGCCGGGGTAGCAGTAGATCGTCTCATCGACGTTGCGGGCGGCCGGATCGCCGTCGAAGGCGGCCTGCACATCGTGCGAGAGCATCTGCCGCACCGCCGGCAGGCGATCCAGGAAGGTCCTGACGATATGTACCGCCTGCTCATCGCACTCATCGCAGCGATCCTCGGGACCATTGCCGGCGGCCAGGTTCTCGCGATAGCGCAGGCAGTAGCGCACCTGCTCATACAGCAGTTCGCTCACCTCCAGCACCAGTTCGCCGACGCGAATCTTGATGTTGGCGCTGGTCAGCCCCTGGCGGCCGAAGAACCCGGGAAACAGCAGTTGGCGCAACAGCCCGATCGCCTCGACGATGCGGTCGCGGTTGGGCAGGTAAACCTGGTTCAGGTGCCGCATGCGCTCATCCCCGACGATGCTGTCGGTCAGGGCATCGATCACATGCGGAAGATGCTCGTTCAGCTCGTTGCGGTCCATCACATCATCCGCGCCCGTGCCGGACGCTGGCCTTTCGTGAATCGGTTGCCAATCGATTGAAAACGATACGGGAAGAAGCCGCGCAGTGCTATGCGCGGCCAGTACAGGCGCAGCGGATGGGCAGCAGCGTCCATTTCATATCTGAAAGCCTATCAGTTGCGGGATGTCGCATCAATTCAATAATAGCCTTGCCGCCACGCGCAAGCAGAAGCTGAACCGCAAGGCCCCAGGATACCAGAACACAGAACCGGATTCGGACTGACCTTTTGGCCTGCGGGACAGGCTTGCCTGTCCGCCTGGCGAAAGACCATATAAGGAGTTCCATGGAAGCGTTGATGATCGGTGTATCGGGGATGCGGGGGACCATCGGCGGGACGTTGACACCCGAGACCATCGGGCGGATGGCCGGGGCGCTGGCGCGCTACCTCAAGGCCACCCAGAAACCGAAGAACGGCACGCACTTCCGCGTGGTGTTCGGGCGCGATTCCCGGCCGTCGGGCCAGTTTGTGCGCGATGCCGCCGCCGCGGTCCTGACCGCCTCGGGCATCGAGGTCATCGACCTGGACATCGTCACCACGCCCGGCGTGGCGATGATGGTGCGGCACGTGCAGGCGGACGCCGGCGCCATCGCCACCGCCAGCCACAATCCGATCCAGTGGAACGGCCTGAAGTTCCTCACCGCCGACGGCATCGCCCCGCCGCCCGAAGCGGCGATGCAGATCCGGGCGCTGTACGAGGAAAACAAGCCCGACTATGTCCGCATCGAGCAGGTCATCCCCGCCACGCGCAACAGCGAAACCCACGCCCTGCATGTCAAGCGCGTGCTGGATTACGTGGATGTGCTGGGCATCAGCACCAGGCGCTACAAGGTGGTGGTGGACAGCGTCAATGGCGCAGGATGCATCACCAGCGCCACCCTGCTCAGCAAGCTCGGCTGCCAGTTGGTTCACCTGAACAACACCCCCGATGGCCGCTTCCCGCACGAGCCTGAGCCGACCGAGGCCAACCTGACCCAGCTCGCCGCCGAGGTCAAGCGGCAGAAGGCGCACGTGGGCTTTGCCCAGGACCCGGATGCCGATCGCCTGGCCATCGTCGATGAGAACGGCACCTATATCGGCGAGGAGTACTCGCTGGCGCTGTGCGCCAAGTACATCCTCAGCAAAAAGCCGGGGGTGGCGGTGGCGAATCTCTCCAGCAGCCGGATGCTCGATGACATCGCCGCCGCCGCGGGATCGACCGTCGTGCGCACCAGCGTCGGCGAGGCCAATGTCGTCCAGGGGATGCTGGCGCACAACGCCGTCATCGGAGGCGAGGGCAACGGCGGCGTGATCGACACCCGCATCGTTCCCGGCCGCGATTCGCTGGTGGGGATGGCCTATGTGCTGCAACTGATGGCGGCCACCGGCAAGACAATCAGCCAGCTCGTCGCCGAGATTCCGCGCTACACGATCGTGAAGACCAAGTTCGAGTGCCGCCGCGAAGATGCCGACCGGGCGGTCGATGCGCTGAAGCAGGAATTTGCCAGCGAGCGGATCGACACGCAGGATGGCATCCGCATTGACTGGGACCGCGCCTGGGTCCACGCCCGCCCGAGCAACACCGAACCGATCATGCGCATCATCGCCGAAGCTCCCGATGAGGCCGAGGCCAACCGCCGCATCGAGCAGGTGCAGGCGGTGGTGAAGCGCGTGCTGGGATAGGCGGCCGCCCCCCATCCTGTGCAGCCGCAGCGGCGGCGCTGGCCCATCGCGGTGCCCGCGCTGCGTGAGGCCGCACCGCGCTAACAGATGAGCTATACTCCCGGCCATGCAGTCGTCACAGACCATCTGGATCGTTCGTCATGGCACGCGCATCGACATGATCGAGCCGGCCTGGAAGCAGACCGCCGCGCGGCCGCTGGACCCCCACCTGGCGCCATGCGGCATCGATGAGGCCCGCCGGCTGGCCGAGCGGCTGGCCGGCCAGCGCATTGATGCGGTCTATGCCTCCCCCTTCCTCCGCGCGTTGCAGACGGCCGCGCCCATTGCCACGACGCTCGGCGTGCCGCTGCGCGTCGAACCGGGGATGGGGGAATGGCTCAACGGCGAATGGTTCGACCAGGTACCCACCCTTTTCCCCAGTGCCGCGGTGGATTGGCACTGCGAGCAGCTCGACCGCGATTACCGCTCGCCGGCAACGATCCGCTGCCCGGAGACCTGGGCCGACATGCTGCAGCGCACCGCCCAGACCATCCGCCGGCTGTCGGAAAGCGGTCAGAGCTTCGTCGCGGTCGGACATGGCGCCTCAGTGGTGGGGATGATCGCCGCCCTGCGCGGCGTGGAGGCCGAATACGATGCCCCCGCGCCGCCGGTGGCGGGCGTGAGCCGGTTCGTGCGAACCGGCCAGGCATGGCGGATGAACCTGTTCGCCGACACCGCCCACCTCGACGGCGGCGCTGCCGGCCGTGCCTGGGCCAGGCTGACCCGCTCCCGCGGCACCGCTCTGCTGCCGCCGGAGGAATCAGCGACCTGAGGCTGGGCGCCCGGGCATGGCCGGGTAGCCGGCTGCTCGGCAAACCGGCCCGCGATGGGTTATGCTCCTTCCTGTGCAGACCCGACCCATCACATTGACGATCGCCGGCAGCGATTCCGGCGGCGGCGCGGGGATCCAGGCGGATCTCAAGACCTTCGCGCTGCTGGGATGCTTTGGTACCTCGGCCCTCACCGCGGTGACGGCCCAGAACACACACGGCGTGCAGGGCGTGGCCATGCTCGATCCGGCGTTCATCACCCGCCAGATCGACAGCGTGGCCGATGACCTGCGGCCCGCGGCAACCAAGACCGGCATGCTCGGCTCGCGGGCGTGTGTTGAAGCGGTAGCCGATGCCATCGAACGGCATGACCTGCGGCCGCTGGTGGTCGATCCGGTGATGATCGCCAAGGGGGGTGATTCGCTGGTGGATGCCGATGCCATCGAGGCCATCACCCGCCGGCTGCTGCCGCTGGCGACGGTGGTGACGCCCAACCGCTTCGAGGCAGCACGGCTGGTGGGGTTCGAGATCCTCGACGCCGAGGCCGCCATCCGCGCAGCGCGGATCATCTGCACGCGCCTGGGGGCCGGGGCCTGCGTGGTGAAGGGGGTGCGCGATGCCACCGGGGCGCAGGTGGTGGATGTGCTGTATGTGGGTGGCGCAGGCGATTGCCAGATGCTGACAGCGCCGTGGCAGGCAGCCGATCAGTGCAACCTGCACGGCTCGGGCTGCACCTACTCCGCCGCCATCGCTGCCTACCTGGCCCGCGGGCAGGATCTGCGCCAGGCGCTGGAATCGGCCAAGGCCTTCATCCACGCCGCCATCGCCAGCCCGGTGCGCCTGGGCGGCGGCGTCAGCCCGGTGGATCACCTGGCGTCAACCGACCAGCAGCCGCAGTGAGCGCGGCCCTCAGTCCTGCAACCAGACAACGGCGAGCTTGAATCGGCCGGTGCGGTCTTCGTGGATTTCCGGCTCAACGTAATCGACGATCCCCTCGAGGAAGCCCCCCTTGCGCTCCAGCAGGCCGACGCGATCGCCGCGGTCGTAATCCCACCCCTGGACATCCTCGGTGGTGCGATACGGCAGGACATCATCGCACCACTGGCACGTCCGCGGATCCTCATAGAGGCGGATGGTGACCATCTCCTTCATGCCATGCATTTTAGGAGTGGGTCATGGGATCGGGGAAGGGTGGATTATCGACAGATGGGGCTGTCGAGGCCGCTGCACTGGTATAGCTGCTGCACTGGTGTAGCCGCTGCGTTGGTATAGCTGCTGCGCCCGGCACAGCCGCGGGGCTTGGTATAGCGAGGCCTGGTACAGCCGCGGCGGGCGGAGTCCACCTGTGTAAACTCCGCCCGCCTGCCGCGCTGTCCCATTCCCCGAAATGCGTTGCCGCCTAGGCCTGCCCGCGCCGACGGGCAAGCAGCCCCACCGAGGCCAGGCCCAGCAGGGCCATCGATGCCGGCTCGGGAACAATCACATCCTCGAGCGTGGTGCCGAAGCGGAACTCATCGAAATAGGTCTCCCCTGCCCCAAGGCTCTCGGCCGTGGGCAGGTACTGAACGGCCAGGTTCCAGAGCTTGCCGGTGACATCCTGGTCGGAGATGGTGACCGAGGCCAGGGGGTTGGACAGGTCATCCACTGAGGTGGCCTGGTCATCGTAGACCGAAACGGTGATCACATCATTGCCGTCGGTGTTATTGGCGATGTGGATCAGCGTGAAGTAGGTGGCGCCGGGGAGGATATCATCCCCTTCCTCATCCGGATTGGTGAGGGCGGTCTTGACCCCGTTGACCCAGACTGCCAGGTCCGCGTTCTCAAAGCCCACTGTGATGCCCACCAGGGTGGTGTCATCCAGCCGGCTGCTGGAATCCATGTTCGATCCCTGCCCCGGCCAGTTTTGTGTCCCGCGCAGCCCCATGCCTGCGATGCGCTCGCCCTCGGTCGCCATGGCGAAGCTGATGTAATAGTTAGGCTCCTCGGTGGGGCTGACGCCCGACACTGAATAATCCACCTTGCGGAAAACCGAGCGGCCGGCCGTGCCCTTGGCGTAGACGTGACCGGACATCGCGGGCGCGGCCAGGGGATGGCTCAGGCTGCCAGTCTGGGCGGCCAGGTCGCCGGTGTGCGCGTAGCCCGTGGACCAGTTCGTGGTAAATCCATAGACCCCTATCGTGGGGTTCTGGGTCATCAGGCGATCCACCTTGTACGCCCCTGTCGTCTCCGGGTCGGTGGTGTAGAACGAGTCAGAGGCGATCTTGGCGGCCTGTGCCACGGTCCCCAGCGCCAGTGCCGAGGTCGTTGCAAGCGCTGTGAAATGAATAAGTTGCATCGACTCCTCCAGAAGATGAGAGAACCAGTCTTGTTCCCAAGCCCGACCGCGCCGCACAGAAAAACTAGAGCAATGTCGGGCAACTGACAGGAAATGAATGACTTATGAAAGGTATTTCATGTTTCCGACCAGGTCAAGAAAAAAACTGATCGCGCCCTGCAAAAAATAAAAAAGCCGCCGCGCCATGGGGCGCGGCGGCGTGATCGATCCTGTGGAGGCGATGGGCTGATTCCCATCACAGAGATACCTGGCCGGCGGTTAGAGCCTGCGGTTGGTGAACTGCCAGGCGCTGAGGGCCGCACCCAGACAGCCGGCCTGGTCGCCGCTGCGGGCCACTTCCAATTTCACATCGGCGGCGTGCTTCTTGAACGCCAGCTTGCGGAACTCGGCCCGGATGATGCCCATGATGCGCTCGGTCAGCGCCTGGCCTCCTTCAATGAAGCCGCCGCCGATGACGATGCGGTCGGGGTCGATGGCATCGGAGACCTGCCGGCAGAGCTTGGCGATCGCGACGCACTGCCAGTCAAAAATCGCCTGGCACAGTTCATCGCCCTTGGCGGCCAGCCCGCGCACCCCATAGGCACGCTTCTTCCAGGTGTCATCCTCATCCGTGCCGGTGATCTGATTGAGGGGATGACTGCGGTATTTTTCCTGCGGCAGGACGACGCGCAGGATCCTGCCCAGTGCGGCCATCGAGGCATACGCCTCCGCGCAGTAGCTCTGGCCGCAGCCGCAGGCGGGGGTCCACCCTTCGACAAACGGGGGATGAACGATCTCCAGATGCCCCAGTTCGCCGCCCATGCCGCGTGCGCCGCGCAGCAGCCGGCCATGGATGACGATGCCACCGCCCAGGCCGGTGCCCGGGGCCAGCAGGGCCATCACCTCGGTGCCTTCAGGGTTGCCGATGTGGCTTTCCCAGAGGGCGGCGGCGTTGCAGTCGTTTTCATAGCTGACCCGCACCTCGTGGCCCAGGGCCTTGCTCAGCTCGCGCTCGGCGTTGTCGCGCAGCTCAAAGCCTTCCCAGTCGGCATGCATGTTGGCGGATTTTTCGATGCGCCCGTTGATGTCGGCCGGGCCGGGGCTGTCCAGCCCCACCGCCACCACCTGCTCGGCGGTAAGCCGTTCGCGCTGCATGAATTGCTGCAGGCCGACGACGATCTGGGCGATGGTGGCGGTCGGGCCTTTATCCGAATGAGAAGGCACCTCAAGCCACTCGGCCGAGATCGGCCGGCGCTCTGCGTCGATGCCATTGACCGCGACCTTGGTTCCCCCGATGTCCACACCGATGAAGACGTTGCCCGATGCCATGCCAGCCTTTCGCAAATATCCGACAAAACAGGGGCGAAATTGCCCCGCAACATAGATTACCGCACAGGCAGGCGGAATAAAGCCCCCGCCGGCGTGATGGCACCACGCTGATGCCAAGGCGCAGCCCGGGTTTTGGAAAAATTCCAGAAAAATGCCTTGACCGGACCTAACTTATACCGTACACTATAGCGGTCACATCGTGCTGCCTGCCCTCGTCACTGCGGCAGGCAATTCCTATCTTTTCTCAACCCTTCTTCTCCAAGGTTCCCCCTATGAACAGTGCCAGGACGATCAGCCTCTGTGTTGCGCTGCGCTCCAATGCCCGGTGGATGAAGACAGATGAGCCGGCAGGACCATGCACACCCGGCGGGCCCGGCAGTTGGCCATGTCGCCGGGGCGATGAGCAGGCCGGAAAGCGCCATTTACCTTGTGATTCAACATTGAATCACCTAGCATCGCCGGCCTATGGCCGGTGTCGCGGGCAAACGGGTTCGGCTGGTGGATGTGGCCCGGCGGGCGGGTGTGACCGCTACGCTGGTCTCCCAGGTGCTGCGCGGCGGCGGCAGCAGCACCACCCGCGTATCCGCCCGCACGGCCACCCGCATCCGCCGGGTGGCCCGCCAGATGGGCTACCGGCCCAACGTGCTGGCTCAGCAGCTCAAGGGACAGAGCAGCGATGTGCTGGGCGTGCTCATCGGTGCAGACACCACCCCCGCCAATGCCCGCCGGCTGGCCGCCATCGAGCTGGCTGCCCGCGCCCGCGGCTGGCGGCTGATGATCGGGCAGTTCCACCGGCACGCCGCCACCACGCGCGACTACCTGCACGACTTCCTCTCGCGCGGCATCCAGGCGCTGATTGCCTTTCACAATCCTGCGCCGCTGTACGATACCGAGTTGCTGCCGCTTCTGATGCAGTTCCGCGCCGCTGTCTTCCAGACCCACGCCCCCTGGCCGCAGGCGTGCGTGGTGGATGTGGACCGCGCCCAGGGCGTGCGGCTGGCCTGCGCCCACCTGGTGGCGCGGGGACGCCGGCGGATCGGGCTGGTGCTCAACGAGGATCCCGCCCGCGATGGCCTGATGGCCGACCGCCTGCGCGGCTGGCGCGAGGGACTGCTCCAGGCAGAGCTGCCGCCGGATCCCCAGATGGTCTGGTGCGGCACCGGCGCGTATCCTCCGCCGCCGGAACTGGTGGCGCAGGCGGCCGGACACCTGCTGAGCGCTGGCTGTGATGCGGTGATCGCCTCCAACGATGTCTGGGCGCTGCACCTGATCAAGGCGCTGCGTCGGCGCGGCCAGCGCGTGCCGGCGGATATGGCCGTGATCGGATTTGATAACCTTGATGCCGCCGAGCTGTGCGATCCGGCCCTGACCAGCATCGACCAGAACAATCCGGCGTTTGGCGCTGCCGCCATCGATCTGCTGGCGGCGGCCCTGGCCGAGGCGCAACTGCCCGGCGATCGCCGCCGGGTGATCGTGCCGGCGCGGCTGGTGGTGCGCGAATCGAGTTAATGCATTTTTCAGTTACTTTCCATCATTCACACTCATAAGGAGACGCGATGAAGATCAACGTGTTCGACACCAAGCAGCAGATGGGCGCAGCGGCGGCCGCCGCCGGGGCCGAGCGCATCCGCCGGGCGCTGAGCCAGCGCGGCGAGGCGAATATCATCGTCGCCACCGGCGCCAGCCAGATGGAGATGCTGACGGAACTGATCGCCGCGCCGGACATCCGCTGGGATCGCATCACCTGCTTCCACCTGGATGAGTATGTCGGCCTGCCCATCTCGCATCCGGCCAGCTTCCGCAAGTATCTGTGGGAGCGCTTCCACAAACAGTTGCCGCTTCCGCTGAAGGCATTCCACTACCTGGACGGCGAGCGCGACGCCGCCGCCGAGTGCAAGCGCGTGGGCCAGATCCTCACCAGCCATCCGATCGATGTTGCCTTTGTCGGCATCGGCGAAAACGGGCACCTGGCGTTCAACGATCCGCCGGCCGACTTCGACACCACCGAACCGTACCTGGTGGTGAACCTGGATGAGGCCTGCCGCCGCCAGCAGTTGGGCGAAGGATGGTTCCCTGATTTCGACAGTGTGCCCAAGCAGGCGATCAGCATGAGCATCAAGCAGATCATGACTAGCCGCTCGATCATCTGCACCGTGCCCGATCAGCGCAAGGCGCAGGCAGTGACCGACTGCCTCGACGGCGAAGTGACCAACCAGCATCCCGCCAGCATTCTCCAGCGCCACGGCGACTGCGAGGTGTTCCTCGACAAGCCGGCGGCGTCGCTGCTCAAGTCGGCGGGGAAATAGCGGCCCCACAGCCTTGAGGTGGCACAGGCGACCTGCCTGTGCCACCTCGGCCCCCGCGGGCGCCGGGCCTGGCTCTGCTCGATCCTCTGGCAACATCTGCCAAAGCAGCCATCCGGCGAGAGAGGGAATGACAGCCGTTGCGCTGCCGGCCCAT
>CAYNMV010000010.1:0-86480 GCA_964398315.1 uncultured Tepidisphaeraceae bacterium | reverse complement strand
ACCGATCAGGGGGATGCGGCCGATGCGCTGCGAGACATCAGCGCAAATGACCAGCGCCACGGCTGCCCACAAGATCAGCACGAACACGACTAAAAATGTGCGCATCGTGCGCGTCCTCATTCGATAATGATTGTGATCGTTACGGTCGGAACTGGCGCGACATCTGAGCACATGAACCTGATCGTATAGGTGCCTGGGGTCGTTTGGGCATTGTAGTCGAATGTGTAGGTGGCACGTCCATTGGCGTCCGTGATCCGGTTGTCACTACGCACATTCGGGTAAAACACCTGCTGCGGATACGGGAGGTCGGGCGCAGAAAGCCAGTCATGATTTAACTGCTTGCCTTGAAGCGGGTTTCCCCACTCGGTCAGGGTCAGAGTTACAGATGTTGAGCGCATATCCAGCCCTGGCGGACGCTGTAGCCTCAACGTGGTATTGTCTGCCGACAGGCCATACCTTGGGGCCTGGACATTGATGGGTGCTGACATCGTCTCGCCGGCGGCGGTTTTATCGCCCCCGCGTCCCTCGCGCGGGGGTATGCGCGTTCCCGCCCCCTGCGGGCGCGGGCCTCCGGCCCCGGGTCGAGCCGGTGTACTGTTGTTAAAGCGTCTTTGCGGAATGGCATTCACTTCCAGCGGGCCAGAAAAGGTGACGCAGGCCAGAAAAGTAACGCAGATCGGTTTCACAGCCACTCAATCGATCTGCGTCACTTTTCTGGCCATGAATGCCATTCCGGTCACGACTGATAATCAGTGGGTAGTGACCCCTTATCCCGGCCTCTCTGGTTGCTTAACTGCCGCCTGAATGTCCCCTCTCAGCTCCTTGGGGACTATGGCGAACCCTGGGCGGCCCTCGCCCCGCCGATTGCGCAGCACCCGTGCGACTCCGCAAGCCGTTCCCGCAAGCAGTACAACCACCGGCGCGAATACGCGGAACTCACGAACGGTTGTCGAGCGACCGCCTCGCGTGCCAGAGAGTTGGGTGCGATACCAGCTGAATCGGAGACCCGGGATGCCCCTCTCGTGGGCCTCGAGAAATTGATCGGGTCCTACAGATCTACCACGAACGCTCCACCGCGCCGTCATCCCATCAGCCGTCGGCGCGGCTCCGCTCCCCCAACGCCATATCCGAAATACCAAATGGTGATGCACCAACCCCGCTTCCCAGGCGGTTTCCGTCGCCACGCCCCCCTTGGCGGAGGCATGGCCCACCCCCAAGGTCGGATGGACGCCCCCCCTCCAGGCCAGCGCCATGAGCAGCAGGCAGCCGACCAAGCTGACCGAGATCACAGGTACCCGGTTCGCCACGTTCATTTGACTCAGCCGTACCCGAGGAATGCTCAAATCCATCCGAACCCATCGTTCAATAGAGAATGCCGTTCACTACCATTCTGGTAAACCGTCGCGCCAACACATCCTCAGGATATGCCCTCGACGACCAAAGTTTTCACTGCAGCGAGATCCCATGCAGTGGCACTTGCTGCGAGTGACGCCCCCACTATTTTCACGCCATATGATGGATCGTAGATAGTGTTTCCCACACTAACAACGGCGTGATCCAGAAAGGCTGTCGGCGGGCGGTGACTTCCAGCACCACCCCCTCGCCGATCTCGCTCTTATAAAGACGCTCAATTTTGTCTGGATTGTTTGACAAGTCCGACTCCGATGCCGGCACTTCTGCGCAAAAAATCAGCACCAGGGAACATACAATGGCCGTCCAGGTAATAGTCTTCTTCATTTCAACTCCCTTTGATCAAAAGAAGTCTAGCCCGTCACTATCAAGGATATCTGGAATCCATGCAGTCCATGTCACGGCACTGGTCGCATCCTCGCGACGTTCGTATTTATATACAGCGATCGACGCGTTCTTCCATTCATCGTTCAGTCCGTAAGGAAATCGATCTGCGTCACTTTCCCTTCCCCCGTTGTCTTACCCGTCCAGTCCATCGATAACCGCCGAGGTCAGCCCGTCGGGGTGATGCTCGTCGTAACGGAGCGTGATCCGTAACTTTCCCTCATGCCGTGAGATCGAAACGGCGGCGATATTCATCAGTTTTGAGGGTGGGAGATCCATATCCCAGGCATTGGAAACGTGCCTGAAGTGCTGGTCCTGTGCAGCGCGCATGAACTTCAGCAGTTCTCCCTCGTCCAGATTCCCGGGGATTGGTCGGTTTAGCCGCAATGAGCCATCCGGATTCACCCACGGTTCGGCATCGATGTGCAAGGCGAAAACCTGGAAGCCCTGACCGCTTGAAATGACCATGAATACCGTCTCGCTTTCGACGTCGTAGCACAGATTCCCCAGCGTCCGGGAGAGCTGATCAGCAGGTGGGTGAGGATCGGCCGCGGCGCGACCGCCCATTCGGAAGATCGTTCTGCCGGCGGCAGGCGGTGACGGCGGATCTTCCTTGGCCGGTATCCGGCGGATCTCCAAGAATTGCATCGGCGTTGTCTGATTCCCTTCGGCAGGAGTGTTGATGTGGAGCAACTGCAGGCGGTAAGTGGTCCCGCGCCAATCCGCGCTGATCTCCGCCAACTCTTGCGTGGCCTGCCCCGGCGCAGCCGACATGTTCACCTGGGCGCCCCAGAGGATGCCGATAAGCACGATCAGGGAAAGAACCGAGTTGTTCACAATGTCACCTCGTCGAGAGCAGTGCTATTCATCTTCCTTCGCATGAATCTCGCTGTCGCGGCTTCGCGCGTTCATACAGGATGAAATATTGTCTCAACCTCTGAGGCGGCGTCCTCATCGAGTTTCTTTGCTTCCCGAACATCAACGACTACGCCATCGACAACATCCGTATCCCAACGGCGGAATCCCGCCAAGGAAGCAATTTCCCATGTCTTCTGTGTCGAGTAGGCTTCCCCCCCGTATGAGGGATCATAGAACTTTCCGCCGTAGCTGACGATTCGATGGTTCTGGAAGGCAGACGGTGACTCATTGTTTCCCTGTGCCGCGATACGGTTGCCGCTGGTGAAGGTGCCATCGGGGTGAGTGAAGCCGTCACGGTCCGGCCCACCTCCCGCTCCGAAATTCCAATTCTTGATCAGCAGCGCGGCGGGCTTGCCACGTCGATCCAGATGTGCCAGTTCCTGCAAGAAATTGGAGTTCTTGTACTTTGATGTAATTTCGATGGCCCCTGCACCCGCAATGCCCTGCGTGCTCAATGTACTGATCAACAGATCAGACCAGGCGTAGCAATCACCATCCTTGAACTTCAATAGCGCAGTGGCGGTTCGATAAGGATGCCCACCATCTTCCAGACGTTCAGTCGTCTTCCAATAGGTAAGGCTCTCACCATCAGCCCGCTTCATATTCCTCTCCTTGAACTCTTCCCAGATCGCGTCCACTACCTCTTGATCCTTCTGCGAAGCTACCACTGGCTCCTCTCCTGGATTCCTCGGCCGCTTGCCCTTGGCCCCCTCGCTGCCCAAATGCAGCACAGTTTCGTATGCTTCCAGCGCAGGGCCGCCGGCGAGCTGTTGCGCTCCAATCACATACAGTTGGTTCTCCGTCTCTCCAATCGTGAACCAGTTCGTGCCGCCGTCCAGCGACATCTGCCAGGTGATCTTCAGCTTGCGGCTGTCGATCGTCTCCGGCAGCGCCTCGGACGACGTCAGCGAAGCAGTCGCGCCGGCGGCAATGTCGGTCGTAGCGAAGGTGAAGCCGCCGCCGCTGGCCTTCACCTTCCAGCCGGTCCCGATTGCGCCGCCGAAGCTCAGCGCCACGTTCGCCCCGATCGTCCTGGCCGTGCCGGGGACGCTGCGCTCGTAGGCGATCGGATACCGCCGCTCATCGTCGGCGATGTTGGCCGGCGTGCCGGCGTCGGAGTCGATCGTGCCGTTGCTGAAAGGAGTTGTCGTGCCGGGGTCGATCTTTCCGTTGAGGTTGCCATCGTGCCACTCCGGCCCGCTGTACGCGCCAGCGCCCGAATCGCGGTTGATCGTGATGCCGCCGGTGAGAGAGGATAAGGGGTCACTACTGACTGATTATCAGTAGCGACCCCTTATTGGCTCCCTGCTTATCGGCTCCTTTTATACTCCCTACTGCTTCGGGACGCTCAGGTCCAACCGAACCGTGGCAACCTCCTTCGCCCACGCCGTGACCCGCTTGAGACGGCCGCTAACAGTCATCGAATTTCCATCTTGGTTGGATGTTTGCTGTCGAAGTTGCTCTTCCTGTCCCTGCTCGTTTATCGCAAGCACGGTCACAACCTGCCGGCCCTTACTCAGCGTGAGCGTCAGTTCCACATCGCGCGGATTCTCATCCGACTCGTAAAGCATGACTTCATCGCCTGCTCCGATAGGGATGACTATGGACAACTCACCTGCCGTCACCATCAGTCCGCCCTCTGCAGACGGGCTTACGACCGGCTGAGTCGACGGCCGAATCTCCTGCGCAGCGGCGCCATCTCCAAACCAGAGAATGCATGCGCAGATGAAAATACATAGTGGTCGTGTCATGACAATACTCCGTTCGATTACTTCTCGACCTCGTACTCGCCCCGAACTTCGCTGCCTTTGTTCGCCTTCACCGTGCATGAAGCAATCTTGCCGGCACGCGTAAGGCTTGCCCCTTGCGGTAATCCAGTGGAGTCGAACATCTCGGTCAATGTCTGCACTTCCCCATCTTCATCCCAGAATTCCCATACGACGGTCCCTTTCCCATGGAGAGCCAATGTGATTTCAACCGACTTTTCCTTGTCGGTGAAGTTCCGCCATACAATCCATTGATTACCCTCGCTCACCTTGAACGTGCGGTTGGCAATAAGCGGGATAGCTTGCGCTGAGGGAGCCGAGGCCAGAACACCAGCTAATGCGGTTACACGAAAGCTGTAGTCCAGCCCATTCTCGGGTAACTCGCCCGTAAATGATGCAACATCACTCGCCGTCTGGGCGAAGAATGACCAATTAACGGAATCCACCGACGCTTCAATCAAAAATCCTGTTTCGTTGCTCGAGTTGTCGGTCCAAAGAAGCCTAATCTCCCGTTCGGTGGCAGTAAATAAATCGCCAACCGCCTCCAAGCCAGATGGCGGCGCCGGGGCGTCCGGTACGCCATCGGCGGCAAGGAAATTCGAGTACAGACTGAACCCGTAGCCGGATATATATGCGGCCGCGAAGATCTGCGCGTCCACCGCGCCGGCGGGGAGCACGATCGAGCCGTCATCGGCCTCGACATCATCCTCGATGAGCGTCGCCTCATCGCCGATCACCCGGTAGAAGTTGAGATACGCATCGTTGTCGTTCCAGACGTCAGTCCAGCTCACCGTGACATTGCCCCCGCCGGCCGGTGCAATTGACAACTCGGGTGCGGCGGGCGCGTTGGGCGAAGACACGGTGAAACGCGTCCAGTCCGACCAGGGGCTGCCGTCCGACCCCGCGTCCACCTTCAAGCGGAACGCGTAGCCATAAGGGGAATAATCGGCCATGAACTCGCCGTTCCACATCCCGTCCGTCAACACGGGGTTGAACCAATAATAGGCTCCGGCGTAATCGAACAGACCGAACGGATCCCCTCCCACGATCTCGACATCAAGGTCAAAGGCCGCCCAGGGATCATCGGGCGCGTAAGTCGGATAAGGACCATCCTCGAAGCTGAACTCGACATACCCCCAAGGGTCTGATACGGCGGCGACCTCCGGCTTCGCCAGTGTAGGGGATGGGTCCGCCTGCCAAAGCGAATCCGTGCGGGCATTGGCATCATCATACGCTACTGCGCCGTTCAATGCCGCACGGAGCCGGAAGCTGTACGACCGCGCCGCAGCCAGGCTGTTGATGTCCAATGTGTGGGTACCAGCGGTCTGGTTGAGCAAATAGTTCATCGCCCGGTAGTTGGCATCACCCGGCCCCTTCATCTCGAGTGACAATACAGAGTCATCGGTCTTGCTGTAGGAAAGTCGGACCGTATCCGCGTCGATCGCCAGCGCTGTTAATGTCGGCTGCTCCGGCCCGACAAGCGTGAGCAGTCGGCGCGTTTCAAGCGCCTCAATCACCGCGCCGGGACCGTGCGCCGATGCATCCCGCGTGTTCATTCGATGTGCCTCACTTGAAGAGAGAATTGTCTCAGGCAGCCCGCCCCACTGCTGGCCGCCCCTTATTGGATGAGCTAGTTTATGTAAATGGGGGCCGCGGTCCATCAAAAAATGTCTTTCGTTAATGACAAAATGAAATGACTTTACGCCCATTCATCAATAAGCCAGGACCTGATGAGGATCAGAAAAGGGAGGAGAAAGGGAGAACCAGAAGGTCATGAATACGTTCTTCTGGACGCCCCCGTCTCCCGTCGCTCGCGTGCGCTTCGCGCTTTCGCGGTCTCTACCCGATGACCGGCGGCCGCACCATCGACCCGACGGCGGCATCGGGGGTGGCGTGCAGGCCTGGCCTTTCCCCTTGAGAGCGGACAATCACGGGCGGGCCGCGCGCGCCGCCCCGGAGGCGAAACGCGGTCATCGGCTGTCGGCCGGCGGGGAAGGGGCGTATGATCAAGGCATGCGGGGCTGGCTGAATAAGTTGATGCGCATCCTGAGGTGGGCGCGGCGGGCGCGGGTGGCGGGGGTTGCGCGCGGGGCGCCGGTTTGTCCAAGCGAGACGGGGGCGACGACGGTGCCGGTGGCCGAGGCGCCGCCCAATTCGCTGGTGGTGCTGCTGACCCGGCACATCCTCTCGGATGGGGAGATCGTCATCCTCATCCTCAAACCGTCCTACTGGTTCATCCTGCTCCAATCGCTGCGCTTTATCGCCGCCACGCTGATCATCATGATCGCGGCTCAGGTCTACCGGGAGAACCTGGCCCACCACACGCCATTCTATGTCGCCTGGACCGGCGGCATCGTCATCGCCGGGCGGCTGATGGTGGCGATCCTGCAATGGATGGCACGTTACTACGTGCTGACCGACATGCGCATCGTCCGCCTGCAGGGTATTTTCGCGGTGGATATTTTCGACTGCCCGCTGCGTCAGGTGGCGCGTATCCGCCGGGTGACCACCACGCGCGAGCGCTTGCTGGGGCTGGGATCAATCGAGATCATCCCCTTCAAGGAAGAAACCCCCATCGGCCAGTGGCAGACCATCGCTCGCCCGCGCGAGGTGTATCACGAGATCGCCAAGGCGATCACCCGTGCCAAGCAGGGTGGGCGGATGGATTGATGGGTCTCGCCGGCGGGGAGGCTCACTCCGGCCGCCAGGGCGGAATCCGCAGGCACAGCCCCACCAGCGCTCCCCCCACCGCGCCGACTAAAACATACAAGTCATGATGCGCGTGAGCGCCCATGACGGCGGCCACCATCGCCAGGCCGGCGGCGAAACCGATCTGCCGGTATCCGCCGAACCAGCGGATCATCCGGTCGAACGCCTCATCTTCCGGGTGTGCGTAGTCCAGGCGGCGGGCAAGCGGCGGCGGCCCGGCCGTCTCGGGCACATCCTGCGGTTCGGTCTCATCGCTTCGGGTCATCGTGTTCCCGCCCTACACCAGCCGCACCGGCACCTCGTGCTCGTGCAGGTACTGCTTGACCTGCTGGACGGTGTACTGGTTGAAGTGAAAGATCGAGGCCGCCAGGGCGGCATCGGCACGGCCTTCCTGCAGGACCTGCCGCATGTGCTCCGGCGAGCCCGCCCCGCCGCTGGCGACCACCGGAATACCCACGGCATCGCTTACCGCCGCGGTCATCTCGATGTCGTAGCCGGCGGTGGTGCCATCGGCGTTCATGACGTTCAGCACGATCTCCCCAGCGCCCAGGTCCTCGGCCCGCTTGACCCACTCCATCACGTCGATGCCGGTATCCACCCGGCCGCCATTGATGAAGACGTGCCATTTCTCGACGCCATCCACGGTGATGCGGTTCGCATCCAGTCCCAGGACAGTGGCGCAGCGGCCGAACTTCCTGGCGATCTCGGTGATCAGCTCCGGGCGTTTGACGGCCGCACTGTTGATGCTGACCTTCTCGGCTCCGGCCTGGATCAGGCGGGTGGCATCCTCCAGCGTGCGGATGCCGCCGCCAACCGTCAGCGGCATGAAGACGTTGTCGGCCACCTCGCGCACCAGATCGGCCATGATCTGCCGGGCCTCATGGCTGGCGGAGATGTCGTAGAACACCAGTTCATCCGCTCCGTCCGCCTGGTAACGGCGGGCCTGCTCGACCGGATCGCCGGCATCCACGTGATCGAAGAACTTGACCCCCTTGACCACGCGGCCTTTGTCCACATCGAGGCAGGGGATGATGCGCTTGGTGAGCATGCCGCGATTCTAGGCCAAACCGCCGGACAGGCCAAACCGGCACGGCATCGCCCCACCTCGCGGGCGCGGTTACTCCACACTGCTGGACGGGGCGGGGCCTTCGCGGGTTTTGAGCATGGCCGCCTTGGTGCGCATCTCGGCGTTCTCGCGTTCGAGCCGGGCGATACGATTTTTCTCGCGCAGCTCGCGGAACTGCCGCAAGGTTTTGAAGATGGCCCGGATCAGCAGCGCCACGATGACGCCGAAGGCGAACGTCAGGAAAGTGAAGACCAGCAGCGATGTCTTCACCTCGCCGGCGAAGAACCAGTACCAGAACTCAACCGTCTGGCCGCTGTTGTTGGCGATGAACGAAAGGATGTAGATCAGCAGCAGAACCGCGATGACGGCCTTGGTCCAGACGCGGATTTTGAGCCAGAGATTGTTCATGAGATGCCCTTCCCTATTGGATGCCTGCGCCAAGCACGTACAGCATGTCTTCCAGTCCGCGGCGAACGTAACCGGTGAGGGGACAATAGAATAGCATGACACACGCCGTGCCCATACTCAGATACGGGCCAAAGGGCAGCTCGCGGCCCTTGCGCGTCATCAGCATCCAGACCGCCAGCACGATCCCGAAAAACGGCGCGATGAAGAACGCGATGGTCGCACCCAGTCCGCCGATGATCGCCCCCACGCCGAACATCAGATGCACATCGCCCAGCCCCATCGCCAGCCGCCCGAAGGCAAGGGTGCCGAGGATGCGCGTCACCCAGACGACCAGTGCCCCGATCAGGGCCCCGTTGAGCGCCCCAAGAAGCCCTGCCAGCCAGTCGGCCTGAAGCACTTGCTGCCACCACTGCTGAACCGCGCCGCCGGATGAGGTCAGGAAGATCATGAGACCGGCCAGGAGCATCGGCGGCAGCAGGAATAGCATTTCCTTGCTCATCTCCTGGCGGATCTGCCGGCGGGTGTACGTCGGTGGCAGTTCAGGCGCTGGCTTGCCGGCCTGCCTGAGCGCTTCGATCTCCGCGGCCAGTGCGGCGCGGTCCACATCCTGCATCGGCTCACCCTTAGGGAAGCTGCGCGGCAGCCAACCCATCAGCAGCAGCACGCCGCTGATGACCAGGCCGACCGTGCCGCCCGCGCCGATCGCTGCCGTCAGCGGCGATGCGATCAGGTTGCCCGGCATCGATTGATCGGCGACCAGAGCATGCACCACCACCCCGGCCGCCGCCATCGTCCAGGGGATCTCCAGCGGGATGATAAACAGCTCGGCATCGATCAGGCTGGCGGCCAGCAGGGCGGCGATGGTGAAGATGTACAAGCCGTAGATCGGCCAGTCCCGCAGCACCTGCATCGTCTGCGGCTGGGCGATGACGCCCCACTCACTGGTCGTCGGGGCCACGCACGGCCCCCAGCCCCAGAGGAAAAACGCGATGTAATACAGCGCAAACAGGAGCCCCGTCGCCGCCTCCACGATCGGATAGCGCGGCGAGATCGGCGCCTGGCAGTAGCGGCACTGGCCCCTCAGCAAGATCCAGCCAAAGATGGGGATATTGTCCTTCCACGCCAGTTCGGTGTTGCACTTGGGACAGTGCGAGGGCGGATGCACCAGCCGCCTGATCCCCTGCCACCAGGTCTCAGCGCTGGGCAGGCGGTGCACAACCACGTTGAGAAAACTCCCCACGCAGGCGCCCAGCGCGAAGGCGAAGAGGATGTAAACGATGTGGGGAACGATCATATTTATCCAAAGGCGAACCGGCCGGGCGGCACACAGGAGCAGATCCAGTCAGGAACCCATCCAACGCGGCACTGGTCCCAATGCCGGCGGCGAAGCCTTGCGCTCCACCGGCGCAACTGCGTTCGGCCGGGTGCATGGCGAGTCCGTTACCTGCTTCATTCACATCATCCGCACGATATAGACCACCGCATCATCCGGGGAGAGGTTCGTCACGTCCAGTTCCGCATGCATGACCTCCCGGTACAACGGCTCGCGCTCGGCCAGCACATGCTCTACTTCATCGGCACTTGAGCCGACGGCGCTGAGGGCAGGCCGGTTGGCAGCCGTTTGCGGGTCGGCGGCGATGCGCTCGGCCAAAGTGGCCGGCTCGCACTTGAGATAGATCACCCGGTGCCCTGATTCGCGGATGGCCGCCCGGTTCTCCTGGCGCAGGATGGCCCCGCCGCCCAGGGCAATGACGTGCTCTTCCAGCAGCAGCGCCTCCTTGAGCACCAGCGTTTCCAGGTCGCGGAAGGCCGGCTCGCCATCCTGCTCGAAAATCTCGCGGATGCTCTTGCCGGCCCGGCGGACAATCATTTCATCCGTATCGACAAACGTCTGCCACAGCCGATCAGCCAGTTTCCGGCCGATCGTGCTCTTTCCACTGCCGCGGTATCCGATCAGGATGATACTCATGGGGGAGGATGTTACCGGTGATTTGTCACTTGTCACTGCCCCAGTACGATGGCCACGGCGTATGCACAGTTCTCACCCGATCCTGATGCTCCTGCTGCAGGCGGGGCTGATTATTGCGCTGAGCCGGCTGATGGGGCTTGTATTTGCACGGCTGCGGCAGCCGCAGGTGATCGGGGAGATCCTCGCCGGGATCATGCTCGGGCCGACGCTGTTGGGCGCGGTCAGCCCGGGGGCATTCGCCACCCTCTTTCCCGCAGAGAGCCTGCCCGCCCTCAATATCCTGAGCCAGTTGGGCGTCATCTTCTTCCTGTTCCTGGTCGGGCTGGAGTTTGACCCGGCCGCCCTGCGCAGCAAGGGCAGAAGCGCGGTGCTGATCAGCATCAGCTCCATTGCCGTCCCCTTCCTCCTCGGCATCGGCCTGACGTTCTTCCTCTACGAGCGCATTTTTCACGGGGTTGCCAACAGCAACTTCCAGGCATCTGCCCTGTTCATGGGCACGGCCGTCAGCGTGACGGCGTTTCCGGTGCTGGCCCGCATCCTCAGCGAACGCAGCCTGCACAAGACCCGGGTGGGGACGATCAGCCTGACGGCGGCGGCGGTCAATGATGTCATCGCGTGGTGTGCGCTGGCATTTGTGGTGGCGGTGGCCCGCTACGAAGGCCCGGGCGATGCCGCCCGCACCGCGGGGCTGGCGGTGCTGTATGTCCTGTTCATGCTTTTCGTGGTCAAGCCGCTGCTGGGGCGTCTGCAGGCAATCTACGAGCGGCAGGAGCGGCTCAACGGCAACGTGGTTGCGGTGATCTTCCTGCTGCTGTGCGCTTCGGCCTGGGCCAGCGAATGGATCGGCATCCATGCCCTGTTCGGCGCATTTCTGCTGGGGGCGATCATGCCCAAGCACATGCGCTTCATCCGCCACCTGACTGACAAGTTCGAAGACTTCACCATCGTCTTCCTGCTGCCGCTCTTCTTCGCCTATACCGGCCTGCAGGCCGACCTGCGCGATGTCTTCCGGGCCGACACCATTGGGTACACCGCCCTGGTGGTGACGATCGCCTGCTGCGGCAAGATTTTCGGGGCCGCCGGTGCCGCACGGCTGACCGGCAGCGACTGGCGCGAATCCTCGGCCGTCGGCGTGCTGATGAACACGCGCGGGCTGATGGAACTGGTGATCCTGAAAATCGGCCTGGACCTGGGGGTCATCAACGATACCGTCTTCGCCATGATGGTCATCATGGCCCTGGTGACGACCGCCATGACGGTGCCGCTGCTGCACTGGGTCTACCCCCGGCGGCTGCTGATTCAACGCGAGGCCGAGGCCCGCAAGGTGCTGGCCCCGGGAGCGCCGGCGATCCTGATCCCGGTGTCGTTGCCGCGCAGCGGGCCCCCGCTGGTGTTCATGGCCGACCTGCTGTCCGGCGGCGCGGCGGCCGGTCGGCATCGGCGCATCACCGCGCTCTACCTGCGCCGTCCCATCGCCCAGGAAGCCTACGACAGCGCCCGCGACGCCGAGATCGACCCGGCCGACCACCCCGCGCTGCAGCCGCTGATGCAGGAAGCGCATCGCCTGGGAATGGAAGTGGAGGCGCGCTCGCAAGTCTCGCGCGAGGTGCCCAGCGATATCGCCACCATCGCCGAGGCCAGCGCATCGAACCTGATCCTGATGGGCTTCCACAAGCCGGTGCTGGGGACCACCCTGCTGGGCGGCACCGTGCACCGCGTGCTGACGCGGGCGGCGGAAACCGATGTCGCCATTCTCTTTGACCGGGGGCTGCGGCAGGTCAAGAGCGTGCTGGTCCCTTACATGGGCAGCCGCCACGACCGCTTCGCGCTGGAACTGGCCCGGCGGATCGCCCGCACCAGCAATGCGGCCGTCACCGTGCTGCACATCGCCGCCCCCCACCGGGCCGATGAGCCGGAGCCGGACCTGCAACAGGCGGTCGAGCGCCTCTTTCATCCCCTGCGCCACAACAGCCAGGTCACGTTTCGCACGGTCGAAAGCGATCAGCCCATCGACCTGGTGCTGGATGAAGCCCGGCGCCACGACCTGGTGATCATCGGCGTGGCCAATGAATGGGGGCTGGCATCGCAACTGTTCGGCTGGCGCTCCGAGCGCATCGCCCGGGACTGCCCTACCTCTCTGCTGATCGTGCGCAAGGCTGAGAAGCCAACGGCGGTTTCATCCCCTGCGCCCGCCCCCAGTGGCCCGCTGGCAGCAGACCTGCCGCCAGGTGCGCAGCGGTGATCCTTCCTTTGGCTCCGGCTGAATCACGCCATCGGATCTGTGCGGGTGCCGGGTTTGTGGCGCGCCTTGCTCCGACGGGTCGGGTGAGCCTATGTTGTCTGGATATGAGCCACCGCCGCGGCACGGGCTTGCGGCCCATGCGTTCCCGACATTCTCTGCCTGGCTGGTCCCCCGCCCGGCGCTGGCGCGGGGCGGGGCTGGTGCTGGCCATCCTGATGGCGTGTGTTTCCTGTGCGCCGCGCCCGGATCTGTCGATGGCCGAGCGCTTCGACCCGCAGCGCACCGGCCCGACAACCCTTGCGCGCGTGTCGGGTGGCTATGAGCTGCGCAACCGGCTGATTCGCGTTGTCATCGATGAAACCCACGGCGATGTGCTGTACTGGGGTGCGCCGGATGGCTCGCAGAACCTGGTTGCCTCACCCGGCAGCGCGGTGGCGGTGCGCGGGGCGGATCACCCCACCGGATCAACCCAGGGATACATCGAAAAGCGCGATGACCAGACCTGGCAGTACATCGGCGAAGATGCCACCGGCCAGGTTGGCTGGCGCAAGATCTACTGCCTGGATGGCCATTCACTGCTGGCCACGTACATCGTGCAGAACCAGGACACCACCCGCCTCGACGGGCTGCTGGCGCTGCGCATCCCGCTGGATGAGCAGGCCACGCCACGCCTCGCCCAGCCGGACCTGTACGAGCTGCGCACGCCCCTCGGCCGCATCGAGCTGCGCGGCTTCCGCGAGCGTCCTTACGATCGCTACTTTGACGATCCGCCGGCAACGCTTTTGAGCGATCGCTTTCAACTCCACCCCGGCGAGCGCTTCAGCTTCACAACCGAATGGCGCCTGCAGCCACCGCTACAGGCGGATGGGCCGTGACGGGAAAGTGTGCCAAACAGCAGGCCCATCGGCCACTGCGCTACTCTGTCCCTATGACGTGCAGGTTGATGATCGGGTCTTCGCCGGCGGCGGCCAGGGAGGGACGGTGAATCGTCATTTTGAAGTTGCGCAGCGCCAGCACACCACCCAGCGCGGCTTCGCCGGCATCAGGAGAGATGTCAATCCCCTGCCCCTGGCCGTTCCAGGCGGCGGTGAGCAGATCGCCCGGCTCGATGCCGTTTTTCGCCGCCTGTGAACCGGGTTCCACTGACACGACCTTCCAGACTTTCTTGCCCCCCGGCCCATCGGCCGCTTCAACCTTCAGGCCCGATGCACTGACCGCGCCGCCGGCCGGCGGTCACGCAAAATTCTGATCCTCCCATCCGTTGCCGGGCTTTGATGTTCTGCCACGCGCGGGCCGAAGCGCTGTCAACCGGGGGGCTGGCTGGTGTCCCGCTCGGACTGTGCAGGTTTGCGCGCTGTATGCCCGTAGTCTGGCATCCCAAGGATGCGGCACCGGCGCTACTGCGGCTCCTTCGCGGGGGCAGCGCTTCCGGTGGGCGGCGGCGCATCGGGGGAGAGGCCCAGCCGGCGGGCGCGGATGACGCTGGCGATGATACCGCTCGCCAGGATCAGCGCGATCAGTCCCAGTGTGATGAAGCTGAGATTGTGCTTGAGCCACTCCCACTGCTTGAGGAAGTCAGCCACCAGCATCTTCACACCCACCAGCCCCAGCACCACCGCCAGCGACATCTTGAGGTAGTAGAACTTGCCGAGGATACCGGCCAGGGCAAAGTACAGCGCCCGCAGACCCAGGATCGCGAAGATATTGCTGGTGAAGACCAGGAACGGATCGCCGGTGATGGCGAAGATGGCGGGAATCGAATCCACCGCGAAGACCAGGTCGGTCCCCTCCACAACGATCAGTGCCAGTGCAAGCGGCGTGAGCACAACCCGCCCGTGATGGGCATGTGTCGGCCGGTGCGGCGGCTGGGCGACGACATCGGCGGTCGGAGCGGCATCGGCCGGCAGATCGCGGGTCTCGATGGTGCCATTCGCCGGCTCATCAGCCTCAACTTGCGGTGGTTCGGGATGCTCGCCCGGCTCCTCGACCCTTTTGACATCGTGTTCCCGCACGACGAAATGCTGGCCGTGCAGCTCGGGGGTGATGGGGAAATGGCGGTAGGCAAAGCGCACCAGGAAGTTCTTATTGGGGTCGGGGTCTTCCTCGCTGGTGAGCATTTTCCAGGAGGTGTAGATCAGGAAAGCACCAAAGAGGTAGAGAATCCAGTGCGCCTTGGCAATCAGCACAGCGCCCACGCCGATGAAGACGCCGCGCATGATCAGCGCGCCGATAATGCCCCAGAACAGCACGCGGTGCTGGTATTTCCCGGGGATCTTGAAGAAGGCGAAAATTAGGGCGATGACGAAGATGTTGTCGACGCTGAGGCTCTTCTCGATCACATAGCCGGTGAAAAACTTGGTGGCGGCGTTCACTCCGTTGAGCGGGAGCTTATCCACCGGATCGATTCGGACGGTGCCATCGGGCGCCTTGCCGATGCCCAGCCAGTGATGGTGATAGGCAAAGTAGATGAAGACGTTGAACAGCAGCGCCAGCGTGATCCAGACAGCCGACCAGCCCAAGGCCTCGCGCAGCCCAACCGTGTGCGCCTTGCGGTGGAAGACACCCAGGTCCAGCGCCAGCATCAGGAGCACGAAAACGATGAAACCGATCCAGAAAACGAGCATAGTTCCTTCAATCAACGCACGACCCGGATGGGGCCCGGGGCATTACGTCCCAAAAAACCGGTCTCCCGCGTCTCCCAGGCCGGGGAGGATATAGCCGTCGCCGTTGAGTTGCCGGTCCACCGCCGCGCAGTAGATCGGGACCTCGGGATGGCGGTCGTGAAGAAAGGCGATACCCTCGGGGGCCGCCACCAGGCAGACGAAGCGCATGCTGCTGACGCCCGCCTCCTTGAGGTATGACATCGCCCCGGCCGCGCTGCCGCCGGTGGCCAGCATCGGGTCGATGATCAGCACCTCGGTCTGGGCGATATCCGGCGGGAGCTTCTGGTAATACGTCACCGGCTCCAGCGTCGCTTCATCGCGGTAGACGCCGATGTGCCCCATGCGGGCATCGGGCAGCAGCCGCAGGACACCCCCGGCCATGCCCAGTCCGGCGCGCAGGATCGGCACCAGTGTCACCTGCCGTGCCAGCGCCCGCCCGGTCATGCGCTCCAGCGGGGTCTGCACCAGGCGGGGCCGGGTCGGCCAGTCGCGTGTCACCTCGTAGGTCATCAGCATCGCGATTTCTTCCAGCAGCGAACGAAACTGACGATGGTCGGCGGCAAAATCCCGCAATTCCGTCAGCTTCATCTGGATAACCGGATGGTCAATGACCACAACGTGGGGCGGCATGGAGGCAGAGGGTAACGGCAACCGCCCGGCTCACGCAATCGGCGCCCGGCCGATAATCCCCCACTGGCGTTCCGGTGCATCACGATTACGGCACAGCATATACCGTTTGACCTAAAGTGTGGTGTGAGCCGCGCCGATTCCACCCCGAGTGAGGCTGAAATCAGGGTCTCCCGGGAAGGTGATATGGCAGTCTCAATCCGCGATCGACTGCAAGAATGCAATGTCCTGCCCACGCTGCCGGCGGCAGCCCTGCTGGTCCTGCGCCAGACACGCGAGGAAGAGATCGAGATTGCCGAAATCAGCGACACGGTATCCCGCGATCCAGCGCTGTCAGCCCGGCTGTTGCGCGTGGTCAATTCCAGCTTCTATGGCCTGCCGCAGAAAGTGACGAGCCTGGAGCAGGCAATCGCCCTGCTCGGCATGCATTCCGTGCGGATGCTGGTGCTGGGCTTCTCACTGGTACACAGCTTTCGCAGCCAGCGCAGCAGCGGCGGATTCGATCACCTGACCTACTGGCGACGCAGCATGTACGCCGCCACCGCCGCCCGCATCATTGCAGAGCGGACCATACCCACCCATGCCGATAACTGCCTGGTGGCGGCGCTGCTGATGGACATCGGCATGCTGGTGCTGGATCAGCTGGTTCCGGGGCACTACGGAAACGTGGTGGCCCGCGCTGACATGCACACCAGCCTGATGATGATCGAGGCGCACGACCTGGGCATCACCCATCCCGAGGTCGGCGAAGCGCTGGCGCGCCACTGGAGCCTGCCGGAAGAGCTGGCCGTACCCATCGCCCACCACCACGGCCCGCGTGATGTAGAGGATCCGGTTCATCGCCAGGTGACGCAGGTCATCTGGCTGGCGGGGCGCTGTGCGGATGTGTTCCTCAGCCGCCAGTCTGCGCCGGAGTCAATCTGTGACATCCGCCGGGCGCTGCGCGAGCTGTATCACATGGATGAGCTCAAGTGCGATGGCATGCTTTGCACCATCGGGCGCAAGACCGCCGACCTGGCACACCTGTTCGATGTGCGGCTCAATTCGCCAATCCATTACGAACAGATCCTGACTGATGCCTCCAAGCGCCTGCTGGAGCTGTCCCTGGCCGAGAGCGACAGCCCCCGCAATCGCCGCCGTGCCGCCCGCCTGACGCGCAGCGGACGCATCCGCGTCGTTCCCTGCTATCGTGGCATCCTGGGCGTGCCTCTGCTGGTGCAACTGCGCGATGTGTCGGCCTCGGGCCTGGGGCTGGTGCATAAGGATCGCATCGAGATCGGCACCCAGTTCGTCATCCAGCTGCCGCAACCCGACAAGAGCCTCAAGACGCTGCTGTACAAGGTGGTGCGCTGCGAAACGGTCGGTGCCGTTTCCAGCATCGGGGCCGAGCTGGTTTCGGTGCTGCGCCCCGAGCGCGTGGACCCGGGCAAACCGCTGATGGCGCTGCTCCGTTCGGCGGCGTGAGCCCACTTAGCCGGCTTGAGCTGACCTATCCCCGGAAGATGAAGTAGACCGCCCCCATCATGCACAGCCCCGCCCACAGATAGTTCCACCCCACCTCCCTGCCCATATACAGCACCGCAAACGGCACGAAGACCGCCAGCGTGATGACCTCCTGGATGATCTTGAGCTGCGGCAGCGTCAGGACGGCATGACCGATCCGGTTGGCGGGCACCTGTAGCAAGTATTCGAAAAACGCGATCCCCCAGCTCACCACCGCCGCCACGTACCAGGGCTTGGTTGACAGATCTTTAAGGTGGGCATACCAGGCGAAGGTCATAAAGACATTGGCCACGGTCAGCAGGAAGATCGTCTGAAACGCAATGGGCATGGAACGGATATCGTCCAAACCCCTTGTTTTGCCGCACTGGCGGTCGGTGGCGGTGAGTTGTGTGCAGTGTTCCACGTGGAACACTGCATGCCCCCCCTTTTTCTGCCTTCCTGATGCCTGATTCGGGGCAGAGTGCATTGTTCCACGTGGAACAATGCACTGTTCCACGTGGAACATCGCACTACAATCAGCCCTCCATGAAAATCGCCCTTGCCCAGATCAATCCCACCGTCGGCGACCTGGCCGGCAATACGCGCAAGATTGTCGATTTCGCCCGCCGGGCCAAGGACCAAGGCGCGGCCTTGGCCGTGTTTCCTGAGCTGTCGATCATCGGCTACCCGCCCAAGGACCTGCTGCTCAAACCGCGGTTCATCGAGGACAACCTGCGCGCCCTGCACGCGATCGCGCAGCATACGAAGGGGATTGACGTGATCGTCGGCTATGCCGATCGCAATACCGCTCCGATCGGCCGGCCGCTGCACAATGCGGTCGCCCTGCTGCGCGATGGCGAGATCGCCAGCCGGCATTTCAAAACCTTGCTTCCGACTTACGATGTGTTCGACGAGAGCCGCTATTTCGAGCCGGGGCCGATGTCGGCGCGCAATCAGGTGGTGCGGATTGGCGATTACGTGGTGGGCCTGAGCATCTGCGAGGATCTGTGGAACGATGAAAAAATGATCCCCCGCCGGCTGTATCACCAGAACCCCCTCCAGGAACTGGACAAGGCCGGGGCCCAGATCATCATCAATTGCAGCGCTTCGCCGTTCGTGGTGGGCAAGCACGATTTCCGCATGGAACTGTTTGCCTCGCAGGTTCAGCAGTTCCGCAAGCCGCTGGTCTACGTCAACCAGGTGGGCGGCAACGATGAACTGGTGTTCGACGGCAACAGCACCGTCATCGGCGGCGACGGCGCCATCGTCGCATGGGCCAGGGAGTTCGAGGAAGATCTGCTGATCGTTGAGGTGGGACAGGCTGCCAGCGATGCGCCCCTCTCGCTTACCTCATCGCCGGCAGCCCGGGAGCCTGTGCCCGAACCTTCCCGCGGCCTGGAATCGATCTACAAAGCGCTGGTGCTCGGTCTGCGCGATTACGTGCGCAAGTGTGGCTTCAAGAGCGTGGTGCTGGGGCTGTCCGGCGGGATCGACTCGGCCCTGGTGGCAGCGCTGGCGACCGAAGCCCTCGGGCCGGACAAGGTGACCGGCGTCGCACTGCCCAGCCGCTTCAGCTCATCCCACTCGATCGAGGATGCCCGGCAACTGGCCGACAATCTCGGCATCGCGTTCCACATCATCCCGATCAAGACCCCGCACGAAGCCTTCGAGACAGCGCTGCACGACCTCTTTGCCGGGCATGAACCGGATGTGACCGAGGAAAACATCCAGGCCCGATGCCGCGGCGTGATCCTGATGGCGCTGAGCAACAAGTTCAACCACCTGCTGCTGACCACCGGCAATAAGAGCGAGATCGCCGTCGGCTACTGCACCCTCTACGGCGACATGGCCGGCGGCTTGGCGGTTCTGAGTGATCTGCCCAAGACCACCGTTTACCGCCTGTGTGAGTGGATCAACCAGCAGGCCGGCCGCGACATCATCCCCCGCAACACGATCACCAAACCGCCCAGCGCTGAGCTGCGCCCCAACCAGACCGATCAGGACTCACTGCCGCCCTATGAGGTGCTGGATGCGATCCTCGAGTTGTACATCGAGGATGAGCTGAGCGCGGCCGACATCATTACCAGGGGCTTTGAGCAGGAAACCGTCATGCGCGTCATCCGACTGGTGGACCGCAGCGAATACAAGCGTCGCCAGGCCGCGCCGGGTCTGAAAGTCACCAGCCGCGCTTTCGGCTTCGGCCGCCGCATGCCCATCGCCCAGAATTACCAGCAACAGGTGCCGTGAGAGCCGCCACGGTTCGGGGTTCTGAATGCAGCCAGCTTGCCAGGCCAGCGCACACAACCATGCGCCATGTCTGACCGGCATCCAGCAACTTTCTGAACCCCGCACCGCGCCCCCACCCCCGGCCTCAATATCCGCTACAATCCCCGCGTGCCCGAGATTGTCCTGACCACCCTCAACGCCCGCTACGCCCACGCCTCGTTCGGGCTGCGCTATCTGATGGCCAACCTGGGGGCGCTGCGCCAGCGCGCAATGATCCTGGAGTTCGATATTTCCCAGCGCCTGACCGATGTGGCCGAGGCCATCCTGGCGCAGGCGCCGCGCATCGTCGGCATCGGCGTATACATCTGGAACGCCGACCTGTCTGAGCAGCTTGTCGCCATGCTCAAGCGGATCCGCCCCGACCTGATCATCATCATCGGTGGCCCGGAGGTAAGTCACGAAACCGATCGCCAGCCCATCTGCCACACCGCCGACTACACCATTACCGGCGAGGCGGACCTGGCTTTCGCCGATCTGTGTGGAAAACTGCTGGCCGGCACCCGACCGCTGATGAAGATCATCCCGGCGGAGCTGCCCGAGTTCGCCCCATCCAACCGGCAGCCCGAGATCGACCAGCGGCGATTGCTCCAGCTTCCCTACGATCTCTACACCGAGGAGGACATCTCCCATCGCGTGATCTACGTGGAGGCCTCGCGCGGCTGTCCGTTCAAGTGTGAGTTCTGCCTGTCATCGCTGGATGTGCCGGTGCGCAACGTGCCGCTGGATGCGTTCCTGGCGCAGATGCAGGCGCTGCTGGATCGGGGCGCCCGGCAGTTCAAGTTTGTCGATCGCACCTTCAACCTGAACCTGAACGTGGGCCGGTCGATCCTCCAGTTCTTCCTCGACCGCTACCAGCCCGATCTGTTCCTGCACTTTGAGATGATCCCCGACCGCCTGCCGGATGGTCTGAAGGAGTTGATCCGCCAGTTCCCGCCGGGCGCGCTTCAGTTTGAGGTGGGGATTCAGACCTTCAACGAAGACGTCGCCGCCCGCATCAGCCGCCGGCAGGACAACCGCAAGGTGGAGGAAAACTTCCGTTTCCTGCGCGAGCAGACCGGCGTCCATATCCACGCCGATCTGATTGTCGGCCTGCCCGGTGAGGACCTCGACAGCTTCGCCGCCGGCTTCGACCGGCTGGTAGCGCTGGGCCCGCAGGAGATCCAGGTCGGCATCCTCAAGCGCCTGCGCGGCACGCCTATCGCACGACATGATGCCGAGTGGGGCATGGTCTACTCGCCCTATCCGCCTTACGAGGTGCTTCAGACGAGCGTGCTGAGTTTCCAGCAGCTTCAGCGCCTGCGGCGCTTCGCCCGTTACTGGGATTTGCTCGGCAACAGCGGCAACTTCGTCGAATCGGTCAAGCTGCTGTGGACAGGCGGCCAGGGCAGCGCTGCATCCGACACAACCCGGCCGGGCGCCTCACCGTTCTGGTCTTTTCTGGCGTTGACCGACTGGCTGTATGAGCGCCTGGGCCGGCGCACGCACGGCATTGCCCTGCACAAGCTGGCCGAGCTGCTGCTGGAGCACCTGGTCACGCAGGCCGGCTGCCCGCCTGAGGTCGCCGGTCGCGTCATCGCCGAGGACTTCCTCCGCGCTGGCCGGGAGATTCCCGATCCCCTGCGCCCCTACGCGCCCGGCCGCGATCAGCGCCCGCGTGCCCGCTCGGCTCCGCGCATCCCCCCGCGCCAGGCCAAGCACCTGGGCGCTGGCCAGTCCTCGTGAAGTGCCGTGATTTCGCGGGTTTCGTGCATGGGCAGCACCGCGACAATGCAACGCAGCCTGGAAATACCAGGGTTTTCTTTAGGGCGCCCCCGTCAGGGATGGATGCTATAATCAGGATGCCGGGAACGCAGATTTTCCGGGAGCCATCATGCGCTACGCACTGTTTATCCTGCTCCTGTTTGTCGCCACCGCGCAGGCCGCACCGACCACCCGGCCGGCCGGCATCACGCCGGATGTGCTGGTGCTGCCCTTCGAGGAGATTGATGCCAATCCCACGCAGGCATGGATTGGCCAGGCGATCCAGCAGAGCCTGGTGGCCGATCTGTCTCAGATGCCGGCCCTGCAGCCCGGACCGGGCGAGGCGCGGGCCCAGCGCGAGCATGCCGTTGAGGCAGCGCGGGAAGCCGGGGCGCGCTATGTCGTGCTCGGCAGCTTCCAGCTTGTCGATCCGCAACTGCGCATCACCGGCCAGGTGATCGACGCCACCAGCGGCGAAGTGCTCGGCGGCCTCAAATCCACCGGCACGGTGCGCGACCTGTTCGCGATGCAGGACACCATCGGCACCCAGGCCAAGCGCATCCTGAACCAGGCCACGCGCCCGGCCGAGACGCCTGCCAGCACCGAACCAGCCGCTCCCCAGCCCAGCGTGGTGCGCGTGGAGGTCGTCCAGAAAGCCGCCGAGCCGGGCACATCCTATCGCGGCTCAGGCTTGCAGCAGGCCGTGCAGCGCGGGTCGGTGCAGCAGTATGCCCGCACCTACGACTATCGCTACAGTTATCCCGGCTATTACTCCCCGCGTTACCTGAACTACACCTACGGCTATCCGTACTACGGCGGCTACCCCTACTACTACGGTGGCTACCCGTACACCTGGGCCTGGACCTACTACTATCCCGGTCGCATCGGCATCTGGAACTGGTGTGGCCCGCACAGCATCATCGTGAAGAAAACGGTCACGAGATGAGTCCATCGAGTGACAGGTCCTGCCGACGACAGCGCAAAGCAAACGTTGCCGACAAAAGAAAAGCGCCTCACTGGCAAGACAATCGTTGCCAGCGAGGCGCACTTCACGTACCCACCTCAGATCAGCCTGCAAGCTGATGCACCGTCTTTCGTGGCTGCGCCACAAGCGGGCATCGGCCTGTCATCGGCTCTCAATCACTCAGCTTTCTTCTCCTGTTCTCCAGGGGTGCCTTCTCGCGCCAGCGGCAGGAGGATGCTGTCGTACTGGTGGGTGGGCGCCATGGTCCCGTCGAAGGTGCGGCTGGAGGTGGTGTCACCGCGCTCAGCCGATGCGGCTTTGGTGTAAATGTTGTCGTGGTTCACGCCAACGAAAGGGGTCTCGACAAACTCGACATGGCCATCGGCAAAAAGGGCGTTCTGGCCATCGCGGTTATGGTTCGGGCTGTTGCCCTGCCGCAACTGCTCCTTCGGCAGCGTGTCGACGAAGGTCGGATCGGTGATGTCGCGCCCGCTGGTGCCAGGATTGATATCGGCGACGAGAATCAATTCGGGGTTCGTGTTGGCACTCCAGCGATAGCCTACCTTGATCGCATCGGTGGATGGATAGGGTGTGGCGACGCTGTAGCTCAGGTTGCGAGAACTGGTGAAATTTGATCGCATCTGCGCAGATTCGCCATTCAGCGCATCAGGCGTCGCGGTGCTGCTGGGGCACACGAAGCGCTCCGGACCAATGTTTTGCGTGCGGAGCAGCAGAAACAGCGCGGCCGTCACATCGTTGTACGCCGGCGCCCCGCCCTCACCCCACTTGCCGGCCCGCGGCACCCGCCTTTCTCCATCCAGGTCAAAGGCCAACGGATTGTCCGCCTCGGGCACAGTGAATGCCGTCAGCGGATGGGCGCTCAGGTCGGGGTTATGGTGGGTGCGCGGGTATTGGCCGCGATTGTCATTGGAATACAGCAGCATCGCCTGGCCAATCAACTTCAGGTTTTCAGCACACTTGACGCGACTCTCGACCTCACGCTGTTTTTGTGAGCACGATATTCCCGCCACTGACAGCAGCATCAGGCAAACGGTTGCCACCAGCAGATCGGTCAAGGTCAACCCACGCGCCCGCAGTCGGAATCCCATGGCAGCCCCTTTGTAGAAGTTTGCGGCATCGTACGCCGCTGGGCTCGCTGCTGCAAACCTTTCTTTGCGACGATGCGTGGATTACCGGACCGCGCGGATCCGCTCACCCCCCTCTCCGAAAGCTCCGAATAAGTCTGTGGGGCAGAGCACACAGGATCGCGTGGGAGACGCCCAATGGAGCATTCGATTGTGCCAGGCAGACCGCGACGGCGGCCGGAGTGGAAACTGTCCACCCCGGCCGGACGGACGTGGGCCGGGCCGGTCGAGGCGCTGCCGCCGGGCGACATGTGGGAGACGCTTGAGCCACGGGTGATGCTGTCGGCATCGCCGGCATGGTCGGGCCGGGGAATGGCGGTCAGCGCAGCGCTGGCGTCCATCAGCACTACCCGCTCTACCGCGCCGATCTATCTGCCGAGCGTTTCCAGCCTGCCGGGCACGTTCGTTCCTGCCGTCGCCACCTCCAACGCCCTGATCGATCTCGATCTGTTCCGCGCTGATGGCCGCTTCGCCGGCATTGACGGGCGCGGGTTTTCCACCGTTATTCTCGATACCGGCATCGACCTCGATCACCCGTTCTTCGGCCCCGATGCCAACGGCGACGGCATCGCCGACCGCATCGTCTATCAGTACGACTTTGCCGACAACGACGGCGATGCCAGTGATCGCAACGGGCACGGTTCCAACGTCAGCAGCATCATCGCCAGTTCGAACGCCACCTACCGCGGTGTCGCCCCGGGCAGCAACATCATCGCACTCAAGGTCTTCACCGATGCGGGGATGGGCAACTTCGGCTACATCGAGCAGGCCCTCCAGTGGTGCATCGCCAACGCCGCCACCTACAACATCGCCTCGATCAACCTCTCGCTGGGCGACAGCGCCAACTGGTCGTTCGCCCATTCCAGCTACGGCATCGGCGATGAGCTGGCCGCGCTGGCGGCGATGGATGTGATCGTGGTCGCGGCAGCGGGCAACGATTTCGCCCGCTTCAACAGCGCTCAAGGCGTGGCTTATCCCGCGGCCGATCCCAATGTGCTGGCGGTGGGCGCGGTCTACAAGGACAACGCCGGCGGCTTCGCCTATACCAGCGGCGCCACCGCCTACGCCAGCGGGCCCGATGTGATCACCCCCTTCAGCCAGCGTCATGCCACGCTGCTGGATGTCTTCGCTCCCGGCGCTCCCATCACCGGCGCCAATCACCTGGGCGGACTGGTGACACAGCACGGCACCAGCCAGGCGGCCCCGCATATCGCCGGCATCGCGACGCTGGCACAGCAACTGGCCGTGCAGACACTGGGCCGGCGGCTCACCCCCGCCGAGTTCCGCCAGATGCTGATCGACACCGCCGACATCATCGTCGACGGTGATGATGAGAACGATAACGTCGCTAACACGAACCTGAGCTTCCCCCGCATCAACCCGTTCGCACTGGGTGAGGCGATCCTGAATCTGGCCGCCCCCAACCAGCCGGTCATCCGCCTCTTTGAAGGCGGCCGTGAACTGCAAAGCGGAGCCGGTCAGGTGCAGTTCGGCAGCACCACTGCCGGCTCGCCGCTGCTGCGCACCTTCACCGTGCGCAACACCGGGCGCCAGCCGCTGGAACTGGGCACGCTGACCCTGCCGGCAGGGTTCACGCTCGCGTCTGGCCTGGGCACCACGACGCTGCTGAGCGGCCAGTCCACGACGTTCACGGTGCGGCTCAGCGCAGCGGCACCAGGCCATTTTGCCGGACAGATCACCCTCGCCAGCAACGATGTCGATAAACCGCTGTTCGCGATTCCCATCAGTGGCACCGTCATCGCCGCGCCGGTGCTGCGCATTGCCGATGATGGATCAGCCGCCACCAGCATCAGCGGCAATTCATGGCAGCGCAGCATCACCGGTGGCTATGGCGGCGATTTTTCCTACAGCAATGTCGCCGGCTCCAGCCACACCTGGATCTTCACCCAACTGACGCCCGGCACCTATCGTGTCTTCACCACCTTCCCCGCCCAGGCCAACCGCGCGGGCAATGTGACCTACAGCCTGTTTGACGGCTCGACGCTGCGCCAGGTCTCCACGGTCGACCAGCGCATCGCTGGCGGGGATCTGGCCTATGGCGGTGCCATGTGGCAGCGGATCGGGGCCGGCATCCGAGTCAGCGGAACAACGCTGACGGTCACAATGACGGTCCCGGCGGGCGGCGGGTATGCCATTGCGGATGCGGTTTACGTGGAGCGCACAGGTGAGGAAAGCGCAGCGATGGTGCGCGTCAGCACCGCCCCGCCGCGTTTCGCATCAGACCTGCCCATCGGCACGCGCGTGCACCGATTGGCCGATACGATGGGCCACGGCGAGATCGAGGCCGAGGAAGAAGACATGGCAGCGCTGCTGCTGGGCCGTCGGCCCTCCCCCCTGGCAGCCTGATCACAACGGGCCGCGCGTGATCAGCGGCCAGTCCACACGCGGCTGGACTGGCCACTGATCACGGCACACCCGATCACTTACCGGTTGTCCGAGCCAACCACTTTCACCAGCTTGTTATACAGGCCGAGAATCAGGAAGGTCGGCGCCCACTGGCCAACGAACAGGGCATCGTGGTGCCGGCCCATCATCTTGAGGGTCAGCGAGGCCGCGATCGAGCCGCCGGCCATCCACAGGAAGGTGTCGGACGGCAGTTTGGCGGTCTGCTGCTCGATGTGGTAAGCGATGGTGCCTTCACGATGTTCGGGTGGGGTAATTGTCCGCATGGGGTCACTCCATCAAGAGATACAACAACAGCGCCGACACCGGCGCCAGGCTGCCTGTTTCAGTGGCAAAGGCGGTGCCAGACCCGCCAGGCAGGCTCATGCGGAACTGGATCACCGAATCGCGGGCGCGACCTCTCTGTCGTGATCAGGGTGCAGAGCTGAAAACAACAGGCCCCGCATGTTTGCCATGCGGGGCCCGGGGTTGAGTGTGGAGATTGGAAAGCCGTTTAACGGGCGGCGGCCAGGGGAGGCAACTGCTCTTCCACCAGCGCCAGGTGTCCGATCTGCCCCGGCTTCGTGACCGGCATGATGGCGAACACACTGCCATTGCTTGTGGCGGCATAGACCATCGGGGTGTCCATGTTCGTGCTGAACACCGCGTAATCCTTGCGAGCCGACCGGAAGACGATCTCGCCGCTCTGCTTGTCCACCGCCAGGATCGCGTTGTCCGCGCTGCGCAGGTAGACGCGCTCGGCATCCTCAGTAAGCACCTGCCGGGCCTCTTTCACCGCCCACTTGGCTTGGCGGGTGAACTCACCCCGCAGCTTGTCGATGGCGATCACGCCGGTGCCGGGCACGTGCAGGTAGACCTGCGTTGCGCCGGGAATCGCGCCATCGCGCAGACGACGCGAAGCAAAATACTGCCACTTGATCTTGCCGTTGGAACGGTCCAGGGCATAGACGGTGCCATTGGTTACGGTGGCGTAGACGGCATAGTCATCCACCATGACATCGGCCGTGATGGGGCCGCGGGCGTTGAAGCGACTGGCTTCCATCGGCCAGATGGCTTCACGCTCGACGCTGACACCATAGACGTGGCCGTCGTTAGCGCCGAAATACAGCAGGCCCGAGTGCAGCGCCGGGGCAGCGGTCAGATCGCCTTGCGTCATGACCTCCCAGGCCTTGACGCCGTAATCGGTGGAAATGTCGGCCGCCATGATGCGGTCGCCACCGGCGTGCCCGATGCCGAAAAAGAGCATGTCCTGGTGCATGACTGCCGGTGTTGTCACGTTCTCGTGCAGGGCGATGGAACGGCGCTGGGAGGTCTCGCGATCAATCACCTCCAGCGTCGTACGCGTCGGGTAGATGATGCGCTGAGCATCCACCAGCGGCGGGAATAGCGGGTCATGAGGCCGATTGACCCGATCAGCCCGCTGGAAGGCGCCGCTTTCGCGATCCAGCACGTAGCTGTGGTGGCTGCTGGTGTAAACCAAGACCAGGTTGTCACGCACGTACAGGTTCTGCACCTTGTCCTGGCCGATGCCCAGGTCGGCCTGCCAGCGGCGCATAAAACTGTTGGGTTCAATGATGACCGGCTCAGCCGGCGGCTGGGGGAGGGGCTGCCGGGCGCAGCCGATGAGGGAACTGAGGCCGATCAATCCGATGCATAGGTGCTTAATCACGCAGCGCTCCTCGAAAATCGCCAATGCGGCCGCCGGCCGGCGGGAATCGCAAGGATAGCGTTGAAGATGGTTTAGCGTCAATTTCACTGGCGCGAGCAAACAGGGGCCAGGATAGGCCGAAAACGCCTGGCGCCAGCGGTTGCGGGTAGGCAGCAGCCATCGGCACACCCGCCGCCCGCCAGTGCGGCAACTATCCGCAGGGATCGCAATCCGGCAAGCCTCAAACCCTGTGCCCCCCGGCGTCAATCCTGATTACAAGGCTTTGGCGCAGCGCGATTTGGCCGTAAACTGAACGGTATGCGCAACTTACCGGCCCTGTTGCTGGGGCTGATCATCCTGGCCTACTGGGCGCGCGTCGTGCGGCTGACGCTCAAGACCCGCCGGCGCACGGGTCGAGCCGGCAATTTTATCCCTACCGAAAAGGTAGGACGCTGGCTGCGGCTGATCTGGAATCCGGTGGTGGTGGCGTGGATCGCGCTGCCGCTGATCGTGGCATTCCGGGGATCAGCGCTGCCGCAGGGGCTGCGCCCCTGGCCGATCCCGCAGCCGGTTACCTGGATCGCCCTGGTGATCGCCGCCGCGGCCTTTGCCGCCACCCTGGTCTGCTGGAAGCGCATGGGCAAGAGTTGGCGCATGGGGATCGATCCCGGCGAAAAGACCCAACTGGTCCTCTCCGGCCCATATGCCTATGTGCGCCATCCGATTTACGGGCTGTCATCGCTGCTGATGCTGTGCAGCGTGGTGATCGTGCCCAGCATCGCCATGGTGATTGTCGGCCTGCTGCACCTGCTGCTGCTCCAGTGGGAAGCCCGGCGTGAGGAACGCTATCTGATCAAGGTACACGGCCAGGTCTACGCCGATTACGCTGCCCATACCGGGCGGTTTTTCCCCATATCACTGACCCCCTACGCGGCGGAGGGAAGGGATGTGCCCAGTACAGCATCCGATCAGTAGCGCGTTGAGATCTCCCTGTCGCGTTGTTGCGTCATGGCTGACCGATTGATCCATCCATCCACCCTGCTCCACTGATTCCCTTGGCTAACGTCCCTTTCAATGTCTTCCAGCGTGTTGTCCGGGCCTGGGACCAAACCTACCCGTACAACGCCGCCCAGATGCTGCGGCTGGATGCCCGTCGGGCCGGCCCCGTCGAGCGCTGGCAGTCGACATGGGAGACGGCACTGCGCTCGATGGGACTGGGGCGGGTTGTGGTGGAGGGCCGTCGCTATCGCCACGAGCCGCCGGCCCGGCCACCGCAGGTGCGGCTGATCCCGGCGTCGTTGCAACTCGACGAGCAGATCGCCCTTGAACTGAACACGCCATTTGCCGGCGATGAGCCCCTGCGGCCGTTCATCCGCGCCACGGCCGACAGCCTCGACGTGGCGGTGGTGTACCAGCACTGGATCGCCGATTCAGTCTCGATCCGCATGCTGCTGCGCCGCTGGTTCGAGCTGGCCATGGGGCTGATCCGCGAGGCCGATGCTCCGCCGGTGCGCATCGCCAGCGGCGATTACTGGCAGCACTTCGGCCCGGCGCGGGTGCCGTGGAGCCTGGATCGAGGCATCTTTGACCTGTTCCGCTCCTTCTCGCGCTTCCGCGGCGTGCAGCGCGTGCGCAGCGCGGGCACGTGCGACTACAGCGAGGCGTTCCTGCTGCATACCGCCCCGCGGGGCCTTGCGCCGGCCCTGCGCGCGGCTGCCCGTGAGCGGGGGGCAACGGTCAATGACCTGTTCATGGCCGCGGCAATCGAGCAGTGTGCCCGCTACCTGCCATTCCGCCTCACCCCCAGCCGCCGCCGCATCGCCCTGGGCAGCATCGTCAACCTGCGCCCGCTGGATGAGATGCGCCTGCGTGAGCGCTTCGGCCTGTTCCTCGGTTTCACCAGCGTGACCGTCCGGCCGGAATGGCTGGCCGATTTCGAAGGGATGTTGCGCCGAATCAGCCAGCAGAGCCGCGCGGCACGCCGTAACCACGCCGCCGCGGCGGGGATGCTGTGGCTGTATGTCTCTGCCCTGACTGCCCGGTTCCTGCCGACGCGCAAGACATACCACTTCTATCGCAAGCACATGCCCCTGGCCGGCGGTATTTCCAACGTCAACCTGACCTCCACCTGGGCGGCAGCCCATCACCCCCACCTGATCCGCCAGTATATCCGCATTTCCCCGACCGGCCCGATGATCCCGGTCACCTTCACCCCCACCACCCTCGGCGATGACCTGCACCTGGCGCTGACCTGGCGCAATGCCCTGCTCACCCGCCCGCAGGCCGAGGCGATGGCACAGGGGTTTCTCAAGCGCCTGATCGATTTCGCCGGCGCGCAGGCCAGGCGCTGTTAAAAAGGGGGAATGATCTTTATTCGCACAGCGGACTCGTCTATCGTTCCGGATTGAGAGGCGATCTGCTCGCCGTCTCAAGTCGCCATACTCGCCCTGTCGGCGATCAACTCCGTTGCCGACCAAAGGAGGCAAGCGATGAAATTGTTGGGGATGGCCATTCTGGCCCTCGTGCTGGGCGGGTGCGGCGTGTACGTGCCTGCCCGGCTGCAGGTGACGGACGTGTCCTCGGGGAGGACCTACGACACCTACTCGTCATGGGGCAAGGAGAACATGCTCGGCTACAGCTTCTACGACGCGAAGTCGGGCCAGCGCGTCATGCTCAAGAGCTATGA
This sequence comes from uncultured Tepidisphaeraceae bacterium, assembly GCA_964398315.1. GTDB lineage: Bacteria > Planctomycetota > Phycisphaerae > Tepidisphaerales > Tepidisphaeraceae > JADLCB01. Next base: position 55,943 of record CAYNMV010000010.1, on the reverse strand, counting down.
AATCAACGTGCTGGAGCCGGCCCGTTTCCTGCCGCCGGACTCGCCGGAAGCCGCCGAGTACAAATCGCAGATGGCGCAGGTCAATTCAACCCGCTAGGAGGGACCGTCATGCACGGCCGCAACTTCGCCGACCGGCTATGAGCCGCGCAGCAGCGGCCGCATGTCGTTGGCGATCTGGTGCTTGTTGCGCCGGAAGCTGTCGGCGTTGGGTGTCGTGACATGGAAGTTGATCACCCTCGTGCCGCCGCCGCGGATCGGGAAGGCGGTCGGCCCGCTGAGCACCCCGCCGCCGGAGAAGGCCATGACGCGGCCGCCCCAGATCGGCCGGCCGCCCTCGATCACGCCGCCGTCGGCGAAGCCGAACAATCCACCGCGCAGGCCGCCAGACAGGGAGGTAATGACACCGCCCTTTGGGTCGCGCATGCCAAAATCGCCGATGAGCGATTGGAACCGGCACGGGTCCGGCAGGCAACGCTGATGCGGACTGAGCCAGGCGCCGGATGACCCGCCGCTGCACTGATCGCGCTGCCATCGGCGGCTTTGCACGTTCTCAAGTTCTGGCGATCCCGTTACATGTCGGGCTTGAGAGATATGGCCAAGACGACGTTGATCAATGTATCCAATCGCCTGCCGGTGACGGTGACGCCGGCGGGGATTACCCGCAGTTCCGGCGGGCTGGTGGCCGCGCTGGAGGGACTGGATCCGCAGGCCTATGACCTCAAATGGATCGGCTGGCCGGGTGGCGATCTGCCCGATGCCGCCGAGCGGCAGCGCCTGGAGCGCACGCTGCGCGAGGAGCAGGGATGTATTCCCCTGTTCCTGCCCAAGGACCTGGCCGATGCCCACTACGAGGGCTTTTCCAACTCCAGCCTGTGGCCCCTGCTGCATTACATGCCCACCTATTTCCGCTATGAACTGGAGTGGTGGGAGGCGTATTACCAGGTGAATGAGCGGTTCGCCGACCTGGTGGCCGAGCAGGCCGGCGCGGAGGACCTGGTGTGGGTGCATGACTACCAGCTCATGCTCCTGCCGCGGATGCTGCGACGGCGGCGGCCGGAGCTGCGCATCGGCTTTTTCCTGCACACCCCCTTCCCCAGCTATGAGATCTTCCGCTGCCTGCCGCAGCGCGAGGAACTGCTCGATGGGCTGCTGGGGGCCGACCAGGTCGGTTTCCACACCTTTGGCTACCTGCGGCACTTCCGCTCCTCGGTCCTGCGCCTGCTGGGCATCGAGTCGGACATCATCCGCATCCGCCAGCCCGGCCCGGACACCTACCTGGGCGTCTATCCCATCGGCATCAACGCCGCCAAGTACGACCAGCGGCTCGACACCCCCGCGCATCGCACCCGGGTCGAGGAGCTGGGCCGGGCCTATGACAACAAGCGCATCGTGCTGTCGGTTGAGCGGCTGGATTACACCAAGGGTATCCTGCATCGCCTGGAGGCGATCGACCTGTTCCTTGATGATTACGAGGAGCGCGATCGCCTGCGCTTCATCTTCGTGGCCGTGCCGTCACGCGGCGGGGTGGAGCAGTACCAGCAACTGCGCGAGGAAATCGAACACAAGATCGGGCGCATCAATGGCAAGCACGCTTCGCTGCGCAACGATCCGATCAAGTTCATCTTCGGCACGGTGCCGTTCGAGGACCTGGCGGCCTTGTACTCCCTGGCCGAGGTATGCCTGGTCACGCCGGTGCGCGATGGCATGAACCTGGTGGCCAAGGAGTACATTGCCTGCCAGCGCGACGAGGCGGGGGTGCTGGTGCTCAGTGAGTTCGCCGGGGCGGCCGAGGAGTTGTTCAACGCCATTATCGTCAACCCCTTCGACGCCCGCGAGACCGCCGATGCGATTCGCGCAGCGCTGGAACTGCCGATCGAGGAGCGGCGGCTGCGCATGCGCAGCATGCGCGGACGGGTGATGAGCTACGATGCCCAGGCCTGGGCCAGGCAGTTCATCGATGAGCTGCGTGCCCGCCCCACCGAACAGCCCCCGCCGCCGGTGGATGAGGCTCGCCAGCGCCTGCGCGCAGCGCACGCGGCGAAGCAGCGGATCGGGCTGTTCCTGGATTACGATGGGACGCTGCGCGAGATCGTGAACGATCCGGCGGCCGCCCGGCCAACCGATGAGCTGCGCGAGGTGCTGGCCCTGCTGGCCCGCCAGCCGCATGTCACCGTGACGCTCATTTCCGGACGCACCCAGGAGGATCTGGAAACGTTCGTTGGCGATACCCCCTTCGGCCTGATCGCCGAGCATGGCGCAGCGCTGCGCCGGCCGGGATCGCGCCAGTGGGAGCAGCTCGATGAAAACACCGATTACGGCTGGAAGCGGGAAATCCACAAGCTGCTTGACCTGTACGCCGCCTCCACCCCCGGCAGTTTTGTCGAGGAGAAGCGCACCGGCCTGGTCTGGCACTATCGCAAAGCCGATCCTGAGTTCGGCCGCTGGAAGGCCAGCGAGCTGACCGAGGAATTAACCAGCCTGTTGGCCAATGAGCCGGTCCAGATCCGCCACGGCCGCAAGATTGTGGAAGTGGCCTCGGCCCATGTCACCAAGGGCCGGGCGGTCAGCTATCTGCTGAGCGAACAAACGTTCGACCTGGTGCTGACGGCCGGGGATGATGTGACCGATGAGAGCATGTTCGCGCTGGAGGTGCCGGGCCTGATCACGATCAAAATCGGCGAGGCCGATACCCGTGCCCGCTACCGCATCGCCACCCCCGCCGACCTGCGGCGGCTGCTGATGGAAACCTTCGGCTGAACGGCCGGGCGGATGTCGCGACAGATTATCCGTCATCGCCACGCGCGCCTGGCGCTTGAGGCCACACACCCGCCCGGCCGGGGATGAAATCCCGATATGCGGCGATGCGAAATCGCGCAGGGCGATTACACTCCGCCGCATGCATGCCTCCATCGACCAGGTGCTCATCAGCCAGGACCGGATCGCCCGCCGCGTGCGCGAGCTGGCCCAGCAGATCACGACAGACCATGCCCAGGCCGGCGAGATCACCATCGTGCCGATCCTGACCGGCGCGATGATCTTCTGCGCGGACCTGATCCGCCAGATCCCCATCGCGATGAAAATCGGCCTGATGACCGTCAGCAGCTATCCCGGGCAATCCACCACCAGCCAGGGGGCCACGGTTCTTGAGCGGCAGGTTGCCCACGTGGAGGGGCGGCACGTGCTGCTGGTCGATGACATCCTCGACAGCGGCGGCACCCTGCGGGCAGTGGTGCCGATGCTCGAGCGACTTGGCGCGGCCAGCGTCAGGACCTGCGTGCTGCTGCGAAAAGACCGCCCCACCGCCCGCCAGTTTCCGGCAGACTACATCGGCTTTGACATCCCCGATGAGTTCGTCGTCGGCTACGGTCTGGATTTCGACGATTACTATCGCAACCTCCCCGACATCGTCACCCTCAAGCCCAATGCGGCGCAGGGCGCCGGGAAGACCGCGTGATCCGCGCCTTCGCGCTCTCTGGTTGAAGCACAAGGAGATACCAGCCGGTACCGATCAGCCCGCGGCGGCGGAGAAGAGATCGGACTGGAAGCTTAGGCCGGTATATGGGACCACACTGAGCCAGTCGGTGCGCTGGTACTGGTCGGCGATCACCAGTCGCTCGCTCAGCCGGCGGTCGGCGGCGAACAGGTCACGGATGATCGTCGGGCAGTTGCACTGGCGGCTGCGATGCAGCAGGACAATGTGACGGGGCACGCGCCCAACCTGCTGATCACGATTGAAAATCCTGCGGACCGCATCAAAACACTGCTGGTTCGACAGGTGCCCGCGCCCGCCCATGATGCGCTGCTGCAGGAACCACGGCCGGCCGCTGGTGCGCTGAAGGTGGGGATCGTAATTGCTCTCCAGCGCCAGCAGGTCCAGTTCGCGGAAGCGGTCGATCAGCTCATCGGTCACGCGCCCCAGGTCGGTGGCGTAGCCGATCCGGCAGCCGTGGCCTTCGATCAGGAACCCGTGCGATCCGGCCTCATCGTGAGCCAGGGCGATTGGATCAAAACGCACGCCGGCCAGTGGCTCAAATGGCTCCCCGTCGAACGGCTGCAGCAGGTGCGCAAACGCCGGGGTTTGCTCGCGGTGACGGCGGTCATGGGCGAGGATCTTGCGGTACAGCGAGCGGTGGCAATACAGCCGGATGCCGGCCTGCACCATCGTCTTAAGCCACGCCTGCTTGAAATGATCGGTATCCAGGTGGGTCAGCACGATGGCCCGCACGTGCTCCCGCCCTACCCCCGTTCCATCCAGCCGCTGCACAATCGCCCGCGGCCCGATGCCGCAGTCAATCAGCAGACACCCGCCGGGTGCGCGCAGCAGCGAGCAATTTCCCGATGAACCGCTGGCGAGGATGCAAAGCTGGAGTGACATCCGTGTCAGTTCGGTTGTACCGACCGAAATCGGCCACGACAAGCACGGCAATGGAAAAGCCACACGACCGCAAGCAGGGCCACGGCTGGACACATCAAAGGCGCAACAGCGAATGACCCGCTATCAGAAGAATCGCCATGTCGAACATAAGCCTGGTTGTCCATCCCAACCAACGGCTGAATGGCACCCCGGACGCCAGTGGATGCAGGAACTTGCGTGGGGGCAATCAGCGGCCTGTCCGGTAACTTGACCATCACCCCCGCCGGTTTATCATCGCGCGCTTTTAACAGGAAGTTGAGGGATCGATGAGCGCTGTGGGCGCGGGCGGAACAGGTCGGGTGGCGGAGGCATTCAGGCCGCTGCGGGAGGCCGGGCGGATCGGGCTGATGCCGTTCCTGGCGGCGGGGTATCCCAGCCTGGAGGCAACAGCCGCCTGCATCCGCAGCATTGACCAGGCCGGGGCGACCTGCATTGAGATCGGCATCCCTTTTTCTGACCCGATCGCCGATGGGCCGGTCATCCAGGAGGCCTTTGCCGATGCCTTGGCGCGGAAAATCCGGCTGGCAGATATTTTCGCCTGTATCCGGGGTGTGCGCGGCGATGTGCGCATTCCGCTGGTGGCAATGGTAAGTTACAGCATCGTCTACCGTTATGGCTTGGAGCGTTTCCTGGCCGAAGCCCGGTCGGCCGGGTTTGACGGGCTGATCCTGCCGGACCTGCCCCCACCGGAGGCGGAAGGCATCTGCCAGCAGGTCTGGGCTACGGGGCTGGATACCTCGCTGCTGGTTGCGCCGACGACCTCTGCCGGGCGGCGGGCGGAAATCGCAAGATTGTGCAGCGGGTTTGTATACTATCTGTCGGTGGCGGGTGTGACCGGCGAACGGACGAGCCTGCCTCCCGATCTGGCCAGCGGGCTCGCGCAGATGCGCAGCCTGACCGACCGGCCGTTGTGCGTCGGTTTCGGCATCAGCCAGCCCGGCCATGTGCAGCAGCTCAAAGGACACGCCGACGGTGCGATTGTGGGCACAGCGATGGTGCGGCGGATGCGCGCGGCAGCCGGGGGCGGGCCTGACGTAATCGCCGAAATAATAGGCACTTACTGCAAAGAACTGATGGCCGGCGCGACCGCCTGAGCCGGGCCGCCAGGAAGGGAAAACCCGCCTCCTGAGGCGTCTGACATAAAGTAGGACACCTTCCGGATTTTTCGCCTAACCAACACCGCCCACGCACTGTCTGCTGGTATGGACCCGAACACCGCCCCCAATCCGAGTTCGACGCCGAATTCGGCGATGTCGGACGGCCAATTGGTCGAGTGGGCGCTGGACGGGCGGAAATCGGCGTTTGATGAACTGATTGGCCGATATCAACGACAGGCTGTCGCAGTTTCTTACCGGCTGCTGGGCAACAGCCAGGATGCATTGGAGGTCACACAGGACGCATTCATCAAGGCCTATCGAAGCCTCGACACGCTCCAGCGGCCCGAGGCATTCGGCGGCTGGCTGATGCGGATCGTCTCCAACCTGTCGCTCAATCTGCGGCGTACCCGCAAAACGCGAAGCCAGTTGCCCCTGGATGACCTGCTGGGTCCGGCTGAGCAGGCCGGCCAGAGCGGCAGCGCCTGGATGACCCGCCGCGATGACCCGCTGGCCGGCATGGAAAGCGCGGAGCTGGGCGATCAGTTGCAGCAGGCGCTCGACCAGTTGCCCGAGAAGCAGCGCCTGGCGATCGTGATGTTTACGATCGAGCAGATGCCTCAGAAGGAAGTGGCCGAAACACTGGGCATCAGCGTTGAGGCAGTCAAGTGGCACGTGTTCCAGGGAAGGAAGCGGTTGAAGGAGATCTTGAAGGACTATTTATAGGATGTGCGATTGAGTCAGCGGGCATCAGGCATGACTTTTCATCGCAGATCGGCAATCATAAATCGCAAGTAATCCGATGATTCACAACGACCTCGAGTTTCGCATCAGCCAGTACATCGACGGCACGCTTGCCGCCCGCGAGAAAGCGGAGCTGGAACAGCGGCTGGCCGTCGATGTGACTGCGCGCGCGCTGCTCGAGGAGTACCGGCAGGTGGATCGGCTGCTCAAGAGCGCCCCGCCGGTGCCCGAGGTGGATTACGACGCCCTGACCGCGCGGATCGGCGATGCGGTGGCGGCGTGCGATGCCGAGCCACAGGTGCTTTTCTCGTTCAAGTGGGTGAAGCGCGTGGTGGGGGTGGCGGTGGCGGCATGCCTTACGGTGGGGGTAAGCGTCTGGATGTCCAGGAGCGTAAGCCACGGCAACCGGGCCATGGTGCAGGTCGAGCTGCTCCGGGCCGAGGCCAGCGATGCCCCGGCCATCGCCGAGGTGCGCATCGGCCCCTCTCCATCGGCCGATTCCCGCGTGCCCAAGGGGATTGAAGAGGCCCTGGTGGCACAGCCGACGAAGCTGGTTATTGCCAGCGGCGCAGCGCCGGCGCATGATAGCTCCCTGCCGTACTGAAGCCCCGCATCTGCGGATGGAACCGGCGGGCCTGCTGGCCGGGGATGCACTGCCTGAGGCACACCAACCCGGCGAGCAGGATCGCCGGCTGCCCGTTCCAGAAAGATGCGGTGCGCTGGTTGCGATGGAGGATGACCGGTGCAACCCACACCCAGGTCCGCCCCATCACGACGAATAACCTGGATCAACTCCCCCCAAGGACAAGCCTTATGCGTACCCCGCTTATCGCGTTGGTTCTCCTGCTGGCCTTGAGTGCCCTTGCCCTGGCCCAGCAGGATGACACCTCTGCCCTCATCAACGCCCAGCTCGACAAGCTGTACGAGGATGAGCTGAATCACACCCTGCCCGAGACGATCAAGCGCATCGCCGACAAAACCGGCGTGAAGATCGAGGCCGACCCGCTGGTGTGGGACCTGCTTCCCTGGGGCTACGAAACCAATGTCACCGCCACGATCAAGAACACGACACTGCGCCAGGCGCTGGATGCGATCACACAGAAGCTGGGGCTGACCTACCAGCTCAAGAAGGAATCGATCGAACTGCAACCGGTGCCGGCCCTGCGGCGCATCGCCAAGCGGGCGACAGTCAAGGAACTGGAGGCCCTGGACCTGCTCCGCTCCACCAGGCTCGAACGGGATGGGCGGCTGTCGGCCGAGAAGCTCATCAGCGCCATCGACGCCAAGCTTCAGGCAGCCCAGAGCGACTTCGCCATCGAGAATCGCGCTGCACTGGGCGAGCAGACCGTATTCGTCCCCCGCAACGCCACCCTGGCCGAGGCGCTGGAAGCGCTGGACAAGGAGACGGCCGCCACCTGGTATCCCTGGGGCAACAGCATCGTGGTTCTCAGCAAGCAGGACCAGATCACCACGCAGATCAGCGAACGCACGGTGAACCTGCGGCTCAATGGTGTGCCGATCGGACAGGTGCTGGTGGAATTGCAGGAGCAGGCCGGTGTTGATTTCATCATCGAGCCGGGCGCCCTTCAGCGCGTGCCGGCCGAGTTCCGCATCATCAAGCTGGATGTCCAGCGCAAGAGCGTCAAGGAGGTGCTGGAAACGCTGGCCGGCCTGACCGGCCTGGCCTACGCGGTCAACGACCAGGGCGTGCACCTGTGGTACAACGCCCAGGCGGCCGCGGCCGGCGCCCGCTCCAATCCGGTGGTCGGCTACTTCGTGCTCGACAACGGCATGCACGTTTTCGTCCGTGAGGACCAACTCACCCCCGAGTTGCGCGAGTACATCAGGTACAAGATGAGCCGGGAAATCGACAAGCTGAGAACGATGATGGAAGAAGAAGGTTTCAAGCCCGAGCCCCCCAAGGAAGAACCGGCCAACTGATGGCGCGTGACGCGAGGACGTGGCTTGTTGACGGCTTAGCAGGATGAGCAAGCCCGATGCGCCCCAGGGCCACGTCAACAGGCAACACGCGACATGCCACAAGGCACACGTAATTGAACCGGCGGCCACAGTCGTGGCACGGTTTTTTTTAACCCGTGCTGGCAGCGCTGGTAGTAATGGAAACGCAGTTTGAGGCACAACACTCTCCGCACGGGCTGCAAACGCGTGCCACGGTGAGCGGCCGCTCGCCTCCTGAGAGCAGATTCATCCCCTGTGAATCCCCGTGAACACACCCCTTGCCGGCATCCTCATTCTCGACAAGCCCGCGGGCCTTTCATCCGCGCAGGCGCTGAACCGCATCAAGCGGCTGCTGCCGCGCAGGACCAAGATCGGCCACGCCGGCACGCTCGATCCGTTCGCCACCGGCGTGCTGCTGCTGCTGGTCGGCCGGGCCACCGGGCTGTGTGAAACGCTGATGGATCAGGAGAAGCAATACTTGGCAACCATCAAGCTGGGCGCCAATACCGCCACCGATGATCCTGAATCGCCGGAGCAGCCGGTCGCTGGTGCATGTGATCCCGGCATTGAGGCCATCGACGCCCTGCTGCCCCGTTTCACCGGCACGATCCAGCAGGCCCCCCCTGTTTACAGCGCGCTGAAAGTCGGTGGTCGTCGTGCCTACACCCTGGCTCGCGAAGGCGCCCAGGTGAAGCTGGCACCGCGTCCGGTGCAGGTGTATGAGTTGAAGCGGCTCGACTACGCGTGGCCCCTGCTGCGTCTGAATGTTCGCTGCGGCCGCGGCACCTACATCCGCTCGCTCGCCCGTGATCTGGGCGCGGCCCTGGCCACCGGCGGCTACCTGACCGAACTGCGCCGAACGCGCATCGGCTCCTATGCCATTGAACATGCCGTGACACTGGAGCAACTCCAGGCTGATGGCGTGGAGCCGCATCTGCTGCCGGCGCCCGCCCTGCCGAAAACAGCTTGAACACTTCGATGCGCATCAGCCGGCAACGCGAGGATGTGCAGCGCTTTGGCTGGTCATCACGAGAGCCGCACCAGCGGCAAAGCGTGCGAGCGAGAATTATCCCCCGCTGCCGATCCAGCCGAGCTGGGCGGCCACGATGATCAGCAGCAGCAGGAGGAAGACCCCCAGCAGGACCATGAGCTGCCGCATCTCGTACAGCTTGTAAATCCGCCCCTTGGCGGCTTTCTTCAGGATCTCACGGCGCTGGGCGTTGCGATTGCGGTTACAGGTGTAGCAGAGCCGCTCATCATCGCTCTCGATGAGTTTTTCCACCGGGAACAAGCGGCCGCACTCGGTGCAGCGTTTCTGGCCGGCGGTGCGTTCTTCCTTTTCTGCGCGATGGCAGTCAACGCACCAGTAGCCCAGGCTGTCCTTGTAGCGCTTCTGGCCGGTGACATCCTTGCCGCACACGCGGCAGGCCTTGGCTGGCTCGCCGGCGATGTCGCGCTCCAGGTCCTCGGTGGCAGGCGCGGTGGCCGCCTTGTAATCGGCCAGGGTGGGCGCCACCGGCTTGGCGACGCAGGTGCAGGGTACCTCGGCCGAACTGGTCGGCTCGCCGATCGTCCCCCCGCAATCAGGACAAATCAGTTTCGCTGCCATGACTACCTCATTGAATCATACGCACGGTCCAGGCAGCGGGTGCGATCCGCCGACCGATCCCTGCGGGCGTGCGCGATGTGCCACGGGCACACTGCTACAGCCGATGGCCCATCCGTTTTTTCTTGGTTTCCAGGTACTTGCGGTTGTGTTCGCCGGCCTCGACGCGTACGGGCACCTGCTCGACGACTGTCAGCCCGAAGCCGTCAATGCCGTGAATCTTCTTGGGGTTGTTGGTCATGATGCGCAACTGGCGCAGTCCCAGGTCGCGCAGGATCTGGCTGCCGATGCCATAGTCGCGCTTGTCGGCCGGGAGGCCGAGCTTGAGGTTGGCATCGACGGTGTCGAGGCCCTGGTCCTGCAGCCGGTAAGCGTGCAGCTTGTTGGTCAGACCGATGCCCCGCCCCTCCTGGCGCAGGTAGACCAGCGCCCCCTTGCCAGCGCGTTCGATCGCCTGCATGGCGGTGGCGAGCTGCTGGCCGCAGTCGCAGCGGCCGGACCCGAAGATGTCGCCGGTCAGGCACTCGCTGTGGACGCGCACCAGTACCGGCTCCTCGTGGATGATCGGCTGCCCGTTTTCATCGAGCATGCCCACCCCTCCCTTGCACAGCGCCAGGTGAGGCTGGTGATCGACCGGGGTTTCGTATGCGATCAGGTCGAAGGTGCCCCAGCGAGTCGGCAGTGTGATTTGCTCAACCCGCTTGACGAACTGCTCGCGCTTCAGGCGGTAGCTGATCAGGTCGGCCACCGTGCACATCTTCAGGCCGTGCTTTTTGCAGAAGGCCTCGAGCTGTGGCCGGCGTGCCATCTCGCCGTCATCGCTCATGATCTCACAGATCACCGCCGCCGGCTTCAGCCCCGCCAGGCGGGCCAGGTCCACACTGCCCTCGGTCTGCCCGGCCCGCACCAGCACGCCGCCCTCCCGCGCCCGCAAGGGATTGATATGCCCGGGACGAAGCAAATCCTGTGGGCGGGCATCATCGGCGATGGCGACATGGATGGTGGTGGCCCGGTCCTTGGCGCTGACGCCGGTGCTGACGCCGAACTTCGGGTGGGCGTCGATGGTGACAGTAAACGCGGTGCCCAGGTGGGCGGTGTTATGCTCAACCTGCGGGCGCAGGTCGAGCTTGTCGCACATCCCCGGCTCCATCGCCAGGCAGACCACGCCGCGGGCCTCCTTGACGATGAAATTGATGATCTCCGGCGTGACCTTCTCAGCGGCGACGACGATATCTCCCTCGTTCTCGCGGTCTTCATCATCCACCAGCACGATCATCTTGCCGGCTTTAAGGTCTTCGAGGATGTCGGGAATGGGGGCAAAAGGCATATACGTCGTCTCAGGCTGGGCCAGATAACCCATTGTAGCACCCCTGCCGGCTTTCGGTAGTCGCGCGCCGCCGGCAGGGACTCGACAGGGCAGGATGGCTGATACCACGCAGGCCCTGGCAGCCCCGGTCGGCGCGGGATTACGCCGCGATGCGCGTCGGCATTTGCACCTCGAACATCATGTGGATGCCATCCCGCCCCTGGCCGTAGTAGTCCGGCAGCAGCCCGATACGGCGGAAACCGATGCGCTGATACAGGCGCTGGGCGGGGATGTTGGATTGCTCGACCTCCAGGTAGACCCGGCGCACGCCGCGGGCAGTCAGTTCGGCGAGCATGCGCTGCATCAGCACCTGGCCGATGTGCCGCCCACGGCATTCGGGACGCACCGCCAGGCTGTAGATCCGGCCGGATGCGCTGGTCCTATGATGCCTGACCAGCCCGATCGCCTGCCCGGCGATCTGCCCGCCATCCTCGGCCACGAGGAAAATGACGGTCTTGCTGCCGCGCAGGTAGCGGATCTGCCGCCTGCTGAGGCAGTAGGTGCTGAAGCAGGTCTGCTCCAGGGCCGCCGCCGCATCGATATCCTCAGGCCGGGCAGCGCGCACCACCGGCTGGGGGAGCGGCGTCTCGGGCGCTGGCACGGCAGGCGGCCGGGCTATGGCGGCCACCTCGGCCACTCGCCTGGGTATCTCCGCATCGGCGGCAGCCATCGCCGCAACATTCAGCGATGGCGACCATGCCACCGTCTCGGCCGGCACATTCACCTGGACGGCCGCCGCCCGCCGCACGATGTACTTCGGAAGGAGCCGGATCGGCCGGTAGCTCATCTTCGTCCACGCCAGGCTTTGCAGGCCCCAGTCATCACCGGCGTTGATCAGCGGCCGCTCGCGATAGTAGCGCTCGCAGAACGCGCTGAAGATGTACTGGGCCAGGCCTTTGACGCTCAGGTCCGTCTTCTCGATGACGATGCTCGCCTGGTCGCTGCCCAGGTATTCGCCGAAGGTAAAGGCGCGCAGCGCATATCCTTCCCACCGTGGCGCGGTCTTCTCCTTCACGTAGACCACCATCCCCTGGTACCCCAGGGCGGCGGCATTGAGCAGCGATGTCTTCGTGGCGATCGACTCCTTCAACCGCTTGAGCGCAGCGGTGCCGGGTTCGGCGGCATGGCTGGCATCCTGGTGCTCCTTCCACTCCTCCAGCAGCGCCAGGCAGGCATCGGTGTGGCGGGCCGCGTCGAACGGCTCGGCATAGAAGTCGTTATTGCGCATGAAGCGGTTCTTGAGCTGCCGCTTGCTGGCCAGGTCGCTGCCGGCCAGGTCGATCATGCGCTGGACATCGTAGAGATAGTCCACCCCCATCGGCGCCACCTCCAGCTTCGTGCGATCGAAGCGGGCCAGCAGTTCCTCGCTGGCATACTCGATGCGGCTCTGCTCGGGGCAGCCGGCGCGCGTGTTGTATTCATGCATCAGTTCCCAGCAGGCCGCCAGCGCACGATCCGGGCGGCCCTCGCCGATGGGGGGCATGAGCAACGTCAGATCGCCTGCGCCGTTGGCGAAGACGCACAGGTGGCCCTCGATCACCTTCCACAGGATTCGCAGGCTGTTGCGCCAACTGAACAGTTGCGAAAACGTGTAGTCGGACAGAGGCTGACGGATGGACTGGAAATACGAATTGAGGAGGGGCTGATCGGCCAGTTCGACCGGACGCAGGCCCCATCCCGAAAGGGGATCGGTGCCCATAAAGGTGAAGATCACCTCGGAATGTGCTTCGAGCGCCCAACTCGCTGACCGGATTCGCCGGCCTCCCGCACATGGGTGCCGGGCCGGGTATCCGCCAAGCGGGGACTGATGGTTCCCCAGTCCCGTCAGCATTGGGCTGCGGCGGACGATCGCCGCGTGTTTGCCCGAAGCTCGGACCCACCGCCGCACAACCGGCAGCGGATTTCGGGTCCGTGTCGTACAGTCATTGTATCGACACGCTCACGATCTGGGATGAAAATGAGCGATTCGATTGTGACACGGATTGTGCCGCCCGCAAGGGGCTGGCCGCTGAAACGTCTGATAATATCGCCAGTAAGGGGTGGATTTGACGGCAGCAGCCCGCTGCCCGCCAGCGCCAATCCTTCTTTGCCACCGGCAGCGGCCAAGCTGCTTCCCGCCAGCGCGCCCGCCCCGATCGCACACAACGCGCGGCTTTTGACTTTGCGCCCGTCACACGGGACATTCCCCATGACATGAAGTACACCATCATCATTCCCGACGGCGCTGCCGATGACCCGCTGCCGCAGCTTGGCGGCAAGACCCCGCTGCAGGCGGCCGACACGCCCAACATGGATGCCATCGCCCGTGCCGGGCGGCTCGGACTGGTCAGCACAGTGCCGCCGGGGTTCGAATCCGGCAGTGATGTGGCGACCATGTCACTGCTGGGATACGACCCGGCGATCTACCATACGGGTCGTGCGCCGCTGGAAGCCGCCGCCCAGCGCATCCCGCTGGCGCCCACCGACTGGGTCTTCCGCTGCAACCTCGTCACCGTGCGCGATGGCATCATGAAGGACCACTCGGCCGGCGGGATCAGCAACGAGGAGGCCGCCGCCCTGCTGGCCGACCTGCGCCAGGTGGTCAATGTGCCGGGCATCGAGTTTTACGATGGCGTCAGCTACCGCAATCTGATGGTCTATCGCGGCGACCTGGAGTTTGATGTGCGCACCTGGCCGCCGCACGAGATTCCCGACCTGCCCGCCGCCGATCACCTGCCCACCGGCAAGGGGGATGAACTGCTTCGCCAGATCATTGACTGGTCGGCCCGGCTCTTCGCGGAGCATCCGGTCAACAAGACGCGCTATGCCAGGAACCTGAATGAGGCGACACAAGTCTGGCTCTGGGGCCAGGGGCATGCCCCGAACATGCCGCGCTTCGTAGAGCGTTTTGGCGTCAGGAGCGGCTGCATGATTACGGGTGTTGATCTGCTGCGCGGCCTGGCGGTGCTGCTGGGGTGGGATGTGCATGAGGTACCGGGGATGACCAGCTTCCACGACACCAACTACGCCGGCCAGGGCGAGCACACGGCCGCCAAGCTGGATGAGTATGATCTGGTCTTGAGTCACATCGAAGCGCCGGATGAGGCCTCGCACCAGGCGGACTGGAAAACCAAGATCGCCGCGATCGAGCACATTGACCGCCACGTGGTCGGCCCGGTGCTGGAGAAGCTCAAGACCTACCCCGAGTGGCGCATCATGGTGCTGCCGGACCACCCCACCAACATCGCCACGCGCAAACACGGCTACGCCCCCACCCTGTTCGCTATCGCCGGCTCGGACATCGCCGATGCCTCCGGTGCGGCATATGATGAACCCGCCGCCGCCGCCACCGGCTTAAAACTGGAGCGCGGCCATGAGTTAATGGAGTTTTTCCTGCGATAGCGCGTGGGATGGGAAAGCGATGATGCGCAGCGCGCAGGAAAGCGCTCGTTTCTTCTTGCGCGCTGCGCGTGACGCACTCAGCATTTTGCGGCATCTTGCTCCCCTGCCCTCTTTTCCGCGCTGCCGGGGCTGCTGGCGCGGGATATGCTCATCTCCTGGGGTCAACCCAAGGAAAGAGAGCAACCCATGCAGAGCCGAAATCAGCCCACCGATCCTGTTGGCAGCAATGCCCCCGATACTGCCACGAGCTATGAGCGTGCCAAGCCCGAGAAAGAGGCCGGGCAGGGGCGCCTGGACAGCGATCAATCCACACCCACCGACCGGCCGGACCAAACCGATAAAGCCGTTCAAAACAAGCAGGACCCCGAGCGGCAGATCAACGGCGAGGACGCCGAAGATGAGCGATCCGGCCGGGCAGAGGACACCGCCGACCGCCCCGATGCGCCCGATCGCGCCGGCGATGAGGTCGATCATTCGATGTTTGAGGAAGAACCAGACGGCTGGGATCAGGCCCCCACCGACATCCACGACCCGAAGTTCAAGCGCCATTCCCGCAAGGAAGGCCGCGGCGGCACGCCGTGATGTGCTCTATCCCGGTGATCGCGTGGGCCTTCACTCAACCAGGATGCGCTCGGTCAACACGCTGTCGAGCGTGCGGCGGAGGGCTGCGGCATCGGCGGCGGGAAGAACGACCCCGCCCCTGTCCTTGACCGCGTTGAAATGCGCGGCATCGAGATCGAAGGCAACGAAGTAGACCGAGGCAGGAAGCGATTCCTGCGATTCGTTCATCACCTCCAGCACCGCCTGCGGCGATGGGCCGGCGGTGTTCTCCCCATCGGTGACGATCAGGATGTGCTGGCGATTCAGGCCGGCCTGGTCCAAGTCGCGCTTGGCCCGGATGAGGGCCGTTCCGATCGGCGTGCCACCCTCAGGCTTCATCCGCTCCAGTGCCTGCCGGGCGGCGGCGGGGTTGGGCTCGCCCAGTGGCACGACCACCCGCACATTGTCCGCCACGCGCTCGGAAAACTCGTAGATCCCAAGTTGCACCGGCAGCGTCAGCCGTTCGGTCCGCAGCCGGGCGCTGGTTTCAACCAGTTCCATCACCGCCTGCCGGGCCGCCTGCATCTTCACCACCGATTTCCCCGCTTCCCCCTGAACGCGCTGATCCATGCTCCCGGAGGTATCAACGAGGATGATGGCGGCGATGCCCTCCTGTGGGGAAGGTCGCGTGGCGGGCATCAGATCACGCTGGATCTGCGCCCGCTGCTCATCGGTTAGCCCGACCGGTCCGGCCGCCTCCGGCGCGGCTGGCGGGGTGGGCTGGTGCCGGTTGAGGAACCACTTGTTGAACAGCACGACCACCACCGCGATGACGATCAGGCGGACGAAAACCTCCCCCGGCGACTTCTTCCGCCGTCCGCTGCCACCGTAGCCGTAGGAGTAGTAACCCATATACAGCGGAGGATAGACCGTGCCGGCATCCTGTCCAGCCGAACCACGATGAATCCAGCCCCCGGCCGGCGTGGCCAGCGCCCGCTTGCTCCCTCCATCCAGGGCAGGAAAAAGAAGGCCAGCAGCCCGGCCTTGATGCGGATCATGCCCCTCATGCAATTTCCATTGTCGGTGCAGTGCCAGGCCCGGTATGGTGAGCCTGAGGCTGTTGGCGCAGGCGGGGCCGGCGATTGGGGGGGCCGGGCAGCGGCGGTAAGATAGTGGCCCGCTTCAGGGAAGAGCTGCGCACAGCGGATGCGCGGGCGATGGGGAGGACAACTCTCGGAGATCGATGAGGATGAAGCATTCGATTCAGTGTGTGAGCGTCATGCTGGCTTTGGCGGCGGGCAGTGCGAACCTGGCCAGGGCACAGGAATCAGTCGAGCCAATCCCCCCCGCAACCACCGCCCCACTGCCGGATGTGCGCTTTTCGCGCTCGGCGGAGGCCGAAATCCTGTTCCAGGAGGCCCAGGGCAAGTATTACCGCGGCGAACTGGCCGCTGCCGAAACATCGTTCCGCCAGCTCACGCAGGAAGATGCCGGGGATGTGCAGGCGTGGTACTTCCTCGGCTTGGCTCAGCTTGACCAGGGCAAATACGCCGATTCGGTCCAATCCTTCAATCAGGCGATCCGCCTGGACCCGACGCTCACCGAAGTGCGGGCAGCCCGCGCCAAGGCGCACATCGCGCTGCGACAATATGACGAGGCCCGTGCCGATATTGCCGAGTTCGAGCGCGATCCCACCTGGCAGGCCCAAGCCGCCTACCTGAAAGGTCAGATTTATTACGCCCAGGGGGAGCTGGAACTGGCGGCCCAGGCGTTCGAGCAGGCCCGCCGGGCCGGTGGCGTTGAGCAGGAATCGGCCGAGTTCTACCAGGGCCTGACCTACCTGCGCATGCGGGACTTGGTGCGTGCCCGCCAGATCTACCATGAAGCCAGCATCGGTGGCGCCGATCGCGATCCCACCGTGGCCGCCGCCTCGCGCCAGTTGGATGATGTTCTGGCAGCCCAGCAGCGCACGCCTCGGCCGTGGGAGCTTCAGATCACCGCCAGCTACGAGTACGACACCAACGTGCTGCTGCTCGGATCCAACGTCGCGCTGCCGGGTGAAATCTCAGACGATGAGGACGGCCGTTTTGTCCTGCAACCGCGCGGCAGCTACAGCCTCCTGCGCGGGCAAAATTATGATATTGGCGTTGAGGCAACCGGCTACTTTACGTTCCAGCAGGATATTCAGTCGTTCAATATCTTCAGCTACCAGGCCGGGCCGTACATGAACTACCGCCTGGCTGATAACCTGTACGCAAGTGCCCGCTACGGCTTCAATTACATCGAGTTCGGTCACGAGAAATACCTGACCCGCCACCTGATTACGCCGCAGCTTACGCTGGTCTACCCGCAGAAGGGATACACCTCGATCTACTACCAGTACCAGCACAACGACTTCGCCGATTCATTCTCCGATCCGGTGTTGCGCGAGCTGGATCGTGATGGCAACAACCACGTGCTGGGCATCGTCCAGGGCATCACCCTGCCGTCGCTGTTCGACCAGAATGAGAAGTCGAACATCGATATCAGCTATCGCTTCACCTACCAGGACACGCAGGGTGAGGAGTATTACGGCTATTTGCACACCTTCGGCATCGTCTACTACACCCCGCTGCCGTTCTGGAAACTGCGGCTGGACATGGGCGCCACCCTGACCTACGAGGACTACCAGAACCCCAGCCTGTTCGACGATCCGGCCGACCGCGACAAACGCAGCGACCTGGAGTACGTCCTGTCGGTCGGCCTGACGCGGGAGATTTTCAAGAATGCGTCGATCCGTGTGGACTACGCCTACACCAACCGCGACTCCAACGTCGGGTTTGGCGGACAGACGCCGTTCGAGTATGACCGCGGCGTGCTGGGCGTGCGGTTCATCTACAGTTTTTAACCTATTCTTGCCGGAGTACTTACGCATCCGGCGCGTGGCATGATTTTTTCAGGGCGGGCAATATTATTGGCTAACGAAACGGGGTCGTGGCCTGTCTGATAAAAAGAGCGGGTTGCCGCCCCGCGTGTCCCTGCGCGCAGCTAGCTGGAAACGGGAAGGTATGTCATGAAGCGTACAATCAAGTGGTCTGTCCGTGCGGCGCTGATGCTCGCAACCGCTGCCCCGATCACGGTTTACGCCGCGGAGAACCAGCCCATCGGCCGCATCACCGCCGCCTATGGCTCGGGCAGTATTTTCGCCGCAGAGCAGGCACGCCCCGCTGATCTGCATGCCCTGGTCAACAATGATGAACTGATCACCACCGGCCAGGGTGGGCTGTCGTTGCTGCTGGCCAGCCGGGTTGTGCTGAAAATCGACTCCCACAGTGCGGTGCGCGTGTGGGAAGGCACCGGCCAGACCAACATCCAGGTTGAATACGGCACCGCCCATGTGTTCGTTGGCAGGCGTGCCGTACAGAACGGCGTGGTGCAGATCCACGATGGCAATGCGGTCGTCGAGGCCACCACCGCCGTCGTGCTGGTCAGCTATGACCCGGATGCCCGTCGCAGCTACTACGCCTGCGAGGAAAACGAGGTCACCATCCGGCCGCGCGAGGAGGGCGTCGCAGCCTTCACGCTGGCGGACAATCAGCAGGCCAAACTGGCCGGCGGCGAAAAACAGCCGGAACTGGCCGCCATCAATCGTGAGGATTTCTTCACCCATAAACAGGGACTGGAGCGCCTGGGGCAGATCGCCACCCGCCAGGGCTCGGATGTCTTCCGCCTGCGCTCGCGCACACAGGATTTGCAGTCGGCCATCAACGCGCTGTCGGCCAGCGGCTGGATTGATGCCAACGCCCTGGCAGCCAACGTCCCCGGGCGCACCGTCGCCAGCGCTTCGGGCAAGAGCAGCAGCCCGGCCAGCGGGCAGACTGCCGGCGGGATCGCCAGCGCTGGGCCGCAGACCAGCTCGGGCAAGAGTTCGGCCGCGCCCAGCAGCATCACACCCGCCGCCAGCTCCGCATCCACCGGCCGTACGGTCGCGCAGGCCCCGGTCCAGGGCAGCGAGCCCGCACCGCCGTTTGAGCAAGCCTCGGCGGCTGAGTCGGCGGTTGCCCTTCCCTCTGAAACCAGCCTGGCGTTGCCAACCGATATCGTGGCGGATGTGACGCCCGTGGCGGTTGAAACCGCCAGCGTTGCCCCGCCGGTTGAAGCGGCTCCGCCGGTCGACGTAGCACCCGTGGTGGATGTTGCTCCGGCAATTGATGTCGCCGCCAGCGTGACCGCACCCGAGGTCGCGCCACCGGTGGATATTGCCGCCCCCAGCGTGGATGTCGCGGTGGCAACGCCGCCGGTGGATGTGACGCCCCCGGTTGACATCGCACCGAAGGTGGATGTGCCGACCGAGGCTGCGCCGCCGGTCGCGATCGACGTGGTTGCCCCGCCGGCCGCGCCCAAGGTGGAGGTGCCGGTGGAGACGGCGGTGATGCCGCCGATCGAGACAACACCCGTTGCCCCGCCCAAGGTGGATATCGGCGTGAGCGCCCCCACGGACGTGGCGATAGCGCCGGTTGATGTTGCCCCCAAAATCGATGCGCCTGTGACAACCCCGCCGGTAGAGGTGGCCCCGCCGCCGGTGGCGGTTGCGACCCCTCCGGTGAAGGTGGAGGTGCCCAAGGCACGCATCCCCAAGGTTGAGGTGCCCAAGGTTCAGGTACCCAAGGTCGTCGAAGTGAAGCCGATTGAGATCGCGCTGCCCACGCCGCCGAAGGTAGAGGTGGGCATCACACTGCCGACGGAGAGCGTGACGCTGCCGCCGCCAGTGGATCTGGGCGTGGCCTCGCCGACCGACACGGTAGTGCCGCCGGTGGCCGTGAAACCACCGGTCACGGTGAAGCCGCCGGTTGAGGTGAAGCCGCCCGTGGATGTGGCTCCGCCGGTCTCAGAGGTGACCCCACCGCCGGTGGCCCCGCCCGTGGTGACCCCGCCGGCCGTGGTGGCCCCGCCGCCGGTTGATATTGGTGTGAAGCCGCCGGTGGATACGGTCAAGCCGCCCGTTGATGTGGTGAAACCGCCGGTGGATGTGGTGAAGCCTCCGACCGAGACAGTGCAGCCGCCGGTGGATGTGACCCCACCGCCCGTGGCTCCGCCCACGGTGACGCCGCCGACGGTCACGCCCCCGGTGGTGACACCGCCCCCGGCTGATATCGGCGTGAAGCCGCCCACCGATACGGTTGCGCCGCCGGTGCCGGTGACGCCGCCTCCGGTGGCCCCGCCGGTGGATGTCACTCCGCCGCCGACCGCCCCGCCGGCGGTCACACCGCCCCCGGTGACGCCCCCGACCGCGCCGCCGCCGCCCACGGACATCGGTGTGCAGCCGCCCACCGAGACCCCCACGCCCCCGGTGGCGCCGGTGACCCCGCCGCCGACGACGGTGGAGGTCCCCCCGGTGGATACGGTCGCCCCGCCGCCTCCCGCGGCGCCGCCAACCCCGCCGGTGGATGTCACTCCGCCGCCCACGGACGCGGTGAAATAGCGGATTGGGTGGATCGCAGCATCAACCATGAAGCCCACGGCCGGCGGGCCGTGGGCTTTTCTTGCCCGTCTCGCCTCACGGATGCAAGTCGGCTCTCATTTTCATGATCCACAGCAGCAGAGTCCCCACCGCCAGGGCCATCGCGAGCGTGATGAAAAGCCGGACCGTGCCCAGGCGCCGGGTGAGGCCGCACCCCGCCGCTTCGTCATGCATCTGGCCATGCCTGCGCTGGATGATCCAGGTCACGACAGGGACACAGCCGATGAACCCCGCGACCGCCAGATTCTGCTCAAATCGTGTCACCCGCTTGCTCCAGGCGTACGCGTGGCAGGAAATCGCCCCCTGCCAGTCAGGCGGCAGTCCTGCGCCAGTCCCGGCGGCGGGCGAACCGGGAGTAAACTGCTGTCGTATCATTGCTTACGCAATTGGATACGGGAGTATTGGCGGTGGGGGAACTCTCCCTCGACAAGCCGACACTCAGCCGCAACAATATCGGACCGGGCCGGGGTCCGCTTTCGGGCATCCGGCTTGCGTACGAAGTCAACTGGATCCGGGCATCAACAGGAACCGGCCCGGCATGAAGCGACGTGGATCTGAATATCACCCTCGAACAACCTGATAAGAAGCTGGCCCTGTTTGGGACGGCTGATCGGCATCTGCGGATGATCCGCGAGACCTTCGGCGTGCGCGTCGTGGGTCGCGATGATGAATTGCGCCTCAGCGGTAACGGCGACCAGGTCGCCAAGGCGGCCGGGGTGCTCGAGCAGATGCAGAAAAAGCTCCGCCGCCAGGACTGGCTGTCCCTCGACGATGTCGGCCAGGCCATCGCCCGCGCCCGCGATGAGTCAAACATCAAGTCCGAGGGATCGATCGATGTCTACGTTCGTGGCAAGGCCATCCGGCCCAAGACCGAAGGCCAGCGCACCTACATCGACGCCATCTTCAAGCACGACCTGACCATCTGCACCGGTCCGGCAGGCACCGGCAAGACCTATCTCGCTGTCGCCGCCGCCGCGTCGATGCTCAAGCGCAGCGCCATCAAGCGCATCGTGCTGGTGCGCCCGGCCGTCGAAGCCGGCGAGCGCCTGGGCTTCCTGCCCGGCGACTTGCAGGCCAAGGTCAACCCCTACCTGCGCCCGCTGTTCGACTCGCTGCATGACATGATGGACTTCGAGCAGGTCAAGCGCTTCATGGTCAATGATGTGATCGAAGTCATCCCGCTGGCGTTCATGCGCGGCCGTACGCTCAATGAGAGCGCGATCATCCTGGATGAGGCCCAGAACACGACCGTCAGCCAGATGCTGATGTTTTTGACCCGCCTCGGCCACGACAGCAAAATGATCGTGACTGGTGATGCCTCGCAGGTTGACCTGCCGGAAGGCACGGAAAGCGGCCTGGTGGATGCGATGCGCCGGCTGCGGGGCATCAAACAGGTGGCGATGGTGCAACTGGACAAGGCGGACATCGTGCGGCATCGTCTGGTGCAGCACATTGTCAACGCCTACGAGGCCAACACCCCACAGGGGGCCGGCGGCCTTGAAAAGCCCGCGACGCGGCGCCGGCGCGCCGCCTCCCCGGCTGCCGGCGCGGAGACGCTTGCGGCCCAGTACCCTGGCGAAACGGCCTCGTGATCCGCCGGCCGCGCCAGGCGGCAATACCGGTGCGCCGGCACGGTCGCCGGTGCCACAACAACAGGCAAGGACGCCAGGTCGGGTCCTCCCAGACCCCAAGCTGCGGCATGTGCTGCCGCGACTGGCAATTGGCATGAGTTGGTCGAGTCTATTGCGACGAACCTCGAACAAGCGCCGGATCAAGCCCGAGACGCGCGAGCACTGGTGGTCGCGCATGCAGGCGGATGGTACCGCCGGCTCACTGGGCATCGCCGCCATCTTCTGCCTGCTGGCGGCGCTTATCTTCACGCTGCGCGAAGAGGCCCCCGGTTACCGCATCCACGACTGGGTCGGGCAGGACATCTACAGCCGGGTCGAATTTGTCTACCACGATGCCCAGGTGCTGGAAGACGCCCGCAATGATGAGCGGAATCGCGTCCTGCCGATCTACACCGCCACCGATGTCTGGCGCACGCTGGAAGAGGAGCTGCGCGCCCTGCCCGAGGACATGAAAGGGCGCAAACTCGATGAGATCGGCGCCACCCTCCAGGCCGAGTTCAGCTTTGACAGCCCCGGCCTCAAGACCCGGCTGGATGAGACCGCTGTCACCGCCTTCGACCAGTCGGCCAGCCAGACCCTCCAGGAGGGGTATAACGACGGTGTGAACAATTTCATTCAGTCGCTGCGCACGCTGGTGGTGATCGATGCCGAGGAGCGCGCTGCGGAGATGACCCGCCAGGAGAACCTGCGCCTGCGGCCGCCCAAGATCATCCTGCGATCCGACAACGACCAGCCCCAGCGCACCATCGAACTGACGCGCACCCATCCGCAGACAATCGATGCCGAGCTGATCAGCGAGGTAAAACGGGCGGCCGAGGCCAATTTCTCCAGCGCCCTGCGCAACCCCATCGCCGCCTACACGCTTAACAAGCTGAAACAGGCGCCCACCTACGTGCTGGATGCCGATGCCACCGGGCAGGCGCGGCTGGAGGCGTATCGCTCGGTTCCCACCGTGCGCGGCGACCAGATCAAGAGCGCCGGCGCGCTGCTGGTGGCGCGCGGCCGTGAATTGACTGCCAAGGACTACAAGCTGCTCAAGGCCGAGAACGATGCCTATCTCAAGACGCTGACCCCCCTGGCGTGGTGGCGCAAGAAGATTGGCATGATCGGGCTGGTGATGCTCGTCACCGCTGCCTTGGGCGGCTACATCAAGCGCTATCAGCCACGCGTGATCCGCAATCACGCCCGTGGACTGGCGATCGCGGTGCTGCTGCTGTCGATGCTGCTGCTGGCGCAGCTTGCCGCCATCGGCAGCGGGCCGCTGTACCTGTTCGGCACCGCCCCCACCCTGCTGGTGGCGTTCATCCTCGCCATTGCCTATGACCGTCGCTTCGCCATGGGCGTGGCGGTGACCCATGGCGTGATGGTGACGGCCGCACTCGACCAGGGGATTGGTTTTTTCCTGGTGCTGTTTGTCGGCATCCTGACCGCCTGCTACCTGATCGATGACATCCGCAGCCGCAGCCGGCTGATCGAGATCGGCGGCGCCAGCGCCCTGGCGATGATGATCACAACCCTGGCCGTCGGCGTCATGCAGATGCACCCCGGCCAGCCCTTCACCTATACCGGGCTGGATGTGCTCTATGCCGGCGCCAGCGGCATCGCGGTGGGGTTCTGCGTGCTGGGGATCCTGCCGTTTATCGAAAAGGCGTTCCGCATCACCACCGGCATGACCCTGCTGGAGCTGGCCGATGTCAGCAATCCGCTGCTGCGTCGGCTGAGCGTGGAGGCGCCCGGCACCTACAACCACAGCCTGCAGGTGGCTACCCTGGCAGAAGCGGCCGCCGAGGCGATCGGGGCCAATTCGCTGCTGTGCCGCGTGGGCAGCTATTACCACGACATCGGCAAGATCAACAAGGCCGACTACTTCGTGGAAAATCAGGTGGATGGCGTCAATCGCCACATCAACCTCAGCCCCAGCGTCTCGCTGCTGATTATCATCGGCCATGTGAAAGACGGCGTGGAGCTGGCCAAGGAGTACAACCTGCCCACGGTGCTGATCCAGTTCATCCAGCAGCACCACGGCACAACACTGGTGGAGTATTTCTACCGGCAGGCGGTGCAGAAGAAGGACCAGAGCGCCCCCGACCAGCCGGATGTGAGCGAAACCCAATATCGCTACCCCGGCCCCAAGCCGCGCACCAAGGAAACCGGCATCGTCATGCTGGCCGATGCCTGCGAAAGCGCCACCCGCGCCCTGGGCGAGGTGACGGCCGGCCGCATCGAATCGCTGGTTCACGACATCACCATGCGGCGGCTGCTGGACGGGCAGTTCGATGAGTGCGACCTGACCATGCGCGAGATCGAGCTGATCGAACGCTCACTGGTCAAGACGCTGGGCAGCATCTACCACGGCCGCATCCAGTACCCCTCCTCCGCCGGCACTCCTGCCGCCTCCAGCGGCCCGACATCAATCAAGACGGCGTAGGTGGACAGACAAAGACGAAAGAGGGGGAGACAAGCAAGAGCGATTGCTCGCTGCCTGTCTCCCCCTCTGCTCATCTGCCTGTATATCAGTGCCCTGCCACCGGCTCGCCGAGGATCTGCTTGAGCTCGGTGAATTTCTCATCCAGCAGCGCCTGGTTGGCCGCCTCGAGGTTCAGCCGCAGCAGTGGCTCGGTGTTGCTCTTGCGGACATTGAACCACCAGTCGCCCAGGTCGACGGTAATGCCGTCGAGATAGTCGATCTTGGCGGTCTTGAACTTCTCGGCCAGCTCCCGGATCTTGCCGTCCTTGTCTTCAACCTCGAAGTTCACCTCGCCGCTTTGCCTGTAGGTGTGGTACTGGCTGATGAGCTGGCTCATCGGCTTGTCCTGGGCGGAAAGGATGGACAGCACCCGCGCGAACGCCACCGCCGCCGAGTCGGCGTAATAGAAGTCGCGGAAGTACAAGTGGCCTGACAACTCACCGCCAAAGACGGCATCCTTCTCGGCCATCGTCTTCTTGATAAAGGCATGGCCCACGCGATCACGCACCGGCACCCCGCCCAGGGCGCTGATGACATCCCTGACCACATGGCTGGAGCGCAGGTCATAAACGACCGCCGCACCCTTGTTCTCCGGCTGCCTGAGAAAGTCTTCGGCGATCAGGGCGGTGGCCATGTCCGAGCCGATGGTCCGGCCGGTTTCATCCAGGAACATCGCGCGGTCGGCATCGCCATCGAAGCAGCAGCCCAGGTCGACCGGCTGCTCCTTCATCCTGGCCTTGAGCATCTCAAGGTTCTTTTCAACCAGGGGATTGGGCTCATGAACGAAGCTGCCGGTGATCTCAAACAGCAGCGGGATGATCGTGAGGTTGGGCACATCGCCGAAGACGCGCGGCACCATCTTGCCGGCCATGCCGTTGCTGGCATCCACCACAACCGTGATCGGGCGTTTCAGGTCCAGGAAGCTGAGCACTTTCTGCCTGTACTCATCCCACAGGTCCATCTCCTCATACTTGCCCTGCACGCCGGTGGGGCCCGGGCGCGTGAGCGAGGTGGCGATGCGCTTGATGTCATCCAGCCCGGAGGCCGCCCCGATGGGCTTGGCCTTGGGGCCGGAAATCTTGAAGCCGTTGTACTGAACGGGGTTGTGGCTGGCGGTGGTCTGGATGCCGCCAACGGCATCGAGGTGGTTGACCGCAAAATAGACGAAGGAGGTATCCACCATGCCGACATCCACCACGTTCATGCCGGTGGAACGCAGGCCATCGGACAGCGCTGTCGCCAGGCTGGGCGAGTGTGGCCGCATGTCCCGGCCAACAACAACCGTGTCCTCACGCTGCACCCGCTTCTCGGCCGGCAGGTTCTGCCGCGAGCGCTTGAGATACAACCCGGTCGCATGGCCGACCTTCCAGGCATCCTCCTCATTCAGCGGGCTGGGGTAGGTGGCGCGAACATCATAAGCCTTGAAGATTTTTTCGATCATGGTGCGGCAAGTATAGATCGGGCGGGCCAAAGGCAAAAGTGGCGAATCAGGGCCGGGATGACGGGGCAGATGGATCCTCCTCCATCAGGCACCAGCGCCGTTTGCCCTTTCGGCTCAAGCTTCATGCATGGGGCAGCATGGACCGGGCCGATGTTCCAGGGGATGCGCATCGTGGAGCTGTGTCATGGGAATCGCACTGTGGGGAAGCGTTACACAGCTTGCGGCCCGGCGGCAGGGCCACATGATGAGCGCTGCGTCGCTGGCCCGTGATCACGTTCTTACCTGAACGCATCAGCGAACAGTCCAGGCTGTGGGTGGCATGCCTGCGGCCGCCTCAGCAGCCACACGATCCGCGATGAGTGGGGCGCCGCTATGGCCGCTCTGGCAGTTCGGTCTGCAGGCCGATATCGGTGATTCCCTGCTGCTGGAGGGCGCTCAGCACGCGGATGATGTGGTGGTATGGGGTGTCGCGGTCCGCGTCGAGGCGGATGCGCTGCTCAGGGTGATCTGCCCGCCGGCGGGCGATGGATTCCAACAGCACTTGATCACTCATCGGCTCACCCGCCAGATAAACCTGCCCCGCACGGTCAATGGCGATGATCAGCGGCGGACGCTCCACCGGTGCGGGCACCTCGCTTGCCGCCGCGGCCGCGGGCAGTTCAAGCTTCAGCTCGCGCACTGATTCCTTGAGCGTTGACGCCACCAGGAAGAACGTCAGCAGCAGAAAGACGCAGTCGATCAACGGCGCCATCTGGATTTCAACCGGCTCATCCTCATTCAGGTCGATTCGCATGATGGCTCCGGGCAGTACAGCGCGAAGGATGAAGAAGACAAACGGGCAAAAGGAAGACTACCCACACCTGCCGGAGAACGATAACCGAGCGGCGAAGCACAGGCGGTTTTTCCTCTGCTGTGCTACGTATTCCCGGCCGCCTTCACGTTCTCGCCGTTTTGCGTGTCACTGCGCATCAGATGTCGGGAAATCAGCCGGCTGGCCTGCTCCTCCAGGGCGAGGCCGAAGAGGCTCGCGCGGAACTTGAAATAATGGTGCATTGCCAGCATCGGGATGGCGATGGCCAGGCCTACCGCGGTCGTCATCAGCGCCAGGGAGATTTCGCTGCTCAGGGCGGCGGCGTTGCCCAGCTCGCCGATGGCGGCCACCTTCTCGAATGCCAGGATCATCCCCCATACCGTCCCGAACAGGCCCAGCAGCGGCTCGATGGTCGCCACCACGGCAATCGGGTAAGCCTTCTGCAAATGCAGCTTCAGCTCGCGCGTGCCAATGTCGGCCGCAACGGTCGCGGCATCGGCCGGCGGGCCGTGGCGATGCTCAATGATCGCCTCGATCATTCTTCCCAGGGTACTGGGCTGGCTCCGGCACAAAGCCCGGATCTGGTCAAACCGGCCAAGCGCCCAGAGGGCTTCCACCTGCTCGAATAACCCCGCCGGGGCGATGTGCGCGCGCCGCAGGTTGACCAATCGCTCAATCACAACGGCCAGCCCCGCCACCGAAATGAGCAGTTGGACCGCGACAGTCCTTCCTCCCTGTGCCACGCGGTCATAAAATGCTTTCACCGGCCCAGCCGGCTCCTCGGCCGCGGCCTGGGTGGTGGGAACGGTGGTTGGCGCGGTGGCCGGGGCAGCGGCTTCCTGCCCCTGGGCGCGGGCGATGCCCCCCGCCGTCATGGCCCAAACCAGCCCCATAAACAGCACAATCGCGATCAGTAGTCTCACATCCACAGTTGTAAGGTGGCGGGCGCGGCGGGAAAAGGCCGCGCGCAGTCGTCGTCGGGGGTAGATGACCTCTATAATCGGGGCATGTCCGCTCTTACTACGAAGTTTACGCTCAACGACCTGCGTTCAGCCCGCTCATCGGGCCGCAAGATTCCGATGCTCACCTGCTATGACTACACCACCGCCCGCCTGATGCAGCAGGCCGGCGTTCCAACCCTGCTGGTGGGCGATTCGGCGGCCAATGTCATCCTCGGACATGACACCACCCTGCCCATCTCGCTGCCGCTGCTGATCGAGCTGACGGCCGCCGTGCGCCGCGGCGCACCGCTGGCGCTGGTGGTCGGTGATATGCCCTTCGGCAGCTACCAGGGAGATATCGGGCGGGCATGCGAGAACGTCTTTGCGATGGTGCAACAAAGCGGCTGCGACTGTGTGAAATTAGAGGTGGCTGCCGGCCACGCCGAGCTGATCCGCCGGCTGGCGGACGCGGGCGTGGCGGTGATGGCGCACCTGGGCCTGCGTCCGCAGACAGTGGGCCTGATGGGCGGATACCGCTTCCAGGGACGCACCGCCAGCGAGGCCAGGCAGGTGGTTGAGACCGCCCGTTGCATGGCCGATGCCGGCGCCGCCGCCCTGTTGCTGGAGGCGGTGCCCAACGAAGTATCGGCGGCGGTGGTCGAGCAGGTTGCCCTGCCGGTTATCGGCTGCGGGGCGGGGGCGGCCTGCGATGGCCACGTGGTCGTCGTACATGACATCGCCGGCCTCACCGAGCGGCAGCCCAAGTTTGCCCCGCCGATGGCTGATCTGGCCAGCCCCTGGCGTGAAGTGCTGGCGCGCTACGTGCAGGCCATCACCACTGGCCAATATCCCGCCCCTGAACATGCCTACGATATGCCGGCGGGAGAGGCCGAAGCGTTCAGAAAGTGGACGCCGGAGCGTTAATTCACGCAGGCCGGGAAGGTGGAATGAGCGAATACGTGAATCGTGAAACAAGCGCCCTGCTGAGAGTTGTTCGCGGCCAGGGAACGTGCTTCACGTTGCAGGCGATCATCTGCCAGAGCTATCGCGTCCATCCCCCTGCGGGTTTGTTTGTGGCCGTGGCAATGAGACGTTTCAAGGAGTAGACGAATGAAGCTGTTCAAAAATCCGATCGGAACAACGTTGTTGGCCGGTGCCCTGGTGGCCGGCGGATTTTTCGGCGGGAATTACCTGCTCGAATCAGCGCAGTTCGCACATGCCCAGCAACAGGTCGAGGCGACGCGTGAACAACTCGCGCAGATCGAGGACCTGGCGACCGTCTTCCGCCATGTGGGTAAGACGATCGAGCCCTCGGTGGTGAACATCGTCGTCGAGAAGGAAGTGCCGGGCATGCGCCGGGCCCTGCCTTTTGATGAGGATACCCTGCGGCGTTTCTTCCCCGACCGCGATGGCGATGGCGAGCCCGACCTGCCACCCGGGCTTGATCCCGGCGGCGAGAGTTTCCGCCAGATGGGCAACGGCTCTGGCGTGATTATGGAGGTCGAAAACGGAGCGGCCTACATCCTGACCAACAATCACGTCGCCGGTGGGGCTGAGAAAATGCTCATCACCCTCAACGATGGCCGCAAGATCGAGAATGGCGAGGTGATCGGCACCGATCCCAAGACCGACCTGGCCGTCATCAAGATCAGCGTGGACAACGTCATCGCCGCCCCCTGGGGCAACAGTGATGAGCTGCAAAAGGGCGACTGGATCATGGCCTTCGGCAGCCCCTTCGGCTATGTCGGCTCCATGACCCACGGCATCGTCAGCGCGCTGAATCGCGACAATGTCGGCATCCTGGGCCAGGGAGGCTACGAAAACTTCATCCAGGTAGATGCCCCCATCAACCCCGGTAACTCCGGTGGGCCGCTGGTCAACATCCGCGGGCAGGTGGTTGGCATCAACACCGCCATCGCTTCGCGCACCGGCGGCTTCCAGGGCATTGGCTTCGCCATTCCTTCCAACCAGGCCAAGATGGTCTATACCCAGCTCCGCACCACCGGCAAGGTGACGCGCGGCTGGCTGGGGGTGAGCATCCGCGATGTGTCGGCCGTGCCGGAGCTGGCCCGCAGCTTTGGCTTTGAGGACCGGCACGGCGTGCTGGTCGAGCAGACCTTCCCCGATACGCCGGCGTATGACACCCTGGAGCCGGGCGATATCATCACCGAGCTCAATGGCCGCAAGATCAATGATATGCAGATGCTGCGGAACGCCATCGCCGCCACCCCGCCCGGCGAAGAGGTGACGATGAAAGTCTTCCGCAACGGTGAAACGCTGGACATCAAGCTGAAGGTGGGAGAACAGCCCGAGGACCTGACTTCGGTGGCGCGCCGTGGCAGCCGCGGATCTTCGCCGCGCAGCTCAGCCCAGCGCGAAACCGCCGGCAAGCTGGGCATCACCCTGGCGGACATCACGCCGGAAAACATTCAGCGCTACAGCCTCGGCGCAGCAAGCGAGGGTGCGGTCATCACCCAGGTTGAGCCGCGTTCCCCGGCGGCCGAGCAGGGCCTGCGCCCCGGCGATGTCATCACCCGCATCGGCAACCAGAAGATCACCGATGCTGCCACAGCGCTCGAGGCGCTCAGGCAGGCCGACCTGTCCAAGGGTGTGCGCCTGTATGTCCAGACCCGCGACGGCGCCCGGTTCGTCTTCATCAAGATAGATGAGCAGTAGCGCTGGCGCATGATCGCCGAAACTCTGGTGGAGGGAGCAGTGATCCACTGCTCCCTCTTCTTTTGGATCCGCGCCAGCCATCTCATCTGCGCCAATCATCTCATCCGTCTGGTGCGGCATCGGCGGCCGGTTTGTTTTCAACAATCCCGGGCGGGTATGCTATGCTCACTATTGCCGCCTGCCCGGGAACTTTTCCGGCGTGGGCGCATCCATTGGGGAACCGGGGACTCGCCCCTGCATATTCATCAAGCGAAGGGACGCCACCATGCATCTGCTCAAGTTCGCTGCCGTGGGATTCACCGGCATTCTCGTTCTGACTGCCCCGCTCAGCGCGCAAGTCGAAAATGAGACTGCAGCCACCAAGTCGGCCGATGCCCCGCCAGCAGAGACTGATCGCCAGGCCCGGATCAAGCAGCTCATCGCCGACCTGTCCAGCCCCGATGAAACGGTGCGCACCGCGGCCATGCAGCAGCTGGTCACCATGGGCGAAGATGCCCAGCAGGCGCTGCAGGAGCACATCCGCAGCCGTGATGCCGCCCAGGCCGCACTGCAGCAGATAGAGGTGAACAAAGTCGCCGGGCCGACCCTCATCACGCTTGATGTAACCAATGCCTCAGTGCTGGAGGTGATGGAAGCGCTGTCGAAGCAAACCGGCTTCGCCCTCCGCCCCTACCACGACAACATGTTTGATAACGCCAACCTGCCCACCATCACCCTCAGCGTCAAAGATGCTCCCTTCTGGCAGGTGATGCGCCAGGTCATGGCGCAGGGCGAAGTGGTGATTTACGAATCACACGATAACGAGAATGCCCTGCGCCTGATGCCGCAGCGCAACATGGGCCGCACCACGGTCAACGCCCCGTTCAGCCTCAACGGCGCATTCATGGTGGTCGCCACCCAGATTCAGCGCAGCAACTCGGTGAGCCTGGCCAACCCTGAGCAGGTCAATCGCAACATGAGCATGCAGTTGCAGGTCTACGCCGAGCCGAAGGTCAACATCCTGCGCTACAGCCACCAGCCGGAGATCGAGGAGGCGGTGGATGACAAGGGTAACTCGCTGGCCAATCGCCAGAGCTCCAGCAGCTACTCCTCCGGCCGCAGCAGCGTCTGGCAGATGCATGTGCCGCTGATCTATCCCGAGAATCCCGGCAGCAAGATTGCCCGCCTGAGGGGGAACATCAAGATGACGGTGCAGACCCGCAGCGAAAAGCTGGAGGTGGAAGACATCCTGAACGTGAAGGACAAGACCGAAACGGTGGCAGGCAGGCGGGTTGTGATTGCCAGCGTGACCCGCCCCAATGACAACCAGTGCCAGGTGAAGATCATCGCCCACCGGGATGGCATGGAGCAACAGGCCTTCTATGACTGGATGAACAATCGGCAGGCCATGCAGTTGCTCGACAAGGATGGCCGCGCCTGGTATCCCGGCGGCTACAGCACCAGCAGCAGTGGTGATCAGTACGAAACCACCCGCCAGTTCTTCAACAATCGCGGCGACCAGAGCGATGCGCCCGGCGAACCGGTCAAGTTGATCTGGGAAATCCCCACCGGCACGCAGGAAATCACCATCCCCTTCGAGTTCACGGACCTGCCGTTGCCGTAGGGAATGCGATTGTGGACGCGTGGATCAGAGCAGCCCGGGGGTGATCGTCGCCGCAGCGCGATCGGCGCCGGATTGGCAGGGCCTGTGAGATTGCGCTGCCACGCGCAGCACAGATGGTGCCCTTTCTTCACGCGCTGCTTGTGTGTTCGTGGCCGCGTGCCCAGCCAGCAAAACCGCGCCGGGATGCCCGGTGGGACACGCATCCAGGGGCTGCTGCGGGGAACCAGGAGGAAGCATGTCACAGATCGAGCCGCCACGATCGGTGATCCCGACCGAACCTGCCCAAACGCGAGGGGTACCGGGATGGGTATTTGTACTGGTAATCGTGCTCTGCCTGGCCGGCGGCAGCGCGTTCATCTGGTGGTTCTTCGCCGCCAGCCCGACACCGCGGATAGAGGTGGTGCTGAAGGAGAGTGCTGCTGGCCAGGACGACGGCCAGGACGCGGGTCCGCCCCGCCGCCCGCGCGCCCGTTCGCAGGAATTTCCCCCACTGCCTGAAGGCGCCATTCCCGCCGGCACGCGCATCACCGGTGAATGGGTGGATACGCCGCTGCACGAGGTGCTGCGCGCGCTGCCGAAGCCGCCCCAGGCCGAGGTGATCGTCTCGCATAGCTCTGCGCGTTCCCGCGGAATTACCCTCAAGGTGCAGGACCAGCCTTTCTGGGCGGTCCTGTGCGACATCGCCCATCAGGCCAACCTGCAGCTGTACAGCCCCCATGGCCGGCCCAACCAGATCATGCTCCAGGACTCGGCAGGTCCGGTCCGGCCTCCCGCGGCTATCCACGGACCGTTCATGATCACACTTCAGCGCATCGATCGAAATCGCACGATCTATCTCGCAAATGGTGGCCTGTCCAACCGCCTGACACTGCGGTTCTCTCTCGCCGTGGAGCCGGGCACGCCGGTGAACAGTGTTGTCAGACTGGTGATGCTTGAGGAGGTGATCGATCAGTCCGGGAATCCGCTGTCGCAGGACAACACTTCATCAGCCGATGCTCATGAACTCGATCGGCAGTGGGAAGCCCGCCTCGCAGCCACGCTCCCCATCGTGGACAGCGCCACCCGCCTGGCGCGCCTGCGGGGGCACGTCAGTGCGCTGGCCGCCGACTCCACCGAGCCATTTGAGATCGATGACCCCCTGAACCATGCCGGCAGGGTTGCCACCATTGACGGCCTTCGCATCACCTTCAAGCGCCTGCGGGAAAGCAGCAACGAGTACGTGGCGGAATTTGAGGTGGATGGCAGCTACCATGATCCCGCCATCCGCCATCGGTTCACCCGGCACGGCGGCCAGCACAACATCCGCCTGCTCGATCAGAACGGCAAGCCGTTCGAATCCCGCGGCAGTGGCTGGGGCGGCGGAAACGACACCTTCCCCTTTAGCCGGGATTTCCGCAAGGCTACGGGTCGAACCCCGGCGAAGCTGATCCTCGATGTTCCGGTGGGCCTGAAGGAACTCCGCATCCCCTTCGAGTTCACAGACGTGCCGCTGCCGGATTGAACGCCCCCGTGAACGAGCTTTTCCCGGTAGCGCGTTGCTAAAGGGGGGCAGTTTTTTGCCCGGTCACATCGCTCTTGCAGTACAATCCGTGTGACCCAGTGCAGGCCTCGTGACAGGGAAAGCAATTTCGCGAACAGTGCATCCATGAATGAACCAGCCACAAGCCGCGCTGCCTTCTCCCTGGCCAGTCTGCTGCCCCGGCGAACTGCGCTGTTCGAACTGCTGCGCACACCGGCGACGTTCGCGCATCGCTATGCATGGCCGCTGGCACTGCTGCTGATTGGGGCGACGGCGGACGTGGTGACAACGCTGGTTAACCTGCTGCGCTACGGTGTTGAAGTGGAGGCACACCTGGTGCAGCGCTGGGTGAGCATGATTGTCGGTATCCCTGCCGGGGTGCCGCTGGCCAAGGCGATCCAACTGGCCTTTGTCCTGCTCGTGGCCGCGTGGTGGCGACCATGGTGCGCCTGGATTCTCACGATCTGCGCCCTGCTTTACACTGCCGCCGCGATCAGCAACCACTTCCTGCTGCTGTAGGATTCTTGTCACCATCGCACGATTCGCCCTGCTTCCTCGCACCGCTTTTACGGCCTTGGACGGTCATTCAGGCAGTGCCATCGCTCGAAAAATTCCAAGCAGCATATGGGGCATGACCGGCTTCGTGCCGCGGTGAGCCGGGCGGCCGGGATGGATGGCGCCAGGTAGAAAGTCATGGGCAGGCTGCTCGTACCGCCTGAAGCCTGCTCTGGCGGGCCATTTCACCCCTCGGCACTTGTGATTTGTGCTCCGCCCCTATCCCTGCCGTCGTGGTGCCGGTATTCTGCCGCCGCTATGGTTGCTGTTTTAACCGGGATGGCAGCGCGGATGCGCGTGCTGGCCGGACGGTTTCTCTCGCGGCTGGGGTTTCGGGAAGACTCGATCCTGCTGCTGCTGGCCTTCCTGGTCGGCCTGCTGGCCGCCGCGGCCGCGGTCGGGTTCCACGAGGCCATCCACGCTGTCCGCCACATGCTGTATGGCGACCACGGCGCCCGCTTTGATCTGTATCACCGTGGCCTGTGGCTGCTGATCGCCTTCCCCGCCGCCGGCGGGTTGGCGGTGGGTCTGTTCAGCCGCTACATCATGCGCCAGCGCGAGGGACATGGCATCATCGACGTACTTGAATCCGTGCTGCGCAGCAGCGGCCATGTCAGGAAGCGTGTCGCCTTCGAAAAGATCCTCACCAGCGCCATGACCATCGGCACCGGCGGCAGCGCCGGAGCCGAGGGGCCGATCGTGCAGATCGGGGCCAGCATCTCATCGGCCGTCGCCCAGTTCGTGCGCCTGCCGCGGCAGTACCTGCCGGTGCTGATCGGATGCGGCAGCGCTGCCGGCATCAGCGCCATCTTTAACAGCCCCATCGGCGGGCTGCTGTTCACCCTCGAGATCATTCTGCGCGACTTCTCCGTCCGCACCGTTACCCCGATCGTCGTGGCCAGCGTGGTGGCCAATGTCGCCACCCGCACCATCTACCAGCAGTTCTTCAACGAGCCGTTTGTCGCCATCTTCAACTTGCAGCCGCTGATCGACCAGATCAGCGCTGATCCGGGCCAGTCGCAGCTTTTTACCTTCCATTTCAGTCACCTGGGCAACTTCCTGGCACTGGGGCTGCTGTGTGGCATCGTGGGGGTGCTGTTTACCCGTACGATGGTATGGACGGAAACGGTCTTTTCGCGGCTGCGTTTTCCCCGCCCGCTGAAGCCGGCCCTGGGCGGGGCGATGCTGGGGGTGCTGGGGATCGGCTATATCCTGCTGACCCGCCGAACGTTCGGTGTGGAGAAGAAGCTGTTCACCAACTACGACCTGCCGGCCTTCTACTCCGATGGGTACGGCGCGGTCATGCAGTTGCTCGGCCCGAGCTTCTACGATCACTGGTGGGACTGGTCACCGATCCTGTTGATGACATTCCTTGGCCTGCTGATCTTTGCCAAGATTCTGGCCACCGCCTTTACGCTCAGCAGCGGCGGCAGCGGCGGCATCATCGCCCCATCGCTGATGGTCGGCGCGGTGGCCGGCGGCTTCCTCGGGGTCTTTCTCAAGCTCACAGGCTGGTTCACCGCGCTCGATCCCAACATCTATGCCCTCATCGGCATGGCCGGGGTACTGGCGGCGGTCGTCCACGCCCCCCTGGCCGCCATCCTCATTCTCACGGAAGTGACCGGACAATACGAGGTGCTGCTGCCGGCCATGCTTTGCTCGTTCATCGCCACCACCACCGCGCAGGTCCTGTTCCGCGACTCAATCTACACGCTCGGCCTGCGCCAGCGTGGGGTGCGCGTCGGCAGCAGCGCCGACCTGACGCTGCTGCAGCGCATGACCGTCGAGCAGGTGCTGCTGGAGCCCGCCACCTTCGTTCGCATCAACGAGCCGCTGACCAAGGTGCTCGACCTGATCCAGCACACCGGAGATGGTGATTTTGTCGTCATGGACACCGGTGGATATTACGCCGGCATGGTGGTGGAAGCGGATATCAAGACCGCCCTGCTGGAGCGCGAAGCAATCCCCCTGCTTACCGTGGGCGAGATCATGCGCCCCACCATCCCCGTTCTGAGCATCCATGATGACCTGGGCACCGCACTCGATAAGTTCTCTCAATACGATGTGGCGCACCTGCCGGTGAGTGTCTCGCGTGACAACCTGAAAGTCATCGGCCTGATCAGCCGAGCGGGGCTGATGAAGCAATACCAGCGGGCACTGGAGGAGCGATAGGCATAGCGGGTGACCCGGGGCAGAGGGTGCGCGCTGCACAGGACATCGCAAAGCCAGCAAGGCCTGTGCCCTCATCATGGCACTTTCTCCCGGCGCAATTGCCTGGGAGCGCGACGGGACTTCAGCTGCAAAAAGTGACTACGCACTCGCGGTCGCGCTGCGGTCAACAGCATCGGCCAGCATGGGCGGAAGGTTGGTGTCCCGGCCCCAGACCCGGCGGACGGTGCGGCAGTAGAACAGGTAGTTCTCCAGCGGCACATCCGGGGGCACGCGATGGTCGGGGAAGCCGATGTACCCGCCCTCTTCCACAAGCGGCGTCAGGCGGTATATCTCGGCCTCGATCTCGCGCGGCGTGCGCTGCAGGATGTGCTTGTCGAAACCGCCCATCATCAGCAGATCCCTGCCGTATTCGCGGCGATATCGGACCGGGTCAGCGCCCCAGGTTCCGATCTCCAGCGGGAACATGCAGTTCACTCCCGCCTCCAGCCACAGGGGAATCAGGTCATCAATCTTTCCATCGCAGTCGAGGTACACGATATCCACCCCATGCCGGTGGCACAGGCTGGTGATACGCTTGTACTGCGGCACGAGGAACCGTCGGAAATGTGCCGGCGAAATCAGCGGGCCGGCGTTGAAGCACATATCCTCCCACATCGACAACGCCTCAAACTGCCCGCCGGTGGCAAAGATTTTCTCCAGCATCGCCACCTGCAGATCGGCGATGGTAATCACCATTTCCTCGAACCAGGCCGGATCGTCGTAAACCACCATCGCCACGTTTTCCAGTCCCATCCAGTCACGGATCCATCCGAACAGGCTGCCGGCCCACAGGAATACCGGGTGCGTGCGATGGGGGTCGGTCCAGGTCTCGACGCGGCGGTCCCAGTCGGGCGGGAGCCGGCCGGGCGTGGAAGGATCGAGCCGCGGCTTGTAATGGCGGTTCCAGCTCTCGCGATCGACGAGTGTATGGCCCTCGTGCATCGGGATCGAGACACTGGAACGCTGCTTGCGGACGATCACGCCGTCGTCCTGCATCTGCGTGTATTCATCACCGAAATCCTGGAGGATTCTTGTCTCGAAGGGTGGCATCAGCTTGGTATTGATGCCAACTCCCCAATCCCCCGGCCCGCCTCCGCCGAGGCTGCAATCGAGGCCGAAATACTCGCGCACGTTGCCACGGTGCCAGTGGCGCGGCAGGCCCTGCTCATACCAGGCGGGGAGGGTTTCATCCCAGAAGTTGAAGTCGTACAGCGGTGCGCGGTCGCGCGGCTGATAGTGCATGGTGGCGATGAAGCGCTCGCGGTCATTCATGACCGCCAGCCTACCGTAACCGGGATCGGCGCGCCCATGCAATCGTCTGCCGGGAACCTACGGAATCCTGCTATCGCATCTGCGCGGGATGAAACATCGGCTGCCGTCAGTGACCGATGCTGAACCGCTCCTTGGCGTTGATGCCATCGCCGTAGGTCAGGGCTTCGACGTGGCCGTCGATGAACAGGATGTTCATGTACTTGTAGCCATTGTGGCGGAAGGAAAAGTTGCCATCGTTGCCGGAGTATGGCGGCCGGTTGGGAAGGGAGTCACCGATGAACCAGACTGAATCCGGCTCCTGATTGCTGCCGTAGAACTTTGACTGAACGAGATCGCGGG
This sequence comes from uncultured Tepidisphaeraceae bacterium, assembly GCA_964398315.1. Lineage (GTDB taxonomy): Bacteria > Planctomycetota > Phycisphaerae > Tepidisphaerales > Tepidisphaeraceae > JADLCB01. Next base: position 17,873 of record CAYNMV010000010.1, on the reverse strand, counting down.
GCGTATCGGATTCCAGGACCATGAACTTCTCATGGGGGCGTCCGAAGCGGGAGAGCTTAGCGCCAAGGCGGTACTTCGTGTAATTTTCCTGGCGCAGGGAAGCGGGCACCACCTCGTAGCCATAAGAGCCGGAATAGGGTTTGCTCCCGCTGTTGTCACCACCGGCGACCATCAGGTTCAAGGTAAACATGCGATGGCTGGTGCCGGGCACAAACTTGGGGCAGACCAGCTTGGCATTCAGGCCGGTCCGTCCCACGTGCGCTGAATCAGATCTGAAATACTCCCGGTCCAGAATGAGGTGCCACGATACGCTGGAGGTGGTCTGGGCACCGGATGGGGCCCGGTCGCCGTTCTCATGGGCAAAGCCGCGAATGGCCAGGCCGATTTCACGCATGGCGCTGGCGCACTGCAGAGTCTGGGCAGATTCGCGCGCCCGGTTGAGTGCCGGCAGGAGGATGGCGATCAGAAGGGCAACTATGCCGATCACCACGAGCAGTTCCACCAACGTGAAAGCCCGGGGCTGGCGAATCAACAGCGGAGACATGCGAACCTCCTTTTACATGGATGTGGGGAGGAAGAGAACGCCAATCAGCGCGGCGACGAACCTGCCGCAAAAATGTTACATTCGCTCGCGTCGTTCCCAGATCATTTAATGCCGGCGTCGGCGCCTGATGTCACTCCTGAAATCAATGGGAACGCGCCGGACGGGCCGCTGGTTCACCGGCGATTCAGATGGCCCCGGTAGACAGGACATGTCGGGTGCCACCGGAACCAGGCCGAACCGCGCTTTCTCGATCCAGTTTAAGCTGCTTTTCCAGCAGGTCAATCGTTAGATATTATTTATTTCCGCCTCCTTATGGCCCTCCCCCTGCCCTCCCGCTGAGCCCATCTCCGGCGAGCGGGCCAAGGTGGTGGCCCGTTCAGATGCGCCGACGCCGCAGCAGCACAGCCGGCGCTGCCAGGCCCACCAGGGCCGCTGTCGCCGGCTCGGGCACGGGGGTCGCCGAGATGGCGAAGATCAGCAGGTGGTTGTCGCGCGTAGATCCGCTGGAATAGACCGAGAACTCCAGGCTCTCCAGCGTGCGCGTGGAATCCAGTGCGATCGGCTCGGCCATCTCCCACAACCCCGCGGTCTCTTCACGAATGACACTCCGGGCAGGGCTGCCGGCGATACCGGCGATGTGGGTCATCGCCAGCGCCAACTTGACGGACGGATCCGAATCGACATGCGACTTCCAGCCGCCCTGGCCACCGATGCCTGCCGATCCAAAGGTGCCACCCGGCGTATTGGCCTCTGTCGTGACCATACCAGTATCCAGGACAATCTCGCTGGTGCCGTCGGTGTAGGTGGCCGTGATCCAGCTCCGCACGTTGAAGCCGGCATTGCTGCTGCGTACGGAGACAAAGAGGAAGTTGAAATTCTCGTACTGCTGTTGCTCGTCCGGCGCCAGCGTCACAACCGCGGAACTGGTCGTGCCCCGCGCGTTAATGCGAATGATGTTGTTGGCCTTGGTCAGGTAGTCGGTGCCGTTGTCGTACTGGTTCACCAGTTGATACGACCCAATCTTGCCATCGTCCGGCAGCGCAACACCGGTACCGCTGATGGATCCCTGGTTGGTGTATGACTTGTTCGCCTCGCCCGGGAAGAGGCTGTGATCCCCGAGGCTCGTGAGGTTCAGGGTGGTGCCGGGATGGGCGTTGATCTCGTTCTGCGTGCCTACGCCGTCATAGTGGACAGCTGCTGAGAGATCCAGCGGCACCAGGGCCGCGAAGCCGGGGACGGTGAAAGCGAGAGTGCAGCCGAGAGCGAGGAAGAGAGGTTTCATGGCCTGTTGCTCCTGTCGCGTTGAGATGAATCGCCACCCGGCGACCGTGCGGATGACGCGGATTGGGTTGCCCGGTGGAACGGAAAGTCCGATTTGACGCATGGTCTGAAGCCCATCGACTTCCCCATTCGGACCGAGATGCCATCAGGAACAAGCTATCACAAAAACCTCTCCAGTCAAGCGTTTGATTAGTTTTTGACCAACCTTTTGCCAGGCCCAGTCAATCTGGGTCGGTTATGCCGGAATGGCCCCTGTCACGGCGATCCGTTCATCCATATTCGACTGAACAGCGCACGCCGTACGAGCAGTGATGACCTCACGTCCACTGCCCGCTCAGCAGCGGAGGCGCGTGGGGACATGGATTGGGTTTGAGTGGTGTGCTTGAGGACTGTTGATCGTATCAGCCTTCGGTCTGCCGGGGAGGTTCACGCTGCCCTGCCGTAAGCTCCGGCTGCGTGTGCGGGCGATCCTGTCGGCGGGCGGGAGCAGAACGTGATTCTCACATCTGTCTTATCTCCTGCTGACAGGGGCAGGGTCACTGCCGGTCGTGCGTGCCGCTGCGCGCAGTGCTGCTATGGAGCAAGATCCAACGGCAAGGTCAATCCACTGCCACGGACCGTGACACTGGCCGGTCGGCACTCGAGGTGCCCGACCCGCTGGTATCGGGTCGACTGCTGTCCATCGAGGAGGCCCGGGCGTGGAGGACCGGCTCGACCTCGCGGGACTGGACCGGCCGGCCGGCGATCTTGTCCAGCAGCAGCTCCACCGCCAACTGCCCCCGGGCATAGAACTCGCTTGACACAGAGCTGAGCGGCACCATGGCGAACCGGCAGAACGGCGAATTATCCACCCCGATGATCTTCACATCCTCCGGCACGCGCTGTCCCATGCGCAGCAGGACATTGAGCGCTCCCATCGACTGCTGATCCGACTGCGTAACCAGCCCATCATAGTCCACCCCGCGGGACTTGAAGATGGCCACCGCCTCCTCGCCCGCTGCGTAGGTGTAAAGCGGAGACTGATAGACCCGTTCCGGCACGTACTCCAGGCCATAGTGTTCCAGCGCCTGGCGATAGCCGCTGGTACGAACGGCGTGGGTGCTGATGTGGGCGATCCGCCGGCAGCCGCACGTGATCAGGTGCTCGGTGGCCAGCCACCCGATGCGGGCCTGATCGACCGCAACATTCTCAAAAATCGGGTGATCGCTTTCCTCGTGGAGGGTGATGATCGGCACGCCGGCCTGCTGGATCTTCTGGAGCTGGTCGTGCAGCTCGGGATGGGAGATCCCGGCCACGATCAGACCATCCAGCAGTGCCGGGGTAATTTCCGGGCAATAGCCCAGGAATTCCTCATCGGTCATGAAGAACCGCAACATCATCCGCTGGCGATGCAGGGCCGCTCCGGCGGCCACGCCGCGGACGATCTCCTCCCCGATGCCGCTGCCTTCCACTCCCAGGCTGTGCAAGAATGCGCCAATAACGTGCTGGCGGCCTTTGACCAGAGCGGCGGCCTGGTTTTTGTGATACCCCATGGCCCGTGCGGCGGCACGGATCGCAGCAACGGTGTTAGGCTTGGCGCCACTGTTGCCAAGCCGCCCGTTGAGGACCTTGGACACCAGGGAGACCGAGACATTGAGCTGCTCGGCAATCTCGCGCAGTCCTACAGATCGTGTTGGCTGTTGCTGCTGCAAGGGGCCTCCGGTATCCGCTATACCGTACCCGCGCAGACCGCTGAATTCAAACGTTTGATATACATATTCCCGGCATCCTGCGATACCGGGGCGGGTTTCATCACCGCCCTGCATCGCACTGCTCCTGCCCATGTGATGCTTAACTGTTTTCACCCCAACGAGTTGTGGCAACAACGGGCTGTGGTCCGCCATCAGCCACGCAGATGCCACCACATTTCCAGCATCAGTAACGCATACAGCCGCTGCGAATGGTCCACCCGCTGCGCTTCGTGTTCCGCGACGAGCTGTTCCAGGTAGGTTTGTTCAAAATGGGCCATCGCAAAGGACCCTTCCGAAAACAGGGCATCGCGCAGCAGGTCGCGCAACGATGTGCGGAACCAGTCGCCGATCGGCAAGGCAAAGCCCATCTTTCGCCGGCGGAACACCTCCCCCGGCAGGTCCGCCGCGAATGCCTCCCGCAGCAGGCGCTTTGGCCCGCCGCCAAGCAGCGATTCGCTGTCGAGACTGGTGGCAAACTGCACCAGTTCGTGATCCATGAACGGGCTGCGCACTTCCAGGCTGTGCAGCATGCTTGCCCGGTCCACCTTGGTCAGCAGGTCTTCCGGCAGGTACGTCACCCGGTCGATGGCCAGGGCGGCAGTGACGGGGTCGCGGTGCTCCAGGTATGCCTTGTACCACTTGTCGCCGATCAGGTGCGGGTCGGTGCGCAGGATGAACTCCTCGCGCAGCAGCCGCCGCACTTGCTCCGGCTCAAACAGGCGCACATAACTGGGATAGCGTTCCTCCAGCGGTAGCGCCAGTGATCGCTGGAACCGCTTGAACCGCGCCACCCGCGACTTGGGATGTGCCCCCGGCAGCCATTGCCACAGGCGCATCCGGGCAAGCTGGCCGACAATCGGCGTATGCAGGATCCGCTCGCTGAGATACATCGCCCGGTAGCGCTCGTAGCCCCCGAACAGCTCATCGCCCCCATCCCCCGACAAAGCCACCTTCACCCGGTTGCTCACCTCGCGCGACAGGTAGTGCGTCGGCAGCGCGGATGAATCACCGAACGGTTCACCATACACCTCGGCCAGCTTGGGCAGATCATCGGCCACGGCAGGCGTGACGCGAAACGTATGGTGCCGGGTACCCAGGTGCCGGGCGACCCGTATCGCATAGGGCGTTTCATCATAGCGAGGATCGTCGAACCCGATCGCAAAGGTCTGCACATCGTGTGACTGCCTGCGCATGCAGGCGGCGATGACCGAACTGTCGATCCCACCGGAAAGGAAACAGGCGATGGGCACATCACTGACCATCTGTCGGGCGACCGCCTGCTCAACCAGCCGGCGGGTCTGCTGCGCAGGGCTGAGACCACGGTGTGCCAGCGGAATACCGCTGTCGAGGTATCCACCGGCATCGAAATAACGGCGGGTGCATACCTGGTCGCGGCTGATTTTCATCCAGGTGCCCGGCTGCAGCTTGCCGACACCGGTGTAAATCGTTCGTGGCGAGGGGATATAACCGATCAGCAGGTAATCCGAGAGGCTGGACGGCTGAACCGAGGTATCCACCCAGTCAAGCTCCAGCAGCGCTGATAGCTCACTGGCGAAGGCGAACGCCTCAACCGGCCCATCGCGTGTGCCGGCCATGCCTGCCACCGGCGTGGTGAAATAAAGTGGCTTCTGCCCCATCCGATCGCGGGCAACGAACAGGGTCTGTTCCTGCCGATCCCAGACCGCGAAGGCAAACATGCCGTTGAGCTTCGGCAGGCACAACTCACCCCAGGTGGCATAGGCCACCAGCAGCACCTCACTGTCACCGCTGGTGCGCCAGTCATAGCCGCCCAACTCGCTGGTCAGCTCCGTGCGAAGGTCGCGATAGTTGTAGATCTCACCGTTGAAGACGAGGGTGTAGCGCCCGTCCGGGGTACTCATGGGCTGGTTGGCGCGGGGATCAGGGTCGAGGATCGCCAGCCGCCGAAATGCCAGCCCCACCGCCCCATCGTCCGACACATACACCCCCTGGTCATCCGGCCCGCGATGGGCAATGCGCTCGCCCATGCGCACCAGTTGCTGACGCGTGATGCGCCAGCGCTCGGAAAATGAAACCATGCCCACGATGCCGCACATGTTGCGGCCGCAGTGTATGCGGGCTGGCGAGCGGATGCCACGGCCGGGGGTGGATCTCCCGGCATGTTAAAACGGGGCATGCCCTGGGTGCCGTTGGCCGGGGTTCGGCTTTTTCAGGCCATCGCCAAATGTCAGGCAGGGATAGGGCCTTGGCCGCTTCGTGCGAGAATGGCGCATGGGAAATGGGCCGGGGCCGCGCGTATCCAGTCAAGGAGCATCTTGCCTGGATGACAAGCCAGCGGGTGGCTGGCTCTACGCCTGTGGCGGTGGCTCCCGAGTGGATGGTGATGCGGCTTCCGCCCGATCCATCGGAATCACCGGCTGGGCACGCTGGGCATCGATCACCGGCACGAAGCCTGGCCCCTGGTGGGTCCATTCAACGATACTGCGCCGCAACTGCCGCAGGCGCAGCAACAGCCGGCCGACGACCAAGCCGAGCAGCAATACCCCCACCACCATTGCCACAAAGGCCACCGGCTCGCGCTCGACCTGAGTGTTGATCGTGAAATAGACCGCATACCCCGCCAGTCCCAGTGCGCCTGCCCAGCCACATCCACCGGCCAGCCACAATGCCCAGCGCTGCCCGCGGGCCAAAAACACCCCCGCCACTCCCAGCAGCAGCGCTGGGATGATCAGCGGCAGCGCAGGCAGCCGGTGCGAACCGATGTACATCTGAAGCAGCATTGCGGGCACCGCGGCTGCCATGCCATACCCCAGGGCCAGCGACCAGCAGATCGACGATGCCTCGCCCAGCGCTTCGCGAACCAGGCGCTGATTGCGATTGTCATTCATGCTGACTTTCCTGCCACCGCATATTGGGGTTCGACCGTTGCGCTGAACCGACATACCCCTGGAGTTTGCATCTTCAGGCCCACCCTGCTGCCCATCCTACTGCATGTTGAACAGCCCAAACAGAATCACCGCCAGGATCAGCAGCATCACGATGAACAGCGTGATCTTGATCCAGCTGTAGGGCCGCTCACCCTGCACTTCTCCGGTGCGGGCGTTGACCAGGAAGCGGAAGGTCTTGTGCTGGTAGTGATAAGCGCTGATCCAGACCGGCAGCAGGATGTGCTTGAACGTGATGTTGTCGTAGCGCGTATGAACGCGGTGGATGCGCTGATGATCGCCGCCGATGTCACGACGGATGCTGGCGCGGATGGGGCCTTCCATCTGTTGCTGCGCCAGGGTGAATCCCTGCTGCAGATCGATGTGATAACTCTCAGCGACGAAACCGGCCAGGTACTCGGGCTGATAGGGCTGCAGGGCCCGCAGGTCCCACGGTTCCAGCGCTTCGACATAACGTCGCGGTAGCGAATCGCTGGCGATGACCAGCACATCGTCAAAGCTGTTCCACACCCGCCCGCGCGCTGGATACCAGCGGGTCCGGCGCACCTGCCGGGTGCGCCGTTCGGGGCGGCCGTTGATGGTGACGGTGTAGCTTTCCGTGACCCAGTAGTCCTCACCGCGCTCCCCGGTGTAGTCGCTCTCGGTGTCACAGTCGTAGGTCCAGGCCGGCAGGTAGACGCCGTTGATGGCCGCCCGTTGATAGTTGCGCTTCAGGGCGTTTGGCGCGAACCAGAGGCTGTCAATCCAGCGCCCGAATGCATCCATCGCCTGCTGGCGGGTGATGGCAAACGGCAGCAGCGCCCGCGGCCGGATCAGGCGCTGGGACTGCGCCTGTGCCGCCACCACCGGCGAAGCGCAGAACGGGCAGGGCCCGGCCATCACGTTTGCCCCCAGCGTCGTTTCTGCGCCGCAGGCAGCGCAGTGAACCATCAGGGTCTCAACCGCCGGCTCGCGCTCAGCCATGCGGGCCAGGTGGGCATGGTAATCCAACTCCTCAACGCGCCCACCGGCGGCCTCGATCTGGTTGATCGTGCCGCAGTATGGGCACTTGAGAGCGCTGGTTCCCGGCGCGAACTCCAGGCTCGCACCGCAGCTTCGGCAGGGAAACTGGCGCTGGGCCGTCTGCACGCCGGGGAGAATAACGCAAGAAGGCTCGCAAGGCACGATGGTGCCGGGGGAGTGAAGTGGCGATACGCGATTGGTTTCGTTTGTCCAATCGCAAATCGGCAATCGCCAATGTCAGCCCCCGTGTCCGTGCTCAGGGTTTGACCAGGCGAAAGATGCAGGAGAACGGGATGCGCAGTGCCTTTTCCACCTCGACCGGGCTCAGTTCGCGGCGGCCGCGTTCGGTGATGCTTGGCTCGACGAAGTCATCCACGACAAACCCGGCGGATTTGAACGTACGCCAGTAGTCCTGAAGCGGACGATGGAAGCTGAGCACCGGATCGAACGGCCCCCACTGCACCGCAACCGGACCAGGGAAAAAATAGCGATCGACCATGCGTGCGGTCACCTCTTCAAGGCGCGGCGAATCGGGGACAGCGCGGAACCAGCCGCTGCAGCCGCAACTGAAACACGGGTGAGAGATCACCGCGACAAACACCCCGCCGGGCTTGAGCACGCGCCATATCTCGCCTACCGCCTGTTCGTAATCCCGCACATCCATCAGCACGTAGTTCGACACCGCCTTATCAAAACTTGCGGCCTCGAAGAACGGCATCGCGGCGATCGACGCATTGTGGTAGGTGATGCCCAGCGGCTCGCGCGCCTCGCGCTGCACGGCCAGGTCATGGAATCGGTCCGACAGTTCCACGCCGCTCACGATCGCCCCCCGCCGGGCGAGTTTGCGCGCGAGATAGCCGTTCCCGCTGCCGGCATCCAGCACACGCAGACCGGCCACATCGCCAAGCAGCGCGAGCATCGGCTCATCGCTCTGATAGCGGCGATTGCGGTCGCCATCGGCATCGTAGCCGCGGTCCCAGCGCTCGGCGTTGGCGTTCCAGTTGCGGCGGATCTCCTCATCATCCGGCACGTGATCCAGCGACCACTGCATCGGCCGCGCCGGATAGCGCACCAGGTACGCTTCGCCCGACAGGCTGGGATGGGTTGTTTCCTGGTGCCGCTGCAGCGGATGCAGCCCCTCGAACTCCAGGCGATCGAGGCTGGAACACCAGCCCTCGGTGAACGGCGAGCGGTAACGGAAGTAGTAGCCCCACGCCCAGAACGGCTCCTGTACCTGCTCACTGCCGGCAGCGCAGCGGGCACAGAAAAACTTGCCGACAGTTGCATCCCAGGCCGTGGCCATGAAGTGGGCGGGCTGGCCGCAGCGCCCGCACAGATAGCGCCAGTGCCGCCCGCAACGCGGCGCGGCCGAGCCCAGGTCAAACGCCGCCGGCCGGGCTGTGTAGCCGGGATCGACCGCGCGGATCTGGTCGCAATAGTAGCAGTTCATGTGACAGCAGAGTGTACCGGATTGGGCCTGTCAGGGCATTGCGATTGCCCTTCACAAGCCATGGAACCCATGCCCGCCCCACGCGGCACTGACCAAGGCCGCACAGGCAGCATCCGCGGCAGCCCGGCCGCGGATACTAACGTCGGGCGGCCGCGCGTTTCCATCATGGGCCTGCCCGTGGCCCGCTGCGGGGATGTGGTCGCGTGGATCCTGCCTCCATTTGACGCTTCCGTCCCCGCCAATTAGAGTCGCGATAATGCGGGTTCTACTGGTGGGGCTGCTCATCCTGGTGACGGCGACGACAGCGCTGGCGCAGGTCAGCGGGCAGGTGGAATCGATCGGGTTCCAGCGCTATTACCGCCCAAACTGCTGGACGCCGATGGTGGTATCGCTTCGTCCCGAAACCGGGGAGGATGCCACCTATCAGATCCAGATCGTGCAGGAAGATTTCGACGGTGATCACGTCACCTACACCATCCCCGTTACCGTCACCGGCAATCGCGAAGGCCAGGGCACACGCGACATCAAGAAGGAAGTCTACTTCATCCCCAAGGCACGCCGGGAGCCGGGATTTCCCTTCGGACTGCCCACCCCCTCTGATGGCACCCGTCCTCTGAACCGGCAACTGCTGGTCTACGTTGCCAACCGCAACGGCGAGCAAATTACCCGCCTGCCGATTCCGGATACGATCATCAGCATCGACCCGCCGGTGAGCCAGCACAATTCCGTGCGCGGGGCCAAGCTGATCCTTGCCGTGTCCGATCCTTCCACCGGCAGCCGGCCGATTTTCGGTACCGAGCCGCTGTTCCGGCCGGATGGCGGCATCGAGCATTCGCCGGTGCGCGGCAACCTCGAAGATGCGGTCATCGTTCATGTCCGCCCGCGCGAGTTGCCTGAGAGCATCCTGGGCTACGATGCGGTCGATGCGGTCGTCTTCGCCAACGCCGATCCCAGCGAACTGGAACAGCCTACCCCGGAGCGCATGCGGGCGCTGCGGGAGTTCGTGCGCCAGGGCGGCAAGCTGGTAATCTGCCAGCCGGCCGGGTGGGAGCGGACCCTCAATTTCGGGGATCTGCTGCCGGTCACGTTTCCGCCAATCGGCACGGGCGCGGGGGCCGTGCGCGGGGTGCTGGACCGGCAGGAGAACACGCCACTGTACGACCTGGTGATGGAAGGGGTGCCGTGGCGCACACCGGTGCGCAGCGTTTTCGGCGACCGGACGGTCCGCCATGACATCCAGCGCCGCTGGGCGGCGGCCCAGACACTGCGCCTGGCCGAGGAATGGCGCAAGGCGCGCGGCCCCTTCAAGGTGGCGGTCGCCCAGGCGCGGCCCCAGGCGCGGGTCACGCACTGGGTGAAGTGGCAGACCGAGCAAGGCACGCCGATCGAGACCCCCTACATCGTCCGCCAGCGCTATGGCCTGGGTGCGGTGACATGGGTGGCCCAGGACCTGGGCGATCCCAGCGTCACGCGCGTCAAGATCGGCTGGCCGGCCGTGTGGGACCAGGTATTTGACTGGAACAACAGATCATTTGTGCCCGATCCTGATCTGAAGGATGAGCAGCAGCCACTGCTGGAAACCTACGATGTGCGCACGCATGGCGTGGATCTGGGTTATCCGCTGCCCCAGGAGATGGAGCACGGCCAGCGCGGAGCGGGGCTGGTTTTGCTGGTGGTGTTCTTCTTCATTGCTTATTGGGTTGTTGCCGGGCCGGTGAGTTACCTGGTGCTGGCCGGCCGCAAGCGCACGTCGCTCAGCTGGTTCGCCTTCGCGGTGGTTGCGGGCGTGGCGACACTGGTGACGGCGGGCGTGGTTGAGCTGGTATTGCGGGCCGATCCCGAGATCCGCCACTTCAGCATCGTGCGCCTCAACCCCGAGGGGCCGGCGGTGATCGACAGTGGCATCGGCCTCTATATCGCCGATGATGGCGGTCAGCGCATCGAGTTGACCGGCGCCGCCGTCGATCACGTCAGCTATATCACCCCCTACCCCATGCACCCGGCCCATGCGGCGTACGCTGAGTCGCAGCCCGAACTGCCGACAATCCTCAATTACACCATCCCCATCCCGGTGCCCAAGGCCAGGCCTGATGAGAACCCGCAGGTGGTCATTCCTTTCCGCAGCACGCTCAAGAAGCTGCATGCCCGCTGGATTGGTGACTACAGGGGCAGCATCAACGGCCAGATCGCGCTGCGCGAGGGGCAGTTGCACGGCACGCTGATCAACAACCTGCCGGCTGACCTGCGCGATGTATACCTCTGCTATGTCGATGCCAGCGGGCAGGACATCCTGCTCTACCTGCCGCAGTGGCAGAAGGGGCAGACGATCGACCTTCAGCAGGTGCAGTGGCATGCCCTGGGCGCTGGCGGCGGGCTGCTGGCGCTGCCGCGACAGAACAAGGCGATCCGTGATCGCCTGGATCGCGACGGCGTGGCAGACTTCTGGACCGAGTATTTCTACGGCCGGTTGCGGAACTCGGTTGCGCGATTTGATGACAGCAGTCATCACTACACGCTGCCGGTCCTTTCTTTCTTTGACCGTTTCAGCCCCATGCAACGCACGCCGGAGCGAACTTCGCGCGTGGATCTGCTGCGACGGGGAGCGCGGGGCATGGATTTGTCGCCGGTGGTGGCGGCGGGCGACCTGGCAATCGCCGGGATAGCCGATCAGACCCCCCTGCCGATACCACTGCTTGTGCAGGGGGACACGGTGGAAGGCACCGGAGTGACCTTTTACCAGGCCGTGCTGCCGATTGACCGGACTGCGCCCACTACCCAGCCCTCCACGCAGCCGTTTGATATAGAATAGACAACCAGGGTATGAACCCCGATCCTCCGCGGAGAAGCAATGGCTGCTGTCATCAAGACTGTCAACCTCACCAAGCGTTATGGCACGCTGGTTGCGCTGTCTAACCTGAACCTCACCATTGAGGAAGGGGACTGCTTCGGCTTCATCGGCCCCAATGGCGCAGGCAAATCAACCACCATCAAGATCCTTGCCACCCTTCTGCAGCCCACCTGGGGCGAAGCAAGAGTTTGTGATTACGTCATCGGTTACCAGTCCCGCCAGATCCGTCCGCTGATCGGCTACGTGCCGGACTACTTCGGGGCGTATGAAGACATGGTGGTGCAGGAATACCTCGAGTTCTTCGCCGCCGCCTACAACATCAATGGCCCGGCCCGCGAGAAGGTGGTAAGCGATGTGCTGGAACTGACCGACCTGGGCTATAAGCGTGATGCCCTGGTCGATGGCCTGTCGCGCGGCATGAAGCAGCGGCTGAGCATCGCCCGGGTGCTGCTGCACGATCCCAAGGTGCTGCTGCTGGATGAGCCGGCTGGCAATCTCGATCCCCGCGCCCGCATCGAGATGCGCGAGCTGCTCAAGGAGCTTCAGCGCATGGGCAAGACGATCCTGATCAGCTCGCACATCCTGCCGGAATTGCAGGACCTGTGTAACAAGGTCGGCATCATCGAGCAGGGTGAACTGCTCTATTCCGGCCCGTGGACCGAGATTGTGAGGCAGGCGCGGGTAGGCATGGTTGTCCACGTCGGCGTGCAGTCCAACCAGACCGGCGCAGCCGCCCTGCTCAGCCAGGATCCCAATATCGAGAGCGTCAACGCCAACAACGGCTTTATCGAGGTCAGCATCAAGTCCGGTGTCAACGACTACACCTTCATCCCCCAGCGCCTCATTGCCGGCGGCTTCAAGCTGACGATGCTGAAGGAGGAGGAGGTCAACCTGGAAACGGCGTTTATGCGGTTGACCAAGGGGATGGTGCAATGAACGTGCTCGGTCCCACCCTGCTGCTGGGCTTCACACTCATGTGCCTGGGGTGGGTGCGCAAGGGCGTTGCGTGCGGAATCGCGCAGGTGCCTGGGATGGAGACGACCGGCCAGGTGATAATCGCGTAAGTGTGGACGGTGGAAAGGCGCGTTGACGGTACAGCACGATGCTCGGAGCAGGTGAATATCTCTGGCGACTGATCCCGGCCAATCCGATCCTGCTGCGCGTGGTGGAGAGCGGCGGCAAGCGGCGGCGGGATCTGTTCATCCGCTGCGGTTATCTCGGCCTGCTGGTGGTGGTGGTCATCATCACCCTGTTCTCGTCGATCGGGAATCTCTCAGCCGCCAACCTGACCGAACTGACCGCCGCCTCAGGCAACATCTTTCGCGGCCTCAGCTACCTGCAACTGGCACTGGTGGCGCTGCTGGCGCCCATCTTCACCGCCGGCGCGATCACGCAGGAAAAGGATTCGCAAACTTACGATATCCTCCTGTCCACGCCGTTGACCAACGGCCAGATCGTTCTCGGCTCGCTGCTGTCGCGTCTCTTTTTTGTCATTGTCCTGCTCATCAGTGGCATCCCGATCTTTTCCATTACCCAGGTCTTTGGCGGGGTCGCGATCAAGTCGATCGCCTGGTCGTTCTTCATCGCCGCCGCGACCGCTTTTGTGACCGGCGCCATCGCCATGGCGATCGCCACCTTCAAGGTTGGCACCCGGCGAACCATCTTCAGTTTCTACCTGTTCGTGGTGATCTACCTGGTGGGTGTTTTCCTGCTCGACCGGGTTGCCTTCTTCCATCCCATCGTCAATGGCGAACCGACGGACACCTCGCTCCTGACGGCCCTGCATCCCTTCCTGGCGCTGCGGTCCATCTTCAACGAGACTGGCTATGAACCGCCCAACTTCGGCGACCTGCCGCCGGGTTTGCAGACCTGGCCCATTGGCTGGGCGTTGTCCAGTCCGCACTCGTTCTATGTCAGCTTCATGTTCTTCCTCAGCTTCGTGCTGATCACGCCATCCATTTTCCTGCTGCGGCGGGTGGCGCAATCAACGCTGACACTGCAAAGCTGGTTCCTCCAGAAGCTGCGCCTGTCTCGCGGCGGCAGCACCCGCAAGCCCCGGGTGGTCTGGGCCAACCCCATCGCCTGGCGTGAGGCCAAGACCAAGGCCTCGGCCTTCCGCGCGACCCTGGTGCGCTATGGATTCATCGCCGCCGGGCTGATCGGGGCAGTCGTGCTCGTAACGATGTACGCCTCGACCTCCGACCCCGAGCGCTACATCAGTACCACGGGCTTCAACCCCAGTCTCAACGTGCTGACGGTCCACACGGTCAACGGTCCGGTGACGTACCGCCTCGACCCGCGCACCACCGCCATCAGCTATAACGGACACGCCGCGCCGCTCGACGCGCTTTACCAGCGTGCGGCGGTGCGCAACCTCACGGTTACCGGCCAGAACATGCTGACCAGCATCGACCTGGCCCCCATCACGCGCCGACTGCCGACCACCGATGCCCGATCGTTTCTGCTGGGGGCGATCCTCGTGGAGTTCGCCGCCATCCTGCTGATCGTCACCAATGCCGCCGCCTCCACCGTTACGCGTGAGAAGGAAGATGGCTCGCTCGACCTGCTGCTGAGCACCCCGATCACCAGCCGCTACTACATCTGGGGCAAGCTGCGGGGACTGGTCATGTTCGTCGTACCGCTCATCGCGGTGCCGGTCATCAGCGTTCTGCTGTTTGTTGTCTATGACTTTTTCCGGCGGCTGACGACGCCGGCCTCACAGCCGTTCGAGTGGATCGTGCTGCCCGAATCCCTGCTGCTGCTGCCGATCATGATGATCATCATCTGCGCCTTCGCCGCGATCCTCGGCATGCAGATGTCATTGCGGCTGCGGCGGACGGTTGTGGCGGTGATGAGCAGCGTCGGCATCGTCGTCGGGCTGTGCGGAGCCCTGGGCTGGTGCGGCTTTGTAATGCTGGAAAACACCAACAGCGAGATCACCCTGGCCTTTGCGGCCTTCAGTCCGTTCACGCTGATCACGCTGCTGGTCGATCCCTACCAGTTTGGTGGCCGTATCTTCGACAGCAGCTGGGGCGGCGGCGGCCAGGAGGATGTGGCCCGGGTGATGCTCTTTTTCGGCACCCTTGCCGCCGTGGCCATCTACACGCTGATCGTCTGGGCCATGTACAAGAGCATGGTAAAGAACTTTGACATGACGATCCGCCGCCAGTCGCGATAGGGGAGACTTCGCCGCTGGCAATCCCATCACCTTGGCCGGCAGCGGGCCATCAGTTCGGCACGGCCGGACACTTCCAGCCGCTGGTAAATCGCCTTGATGTGATCGCGCACCGTGTGAATCGAAAGCCCCAGGTCGAAGGCGATGCGCTTGGGAGCCTCACCCTCCAGCAGACGGCGGGCAATCTCCCGCTGCCGCGGCGGCAGCGCATCAACAGGTGAGGTGGGTGCCTCCAGCCGCCCGGTTTGATACAGGTAACGCAACTCGCGGCTCAGCACCCATGCCAGGCGCACCTCCCGCGGCGAGAAGACCGGCTCATCCCTGTCCAGGCGGTGGGCGGCCAGGCAGGTGATGTCGCGCCCATTACGGTGACGGAACCAGGTGGGCAGGATGTCCACCATCCGCACGCGACCGGCCACGTGGTCAAAGAACGCGCTCTGCTCGTACAGGCCGCCGGGATAGTGGAACCGTGTGGAGAAGGCGACGATCTGCCCGGGCATGTGGATACCGATGCGCGTGGCAGGGTCCTCGGCCACGCCAAACTGCCTGCCCCAGGCGGCCATGTACTCGACCGTGGGCGGGTCATAGTGAGTCGTCGGGATGACGTACCGCAGCGCCACCGCATCGCCGGGGTGGAAATCGTTCAAGCCCAGGGCAAATCCCTGCTGGGCGCCGACCAGCCCGGCCAGCCCGTCTATCAGGTGGCGCTGTTGGCGTAACGGATCGTGGCGCAGCTCTGTCGCCTCCCACGCCAGTCGGGTAACGGCCTGAACATCGCGCAGTCGTAGACGTTGGCGTTTGGACATGCCCGTCCTCTCCGCATCCGACAGCTCCGATTTTAAGTCAGTCAGCCAGTGGATGCACACGAATTCCTGGCACACACCTCCAGCCCGCATCACACAGGGTGCCATGATCGGCATGCCGCTGGCGCTGGCCGGCGCGCGGGGCCGAAAGCGTTTCGATCCGGCAGCCGCACCGCCCGCCGCGGGCAGGCCCCCCCCGCACGATCGCCGCCAAATTGACAGCGCGCCTACCACCGCTATACTCCCGATCTTTCACACGACGTTCGCGTTTTCCGGGATTTTCGGCAGGTTTATCGACGCTACGACGAAGGTCTCGATGCAACGCGGTCGGCCGGACGCGCCATTCCGAACAACCCGATCCGGATTTTTTAACAGCCGCGACCGCGGGCGCACCCCGCGTCGCAACAGGAGATTCGTTATGACAGCCATGATGCGTAAGCCATCGAAGAAGAAGACAAAGAAGTCGGCTCCGGCTTCCCGAAGCGCCACCAAGAAGCGCGTCTACTTCTTCGGTAACGGCCGGGCCGAGGGTAATGCCACGATGCGGGATCTTCTCGGCGGCAAGGGCGCCAACCTCGCCGACATGACCCTGGCCGGCCTGCCCGTTCCTCCCGGCTTCACCATCACCACCGAAACCTGCGCCGAGTACAACGAAGCCGGCCAGAAGCTGCCCCGCGGCCTGATGGACGAGGTGCGCCAGCACCTGGCCAGGATCGAGCGCGCCACCGGCAAGAAGTTCGGCGACCCGCGCAACCCCCTGCTGCTGGCCTGTCGCTCGGGCGCCAAGGTGTCGATGCCGGGCATGATGGACACCGTGCTGAACATCGGCCTGAACGACAAGGTGGTGGAGGGCCTGGCCCAGCTCACCCGCAATGAGCGCTTCGCCTATGACAGCTATCGCCGCCTGATCAACATGTTCGGCGACACCGTCAAGGGCATCGATCACCACTATTTCGAGCATGAGCTGTCGGAAGTGAAGCGGAACCGGGGTGTCAGCCTTGACACCGAGCTGGACGCCGCCGCCCTCAGGGAAGTCGTCGAGCGCTATAAGAAGATCTACCGCGAGCACCTGGGCGAGGATTTCCCCCAGGATCCGATGAAGCAGCTTGAGGCCGCCATCGAAGCCGTGTTCCAGAGCTGGATGGGTGACCGCGCGATCCGCTATCGCCAGATCAATGACATCCGTGGCCTGGTCGGCACCGCCGTCAACGTCCAGACCATGGTCTTCGGCAACACCGGCGAGGATTCGGCCACCGGCGTGGCCTTCACCCGCAATCCCTCCACCGGCGAGAACAAGTTCTTCGGTGAGTTCCTGATCAACGCCCAGGGCGAGGACGTGGTTGCCGGTATCCGCACGCCACTGGACTGCCAGGCCGAGATGCCCAAGTGGTCGACCAAGAGCTGGCGCGAGCTGCTGAAGGTCAAGGATCTGCTTGAGAAGCGGTACAAGGACGTACAGGACTTCGAGTTCACCATCGAGAAGGGCAAGCTGTACATGCTCCAGACGCGCACCGGCAAGCGCAACACCGTTGCCGCCGTGCGCATCGCAGTGGACATGGTCAGGGAAAAGCTGATTGATGAGAAGACCGCCGTGCTGCGCATCGATCCGGCGGGCCTGGATCAGCTCCTGCACCCCATGTTCGACCCCAAGGCCCCGCGCAAGGTGATCGCCACCGGCCTGCCCGCCAGCCCCGGCGCGGCGGTCGGCAAGTGCGCCTTCTCGGCCGATGAGGCCCACGAGCGCACGCAGGCCGGCGAGAAGGTCATCCTCGTCCGCAAGGAAACCAGCCCCGAGGACGTACAGGGCATGCACTCGGCGGTCGGCATCCTCACCAGCACCGGCGGCATGACCAGCCACGCGGCGGTCGTTGCCCGCGGCTGGGGCAAGACCTGTGTCGCCGGCGCCGGCGCCCTGGAGATCGATGAGAAGAACAAGAAGCTGACCATCAACGGCAAGACCTACGGCCCGCAGGACTGGCTCAGCATCGACGGCTCCACCGGCGAGGTGATCGAGGGACAGGTTCCCACGGTCGATCCCGAGCTGTCCGGCCCCTTCGCCACCATCATGAAGTGGGCGGACAAGTACCGCACCCTCAAGGTGCGCACCAATGCCGAC
>CAYNMV010000009.1:87279-100769 GCA_964398315.1 uncultured Tepidisphaeraceae bacterium | reverse complement strand
TAGTTCATGGTGGGCGGCAGGATCTGATCGCGGATCGCCAGCACGCAGGTGATCAACTCCACCGCGCCGGCGGCGGCGATCAGGTGGCCCATCATGCTCTTGATCGAGCTGACCGGGATGTTCCTGGCATGCTCGCCAAAGACTTTCTTGATCGCCAGCGTCTCGTTGCCGTCATTCTCCTTGGTGCCGGTGCCGTGGGCGTTGATGTAGTGCACATCCTGCGGCGACAGACCGGCATCGCGCAGGGCCTCCTGCATCGCGACAACGGCTCCCTCGCCTTCGGGATGCTGGTCGGTGATGCGGAATGCATCGGCGGTGGACCCGTAGCCCACGACTTCGGCCAGGATGTTCGCTCCCCGTGACCGGGCGTGATCGAGCGTTTCGAGGATGACCATGCCGGCCCCCTCACCGAGGACGAATCCGCCGCGAGCGGCATCGAACGGGCGGCTGGCACAGCGCGGGTTGTCATTGTGGGTGGAAAGGGCGGTCAGGCGGTTGAAGCCGGTGACGCCAAACGGGTGGATCATTGAGTGTGCGCCACCGCCGATCATCACATCGGCATCGCCCCGGCGGAGAATTTCCATTGCCTCGCCAATCGCCTGGGTGCTGGCGGCACAGGCGGTCAGGCAGTTCAGCGCTGGCCCGCGGGCACCGGTGAGCAGCGCCAGGTGGGACAGGGGCATGTTCGGCTCCTGCTCCACCTCGCGCACCACATCCATCAGCTCAAAGGCAACCTGCGCCCACTTGACCGTGTCCAGCTCGGTGGCATCCTCGCCCCAGCCCGCCAGGGCGGCGGTGGTGTAAGCTTCAAAATCGAGCGAGCCCTCTCCGCTGCCGAGGTAGATGCCGACGCGATCGAGATCCAGGGCATTGCCCGTGGCCGACGGTCCGCTGCCGGTGGCAAGCGGCGGCAAGCCGGCCATTTGCCACGCCTGGGCGCAGGCGCCCAGGGCGAAGGCGGTGTTACGACCGACGCCAGCGTGCCTGCTCAGGTCGGGCACATGCCTCGACAAGTCGTAATCCTTCACCTCCGCGCTGAAGGTGGTGGGGAAGGTGCTGGCATCAAAGAGGGTGGTCTTCGCGATGCCGCTCTCGCCGGCGAGCAGGCGCTTCCACACCTCCTCGATGGCATGGCCCATCGGCGTAACCCAACCCAGACCGGTGATGACGACTCGATTGCTCATGTTTCACGGCGATGGCTGTCGCCTCGCCTGTTCAGGTGACGGGCGCCTGGCCCGCCGGTGCCGATGCGGGCAGCGCCCGCGTTACGGTCAACTTTCTAGATCCGTTTGAACACCAGCGCTGCGTTCTGGCCGCCGAGGCTGTAAACGGTGCTGATGGCAACCTCAACCGGCATTTCGCGGGCGGTGGCGGCCACGTTGAGAGACTGGCCATCGATGACCTGCCGCGTGTTGATCGCCGGCGGAACCTTGCCGGTAGCGACGGTCAGCGCGGCGGCTGCGGCATCGACGCCGCAGCCGGCCACCAGGTTGCCCATCTGCGCCTTGATCGGCGCCAGCGGCACACGGGCCAGGCCGCCGCCGAAGACCTGCAGCAGTCCACTCAGTTCAGCGCGGTCGAATTTCGGATGCCCCAACCCATGCGGCACGATGCAGTTGACCGCGGCGGGGGGGATATTCGCATCCGCCAGGGCCTTCTGCACCGCGCGGGCGTAGCTGTTGCCGCTGGGGTCGGGTTCGGTCACACTGTACGTATCCTGCGAAGCGCCGAAGCCCACCAGCTCGGCATGGATCTTCGCACCGCGGGCCCTGGCATGTTCGTATTCCTCGAGGATAAACAGCCCGCCGCCTTCGCCAAGCAGGCTGCCGGATGCCTCTGCATCAAATGGCCGCAGGGCCTGCTCGGGGGTATCGTTCTGCGTGGTGGTAAGGCGATTGAGCAGGTTGTACCGCATGAAGCCCATCGGATTCATGCGGCTCTCGGCTCCGCCGCAGATCGCCAGGTCGGCATCGCCGCGCTGGATGGTGCGGAACGCTTCACCAATCGCCAGGTGGCTGGAGGCATCGGCACAGGTGATCGTGTTGCTCGGGCCTTTCAACTGATGGATGATGGTCACATGGCAGGCGAGCATGTTGGGCAGATATTTCAGCAGCCACAGGGGTGTGAGCTGCGTCATGCCGTGCGCGCCCCACTGCTTGAGGTCCAGCCGATTGCCATCGCGGGCGGTGGCCATGGCTGCGGTCAGCTCATTCAGCTCAGCGCTGATCAGTCCCGCGCCGATGTTGCAGCCGAAGCGGGTGCCGTCGAGGGTGGAGGCATCGGAGTAGGCCTTGGACTCGATCCCCGCATCACGAAACGCATCATCGGCGGCGATCACGGCCAGTTCGATGTCGCGCGCCATGACCTTGGTGGCTTTTCTGTAGCTTTTGGGGACGTAGTCGCCGATCTTGTAGGCAGGCACTTCCCCGCCAATCCGGCAGGGGAAGCCGCCGGGATCAAACGCGCTGATCTTGTGCACGCCCACCGCGCCGGCCAGCAGGTTCTCCCAGAAGGCCTTTGTGCCGATGCCCAGAGGCGAAACGACTCCGATTCCAGTGATGACAACCCGTCGCATGAAGCGAATGAAGGTATCGGGATATCGGACGGATGACAAGGCGAGGCCGATGGAGCGATACGTGATGCGTGAGAAATGCCGACTGTTCTCCACCGGCCTGGTTTCTGTCTCACTGGCTGCGCATCAGATGCTCCTTTGCTTTTTCCCTAACGGCGCCTTCCCCGCCGTGTCTGCTTTGGTAGGCGGGCGGCTCCGGTATCAGAAAATGGCTACCCCATGAGGACAGCAAACATGCGTAAAGGAATGGTTGCGGTTGTGGAGTCACTGGAATCACGTCGACTGCTGGCGGCGGTGCAGCCGACGGCGGTGGAGCAGTACGTTGTCGAGCTGATCAACCGCGCCCGCGCCAATCCACTGGCCGAGGCCCAGCGCTTTAATGTTGCGCTCAACGAGGGGCTGGCGCCCGGCACCATCACCAGCACTCCCAAGCAGCCGCTGGCGCCCAATCCGTACATCACCGATGCCGCCCGCAAGCACAGCCAGTGGATGATCCTGACCGACATGTTCGCCCACGACCAGCCAGCGCCCGGCGGCGGAGATCCGATCACGCCCGGCGACCGGATGCTCAGCGCTGGCTATGAATTCATCGCCCCCTTCGGCTGGGGGGAGAACATCGCCTGGAGCGGCACCACCGGCGCCCCGCCCGAGCCCAGCACCACCGTGCCGCAACTGCATCAGGATCTGTTTGTGGATGAGGGGATCGTGGGCCGGGGCCACCGCATCAACATCCTGGACGATGACTGGCGCGAGGTGGGGGTCGGCGTCGTCAGCGGCGGATTTACCGTCACCGGGCCAACCAGTCAGGTGACATATAACGCCGTCATGCTCACCACCGATTTCGGCTACAGCGGCAACAATGTCTTTCTGACAGGCGTGGCCTACACCGACCACATCATCGATGACGATTTCTACAGCGTGGGTGAGGGACTGGGCGGCATTACCGTTACCGCCACCCGGGCCGGCGATGGCGCGGTCTTCACCACACAGACCTGGGAGTCCGGCGGCTATGCGCTGGCGCTGCCCCCGGGCACCTACCAGGTCCGTGCTACCGGCAGCGGCCTGGGGGGCACGGTGATCTACAGCAATGTCGTCATCAATGACCAGAATGTGAAGCGCGACTTCCGGCCGGAACTGGCGACGGATGACAAGCCGCCTACCGCCCGGCTGACCTCGAATAACATCACCACCGGCGGCGGTCCCACCCATATCTTTGCCGTCACTTTCGATGACAACACCGCCATCGATGTCAGCACGCTCGACAGCAATGACATCCTTGTCACCGGCCCGGGCGGTTTCAGCCAGACGGCCGAGTTCATCTCGGTCAACGCCGCCACCGATGGCCGGCCACGTACGGCCGTTTACCGCATCGCCGCCCCCGGCGGGCACTGGGATCTGGACGACAACGGCATCTATTCGGTGATCGTCCGGCCCAACCAGGTATCGGATACGAACAACAACTTCATGCCATCGGCCCAGATCGGCACCTTCCAGGTGCAGGTGCCGTACTCGACGCGCGTGATGAAGCCGGGCGGCGACTACAACAAGGATGGCAACATCGACATTCTCTGGCGCGACTACGCCACCGGCCGCAACGAAATCTGGCTGATGAATGGCTCGACCCGCCTCTCCACCGTCAGCCTGATCGACACACCCAATCTGGCGTGGGAACTGGTTGGCGGCGGAGATTTCAATGGCGATGGCCATGATGACATCCTGTGGCGCAACAGCATCACCGGCACCCTCGCCATCTGGGAGATGAAGGGGGTCACGATTGGCCTGTTCAACAGCAGTTTCGCCACGGTGCGCTACCTTGACTGGCGCGTGGTTGGGACCGGCCATTTCAACAACGACAACCATACGGATATCGTCTGGTACAACCCCAAGACGATGGGCACGCTGGTGTGGCTGATGAATGGACGTGGCGGAGCCACCAGTGTTGTGCTCCCGACCGTCCGCCATGCCGACTGGATGCTGGCCGGCGTTGGCGACATGAACGGTGATGGCAAGAGCGACCTGGTCTGGCGCAACAACCGCACCGGCGCGAACCTGATCTGGCGCATGAACGGCACCGCCATTCTCGGCACCGCCAACCTGGCTCCAGTGGCCAATCTCAACTGGTTCCTCAGCGGTGTGGGCGATACCAACAGTGATGGCACGGCCGACCTGCTCTGGCGCAACCTGGCCACCGGCGCAAACCTGCTGTGGACCATGAACGGCACCACAACCATCGGCATGGGCAACCTGCCCGATCCGTTCTGAGCGATCCACATCCAGCGTGCCTGGGCCAGGTCTTTCGCATATGCGCGCTGGCCGCGGGCAGATCTGGGCCAGCCATGGCTGTTAGAGCGGTTGTACGTGCAGGCACATCGCATTTCGTGGCACGGGTTTGCAGGTGCGTGCTGAGGGCGTCCTCAGTACGCACTTGCCGACCCATGCCACATGTGTGCATAGACCTGTGATGCGATCTGGAGACTGTGCAGTCGTGCCGGTGCACAAGGGTGGACCGCATGCACCGACCGGCAAGCCGGGTGCGTCTTCAGGGGCAGGCTGACATCCAATCAGCGCATCAGGCGCCGCCCATCAGGACGGCCAGCAGGCCTTTCTGGAAGTGCAGGCGGTTTTCGGCCTGGGGGAAGATGAGCGACTGTCTGCCTTCCATCACCTCATCGGCAATTTCCAGGCCGCGGTAGGCCGGCAGGCAATGGAGCACAACCGCATGCTTCGGCGCTGCCGCCAGCAGCCTGTCATCCACCGCAAAGCCTGCAAAATCACGGATACGCTGCTGCTTCTCGGCTTCCTGGCCCATGCTGACCCAGGTGTCGGTGTAGATTACATCCGCTTCGCGCACCGCATCGAGGGGATCGTGGGTGGTGATGAAATCCATGTTGGGAAGCTGCGACATGATCCGGTCCACATCCTCTGCCGGCAGGGCATAGTTGGGTGGTGTGGCCAGGATGAAGCGCAGCCCCAGCTTCCCGCACGCCGCCGCCAGCGAGCGGGCGACGTTGTTGCCATCGCCGACAAATGCCAGCGTCTTGCCGGTCAGGCTGCCGAAATGCTCCTCGATCGTGAGCATGTCGGCCATGGCCTGGCAGGGGTGGGAGTAGTCGGTCAGGCCGTTGATGACCGGTACGTTGGCGTACTTCGCCAGGTCAACCACCTTCTGGTGCTCGAAGGTGCGGGCCATGATCCCATCGCACATGCCTGACAGCACGCGGGCCACATCCCTGGTCGGTTCGCGCGTGTCGAGGCCGACCTCTTCCTGCCGCAGGTACAGCGAGGTACCGCCCAGGTGCGTCATCGCCACTGCAAACGACACACGCGTCCGCAGCGATGGCTTTTCAAACACCATCGCCAGCGTCTTGCCCGCCAGCAGCGGGTCATTGCGCCCAGCCTGCCTGTACTGCTGCTTGAGCTGCCTGGACACATCAAGCAGGTGGCGGAGCTGATCGGGGGAGCGGTCAGCAATGGCAATAAAATCCTTCATCACGACTGCTCCTGGTCTTTGTTCTTCATGGGCTGCGGGTTGTAAGGGCCGGGCAGCTTTGACTCATCCAGCTTCTCGGCGTCGAACACAAATGAGTTGCCGAACGACTGAAGCCACTTTGCCAGCGGGCTATCCGCCTGGGGTAACTGGCTCTGCTTTGATCCAACGATGAATGTGCTGATGATCCACGCCTTGTCGTCGGCGTCTTTCACCAGGAGCTTGCGCTGGAGGCTGCGGCGGCGCCCATCCTTGACAAATTCGGTCGTCAGCAGCAGCGCTTCCCCGCCGTCGGACAGGGTGACCTTCTCAGTCTTTGGCTCCCCGATCAGCTCGAGGCGCGAATCATGCTGGGCGGCGGCGATCAGTTGCCTGGCGCCTTCCTCAAGCGTTCCCCGCGCACCCGGCAGGTACTTGACGGTGAGCCCGATCTGAAGCGGTGAGCCATGCTCATCAACCAGCGGCACACCGTTGCCACCCCCAGCGCAGTACAGCTTCATGACCGGCCCGCCCATTCCTTCGGCGGGTTGCCAGCCAGCCGGCAGTGCAATGGCGAACTCGTCCCGCTTCAGCACATGATGCGCAGCCTGCGCATCCGAAGGGGCGGTGGCCGGCACTGGGTCAGCCGCGGCATGCCAGGGGGCCGGCAGCGGGAGTATCAGCAGCGAGATCGCAAAGACGAGGCAGCGGTTCATGGCTCCTCCTGTCCCTGGGCAGCACCTACAGCACGATTTCCGTCCCGATGCCCGTCTCGGTGTAGATTTCCAGCAGCAGGGCGTGCGGGATGCGGCCGTCGATGATATGGGCCTTGTTGACACCGCCTTCAAGGGCAGTGCGGCACGCCTCAACCTTTGGGAGCATGCCGGCAGAGATCACGCCGCTGCGCACCATCTCGTCGATCTGCTTGATGGTGAGGTGGCTCACACGGCTGTTGGGATCGTCCTTGTTGCTGCGGATGCCGTGGGTATCGCTGACCACGACCAGCTTTTCGGCCTTCATGGCAGCGGCAACAGCGCCGGCGGCGGTGTCGGCGTTTACGTTCAGCTTCCCGCCGGCCTGGTCGCGGGCGATGGTGGCGATCACCGGGATCGAGTCGGCCTGCACCAGCAGTTGCAGCAGCCGTGCGTTGACGCTTTTCACATCGCCAACCTGCCCCAGGTCGATCCGCCGGCCATCAGCGCCGGCCAGGTAGGTCTTTTCCGCGAACAGCACCACGCTGCTCAGCGAGTGCAGCCCCATCGCATCGCATCCCTGGCTCTGGATGAAGTTGACGATGAAGCGGTTGATCTGGTTGCACAGCACGTGCTCAGCGATGGCGAGCGTGCGGTCATCGGTGTAGCGGCGGCCCTGGATCCACTGCGGCTGGAGGCCGGCCTTGTCCATCGCCTCGTTGATAGCCTTGCCGCCGCCATGCACCAGCACGGGCTGCATGCCGACATAGTTCATGAAAACGATGTCGGTCAGGATGGTGCTCAGCGCCTGCTCATCGTCCATGATCGACCCGCCGACCTTGACGACGACCACCTTGTTGTGGAAGCGCTGAATATACGACAGCGCTTCCACCAGTGCATGGGCCTTGTTGATTGCTTCACTCTCGATCATGGGACTGCGCATGCCTCCGGGGCGGAAAAGCGGGCAAGTGTAAATTTACGGCCAGCGCGTGTCAAAAGACGGGACGCCAGGGCGGCCACTGAGCAGCACCTGCGCGCTGCCCTTTTGCCCGCCCCGGGGATAGGCCCCCCATGCCGGGCCGTGATCGCCTTTTACCGGGCGGCGGCGGCAGAGATCGCCTCATGGACCCCATCGCGCAGTTCCTGTTTCGAATAGATGCCGGTCAGCAGAAGCGGCTGTTCCTGGCCGGGAGGGTACAGGGCGGTCAGTGGGATACCACCCACAGCACTGAGCTGGCCAAGCAGCGCCAGGCCGGGTGCATCCTCGGCCGTCACATCCGCCTTGAGCATGATCGTGCCATGGTCGTTGAGCAGGCTGACGATGCTGCGATCGTTGATGACGGTCGCCTCCAGCCAATGGCAGTTGCCGCACCAGTCGGCGGTGAACTCGACGAAAACCAGCTTGCCCGTCGCCCGCGCCTCGGCCAGCGCCTCGGGGGTATAGGGCTGCCAGTCGTAGGGATGGTACGTCAGCATGCGCGCCCCGACGAACGCCGGGCCAACCATCAGCAGGGCGATCATCACCGCCACCGCCCGTCCCAGCCGTGACTGCGTAAAACCGATGGTCCGTGCCACCAGGAACAGTGCGGCGACCGACACCACGCCAAACAGCAACCACCAGAACGCATCGCTGCTGATCATCACCTCGATAAACGGCTTGGCGAAGAAAACCGCGGTGGCAAGCAGCAGGAACGCCATGAGCTGCTTAACCAGCTCGGCCCAGGGGCCGGTGCGGGGGAAGCGCCGGGCCAGCTCCGGGAACGCGCTGAGGATGAAGTAGGGTGAGGCCATTCCGATGCCGACCGTAATGACCACGCCAACGCCGATGGTCGCCGGCTGGGTAGCCGCCCATGCCAGCAGTCCGACGAACAGGCCAAACGTGCAGGGGGTCGAGAGCAGGGCGGTCAGGATGCCGAACAGGAAGTTGCCCAGGTAGGTGTCATGCCGCGGCGAGAAGCGATAGACACTCGCAGGCAGGTTGACGGTGAACAGCCCGAAGGTGCCAATCGCCATCGCCAGCAAAATCCCGATAATCATCAGCCGGAACCAGGCAATGGTGAACAGCTCACCCCAATTGAGCGTCTTGAGCACCACGACAAACAGCCCCAGCACGGCAAAGCTGGCCACCAGCCCCGCGCTGAAGGTCAGCCCGTAGAGAAGGCTGCGCGTGCGGTTGTGCTGCGAGACCTCGTAAAACCCGATCGCCTTCAGCGGCACCACCGGCAGCACACAGGGCATGACATTGAACAGCAGTCCCGCCAGCAGCGCTGCCGCCAGCGCAGCGCCCACCGTCCAGTCCCCGCCGATGGACACCGGCGTAACCGTGCCCGTGTCGGCTGTCATCGCCTGTGCCGGCGGCACGTCGCCCGTACTGGGCACATACCCGGCAAACAGGGCTTCATCCTGCACCTGCGCCTGGGATGGATCGGTGGTGATGATTGTCACCACCTCAAACGGCCTTGTTTGCGGCAGGAAACACGTGGTGTCATCGCAGATCTGGTAACGCACCCGACCGGTCAGCTTCAACTCGCCTGGCGGGGCATCGGCGGCGATGGTCACCGGCACATACGCCACAACCCGCCCATCGTAGACATTCAGCCGGCCCAGCATCGGATAGGTCTTTTCCTGTCCAACCGGGTATTGCACCGCGCCAAACGTTGCGTGCTCCGATTCGCCGGGCGTGATCAGAAAGGGGATGTAGTTTTTCTCGGTCGGGGTGTTCGACTGGGCGTGATAGCCGGGCGCCACGTCCACCACGATGGCGATCACCGCCTCCTGGCCTGGCATGACCCCAGTACGGTTCAACGTCGCCGAAAGCGTGGCATGCGTCGCCGGCTGGGCTTGGGCGACCGTGGCAGTAAACAGCAATACCAGCAGGGCAGCAATGTGATACAGGCGGATCATACAGGCTTGCGGTGTTAGGGGTTACGCTCCAGGGACAGAGATGTAACAGGTCCCAGGGATGATTTGTTCCCGCGCAGGCGGAAATGAGCGAACGCAGCTATTAATACGACCCCTCGCGCGGTTAGTTCGTTAGGCGCAAATTTTTCCTCCATCCACTTTTTTCGACAATTCCATATTAATTTGATAGGATATCAATGGAGGCCCATGACGTGAAGCTATCCAAGCGAACCGAATATGGACTGCGGGCGGTGGTGCAGTTGGCCCGGCTGTGGCCACAGAACTTCGTGCAGTCGCGCGACCTGTCCAAGCAGGAAGACCTGCCCAACAAGTTTCTTGAATCGATCCTGCTGGCCCTGCGGCGGGGGGGGTTCCTGGAATCGAAGGTCGGCAGCGGTGGGGGGTATCGCCTGAGCCGCGCACCCCGCGACATACTCGTCGGCGACATTATCCGCCGGCTCGAAGGCCGCCTCACCCAGAAAGAGCCAACCCTCACCCCCGAGGCCTCCCCCGGCAAGGTCGCGGTGCGCCTCATCAACCAGCGCCTCACCGAGGCCACCGATGAGGTGCTGGACAACATGACCCTCGAAGAACTGCTTGATCACGTGGACCGCGCCACAAACACCCAGCAGGAAATGTATTACATCTGATGAGCGATAGCGGATGCGCGAGACGAGCCGGCGTTGCCTGCTCTTGCTCATCATGTATCGCTCATGCGCATTGACTGCGGCGAACTGTCGCGTTCGTTCGTTGACCTTCGCGCAGCTTCTGCCTAACCTTGCTATCACACATAGGGAATCCGATTTTATTTCGTCTAACGGAAGGAGACGACCATGCCCTGGCAACTGCCCCCGCTCCCCTTTGCGCCCGATGCACTCGAACCGCACATGGACCGCCAGACCCAGGAAATCCATCACGGCAAGCACCATCAGGCCTATGTCACCAACCTGAACAATGCCATCGCCAAGCACCCCGAGCTGGATGGCAAGCCGCTGCACGAGCTTCTCGCCAATGAGTGTGCCGGCGTGCCGGAAGATATCCGCACGGCCGTGCGCAACAATGGCGGCGGCGTCCACAACCACAACCTCTGGTGGGAGATCCTCAACCCCGCCAATCGCGCCGCCCAGCCGGTGGGCAACCTCGCCAAGGCGATCGATGCCACCTTCGGCTCGTTCGACAAGTTCAAGGAAGCCTTCAAGACCGCCGGCACCACCCGCTTCGGCTCGGGTTGGGCGTGGCTGGTGAAGAAGGGGGACAAGCTCGAAGTGATGAGCACCGCCAACCAGGATTCGCCCATCATGTTCGGCGCCTTCCCGGTCATCGGCTGTGATGTGTGGGAACACGCCTATTACCTGAAGTACCAGAACCGCCGGCCTGATTACCTCGATGCGTTCTGGAACGTGGTCAACTGGAACGTGGCCGAGGAGCGCTTCAACCGCGCCAAGTAACGGGCGGCCCGCAGCTTGAATCCAAGTTAGAAACGGATGGCACGGATGGAGAGGCAAACTCTCATCCGTGCCATCTGTCTTTTGCGGGTATCGCGATGAATGAGGTTACGGATCCGGGGGCGGTACCCACCCGCCACCCTGGCCGGGCGGGGGAGGAGGCGGAGGCGGTGGAGCCTGGCCGGGGTACTGGCCGTAATAACCGCCATATTGCTGCTGGTTCTGCATCGCCTGCCACTGCTGGAACTGCTGGCCGAGACGCAGGTCACGAATCTGGCCGGCATTTTTCAGTGCCTGGATCAGCCACACGAACAGCAGCACCAGCAGCGCCAGAAAAACAAGCTGCGGCACCGTCGCCAGCACGCCGCCCTGAAGGCTGGTGATGAGGTTGAGACCTGCCAGCAGGAGGAGCAGCCCCGTCACGATGATGGACGTAATGATGACGCCACTGCCGCCCTTGCGCACGAAGAACGCGAGAATGCCCAGCAGGACGGACGGCACGATCAGTATCCCGGCCAGAACGGCAAACACCGTCGCCAGCGGGACCTGCACCTCCTGCTCCATCCGCGCCAGTTCCGCTCGTGTCTCGGCCGGCAGGTCAATCCGATCCCATGGAACCGAGGCCATGGCACCGACACAGATGCCGCACAAAAGCATCAGGCCCGTGATAACAAACATCAGCACGCTCGCCCGCCGGGCGGGGCGCAGCAGTTCTTCGGCGGGATCGGCCGGGGGGTAGTATCCGGGTTGCTGGTAGGGGGAGTAACTCACGTTGATTGATTCTGATTGAAAGAATATCGCAGGACGGCGATGACCGCGGCCGCGGCGAGGGCGGCAGTCTCGATGCGGAGAATCGTCTCCCCGAGGGTGATCGGGGTCAAGCGTGCCTGCTGCATCGCGGCCAGTTCACCCGCATCCCAGCCCCCCTCAGGACCGATGAAGACCCACAGCGGCGATGTCGATTCGGCCCGGCCTGCCGAACCGCAAACCAGCGCCCCAAGCGGCGTGCCGGGCAGCTCCGTTGTCGCCACATACCCCAGCGCACCCTCCGTGCCGCAGCGCTGGATCGCGCTCTCGAGCGGCACAACCGCATCAATCTCCATCACCCCGCTGCGCCGGCTCTGTTTGGCAGACTCCAGCGCCAGCCGCCGCCAGCGCTCCAGCTTGTTCTTCCCTTCCGGCAAGACCACGCTGCGCTTCGCCGCCAGCGGCACGAAGCGATCCACCCCCAGTTCCGAGAGCTTTTCAATCATCCAGTCCGCCCGCGAACCCTTGGGCACGGCTGCGGCAAGGGTCAAATGCACCCGGCCAGCCCCCGCCTCCATCACCTGCTCCACCCGCACCTCCACCGCATCCGCCGCAACGCGCTCCAGCACGCCCTGGCCTACGCGCCCGCTGCGATCGAACACCTCCAGCGCTGCCCCCGCATCCAGGCGCAGCACATCGCGCACATGATGCGCCTGCGCCGGGTCCAGCGCTGTGCGTCCCGGCCTCACTTGATCCACGTACACCCGCCTTGCCACGCCGCGATTGTGTGGTGTGGCCTGCGAATTGTCGACCCGAAGGGGGGGAATCAGCCGCCGCGATGCATGGGGAATGGGCGCCTGGCGAACCTATCTACCGGGTCTGATCAGACATGGGCAGGGCGGGCATCGCGGTTTTCCCGCCGGCCGCGGCTGCGCGCTGAAGCGCTACTGCTCGGATTGCCCCAGCGCCCGCCGGTCCTGGGCGACACTCGGCTGCGGCATCACCTCGGGTGCATCGGTCTGCCCCCCGGGCGCATCCAGTTCATAGGGGCGTACGATGAACTGCTCTTTTTCCTGATCATAGTGGACCAGCAACACCGGCTGGCCCTTGCCGATGACCGGCGCACCCGGTCCGGTACGGCAGGGGAGTTGGTAACGCTCGCCGCGATCGTCCTTCACGATCATCATGCCGAAGGTCTCGTTGATGTCGTACAGCGCCTCACCCAGCCGGCCAACCATCTCCCGCCTCGACACGGCGGTGGACTCATCCAGCGGCATGATGCGGGCCATGCCGCGCGCTGCAGCGCTGGTCAGCAGGGCCGATCCCACCGCCGCCACCGGCACGGCCACCAGCGGCAGCAGCCACTCAACCGGCATGATCGGCCACAGCAGGCGATTGACGATCACCCCGATCAGCCCCCAGCTCAGTACCAGCAGCATCAGCACCATGCTGAACGGCACCTTGCCCACACCCAGCAGCGACATCACCATCGCCAGGCCGGATGGAGCCAGTGCGCGGGATGAGTGCGCCTGGCCATCATGGATAGCGTGATCTGCATCGTGGTCCGCTCCATGAACGTCGCCGGCCCCATCAGCGACTCCGTCGGCCGCGTCCATCTCCGCATCGG
Organism: uncultured Tepidisphaeraceae bacterium; assembly: GCA_964398315.1. Taxonomy (GTDB): domain Bacteria; phylum Planctomycetota; class Phycisphaerae; order Tepidisphaerales; family Tepidisphaeraceae; genus JADLCB01. The sequence goes on along the minus strand of CAYNMV010000009.1, from coordinate 87,319 downwards.
CATCAACATCAGCGTCGGCATCGACGTCAGCGTCGGCATC
>CAYNMV010000009.1:0-87179 GCA_964398315.1 uncultured Tepidisphaeraceae bacterium | reverse complement strand
TCAGCGTCGGCATCGACGTCAGCGTCGGCATCAAGATCGGCGTCGGTATCGAGATCGGCATCCCCATCGCCAAATGTCACCCCGGTGGCGATGTACAGCCCCATGTACAGCAGGCCCAGCGCGAAGGGGACGATGAAGATGAGATTCCACCACGCCAGCAGGAAATCGAGTGTCATGGACGGGCCTCGCTGGCCATTCTACCGCCCGCCGCCGCCTGCCGCGACGCCTTTACGGTTAGAACGTGCCCCAAACCCTGTAATCACCGTGGGCCGCGCCATCTGATGGCCGGAGCGTGGGCAACTGGAGCGTGCGCAACTGTCATCCCGGTGCGCCAGCAGCTATAACACCGGCAAGATGTTCGCGGATGTGTATCGCTATGCCAATTATGTCGAGTGCGGCCTTTGGGTCGTGCTGGGCATCCTCTGCCTGCTGCCAGCGATGAAGGTGCGGTGGCCGCGGGCGGAGCGGCTCATCGCCGCCGTGACGCTCATCGCATTCGGTGTGTCGGACTATATCGAGACCTCGACGGGCGCCTGGTGGCGGCCATGGTGGCTGCTGGTGTGGAAGGGGGGCTGCATCGCGATTATCCTCCTGCTGGCGCAGCGCGCATGGGCACGCCGCCGCCAGCCCGGCATCGATTCGGCCGCGCGGCAACCGAACGGACCCTCGACATGAGCAACACTGAAACACCCCCCGTCCTGACCTCCAGCCCCGTCATCCGCCGCCACGAGCGGCCGGTGCTCACCCATGAGCAGGTGCCGTATCCAGCGACCCTGATCTTTAACGCCGGGGTGTGCAAGTATCAGGGGCGCTATGTCATGCTCTTTCGCAACGACTACGGCCGCTGGGGCGACACCCGGTTCGACGGCACCAACCTGGGACTGGCGTTCAGCAAGGATGGGATCGACTGGGAGGTTGAGCCCAGGCCGGTCTGGGACCAGACCGATCCCGGCCTGATCGATGCCACCGATGGTGACATCATCCGCGTTTACGATCCGCGGCTCAGTGTGATCGACGGCAGGGCGTATGTTTGTTTCGCCTGTGACACCCACCACGGCCTGCGTGGCGGGGTGGCGGTGACGGATGATTTTCAGAAGTTTGAGGTGCTCTCGCTGAGCGTGCCGGACAACCGCAATATGGTCCTGTTCCCCGAGCGTATTGGCGGCCGGTTCGCCCGCCTGGAGCGGCCGATGCCGGTCTATTCGCGCGGCCGGGACCGCTTCGACATGTGGTTCAGCGATTCGCCCGACCTGCGCTACTGGGGCAACAGTCACCTGGTGGCGGCGGTCGAGCAGTTCAAGTACGCCAACGACAAGATCGGCCCCGGCGCGCCGCCGATCAAGACCCCCAAGGGCTGGCTGGCGGCGATCCATCTGGTGGATCGCTACGAAAGCTGGGGCAAGCGCGGCTGGGAGAAGGCCTGGCGCAAGCGCTACTGGATCGGGCTGGCGCTGTTGGACCTGGAGCGGCCATGGAAGGTCATCGGCCGGATGGATGAGCCGCTGATCGCCCCGGAAACGCAGCCCGAGACCGATGGCTTCCGCAACGATGTCCTGTTTCCCGGCGGCATGATTCTGGAAGACAGCGGCGAAGTAAAAATCTACTACGGGGCGGCCGACACGGTCGAATGCCTGGCCACCGCCCACGTGGATGACCTGATCAAGCTCTGCAAGCCGGTCTGAGGCGGCAAAACGATGCCGATTTCCGGTTTTTTGCCGGATCGGGCCGGAGTGGCTGGACAATGGCCGCCGCTCCGGTAAAATGCCCGGCCGCGCTGTCCGAGTGGGCAGCGTTCTTGTATTGAATTGGAGACGACAGACCCGTGGCCCATTCGCTATCCGCCAAGAAGAGGATTCGCCAGACCGCCAAGCGCAATGCGCGCAACCGTGCCCGCAAGCAGCAGATCAAGGAGGCGGTGAAGTCGTTCAACGCCTCGATCACGGCCGGCAATTTGGACGAGGCCCAGGAAAAGTTGAAGATCGCCGCCAGCCGCCTTGACCGGGTGGCCGATCGCGGCACGATCCACAAGAACGCCGCCGCCCGTCATCGCAGCCGCCTGGCCAAGCGTCTCAACGCCGCCAAGGCCAAGGCTGGCGCCGGTACGCAGGCGGGCCAGGCCTAAGGCCCGCCGACAACCCGGCTCCGATCGCCATTTGTTGTACAGCAACCGGCACTCGGCATTAGGCATTCGCACCCCGGCGGGACAGACTCCCGTCCAGTGCGATTGCCTCGCGCCGGGTGCCGATTCTTTTTGGCGGGCCGATTCTTTCCGGCGGGCGGCCCGCGGAGTAGAACCGGCAGCATCGCCGCTGCCCCGACCACTTGCGATTCAGCACACGCGTGACTTAAGCACACGCACCATCACGGAGTGAAGGATGTCCGAGTCAACTGCCACCAACGTCATGGATGCGATCGTCGCCCTCTGCAAGCGCCGGGGGTTTATCTTCCAGGCCTCGGAACTGTACGGCGGGATCCGCGGTTTCTGGGACTATGGCCCGCTGGGCGTGCTGCTCAAGAACAACATCCGCGATGACTGGTGGCGCAACATGGTGGAATGTCCGCCCATCGGCCCCGATGGCAAGCCGGTCGACATCGTCGGCGTCGATACGGCCATCATCCAGCACCCCAAAGTCTGGCACGCCTCCGGCCATGTGGATTCATTCAACGATCCGATGGTGGATGATCGGGAGACGAAAGGGCGGTACCGTGCTGATCACGTCAAGGTGCTCGTGCCGCGCGACGGCCAGGGCAACAGCTACGCCTACGTAGAGGACCGGGAGACGGCCGAGAAGAAGATCAAGCGGGATGCCCGCCGCAACCCGGCCGACTATGACGAGGTGGTGCTGACCTCCCTGCCGCTGGAGGCCTATGCGAAGATCGTCGGCCCCGATACCCGAACGCCCGGCACGCTCACCGAGCCGCGCGCGTTCAGTCTGATGCTCGACACCTATCCGGGCCCGATCCGCGATGAGGAAAACAAGACCTATCTGCGCCCCGAGACGGCCCAGGGCATCTTCCTCCAGTTCAGGAATGTCGTTGATACGATGCGGGTTAAAGTGCCGTTCGGCATCGCGCAGGTGGGCAAGAGCTTCCGAAACGAGGTCACGCCGCGCAACTTTATCTTCCGCAGCCGCGAGTTTGAGCAGATGGAGCTGGAGTTCTTCTGCGCCCCCGATGAAGCGCTGATGTGGTACGACTTCTGGCGCTCCGAGCGCATGCGCTGGTGGCAGTCGCTGGGCATCGCGCCCGGGAACCTGCAGTTCCGCGACCACGATGCCGATGAGCTGGCGTTCTACTCCAATGCCACGGTGGACATCGAATACAAGTATCCGTTCACCGCGCCGGACTTTGGCGAACTGGAAGGGATTGCCCACCGCGGCGACTATGACCTGAGCCAGCACGCCAAACACTCGGGCCAGCGCCTCGATTACTTCGACCAGGATCTCCAGTTGAAGCTCAAGGAGCAGGGGGCCAGCGCGGAGGAGATCAAGGCGAAAAGCCGCTATGTCCCCAACGTGATCGAGCCGTCGAGCGGCCTGACCCGCGGCGTGCTGGTGGTGCTGTGTGAGGCATATAAGCGAGATGAATCGCGGCCCAGCCCGGAGTACCTGGCCTTCAAGCCGAGCCTGGCGCCGGTGAAGGTGGGCATCTTCCCGCTCGTTAACAAAGACGGGATGCCCGAAATCGCGGAGAAGCTGTACCTCGATCTGCGGCACAAGTACATCTGCGAGTACGATGCCAAGCAGTCCATCGGCAAGCGCTACGCCCGCATGGATGAAATCGGCACTCCCTTCTGCGTGACCGTTGACGGCGACACCCTCACGGACCAGACCGTCACCGTCCGCAACCGCGACACCGCCACCCAGGAGCGGATCGCCATCGATCAGGTGCAGCGCTACCTGGATGAACGACTGCGCGGTTGAAGTGTAGAATAGGGTGTTGCCAGTAATCAGCGGACGGCAGGGTTTGCACTGATCAACCGGTACCTGAACCGCATGTCTACGCAACTGGACATCCTCGCCCTGGAGCCGTTTTACGGCGGCGTACGCCAGTTGATGCTGGAGACGCTCATCCGCTGCAGCCGCCACCGCTGGACGGTGCTTAAGCTGCCGCCGCGGCGGATCGAGCGGCGGCTCACGGCGGCGGCTACCTGGTTCAGTGAGCAGTTGACGCGCCACTGGGTTGGGCAGGTGGATGTGCTGTTCACCAGCGAGGCACTGAACCTGTCCGATTTTTTCCGGTTCATGCCGCAGTTGGCGCGCAAGCCGTCCGTGGTCTATTTCCACGCCAACCAGCTCCCGCCGGTGCAGAACCGCGAGGACCAGGCGCTGCACCTGGTCAACCTCAACACAGCGCAGGCTGCCACTGAAATCTGGTTCAACTCACTGTATCACCTGCGCGACTTCCTCACGCGGGCATCGGCAATGGTGGCCCGGCACCCGGAGTTGTCCAGCCGCAACCCCATGCCGGAACTGACCAGCAAGGCTGAGCTGATGCCGCCGCCCATCGACTGGCACAGCACTGCCGCGGCGGCCGCCGGGCAGGACATTCGCCGCACCAAGCGCCTGGTGTTCGTTGATACGCGCGATGCGGATGTGAAGCTGATCAATGCTGCGTTCAATATCCTGCAGCGGCGTGCGGAGCGCTGGCAGTTTGTGACTGTCGGCCCGGTGGAGGAACTGTCGCCTGACCTGCCGCGGCGAACCGTTAGCGAGAAAGACGAGATGGCCCAGGCGCTGGCCATGCACGAGTGTGGTGTCATGATCAGCACGAAAATCGGCGCACCGTGCGATCAATATGCCATCCGCGGCCTGGCGGCCGGCTGTTTTCCGGTCTGGCCGCAAACCGGTGTCTACCCCGAACTGCTTCCCGACAAGCTGCATCCGCACTGCCTGTACGATGGCACCGCACAACGGCTCGCAAGCCTGATGCAGGACGTCTATCACGTTGAACATCCCAGCGATTACGAGGCCGAGCAGCGAGAGATCCTCCAGCGTTTCGATCCGGTCATCGCCAGCCGGGCGATGGATCGCCGGCTGGAGGAACTGGCCATTTCCCATTCCATTGGCCGCTGAACACCACACCGACCGAACTTGCCAATCCATCTCACCGCCCGCTAAACGCGTCTGCCCGCGTCCCAGCCCGACATCCCCCGCCGACACCTCCCCTACGTCCGATAATCTGTGCGGCGTAAACGAGTTTGGGCAAATGGTTTACGAGCGGGTGCGGGTGGTCGTGTTCATGCTCCGTCAGGGTCGATTGGCCGTCCTGGAGCGGGAATTCGCCCCCGGCTGGAGCGCTTACCGATGGGCGAGGCATCAAGCGGCGACCAGGCACGGGGCGACAGGCGAATGGATCATCCTGGGCTACGCCGCCGGGTGGTGGTGGATCGATCAGGCGAACCCGCCTCGATACCTTGGCGGGCCGCTGTTCCTCGGAGCCTCCCCAGGCACAGAGTTTGGCCTGCTCCCTGCGTCCGGACAGGGAGCAGGGCAAACGACAGCAGCACAACCGCCCAGCAGAGCGCAGGCCGTGGGCGTAGAGCCGTCAACGGCGATGCCAGAGGCATCCGGGCCGTCCTGGGGATTCCAAGGGCCTGAGCGAGCCTCTGGCGTCGGCGTTGATCTCGGAGCAGGCCGGAGCGCCGCGGTCGCCGGTCAAGGTCCGTGGCCAGGCGAATCCAGCCCGCACGTGCGCAGCACAAGGGCTCAAGATCTGGCGTCGGCCGGAGGATCGCCGGGCTTGTCTATGGCACATACTTCGTCGCAGACCCATTTCCAGAGCGCCAGCGAGGGTCCGGCCGGGCCGACCGTCCGCCGGGACGGAGGCGGCGGCGGGCCGGCCGGAGCCTCGATGAATGTGAACTTGGGGACCATGCCGATGCCAAGCTGGGTGATCTGTGCCGGCGACATCTCGGACGGGGCAATCGGGCAGCCAGCAGCACATAAGCTTTGGCAGCCGGAGGGGTTACAGATCGCAGGCGGCACCCCCGCCGGTGGGCTTACCTCCCCCACGTCCCATAATCTGTGTTATGTTAAGTTGTGACCGGGGGCCGACGCATGGAGCTGGATTCAGACGGGAAATCCTGCAATCAGGCGGAAATCAGGGATACGGCTGCGGTGGCGCCGCCGAAGCCGGCGGCAACGGATACGCTGCGCGTGATGCGCTGATCCAGTGGTTCGGCGGACAGTCTCAGGCGTTCGCAAGCCAATGGCGTTGTGGTGTGGATGTTGCCGGGCACCCTATCGCGGACATGTATATGACAGTTCAGGACAACCGAGATCAGGCCCGCAGCACCGAGGCTGTGCCCAAGTGCGGCCTTGTGGGAATAGATGATTGGGCGCTTGTCCTTCCACGGGCTGAGCGATCGCTGAATCGCGGCCAGCTCGATCGGATCGTTCAGAGTCGTGCCGGTGGCGTGGGCATGGACCAGGTCAACCGGATGGTTACCGATTGCGCGGCTCAGGCAGGCGTTCAGCGTTCGGCCGGCCGGATCGACGCCGGTCAGATGATGGGCATCGCCGCCCAGTGCGTACCGATCAATCAGGATATCGCCAGTCCGCGGCCTGCCGGCTTCCAGGCAGATCGCCGCCGCCGCCTCGCTGATGCGAAATCCGCGGCGATACTCATCCAGCGGCCGGATCGGCTCATCATCCGGCGCCAACACGCCCAGGCGCTTGAAACTGGCCGTGAAAACGGGATGCAGCGATGATTCCGCGGCGACGACCAAAACACGGTCGGCCGAGCCATCCTTCAGCATCATCACCGCGCGAATCAGGGCCACCAGACCACTTGCGCAGGCCGCCGAGACAGTCAGCCGCGGCCCGGCAGGCAGTTTGAGCGTGCGATCCAGCATTTCACCGATGCGGTGCAGGCCGGGCACATCAAGACTGGCCTGCGAATGGCCTGTGGGCGATGTGCTGAAGCTTGCGGAAGGACTGGACCGCGTCGCACGCGAACGCCCTTCGGGATTATCGGACGTTGAAGGCGGGGCGGTCAGGTGTCGGGTATGGGCTTCCAGCCAGGTATCGATCGGCCCCTTGCTGGTGCCGATGATCACGGCCATTCGCTGATCCGCGTGCTCATGCTGCACGCGCGAGGACCACTGCGCCTGCTGTAGCGCTTCCTGGGCAGCGATTTGCGCCAGTGCGGTGACGCGATCAGGGGCTTGGGACGGGATAGGAAAACCGATCCGCCCCTGGCAACCGATGGACTGCCCTGCCAGCAGCGCTTCCCAGTTGGCGCTGACGCCCTGCGCCAGCGGGGTGATCAACCCGAGGCCGCGGATGATAACTGCCTCATCGCGCTCGCTCATCCCGCTCGCCTCAGCACTTGGCGCACGCCGGCTGCTCCTCCACTGCCGGTACAGGCTCCGCTGCGCACTGCCCCGCCGGGTGCCCATCCTTAAACGGCGGCCGGATGCGCAGGCCGAGCTTGTGCAGCAAGGCCTTGTCCTCATCGTAGGCCGGCGACGGTGCGGCCCGGGTCAGCATGATGCGCTGCTCGCTGGAGAAGATGGAGTTGGCACCGGCCATGAAGCACATCGCCTGCTCGGCCTCGCTCAGCTTCGCCCGGCCGGCGCTGAGGCGCACGATTGTCCTCGGCATCACAACGCGTGCCGTGGCGACCATGCGCACGAGCTGATCCCACGGGACATCCGGATTGTCGGCCAGCGGCGTGCCGGCCACCTGGGCCAGCACGTTGATCGGCACGCTCTCAGGGTGCGGGTTCATGGTCGCCAGCGTATGCAGCATCGAGACGCGGTCGGCAATGCTCTCACCCAGGCCGATGATCCCGCCGGTGCAGAGGGTAACATTGGTCTTGCGCACCTCATTGAGCGTGTCGATGCGGTCCTGGAAGGTCCGCGTCGTGATGATCATCTCATAGTGCTCTTTCGAGGTGTCGATGTTGTGGTTGTAGGCATACAGCCCGGCCTCTTCGAGCCGGCGGGCCTGGCTTTCATCAAGCATCCCCAGCGTGCAGCAAACCTCCAGCCCCAGGCCGGTCACATCCTTGACCATCTCCAGCACGCGGTCGAACTGCTTGCCATCCTTCACTTCGCGCCAGGCTGCCCCCATGCAGATGCGTGTGACCCCGGCTTCCTTGGCACGTCGGGCCAGTTCCATCACCTCGGCATTGTCCATGAGCGGCTGGGCTTCAACCGGGGTTTTGTAGCGGGCCGACTGCGCGCAGTAGGCGCAGTCCTCCGGGCAGGCCCCGGTCTTGATGGAGATCAACCGGCAGACCTGCACCTCGGCCGGATCGTGATACTGCCGATGGAGCACCGCCGCCCGGTGGACCAGCTCCATCAGCGGTGTGTCATGAATCGCGCGGATCTCATCGGTCGTCCAGTCGTGGCGGATATCGGGCATGGCGAAAGATTGCGTGCGTGCGATGTAAGCCCGCGGCAACAACCCGCGGCGCGGAGCAAGAAGATAGGGCAATCCGCCCCGGGAATCCACCATGGTCCCCCGTCAGTTGGCGGGCTGATCCGCCCCGCCGCGATCCGCCCCACCGGGCCACACATCCGGTGGCAGCCGGTCCAGGTCGTAGACGCGCATCGTGTGGCCAATGATGGCAATGGGCTCCACCTCCATCAGTGGCACGTAGCGCAGGTCGAGATTGAGCAGCGCCGGGCTGAGGATCAGCAGGCCATGATCGGGCAGCGGATCTGCGCCAAACAGCGGCAGCGGGATGACCCGTCCTTCCAGGTCGTACTCATGCGGCAGGAAGTTGGCCAGATAGACCGGGCGCTGCGGCTGATGCGCATCCAGCCACCGGCGAACCTGCTTGAGCGACTGGCCCCAATCGAGATTGCTGTAGCTGATATTTCTGAATGGTGTCGCCCGCGGCCAGTTCAGGTATGCATGATAGTCTGGATGATAGGACAGCGCATGCGCTGCGGCTGCCGCGACGCCGGTCCATGCGAGGATAGTCGCCCAGCGCGGGACCGATCCGGCCACCGTGCGGGCCGCCAGCATCAGCATGAAGATATATACCGGCAGGAAGTGTCGAAACCCGATGCAGATGCCGGAGCCGATGATGAAGGCGGCCCAGCCGGCCAGCCCGATGACCAGAGGCCATTCATCCCATCGCGGCGGGTGCCAGGCCAGCGACAGCAGGCCCAGGGCGAGCACCACCCCAATCCCCAGCGGTACCTTGTAAGTCATGAGGACCGGAAAGTAATACCACCACCCGTAATAGCGGTATTCACCGTTAAAGAAGCTGTGGTGCCCTTCCCGGCCGTGCGAGATGGCTTCCATGATCGAGCCGAGGTAGACCCCCGCCGGCAACGGAACTTGCGCCAGCGGATTGATGACATCCGCCACCAATGACCAGCGCTCTGTATAGGTTGCACTCAGCTGCCGGCCACTGTGGTCGGGCGGTGAGACATCGAAAAAGGTAAGCGGCCAGAGACCGGCCAGCGCCACGAGCATCACGGCCGCCCAGCGATTGAATCGGCCGCGCAGACCAGGCACAGCCATGTGCCCATCGCCGCTGTCCCGGCCCGGACGGGGTGCCATCAGTGCGTAAAGAAACAGGATGCCCGGCAGGATGATCGCCGTGTGCTTGATAAGCATGGCGACGATCGTGGCCACCCCGGCTGCCACAAGCCGGCCGCGCGTGGGCACTGCCAGATACTGCCAGGTCAAATAGCAGGCCAGTACGATTCCTGCCACTCCCGGCACATCAAGGCCCACCGTCGCGGTGTGGGCGGCAAAGGTAGGCTCGACCAGCAGCAGTCCCAGCGCCAGCCAGGCACTGGGACGGCCATAGAGCCGGTGCACCCAGATGAACACCACCGCCGCCAGCGGCACGGTCAGCAGGGCCTTCCAGGCATTGGTGAGGATCAGGAGCGTGTCAGGCGAAAGCCGATGATGGTGCAGCGGCCGCAGCCAAACCTGCCTGGGTTCCGCGGCCCGGTCCCACGGATCCTCCGCCGTCCGGGCCGGTCCGGTGAGCCACATCGGCAGTGCCAGCAGGGCCTCGCCCAGGGGCGGATCATTGCGCGCTGTGTCCAGATCGTAGCGCTCCAGCGTCGCCAGGCCTCTGGCCAGGTGATACTGGTCATCGAACGATTCGCTGTGTGCCAGCGCGATCAGCAGCGTGCGCCCCAGCAGCACCATCAGCGCCAGGCCGACGGCCAGCCACAGTTCCCGTCTGCGCGGCATCGGCCCTGCCGGGCGCTGTGCAGGGGCAGGCTCCCGGGTCATGTGCGCTTCGGTTCCCACGATGCGGCGAGGCAGGGATGAAGGCGCCCGGGCGTTTGGCTGTCCCGGTTCATTTCTTCTTCTGCTCCCTGGCCCACGAATCCTTAAGCGAAACGCTGCGATTGAAGACCGGCCGGCCGGGTTGGCTGTCCGGGTCAACACAGAAGTAGCCGAGGCGTTCGAACTGATAGCTGCTGCCAACTGGCGCATCCTTCAGCGCGGGTTCGATCCTGGCATCCGGTATCACGATCTCAGAATTCTCGTTGAGATTCACCCGCCAGTCCTGCCCCTCGGGCACATCGCTCGGATCCGGCGTCTTGAACAGATGTTCATACAGCCGCACCTCGGCCTCGACTGCGTGCGGCGCGCTGACCCAGTGAATCGTCCCCTTGACCTTCCGGCCATCGGGTGGATTGTTGCCGCCGCGGGTGGCCGGATCATAGGTGCAGTGGACCGCCAGCACATTCCCGTCGGCATCCTTCTCGACGTGTGTGCACTTGACCCAGTACGCATAGCGCAGGCGCACTTCGCGGCCGGGCGCCAGGCGGAAGAACTTGGGGGGCGGGACTTCGGCGAAATCCTCTGCCTCAATATACAACTCCCGCGAGAACGGCACGGTGCGCGTGCCGGCAGATGGGTCTTCGGGATTGTTCACCGCCTCCATCTGTTCAACCTGGCCCTCGGGATAGTTGTCGATGATCACCTTGACCGGCTTCAGCACCGCCATCCGCCGCAGCGCCCGCTGGTTCAGGTCTGCGCGCAGGGCGTTTTCCAGCCGGCCGATATCGATGATCGCATTAAACTTTCCCACTCCAACTTCGCGCGCGAAGTTGCGGATCGCCTCCGGGGTGTATCCCTTGCGGCGGTAGCCGGAGAGGGTGGGCATGCGCGGATCATCCCAGCCGCGCACGGTGCCGCTCTTGACCAGTTCCAGCAGCTTGCGCTTGCTGAGCAGCGTGTAAGTCAGCTCCAGTCGGGCGAACTCGTACTGCCGGGGACGTTCCGACACTCCGGGCGGGGCTGCGCCCGCTGCGATGAGGTTATCGATAAACCAATCGTACAGCGGTCGATGGTTCTCGAATTCCAGCGTGCAGATCGAGTGGGTGATCCCCTCGATCCAGTCGCTCTGGCCATGCGCCCAGTCGTACATCGGGTAGATGCACCACTTGTCCCCCGCGTGCGGATGCGGGGCATGCAGGATGCGGTACATGACCGGATCGCGCAGGTTCAGGTTGGGCGAGGCCATGTCGATCTTCGCACGCAGCACCTTGGAACCATCGGGGAACTCACCCTTGCGCATGCGCTCGAACAGGTCGAGATTCTCCTCAGGCGTGCGATTGCGGTACGGGCTGTCGATACCCGGCTCGGTGAGGGTGCCGCGGTTGGCGCGGATCTGCTCGGGCGTCTGATCATCCACATACGCCTTGCCGGCCTTGATCAACAGCACCGCCCATTCATAGAGCTGCTCGAAATAATCGCTGGCGTGATAGTAATGCTCACCCCAGTCAAAGCCGAGCCATCGCACATCCGCCTTGATCGACTCGATGTACTCGCGTTCTTCTTTGGTGGGGTTGGTGTCATCCATCCGCAGATGGCAGCGGCCGCCGAACTCCTGGGCGATCCCGAAGTTCAGACAGATGCTCTTGGCATGACCGATGTGCAGATAGCCATTGGGCTCGGGGGGAAAGCGCGTCACAACCTTCCCGCCATAGGCCCCCTGCTTCTGATGATCGGCCACGATCTGGCGGATGAAATCGAGTGGCTGAGTCGCACCCTCGGCCCCAGCCGGTCCAGACGCCTGGCCGGCCGAGCGCGTGGCATCAGCGTTTGCGGGAGTTGCGGGCGGTTTGGTTGGGTCCACGTTCGGCATCGCACTAGCTTCCTTCACGGGTGAAGGGAGGCATCTTAAACGAACGTCCGCCGGATGCCAGATGATCATGCCCGGACCAGCCCTGTGCCCTGCCGAAATCGAACTTGCTCATAGCCCACATCCCCTCTCTCCCCTTCCGCCAATCTGCAAGAGTCCGCCGGACCCGCCCGGCTTGGCACTCGAATTGCACTGGATGGTGTAGAGGGTCGCACTGCGGCGCGTCAGATGGCGGTGGCCGGCGACCAGACAGCAAAAGGAGAACAGCATGAAACCGCGTGATTGGATGGAAATCCTGTTTGGCGCTGGCATTGGGGCGGCGGCGATGTATGTGCTGGACCCGGAGGCGGGCGACAAACGGCGGGCGGCTATCAAGGAGCAGGCCCTCCAGGGGCTGGCCACGACCGGGGCGGCAGCCAGTGCGGCATGGGAGGCTACCGCAGACTCGGTCCGGCATGCCCGAGCGGACATTGCCGCCAAGTACCAGGATCTACGCGAGAGTGACCTGATCGAACAGGTGCGACATCTGGGCTATAGCCGACGCAAACAGCGGACGGACTGGAGCGCGGGGCTGGGCTGGGTTGGGGCAGCGCTCGGTGCCGCGGCACTGGGAGCCGGCATCATGTTCCTGCTCGATCCGGCCCAGGGTCAGGTACGTCGAAGCCTCATTAAGAGCCGATCCCGGCGGATGGCGCACCAGGCACGAGGGTATTTGCAGAACCCGCTGGGGCGATCGGGGCATGCCACCGGGCACGTTGGCGACATGCCGGGACGAGCCGAAGGGCTGACTGGTCTGGCCGCCTCAGATCATCTGCGCGGGCAGAGTGGGCCGCATTTTGAGGCCCCTGCTGGCAGCGATGAGGAGTTGGCCGCACGGGTCCGCCAGGAAATTGCCACGCTCTGCACCCGGCCGATGGATGTGTACGTCACGTCCAGGTCGGGGCTGGTCAATCTGTCCGGCTCGCTGCCCATCGATGAGCAGGCCCGCATCATCAACCGTATCCAAAGCCTGCCGGGCGTAATCCGGGTGGATAACAATCTGACCACCTCTAACCCGGTGGGAACAGAACTCTGACGCTTTCCAGCGCCTTCTGGTGGCAAATCCTTGCTTACCACCCGGGCGGGAAACCCATCGACCGGTTTTGAAATCCGGCGGCCGCAGGCCAACAATGGGAGGAGATCGGACGTATGACTCTCCTCCGTGATGGAAGACCGCGCCACCCGCATCCAGAGACTCGCCGAGAAAGCCCGGGGCCTGCCCAAGGCGCCTGGGGTCTATCTCATGAAGGATGACAAGGGGCGTGTGATCTACGTCGGCAAGAGCGCCAGCCTGCGTGACCGGGTCGCCTCTTATTTCCAGGCCTCGACCAAGCTGGAGCACAAGAAGGCCGGGCTGCTGGATCACGTGGTTGACTTTGACATCCTCCAGACCGATTCGGAAGTCGAAGCACTGCTGGCCGAAAACCGGCTGATCAAGGATATCCAGCCGCGCTACAATGCCCGTCTGCTCGATGACAAGACGTTCCCTTACCTCATGATCACCACGGATGAGGAGTTTCCGGGGGTCTACATCACCCGCGAGCCGCGCCGCAACGGCACCAGGCTCTATGGGCCGTTCACCAGCGTTTATGCGCTGAAAGAGGCCGTTACCCTGCTCCAGAAGGCATTCAAGTTCCGCACCTGCTACCTGGACATCCACGAGAGTGATGACAAACGGCGTTTCTTCCGCCCCTGCCTGCTGTACCCCATCAAGCAGTGCACCGCCCCCTGTGCGGCCAAGATCGACCGGAAAACCTACCGCGAAGACATCTTCCGCCTGATCCGTTTCCTGGATGGGAACAAGGAATCCACCCTGGCCGAGATGGAAAGGGAGATGCTCGAGGCTTCAAAGGCGATGGATTTCGAGCGGGCCGCCCGGCTGCGCGATGAAATCAGGGCCTTGCGCGGCCTGAGCGCGCGGGCGGGCAAGGGAGAGGCCGAATTCTGGCAGCCGGAGGCATTTGTCAGCAACCCACAGGAAGGGGTGCGCAAGCTCCAGGATGTCCTTGGCCTGGCTGAGCCGCCGCGGATCATCGAAGGGATCGACATCGCTCACCTGCAGGGTGGCGAGATGGTGGGATCGAAAGTCTGCTTCATCGACGGGGTGCCGTTCAAGGATGGCTACCGCCGGTACAAGATTCGGCACGGCCAGGGAAACAACGATTACCTGTCGATCCAGGAGGTTGTCTCCCGGCGCTACCGCGAGGCGGCTGAAGGCAATGAGCTGTATCCCGATGTGATCCTGATCGACGGCGGGCTGGGGCAGTTGCATGCGGCGATGGATGTATTTAAGTCGATGAATCTCAAGCCGCCCATGGTCATCAGCCTGGCCAAGAAGGAAGAACTGGTCTACACGCAGGCCAAATCCGAGCCGGTCCGCCTGGCGCGGAACCACGCAGGGCTGCGGCTGCTGCAGTACATTCGCGATGAGGCCCATCGCTTTGCCCAGCACTATCACCACATCCTGCGTCGAAAGAGCCAGCTCGAGGAGGAGGTCAGGCAGGGCCGCCGCCCGCCGCGGGCACGTCGAAAACGCGCCGCCGCCGGGTCGGCAACAGCGCCCGCCTCCCCTGCCGAGCCCCAGCTCACCCCTGCCCAGCGAAAGGCAGCATACGAAGCCTCGATTGGCAAGGATGTGTCACTGCCGGTGCTGGAGCCAAAGCAGCCTACCCACATCACACCGCCGCAGGACGAGCCGTAAGCGGCACTTCGGCCTGACGGTAAACGTCAGGCGGTGGGTGGCGAGTCTGGCCGTCGGGAGGGCACAACCCGCAAAATACGCCTGCACGACGATGGGTTGCAGGAGTCTGGAGGGTATCGCAGAATAGTCTTGAACCGATCGGGCTGCTCGGCGTACAATCAGTAGAGCCGATATCGGCCGCTCTTTCGCCCATCCGCCAGGTTTGATCAAGCGGCATTTTCAGGGAAGGTCATCATGCGCACATCCAGGCAACTCCTGCTCGACAGCCGGGCTTTTGCCAAAGAGCATCGCCTGACGAGCTGGTGGGTCCTGCTTTCGACCCTGGTCGCGTTTATTGCCGCGGAGGTGATCGCGGCCTCAGATCTCTCGCTGTGGGCGCGCATTCCCGCGAGTATCATCGCCGGCCTGCTGATCGTCCGCCTGTTTATTCTCTACCATGATTACGAGCATGGCACGATTCTGAAAAAGTCGCGCTTCGCGTGGGCCTTCATGAAGCTCTACGGCCTGCTGACGCTCAACCCGCCGAGCATCTGGAAGCGCTCGCATGATCACCACCACAAGCACAACGCCAAGCTGTTTGGCGCCAGCATCGGCTCGTTCCCGGTGATGACGGTGGAAGCCTACATGAAGGCGACCCCGTGGCAGCGCTTCGCCTACGCGATGACCCGCCACCCGATCACGCTGGCCCTGGGGTACCTGACCGTCTTCCTGTACGGCATGTGCATTCGTTCCCTGATGGTGAACCCGCGCATGCACTGGGATTCGGCGGTGTCATTCGTGCTCCATGTCGGGCTGTCGGTGGCGCTGATCTGGTTCGGCGGATGGGATATTTACCTGCTGTGCATGCTGCTGCCGGTGATGCTGGCGGCGGCAATGGGCGCGTACCTGTTTTACGCCCAGCACAATTTCCCCGGCGTGCGCCTGCGGGTATCCGCCGAGTGGGATTATGTGGGCGCTGCCCTGGAAGCCTCCAGCTACTGCCACATGAGCCCGGTGATGGCCTGGTTCACCGGCAACATCGGCTATCACCACGTCCATCACCTGAACCACCATATCCCCTTCTACCGCCTGCCGGAGGCGATGGCGGCGTTCGAGGAGTTGCAGACACCGAAGCGCACCACCCTGCTGCCGTGGGATATCTACCGCTGCCTGCGGCTGAAACTGTGGGACATGGAAAGCGAGTCGCTGGTCCCCTTCCCCTCCCGTGCCCAGCGCCGGACCTATCGCCAGCGCCAGGCGGCCGGAGGGACCGGGCAACTGATGACGCCCCTTCCGGCGAACTGAGCGAACCCGGCCGCCTTTTGCCGGCGCTTCGGCCTGCCCGAGGTGATCCGCCAGCCTATCATTATCGCTTTGGACTAAAGCCCATGCGGCGGGCAGTCGGCTCATTCAACCGGCCCGCGGCCAGGATGTCTCATTGGCCTAGCCACGCCCGCTGAGTTCGGTTTCATGTGAATCGAGATGGCTAAATGAACCTGTCTGGAAGGAGTGACACCTAATGAAAGCGATCCGTGTGCATGCTTTCGGTGAGCCGGAGGTCATGAAGCTGGAAGAGGTTCCCGACCCAACACCTGCAGCGGGTGAGGTGGTGGTACGGCTGGCGGCGATTGGGGTCAACCCGGTTGAGACCTACATCCGCAAGGGAATCTATGGCCCGCGGCCGTTCCCCTTCACGCCCGGTTCGGATGGTGCGGGGGTGGTCGAGTCGGTGGGCGCGGGTGTCAGCCGCATCCGCATCGGCCAGCGCGTCTACACCGCCGGGGCCAAGGGGGGCACCTATGCCGAGAAGGTGCTGTGCGATCAGGCGCAGGTCCACCCCCTGCCGGACAACATCACCTTCGCGCAGGGCGCTGCGATTGGCATCCCGTATGCCACCGCCCACCGCGCCCTGTTCGGCCGGGCACAGGCACGGCCGGGGGAGACCATCCTCGTCCATGGCGCCAGCGGCGGCGTGGGTACGGCCGCGGTGCAGTTGGCGCATCACGCCGGCATGGTCGTCATCGGCACGGCCGGCAGTGAGCGGGGCCGTCAACTCGTGCTCGACCAGGGCGCCGATCATGTGCTCGATCACACGCGTGAGGGCTACCTGGATGAGGTGATGAAGCTGACCGATGGCCACGGCGTTGATGTCGTGCTGGAGATGCTGGCCAACGTGAACCTGGGCCGTGACCTGACGGTGCTGGCCCGCAATGGCCGGGTGATCGTCATCGGCAGCCGAGGCGATGCGCAGCTTACCCCGCGCGAAACCATGCGTCGTGATGCCGATATTCGTGGCATGACCCTCATGAACGCCACCCCGGAGGACCTGGCCTCCATCCACGCCGCCCTCATCGCCGGCCTGCGCAACGGCACGCTGCGGCCCATCATCCAGGCCGAGCTGCCGCTGGCCGATGCCGCCAAAGCGCATGAGTTGGTCATGCAGGGAAATTCACACGGGAAAATCGTGCTGATTCCGTAAAGTTGATCCGAACGGCGTGGCGCCCAAGGCAGATATCAGCACCGGATGCGGCATCGGCAAACGCAGCGCAGCGCGGAGAAGGGCTGCAGCGCGGAGAAGGGTTCACGTGTGAATCAATGCGCATGAGCGCGAACATTGTTCGATCGTTCGCGCTCATGCGTGTCGATGCCTGGGCAACGCTCGCGTTTTTCGCGCACCCGCGCTCGGCCGTCGTTCAGCGATCATCTCACTGTGGAATGGGCGGCGGAGTGGTCTGGAAGAATGTGGCGAGTTCCGGGACGCTGGCGGCCGGGGTCCAGTTGGGCATGCCGGGTTTCCAGACCAGTGTCTGCGGGCCCACCTGGCCGGCGGCAATCAGGTCGGGGAACTTCATCGCGTCGAACGGGCCGGCCTGCTGACCGTTGATCACGACATGATAATTGGTCACCTGCGGCAACGGTGGCGGTGTGGGAGCGGCCGTGCTGGCTGCCACCGCCTGGTTCGCCATCGTCATGCCAACCCCCATCACCACCGGTCCAGCGCCGGCAGGGTTCTTCGCCGCCTCTTCAAGTGAAGTGGCCACCTGGTACTGCGTGTACTTGTGCAGATCCCCGACGATCCCCATGCTCGTGCGCTTGTCCAGCGCCTGCTCTACTGCCGGGGGCAGGGAGATGTTTTCCACGTGCAGCGTGGCCACCTGCAGGCCGAACTGCTCAAAATCGGGCTCGATCCGCTGCCGGATAAACTGGCCAAGCTGATCATAGTTGGCCGCCAGGTCGAGGATGGGGATTTTGCTTTCGGCCAGCGCATCGGCAAAGCGCGCTACGAGCATGTCGCGGAGCTGGTCGCCGATTTCATCGATGGTGAAGCGGCCGTCCGTACCGACGACGTTCTTCAGCAGCGTCGCGGGGTCCGAGACCTTGATGGAGAAATTGCCGAACGCGCGCAGGCGCACCGGGCCAAACTCGGGATCGCGCAGCATGATGGGGTTCTTGGTGCCCCACTTGCGATCCGTGAACGTACGCAGTGAGACGAAGTAGACATCGACCTTGAAGGGACTTTCAAAGCCATACTTCCATCCCTTGAGCGTTGACAGGATCGGCAGGTTCTGGGTGGTGAGGGTATAGGTGCCGGGCTGGTTGAACAGGTCGGTCAGCATCCCCTCGCTGATGACCGCCGCCATCTGGCTTTCGCGCACAATCAGCTTGGCGCCGTTCTTGATGGCGTTGTCGTAGCGCGGGAAGCGCCAGACCATCGTCTCGCGATCCCCGGATTGCCACTCGATGATGTCAACCAGCTCGCCGCGGAGTTTGTCCCAGAGGCTCATGCCCCAAGGATATCACCTGCCGCCCGAGCGGCCAACGGAATCAACGCAAGAACTGGAAAGTGATGCGGGCTGGATCGGACCCGTGCATGAGCAGACGATTTGCGGCAGATCGGATAAAGCGAAACCACGGATGCACATGCACGTGACACGTCCTTGGTTGACCGGATCGTGTGCGCGCTGTGCACCCGTGGCTCGCTTGCTCCCCTGCATCAGGGCCGCGCTGGCGCTGATTTCCCCATCAGCGCCAGCGCGGGATAGCTCACTTGGCAGGTGTGGTTTCGATCGGGGTGTCCTCGCGGTTGCCGTATTCATGCCAGCTCGCGTCGTAGATGGCGATGTGCTGGTAGCCCAGGTCACGCAGCGCCAGGTACGGCAGGCTCACGCGGGTTGCGGTCTGGCAGTAGAGGACGACGGTCTTGTCGGGCGTGATACCGCGCTCGGCCAGCTTCCGGGCAATCTCCTCCCGTGAGAGGGTCTTCTTGTCGGCATCGAGGAAGTCTTCGTAGTTGCACAGGACAGCGCCGGGAATGTGACCGCCGCGCTTGTTGCCGCGCAGGTCTTCGCCGACGTATTCCTTGGGATCACGCGTGTCGTAGAAGACCACCTCTTCACGATTGAGGTTCTTCAGCACCTGGTCGATGTTCCAGACAAACCCCTCAATGGGCTGGGCTTCATAGCGTGCCGCAGGCAGCTCGCGCGGGGCGGTACTGGTTTCGTAGCCGGCCTTGTACCACTCGGTCATCCCGACGCCGTCGAGGAAGCCAACCTGCTTCTGGCCGAGCCACGAAAGGATCATCGCCGGGACCGACCCATCGGCCTTGCCGGCATGGTTGCCGTAGATGATGACTTCACGGTCGCGGGTGATGCCGGCATCACCGAGCAGCTTTTCGTAACGGGCGACATCCGGCGAGCCGTCTTCAGTGCGGAAAATGTACTGGCTGTCGCCCTGCCCCGGCTTGGCCGAGGGGGTGCGCCACAGCTTGCCGGGCAGGTTGATGGCGCCGGGGATATGGGCCTTGGCGTACTCATCCGGCGAGCGAACATCGATCACGATGACGTTCGGATCCTCCAGCTTTGCCTTCACCTGAGCCGCGGTGAGGAAGGACTGCCAGCCGGCCGACTGCTGCTCCCCAACCGCCACCTGCGGTGCAGGGGTCGGCACTTCTGCCACGGCAAACGAACCCAATCCCAAGGACGTGGCGGCAATCAACGCATACTTCAGCGAACGCATCGGTTTCTCCTTCGCAATAAGAATTTCGGACACGATCGCTGCACTATAGGAGGAGCCGCCCCCAATGTCAACATTCCCTATAGGCAAGTAGGTAATATGTTCAAAAATGCCGTAAGCCGCGGTAATTCCGCGGCTTACGAAAACAGTCGAATGTTGCTCAGGAAAATTATGCGAACCGGCGGCGGCGCGCCAGCAGGCCCGCACCCGCCAGGCCCATCAGCGCCATGGCAGCCGGCTCAGGCACGGTGTTGACCCCGATCTGGGCGCCGTTGACAAAGATGGATCCCGTCGCTGCTCCATCCTTCTCTGCCCACAGTTGGCTGTTGAAGCTCAGGGTGATTTTCGTGATCTTGTCCGAGCCGTAGCCGTTCACCAGATCGATCAGAGCGGTTCCTGTCCACGTGCCGTTGGGCGGGCTGTCGGTTTCCCCGTCCACATTCAGGTAGAAATCCTGGTCGGGGCTGAAGGTCATCGTGGCGTTGATCTGGGTGGGCAGGACCGGCACCCAATCCACTTCCACTACGTTAACGTAAAGGAAGGAGGAATCGACATTGACGTAGGCGCTTCCCGGCTCCAGCACCGACTGAAGCAGTTGGTAGCCGCCGAACTCGATGACACTGAGTTCCGTGAGATAGACGCCGGGCTTGGCTTCGATCGTGACATTGAGCTGTCCCTGCGTGTAATCGCTTGCGAATGAGGTCCCGCCCTGGGCCTCGGCGAAGAAGCTGGGCTGATCGAAGATCAGGGTATCGCCGGAAATGAACGGCGTGTTGAAAAGGGGCGTATCTTCCGGGGTCGATTCCGAAATAGTAACGAAATTGACCGTGGCGCCGGACTCCGATGGGTAGTTGGCCATCGTCGCGCCGTTCACAATCCCCGCCCCTCCACACCAGAGGGCGATCGCAGCCAATGAGAAGACTTGGTTACGCATGTTTCCCCAACTTTCTGACACCCTATCCATGCGAGATCCCCATCAGCATCTCAGCCAATGGGCGGACATGACGCTAGGAATCATACCACCAACTCGGCAGCTAAGCACGAAGAAAACTGCCTCATGTGTTAAAATTGCGCTAAGAAAGTGTTAAGAACGCGCAATCTGTAACGCCATTATTGTCCGATAACCTTTTGCAAAGTCAATAATTAAATAAAAAAGGCCTGGCTGGGTGCCAGGCCTGTCCCCAAGGGGGTCACATCAGACTTTCAGCTCTACCTGGGTACTGGACGCCTCTGGATAGCGCTGGCGGATCGGCTCCACCACCTCGGCAATGAACTCCTCCACCTGCTCTGGCGCCCGGCCGATGAACTTGGCCGGCTCCAGCAGATCCGCCAGGTCGATCCCCTTGAACGCCTGGTCCTGCCCCAGTCGCTCCAGCAGATCGTTGGGCCGACCATGCTGCTTCACCTGCTCGGCGGCCGCCAGCGAGTGCCGGCGAATGGCCTCATGCAGTTCCTGCCGGTCCCCCCCCGCACGCACGCCGGCCATCAGGATCTCCTCGGTCGCCATGAACGGCAGTTCCGCCATCACGTAGCTGCGCACCACCTTGGGATAGACGACCAAGCCCCGTGCCACGTTCACAACGATCTGCAAGCACCCATCCAGCGCCAAGAACGGCTCGGGCACGCTCAAGCGCTTGTTCGATGAATCATCCAGCGTCCGCTCAAACCACTGCTCGGCGGCTGTCATCAGCGGACTGCTTGCCAGGCTGATGACGAACCGGGCCAGGCCGGTAGCCCGTTCGCAGCGCATGGGGTTGCGCTTGTAGGCCATCGCGCTGGAGCCCACCTGCTCGGCCTCGAACGGCTCCTCAATCTGCTTCATCCCCGCCAGCAGGCGAATGTCGTTGCAGAATCGATGGACGCTGGCCGCCACCCCCGCCAGGCTGTTCACCACCGCCGCATCCACCTTGCGCGGATAGGTCTGCCCGGTGACCGTGTACGACCGCTCAAACCCGAACGCCTGCGTTACTCGCCGGTCCAGCTCGCGCACCTTCTCATGATCGCCCTCGAACAGCGACAGGAACGAGGCCTGCGTGCCGGTGGTACCCTTTACCCCGCGGAATCGCAGGCTTGCGATGCGGTACTCCAGCTCCGCCAGGTCCAGCGCCAGGTCCTGCGCCCAGAGCGTCGCCCGCTTGCCCACCGTCGTAAGCTGGGCCGGCTGGAAATGGGTATAGCCGAGCGTCGGTTCGTCCTTCCACCGCTGTGCGAAAGTGCCCAGCGCATCAATCGCCGCCGCCAGCCGCCCGCACAGCAGTTGCAGCCCCTCGCGCATCAGGATCAGATCGGCATTGTCCACCACGTACTGGCTGGTGGCCCCCAGGTGGATGATGCCCTTGGCCGCGGGGGCCGCTTCCTCAAACGTATGGACATGGGCCATGACATCATGCCGCAGCCGTTTCTCCCATTCGGCCGCGCGTGCGAAGTCGATCTCATCCACCTTGGCTTCCATCTGGGCGATGGCCTGCTCGGTGATTCGGGTGATGCCCAGGGCCCGCTGCTGGCGGGCCAGTTCCACCCATAACCGCCGCCACAGTCCGAATTTCCTGCGGGGAGACCAGAGGCTGAGCATCTGGGCCGAAGCGTTGCGCGAAACCAGCGGCGATTCATAGGTGTCGTAGCTCATAGGGCGGGCAATGTATCCGAACCTGGCCCACGAAGGTACTCACCCAGCGCCCGGCCCAGGTCGGCTCCAAACGCACGCGCACTGTCGGCGTTTACCTCCGCGCCGTCAGCGGTGGCATAGGGCAGCTCGATGGAACTCGCCAGGCGTATCCCTGGCAGGCTCACCGCATACCGGCCCAGCCCCATCCCTTCGGTAAAGTTGGCAGCCGTGTTCCACGCCACCCCAAAGGGCAGGTACCCGTCCGCCCGGAATGGCAGCGGCCCCCGGCGTACCCCTTCCAGTACTCGGCTGAACTGCCGCTGCTGCTCAGCCATTACCGCGTTATCCGTGCCCGGCAGGTAGATATGTTCGTTGTACTGGCCAGCGATCCATGGGCAGTGCAGATCGAGCACCACCACCGGCTGGTATTGAGCAAGCCACGTGCGGATGGCCGCAATTTCAGGATAAAGGCTTGTGCCGGCGTAGTCGCGCCCGTGATCGCGCGGCCGCCGGCCCTTGCCCTGGTCGCCGGCCTCCACTCCGTCCAGGTCTGCCAGCGGTACGATCGTGAGGGTGATGTGCTCGCGCAGCCATGTCGCCTCAGGATCGGCATGGAAGAAATCGATCAGCCCCTCGATGGCATAGTTGGGCATCATCTCACAGCAGTGGTGGCGCGCGGCGATGAAGATGTTCAGCGGTCCCTGCCCTACCGTCGCCACCGGCACCGCCCGGCCACCGCGGGTGCGCGCCAGTTCCGCCGTCCTCAGCCACGGCCGCCCGGCGGCAAATCGCTGCCAGTCCGCAAGCTGGTACGGCATGGCAAAGCTGAAACGAACTTCCTCCTCCGTGGTGAAGCGGTATGTAAAGGCATTGCCCTCGACACTGTCCCTGCCGATCCATTGCCAGGTCCGACCGCTGTCCCGGCTGACGGCCGGACCGCGCGTCCCCAACGCCCGGCTGGCGGTGAAGTTGAACCGCACCGACCGCCCCGCCGCCCCGCGTACGCGAAAATACCAGTAGAACCAGTCCCGATCCGTATCCCGCAGGTCCTGGTGCAGATCGACCGTATCGCCGCGCACCGCATCCACGATCACATTGCCCCCGGGAAAGTCCGCATCGATCAGAAAAGATGTGCTCATGAACCGGGATTAAACCACAGGATGCTCCCAAAAGCACCCGGCTTGCACTCCAACGGGCAAGGCTCACCAATCGATCAGTGACCGGTATTGCCATACCAGCCACGCCACGGCCAGCAGCAGGCCGATGGTGATCAGGGTGCGAATCCAGCGCCACAGTCGTCGCGGCCAGATGAACCGGCGGCTCAGCTTCTTCACCATGGGCAGCGCCAGGTGTTCATCAGGCGTCAGGCGCTGGTACACCTGCTCAAGCTGCGCCAGCAGCACGTTCAACTCTGCTCCCACCACCGCAGCCAACTCGCGGCGGGCGTTGGCCAGGTGATTGGCCGCGGCCTCGGTACTGCAATCCATTGCCACCGCCAGCTCACGCGGGTTGAGTTTCTCGGCATGTGCCAGCAGGATGGCTTCGCGCGGCTGGTGGGCCAGCTTGCGCAGGGCGCGCACGAACGCCACGTACTGTGGCGACGGATTCTCCGCCGTCCGCACCAGCACATCATCAGCCGGCGTCGGGTCAAGGCTGGCGAAGCGGCGGGTCAGCAAGACGGTATGGTGATGGAACCAGCGTGCCGGCTGGTCAGCGCTGCGCCAACCCTGCATGCGGTCCAGGCCACGGCGCATGATCGTGCGTTCCACCTTGCGCCCCGCCTCTTCCCGCCCTGTCAGCGCCCAGGCCAGCCGGTGGACCGTCGGGTAATACGTCCCCAGCAACCGCTCCACGGCGGCGGCATCCAGCTTCCGGGCGCGGATGAATGTCTGTTCATCAATCGTCATGGCTCATGCTGACATCATGGCCCACACTGATGGCCGCCACGGCTCCCTCTCCTCTGAGGACAAAAGAGAGGGAGCCATGTGCGCCTCGGTGGCCCTTCACGGATCACGCATAGAGGCCGCGGCTGCGCATCACCTCATCGACCGTGCGAACTGCCAGTGCCAGCGCAGCCTTGCGCGGCGAGACGTTCAACCGATCGCTTTCGGCGATCATCGCGGCAAATGCCTTTTTCAGCAGATGGCTGAGGCGCGAGTCGATCTCCTCGGCGCTCCAGAAAAAGTGCATGCCGCCCTGCACCCATTCAAAGTAACTGACCGTCACACCGCCAGCGTTGCAGAGGATGTCAGGGATGATGAATACGCCGTTCTGCTCCAGTACCTCATCGGCCTCCACCATCGTCGGCGCGTTGGCGGCTTCGGCCAGGATTTGACACTGGATCCTGTTGACGTTTTCACCGGTGATCACGCTTCCCTGGGCGGCGGGGATCAGCACTTCGCAGGGCACGTACAGCGCCTCGAGCGGGTCGGGGATGCGCGAGCTGTCACCGTACCCCAGCAGCGAGCCGTGCTCCCTGGCATGCGCCACCATGGCCTCGACATCCAGCCCCGCGGGGTCGATCAGCGCGCCATGCACATCGGCGGCGGCCACGCAGATCGCGCCACGCCGCACCATCTCCAGCGCAGCCACGCTCCCCACGTTGCCAAAGCCGTGGACCGCAAAGCGCAGTCCCTTAAGGTTCATGCCCTTGTGCCGGCATGCTTCTTCGATGTTGTAGACCACCCCGCGCCCGGTCGCTTCACGGCGGAGCAGCGATCCACCCACGCTCACCGGCTTGCCGGTCACTATGCCGGGCGCTGCATGGCCCACCCGGGCCGCATACGTGTCCATGATCCACGCCATGTGCCGCTCGTTGGTGCCCATGTCCGGGGCCGGGATATCCACCTTGGGGCCGATGATCGGCATGATCTCGGCGGTATAACGGCGGGTCAGCTCCTGGATCTCGCGATAGCTGAGCGTGGTCGGATCAACGGTTACGCCTCCCTTGGCGCCACCCAGCGGCAGGCCAATCAGGGCGGTCTTCCACGTCATTTGCATCGCCATCGAGCAGACCTCTCCCAGGTCCACATCCGGCGCGAAACGGATCCCGCCCTTGTAAGGCCCGCGCGAATCGTTGTGCTGCACGCGGTAGCCGGTGAACACCTTTACCGCTCCGCTGTCCGTGCGGATGGGAATTGAGACGATCAGAACCCGCTCAGGCCGCGAGAGGCGGGCAGCAACGTTAGGGTCCAGGTTGAGCAGCTCGGCCGTACGGGTGAAATTGAGTAGTGTGCGCTGCCAGGCGGGCGAGGCGGTCCAGATCATCTCAGCGTTCGTTGCGTTGGTCGCCAACGGCGGCATAGCATGCATGATTTCTCCAAAAAAGAGTACGAATTCCCCTCATCCTAGTCCTGAATCATCACCGGGGACAGTGATGGGCCGTGCCACGGTGGCCAACGGCCTGATCAACATCCAATCCACATGCGGCGGATGCGATGCGTGCTGCGCTCCAGCTCGCCTGCTACGTGGAAATTTTCGTTGAAGCGCCTCAAAAGCGGTCTACAGTTAATGCAGGGGGCCGACACCCTTAACGTCACGGAGGCCAGATGATGAACCTGATGTCCTACCTCGACGAACACGGCGTGCCCTATCATGTTTCGTATCACCCGCAGGCTTACACCGCCCAGACACTGGCCGCCGTCGAGCACGTGCCGGGGATCCAGGTGATCAAGCCTGTCGTGGTTGAGGCCGACGGCCAGTACATGATCTGCGCTCTCCCGGCTAGCCACCGCATCGATCTCGAGGAGCTGAGACGTCAGCTCGAGGTCGATCACGTGCGCATCGTCTCGGAAGAAGAGCTGCAGAACGCCTTTGCCGACTGCGAGCTTGGCGCCGAGCCACCCATCGGGCGGCTGTACGGGCTGCCGACGATCATGGACAGCTCGCTGCTGAACGATGATCGCGTCACCTTCCAGGCCGGCACGCACGATTCGGCGGTGACGATGCGCCTGGCGGACTACCGCCGGATCGCCCAACCGGAAATCGCGCACTTTGGCCGTCCGATGGCGTAACTCAGCCGGCCACCACGTGGTCGTACTGCCGCCTCATGCAGCCTCTGGCACGGACACGGACAGTGCGCGCCGGCCTAAACCTGGCACTGGCACGCGACCCATCCAGCGATCCGATCGGGCCATGAAAAAAGCCCCGGGCCCTGGACCCGGAGCATTACTTCCTGTTTTTTGTCGCCTCGTCTACTGCGCCCGGCGGCGGGCGTCATTCAGACGAATGTCGATCCCGCTCGGCCAGGCGGCTGCGGGCAGACGCTTGATCTGCTCGTAAAGGCTAACCGCCTCGGCCCATTCACCGCGAGCCTCGGCGTCGATGGCCTGCCGCCAGAGCTTGCGCGAAAGACTGATCAATTCATCGGGATCGGTAATCGACACATCAACCGCCGCGCCGGTGGTGCGCTCAGGGGCAACCTGCGGCTGAACCTCGATGCGCGGCTGCTGCTGGCGGGAAGCCTCCGGGCCAGCCCCCACCGCAACCCGCACCTGCGGCGGCAAAGCCTGAACCAGCGCGGCTGGAGGATCAGCGGGCGCGGCCGGCTGGTCTGGTGCCTGCGCGGCGGGCGCAACCGCCAGCGGCTCTGGCTCGCTGGGCAGAACCGGCTCAACCTGAGCAACGGCCTCCGGAGCCGAAGGCGCGGGTGCGGGAACCGCCGGCTCTTCCTGACGGATCTGCGGCGGAGGGTCTAAAACGATCTTCTCGCCCTTCAGTGCGGAGCGCTCGCCAGCAACCTCAGGCGTGACGGCCGCATCGCCGTGCATCAAGTCATTCCACGTGGTCTGCACCCAAGTGAAGAACTTCTGCCGGGAATTGATATCGACGTATAGCCAGCCCGCAACAGTGAAGCAGGCCATCAGCCCCAGCAACAGCAGAATCTTGCCCAGGGGCTGCTGCGGCTCCATATCGCGGAAAGCCGGCACCGGCCCGGCGGCCAGATTCGTTTGCGGCAGCACCGGCTGACGCGAAGGCAGCCGGCGATTCTGCATCATCATCCGCTGCTCGGCGAATTCCTGCTCAGTCAACTCCTCCAGCGTCGGCTCGCGCTGCGGAGCCGGCAACTGCACGCGCTGGCGCTGCGGATGCATCGTCTCCTGTGCCGCGGCCTCGCGGGGATCGGGTTTGAAGGATGGACGGACCTCCCGGCGCACCGGCAACACCTGGTTCAACGGCTGGCGGCTGTCCAGCAACTGGTCCGGCTGAGCCGGGGGCTCCTGGTTCCGCTGGCAGTGCGGGCAGACACTGGTGGTGGGCTCAATATCCTGCCCACACCCCCAACAGATCCCGAACTCGCGGCTGACGCCGCGGACTTTGGCAGCAAATCGCCAAAACTGGTTGGTGGTCGGGCCGCGGACAATCGAGCGGGGCGTGATCTGCCCCTTTTTCACCAGCGCCAGCAGGACGCTGTACTTCATGCCCGGGGCAGAGGGATTGCGCGATTGCAGCACGTACCACGGCCCCAGCCGGGCACGGGTGGCCTGGCGGGTGAGGGGCGAGTTTTCCATCGTGCAGCGGGCACAAGCACCGTCGCCGGACTCAGCCACAGCGCCGCAGAACGGGCAGACCGTCTTGCCGCGCAACGTCTCCTGCACCTGGCGGGCAGGCGACGATTCATCGTGGAAGCTCTGGAAGTCGTTGGGGGAGTCGATGGTCCGGCTCATGGTCCTTCCCAGGTTTCTGGCTGTCCTGCCCCTTCCCATCCAGTCTGACGTCCCCGCCGATGGGAAGGTTCATCACGAAATTCGTGCCCTGTTGGTAAACGGACGATCCTGCTTAACGGCTCAGCCCGCTTCGGTTGCCCGATTTTACATTATGGGCAAGCGGTGGGCGGCGTCCAGACGGCCGGCCGGCTTTCATGCCGGTCAACGTCCGATAAGACGCCGTCCCATGAGAAGATCGGCATCCTGTCGCGAATGGCGTGAGTCTTCGTGCATCCCAAGCGCTGGCGAGCCAGAGTGCCCCTTTCTCAGCCAGACTAGACACACCCCACGCCGGCGTGGTGAGTCTCTACCTTCGTCCACTTCCCTGAATGGTACATTTCCGCCCGGTGGACAGCGGCCGAATCCGGCGGACGCTTACTGGGGTTCCGATTGGGCCAGGGCGCGCAATTTCCGCAGGGCCCCCTGTTCGATCTGGCGGATGCGCTGGCGGGACAGACCGAGTTGCTCGCCCAGTTCATCGTAACTGGCCTGCCGATCCCCCACCCCCCAATGGGCCAGCAGGACATCGCGCTCGCGGGCATCGAGGGGCATCAGCAGCCGCCGTAACTCATCGCGTGCCGTGAGGGCACGGCCGGGGACTGGTGCCGTGGTATCCGGCAGTGTCGCCAGGACGGCATCATCGCCCGCCAGCACCCTGTTGCGCTGCTGCATCTGCGGCACACTGCGGGCAAATCCCTTCATCAGGGCCAGTGTCGCGTAGGTGCTGAAGCGGTTGCCCTTGCCGACGTTGAATCCATCGACCGCCCGCATGAGCACGAGATTGCCTTCGGAAATCAGCTCCATCAACTGCAGCCCCGGCCGCAGATGCTTGCGGGCCACGCTCACAACCAGCCGCAGGTTTGCCTGCACGATCCGGTTGCGGGTTTCGTGCACCCAGCGGAGCAGGTCCTCCAGCAGCGCCAGGTCGCGTGCCCGGGCAAACTGCGGATCGAGCCGCCGGCGGGCCTGGATGAACTGATATTTGCGGTAGTTGAGCTGGAGGAACAGGCCGCGTTCCTGCGTGGGGGTAAGCAGCGGGGTGCGGTACAACTCCGCCAGGTAAGGCGGCAGATCGCGCGGCACGCGCAGCTCTTCGGCCGGTTGATCACTGGCCAGCAGTGGCTGCTGATTGAGGATCGCATTGATGGCCGCCTCTGCCCCCTCGCCATGCAGCAGCGGATCATCGATAAAGCGTATCTTTTTCTTGCTCAGGCGCTCGACCCGCTCATCCAGCAGCACCCGGTAGATGGCACTGCGCGGGCGGTCAAGCTGACGGGCCAGCATGGCCAGCGACGCCCCCCGCCGGTACCCGCGCAGGATGCGCATTCGCTCGGCGGCGGTGATCTCCGGGGCGGCATGCGGGAAAATCGCCTGCTCCGGGTTCTCCGCATCATGCTTGCGGATGGTGTGCAGCACGGTCACCGGCGAGCGATTGAGCTTGCGGGCAATTCGGCGGGCAATTTCCTGCTCGCAGCAGCGGCACTCAATCGCCAGGAGCCGCGCGCGACGCAGGATTGCCTGCCGTTCCTCCTCGCCCACTTGCGAGAAATTGCCGCCGCGCTGCACCTGATCATGGTTGAGGGCAAAGAAGCGCTCGACGCTGTGCAGCAGGAACCCGACCCGGCGCTTGCCATCGGGGAAGATAAACCGCCGCCCGGGCAACCCCTTGCGCCGCCAGCGCTGGATGGTCTTGCTGGTGACGTTGAACCGCTCGCAGACATCATCAATCTGCAGGACCGGCTCGGACAGGTCGGTGGTGCGTATGTCCAGCGAATCGCTTACCTGCTCAATCAACAGCCCCAGGTCATGCTGAAGTGCCAGACCGGTGAACAGGTCGGTCGTCGCCTGTTTCGGGTGATAGCCGGTGATCTTGAAGGTGATGTAGTCGGCCGGATAGGCCTTGGCGGGGTCGATCTGGAACAGCAGGTCCTCGGCGGCATTCAACTGTGCAGCAC
Source organism: uncultured Tepidisphaeraceae bacterium (assembly GCA_964398315.1). Taxonomy (GTDB): domain Bacteria; phylum Planctomycetota; class Phycisphaerae; order Tepidisphaerales; family Tepidisphaeraceae; genus JADLCB01. The sequence goes on along the minus strand of CAYNMV010000009.1, from coordinate 57,104 downwards.
GGGTTTCCTGCGGCGTAAACCGCATCTGTGCTGCCAACTCACCAAGGGTGCTGATCCGGAACTTCGGCATGTCTACCTGAATTATGACCGTTTGGAAGGTGTCTGGTCAATCCTAAACCCGCCACGGCAGAGGACTTGGCCTATAGTGTTGTGTATCGGCCGCCTGCCGGCGCCGGCTTTCAGAAGCATCTTGACACCACCGCGCTGCCGGCCATAGATAGAGGCAGAGCCTAGTGATACTGGAACCAGGAGCACGCATGTCGATCCAGATGGAACTGCAACGCATCATCATTTCCGAGATGCAGGATCGGCAGATCATCGTCCTGAAGGAAGTGGATGGGGAGCGCACTTTCCCCATCGTTATTGGCTCGGCCGAGGCGTATGCGATCGACCGCCGCCTCAAGGGCATCCCCGCCCCCCGCCCGCTGACCCATGACCTGCTGGCCAGCGTGATTGAGCAACTTGGCGGTGAGATCGAGCGCATCGAAATTCACAATCTCGAAGATGCCATCTTCTTCGCCCGTATCCTGATCCGCCAGGATGGCCAGCTTGTTGAGATCGACTCCCGCCCCTCCGATGCCATCGCACTGGGCGTCGCCACGATGGTCCCGATCTACGTTGCCGAGCATGTGCTGGACCAGGTGTCGTAGCAGGCCACGAACCACACGCTGCTGCTCTCTTCATCCTCAGGAAGAAGGACAACTCGCCTCAGGCCAGCTTGATGCGGTACCGGCATTTCGCATGGTCGCCGCGCTGATAGAGGGCGTGATGCTTGGGGACCGACACAATCTCGACCAGAGTGGCGCCCAGGCGCTCGCAGGTGCGCCGGGAGGCGTGGTTGTCGGGATTGGTCGTGATCCACAGGGTCTTGAGGCCATGCGCTCGCGCCAGCGGCAGCAGCAGCCGGACAGCGCGCTCGGCATAGTGGCGGCCACGGAACGGCGGGTACACGTGGTAGCCGATATGGCCATAGTACAGTTCGACATCCTTCGTCCAGCCGATGCGCAGGCTCACGCCGCCGGCAATGCTCATCCCCTCGGCCGGGGTTTCGATCCGCATCCAGAAATGGTAGCCCGGCACGCTCGCGCCAAATGGGTTGCCTTTCTGCAAGCCGCCCGGATGAAGCTGGATCAGGTGCAACAGCTCCTGGCGGGTGGTTGAGGCCATCTCCGGCTCCTGCCGCACCGTCAGCGGATGCATACAGGCCGCCATCACCGCCTCAACCAGGTCCACGGCCGGCGGCACCAGGTCAAGCTCGCCATCCACCAGCCGACCCGGATCCAGGTGGCGGAAGTCGCTTGCGGCAAACAATCGCCGGAGTGCCAGCACCATGGTTGCGCCTCAGCATATCCGCAGCGGGCCTGGACTGTCGCGTGTGAATATGACCGGGCGTTTTCATCACCATCTGCCAGGGATGAATCCGCACGAGCCACCGCTGCGAAGAACACGGATCATTTTCCGCGCTTCGGCGTCTATGCGCCTACAGGCGATTTGCCGGCCGTGATATGATGCACCCGGGATATCAAGATAAGGAGGCAACTCATGCGCAGTCTTCCACGTGTTACCCAACTATGCCTGACCGTCATCGTCTGCTCCCTGGTGCTGCTGGCAGCATCCTGTTTCGATGTGCCGCTGGGCGATCCGGCAACCAGCAAGGTCGATCAGCGGCTGGTCGGCTACTGGCACCAGGAGGCCGATGACGACAGCGGCACAGTGATTGCCGTCGCCGCGTTCGATGAGCGGGCGTACCTCGTGTCGTTCCACCCCTACACCAAGGCGGGCGAGCAGCTTACCGCCGGCACCCAGTCATCGCACAAGGCGTGGCTGACCCAGGTGGGCCAGACACCTTTTATCACCTTGCTGCCGATGAACGAGATGCCGGGTCTGGATGATGACCAGAAGCCCGCCTATGTCGTGGCGAAGCTGGACATCCAGGCTGATCGGATCATCGCCCACGGCCTCAAGCCCGATGCCGAGGCATTCAAGAACCTGGCCGATGCGGACGCCTTCGCCAAGGCGATTGAAGCCAACCTGAACGATGCTGCGATCTACGAAGGTGAACCGATCACCTACCGCAAGCTGAGCCGCGACAACGCTGAAGGTCGCCGCCTGATCGAGTTTGCCCGCAATGGCGCGGGGGGCCAGTAATCACTGGGCCTGATAGGCACAATTCCTCGCAAGCGCACTTCCCGGCCCCTGCCTCATGCAGGGGCCGGGTCGGCGCTAACCGCCAACGACCTCGCCGTCAGAAAGATCCTCCATGACCCTGCCTGCACCAGATGTGCCTGATACCACCGAGCCCCAGCCCAGGCGGCGAATGGGATGCCTGCCCCGCCTGTTTATCGCCAGCGTCATCCTGCTGCTGGTGCTGGCCGTGCTGCACGGCATCTGGAACTGGCGCACGCACCGGCAGTTGCAGGCAAGAGTGGCTGAGTTGCTGGCCGCCGGCGAGCCGATGACGGTCGAGGCGCTGGCCCCAGCCCAGCCGGTGCCGGATGACCAGAACGCGGCCCTCTTTTACAAGCGGGCAATCGCTGCCCTTGACCCGTCATTCATCGAGTGGCTGCATGGCGTCCGGCCAGGCCTGGCGTTGCCACTGCGCGAGACGGAAATGGAACCGCTGAGAGATGGCGTGCAGGCTTCGATGCCCGCCCTGGAGCTGGCCAGGCAGGCGGGCGGCATGTCGCTGGTGGACTGGCAGGTTCAGTGGAGTACGCCGATCGTATTTTCGACGATCCCCTACCTGAAGGAAGTACGGTCTCTTGCCCATGCGCTTCATGCGGCGGCCCTGCTGGCCCACCACGATGGCGATGATGCCGCGGCGTTGCGGTACATCGGTCAAATGGAATCACTGGCCGATGCCCTTGAGCAGCAGACGACACTCATCCAGCACCTGGTGGCGTGCGGCGTCCGCGCCCTGGCAGTGGATGCGATCGGGCAGGTGATGCCGGATCTGAATATCGCAGATGGCTCATCCATCGAGGCCCGCGGGCTGATTGCGCGGCTGCTGGATGACGGCAGCGTCATCCGCGGACAGCAGGACGCCTGGCGCTTTGAGCGACTGGGCCAGTATGATGCGGTGATGGGCCTGACCGGGGCGCCATTGGCGCCGGCCTCCCAGCCATCCACCGAGTCAATCTTCCCTGAAGCCGCCGGCGCCAAAATGTACCTGCTCAAGCCGCTGTTTTTCACCGACAGCCTGGTCATGCTGAATCACATGACCGGCCTGATCGCCATCACGTCCGAACCGACGTGGTGGCGCCATCAGCAGGCGGTTCCCGCACTGCCGGAGAACTGGAGAGGCAACCTGCGGTATCTGCTGTCGAATGCGCTGCTGCCCTCATTCGATAGGGCAGGATTGGTTCACTATCGCATCCTGGCAGACCGGCGCCTGGCGGCAACAGCGCTGGCCATCCGGCTGTACGCGCACGATCACGATGGCCAGCTACCGCCCACGCTGGAGGCGCTGGTCCCGGCCTATCTCCCGGCCGTCCCGCGCGATCCGTTCTCAAAGGACGATGCGCTTCTGCGTTACGATGCCGAAGCGGCGATCCTTTACAGTGTCAGCGATGACGGCACCGATGAGGGCGGCAGCCGCGAGCCGCGCAAGCCGAGCTGGCGCTACGAGGAGGAGCCGCCCGGCCGCTGGGAAACGCTCGATGCCGTGTTCCATCTCACGCGCCAGCCCCGTCCGCCGGCGCCACAGGAGGAGCAGGACATACTGGAACTGCCCTGAGGCCGCTTTTTTCCGGGTCACATTCGCCGCGATTACGGGCATGATAGGGCCATGTCCACCCGCGCCACCCGCCTGGTCCCGCCAGTCGGGATGAATCCGCCTGTCCGGTTGAACCATCCCGATGACCCCCGCTGCGTGCGTGTCCACCGGCCGCCACGGCAGTTTGATGTCCCTTACGTCCCCACCGCGCCTCACATCGTGGAGGCGATGCTCGATCTGGCACAGGTGCGCGAGGAGGATGTGGTGTACGACCTGGGATGCGGCGATGGACGGATCTGCATTGCCGCCGCCCGCCGCGGGGCACGGGCGGTGGGGGTGGATGCCGACATCCAGCGCGTGCGCGAGGCCTACTGGAATGCCCGCCGGGCCTGCGTGGGGCATCGCTGCCACTTCGAAAAGGCCAGCTTCCATGATGTGGATATTCGCCCTGCCACCGTGGTCACGCTTTACCTGCTGACCAGCACTAATCTCAGGCTGCGTCCCAAACTGCTGTTTGAGTTGCGTCCCGGCAGCCGCATCGTAGCCAACTATTTCGATATCGGCCGGTGGCAGCCCGATGAATCGATCCGCGTTGATCAGCGCGACCTGTACAAATGGATCGTGCCGGCGTGGGTGCAGGGGCAATGGCGCTGTTTCCTGGCGGATCCGCGTCCGCCCCGCAAGGGCCGTAACTGCCGGCCGCGGCATCTGATGCTGCACCTTTCACGCCGGTTCCAGCGCATCAGCGGATATGCCCGTATCGGCGATGCGATCCGCCCCCTCATCGGCGGCCACCTGAGGGGTTCTAAAGTATCGTTTGCCCTGCCGGATGGCTCGCTCACCGCGCCGCTGCTGCAATTCCGCGCGATGTACGATGGTCGCCTGCTGCGCGGCACCTGCCAATGTCCCACAGGCGAAGTCTTTCAATGGAGCGCGGTCCGCGCGAATGCTTGACGTGCAACCGGCAACGCGCAATTTACCATCACCATGAACCGCGCTGTCATGCTTCAACGTCTCCGCCGCCGGGTCCGACCGTGGGATTTGCTCATCATCGGCGGCGGTGCCACCGGGCTGGGGTGCGCGATCGACGCGGCGGCCCGCGGCTATGAGGTGCTGCTGGTCGAGCAGAGCGATTTTGCCAAGGGAACCAGTTCACGCTCGACAAAGCTGGCCCACGGCGGCGTGCGCTACCTTCAACAGGGCAACGTGGGGCTGGTTGTGGAAGCGCTGCGCGAGCGCGGCCTGATGCGGCAGAACGCGCCGCACCTGGTGCATGACCTTCAGTTCATCGTGCCCAACTACACCTGGTGGGATGCGCCATTCTACGGGGTGGGGCTGCGCATCTATGACATACTGGCGGGAAATCTCGGCTTTGGCCGCTCGCGCAATCTGTCGAAGAAAACGACGCTGGAGCACATCCCCACCATCGAAACCGAAGGCCTGCGCGGCGGCGTGGTCTACTATGATGGGCAGTTCGATGATGCCCGCCTGGCGGTCAACCTCGCGCAGACCGCCGTTGACCGGGGGGCCACGCTCATCAACTACTGCCGGGTCATCTCGATCAGCAAGACGATGGGCATGGTGGATGGGGCAATTGTCGAGGACACCGAAACCGGCGCCCGACATGAGGTGCGCGCGAAGGGGGTTATCAACGCCACCGGCGTATGGGGCGATGCCGTGCGCCGCATGGACGATGCCCAGGCCGCCCCGATGATTGCCCCCAGCCAGGGCAGCCACGTGGTGCTGGACCGCTCCTTCCTTCCCGGCAACAGCGCCATCATGGTGCCCCGGACCGATGATGGACGCGTGCTGTTTGCGATCCCCTGGCACGACCGCGTGGTCGTCGGCACCACCGACCTGGCAGTCGATGGGCTGCCGCTGGAGCCCCGGCCCATGCGCGAAGAACTCGACTTCCTGCTCGGCCATGCCGCCCGCTATCTCAGCAAGGATCCGACACCGGCGGATGTATTGAGCGTCTTCGCCGGCCTGCGCCCGCTGGTGCGGGCGGGCAACGGCCAGGCCACCAGCGCCCTGTCACGCGATCACACCATCCACATTTCTTCCGCCGGGCTGGTCACTATTGCCGGCGGCAAGTGGACGACCTACCGCAAGATGGCCGAGGATGCCATCGACCAGGCGGCGAGCCTCGCCGGGCTGGACATGCGGCCGTGCCTCACACGTGACCTGCCCATTCATGGCCATTGCGATCCGCCGCCGCACAACAGCATGCTGGCGGTCTACGGCTCCGATGCCCCGGCACTGGAGGCACTGATGCAGGCCGAACCCCACCTGGCCAGGCCGCTGCATCCGCGCCTGCCCTACTATGCCGGCGAGGTGGCATGGGCCGTGCGCCATGAAATGGCGCGGACGGTCGAGGATGTACTGGCACGGCGAACCCGCGCCCTGGTGCTCGATGCCCGCGCCGCCATCGAGGCCGCCCCTGCCGTCGCCGCGCTGATGGCCGCCGAACTGGATGCCGGCGATGGCTGGGCAGATGCGCAGGTGCGGGCTTTCGAGGAGATAGCCGCGGGATACCTGCTGAACGGAGCGTGATGCAGTCCGTGGCAAAGCAGGTTACAACGTCGATCCATCGGTTGACGACAGCCATTGCGGCGTTTTCAATCCATGTATGATCCTTCCCTCCGAAATCCGCACTTTCAGAGACCGCCGCTCCGGGCGCACCATCCGGCAGTTAACCCAGTACAAGGGCCACAGCCATCACCTGTACTTCACCAATCCCGGTTGGTGGGACAACGGGCGGCGGCTGCTGTTCGGCAGTGATCGTGATGGACGCACCAACCTCTTCAGCGTCGATCTCGAAACCGGGCAGATTACCCGGCACACCGATGCGGACATGCCCGGTGCGCCACGGGCAACCAGCTTCCTCTACGCCAGCGTCAATCCCCTGCGCGCCGAGGCCTACTTCTGGCGCGGTTCGGACCTCATCGCCATCGACCTGGCATCCAATCGCGAGCGCGTGCTCTATCGGGCGCCCGATGATTTTTTCGTCAACATGACCAACGTTACCGCGGATGGCAAAACCGTTTGCTCGGTGCTGTTCAAGGATCTGTCCGATCAGTTCGAGGTAGACCTGCTCAACGGCTATGTGGGCTTTACTCAATACTGGGCCGCGCGCCCTGAGAGCCGCATCATCGCCGTGCCCGTTGATGGCGGGCCGGCGCAGATCGTTTGGCAGGAAAACTACTGGATCGGCCACGTCAATACCTCCCCTACTCAGCCGCACCTGCTCAGTTTCTGCCATGAGGGGCCATGGGAGAAGGTGGACCACCGCATCTGGGTCCTTGATCTGCGCAGTGGCCAGCCGCGCCCCATCTGCGCTGCACCGCCGGGCGGGCGTGTTGGTCACGAATACTGGCATGCGGACGGCATCCACCTCGGCTACCATGGCCAGGGGCCGGCGGGCACCGTGTTTGGCAAGATCCGATACGATGACACCGATCGCTGCGAGGTCGCCTTCCCCCACGACACCGGCCATATTCACTCAAATGATTTCAGCCTGATCGTCGGCGATGCCGGCGGCGTCGTGCGGCTGTGGAAATGGACGGGCGATGGCTTCGATGGCCCGCGCATCCTCTGTGAACACCGCTCCTCGGCCCATGTGCAGCAACTGCACGTGCATCCCCGCTTCAATGCCGACGGCACCCGGGTCGTTTTTACCAGTGACCGCAGCGGTTACGGCCAGGTGTATGAGGTCGAGGTCGGAAGCTGGGAAGACCTCCCGCCGATCACCACGGCCAGATAGAGCCCGTGTGCGGGGTTTCGTCCGCAGGAGTCCATTCGGGTATCCTGATGTGCCCTGCCGGAGAAACGATGGCACAGGCAATCGGATGGGCGCGGTTCCGGGCGGTCCTGGCCGGTGAAATACCTGATCGAGTGCCCCTGGTGCATATCTGGGGCGACCATCCCGGCTTCATGAACGCGTGGATTCAAGCGGCCGGATACACCGGAAGCGATGAGGAGCGCCTGCTTTGGTATCGGCGGGATGCCGGCTTCCCGATCGGCCTGCAGGTTGGCTGGTGGAGCAAGCTGCCGCGCGGCTACGCTGATGCCGGCGGCATCCAGCGCTATACCCAGGGCGGCCTGCCTGCGGGCAGTTCGCTCAGGCAGTTTGAGCACATCGGCGATCTGGACCTGCTGCGCGCGCAGTGCCGCCATGCCGTGGCGGCCAGCCACCGGTTTGGCCTGGCCTGCCGGGGGAATCTCACCAACTGCTTTCACGCCCTGGCGGTCGCGATGGGGCTGGAACAATTCGCCCTTGCCATATACGAGCAGCCCGACTGGCTGGAGGAGGCGATGGAGCAGGCCGAGCGCTACAACCGCCGGGGACTGGAGGTGATGCTGGACGAAGGGGTGGATTTCATCCTGTTTGATGGTGACTGCGCTTACAAGACCTCCACCATGATCTCGCCCGAGCAGATGCGACGGTTCTGGTTCGAGCGCACGCGCCAGACCATCCGCCTGGCCGGCGAAGCAGGCGCGTGGACGTGCTATCACACCGATGGCAGGGTGGATGATGTCCTGCCCATGCTCATCGAGATGGGTGTGGACTGCTTTCACGGCTGCGAGAAGGCTGCCAATGACCTGGAACACTTGAAACGCTCGTTCGGCGACCGAATCACGCTGATCGGAAACGCCGACCACAGCGAGTTGACCTTTGGCACCCCCGAGATGATCGTCGCCGAAACCGAGGGCATGATACGGACCGCCGCTCCCGGTGGCCGCTATGCTGCCGACATCAATACGCAGGTCCCGCAGGAGGCTCCGCTGGAGAACTACCGGAGCTTCTATGACACCGTGATGCGGGTAGGGACCTATGCGGCCGATGGTGCGTTGGCTGCACCCTGTCGGGCTATTGACGGAGAGCCAACCGTGCCGTAATGACGGAGCCGATGTCCACACCCAACCCGCCGGCAGGACCGGAGGATGACCCATCGCTTGACCCTGAGGATGTTGACCGCCCGGCATCAATCCTGCCCACCAAGCCGGATCTGGAGCAGGAACGCTTTCCGCTGGAGCGTGCACCGCCCGATAGGCCGCGTCATGATCCTTACCTGGCCTTCCGCCACCGATCCTACCTGCTGTTAACCATTGGCTGGATGGTGGCGCTGATCGGCCATGCCATTCAGTCAACCGCCATCGGGTGGGAGATCTTCGATCGCACCGGGTCTGCGCTGCAACTGGGGTACATCGCCGGTGTGCAGGCGGTGCCGCTGCTGCTGCTGGCGCTGCCGGCGGGGCATCTGGCCGACACCTTCGACCGGCGGCGGATCATCTTTTTCGCCCAGCTTTGCGCAGCGGCCTGCTCGGTCTGCCTGGCGCTGCTCAGCTACAGCCCAACCTGGGGCGTGGGGTGGATGTACGCGGCAATCATTCTCAACAGCACGGCCCTGGTACTGGGGCGGCCGGCGCGCTCGTCACTGCTGCCGATGGTGGTCCCGCCGCATGCTTTTGCCAACGCCGTCACCTGGAACAGCAGCATGTTCCAGATCGCCACCGTCATCGGCCCGGCGCTGGGCGGCATCATGATTGACATCAGCCTGCGACTGGTGGGGACACTGTCGGTGGCGTTTGGCACGGCGGCGGCGTGCATTGGATCATTCTCCATCGTGGCGCTGTTTCTCCGTCTTCGCCCAATCGAAAAAAGCAACGTGCCGGCTGACCGGTCACTGGTGGCGGGATTGCGCTTTGTCTGGAACCGGAAAATCATCCTGGCGGCCATGTCGCTGGACTTGTTTGCCGTCCTGCTGGGCGGGGCAACGTACCTGCTGCCGATCTTTGCCAAGGATATCCTGGAGGTGGGCAGCCGCGGGTTTGGCTGGCTGAGAAGCGCAGAGGCCGCCGGCGCACTGACCATGACCATCCTGCTGGCCCACCTGCCCCCGATGAAAAAAGCCGGCCGGGCGATCCTGCTGTCGGTGGTCGGGTATGGACTGGCGACGATCATCTTCGGCCTGTCCAGGCATTTTTACCTGAGCTTTGCCATGCTGATGGCGATCGGCGCCTGCGACAGCATCAGCGTCGTCATCCGCCACACGCTGGTACAGGTGATGACGCCGGACAATATGCGTGGGCGGGTGGCGGCGGTGAACAACGTCTTCGTGGGGGCCAGCAACGAACTGGGCGGGCTTGAATCGGGTGTCACCGCCAAGCTGTTTGGCCCGGTGGGCAGCGTCGTTCTCGGCGGCTTTGGCACGATTGTGGCCGTGGGGTTGATCGCCTGGCGCTTCCCGCAGATTCGGCGCCTGAGAGCCCTGCAGGATCACCCGGCCCACAAGCCGGCGTAATCCGCGGCAGCGATCGATCCGCCCTGCCGCCGCGCTACACAAGCTGGTCCAGGCCCGAGAAGCCGAGGGTTTCGTAGGTGAAAAACGGCTCGGCATACTGTGTGCCCAGTCGCCCCCCGAAGTAACCGTTCATGGTCTTCACCATCTGCGGGACATCCATGTTGATCTGCACCATCTGCGACTCATACGCCGTGATGGCGGCGATCTTGGTGTCAATCGTATCGCTGATGTCGAGGCAGAATGTCGGCTTGAAATCCATGCGCAGGTGGGTGCAGAAATAGTAGATGATGCGCTTGGGATAGCAGGGCTCGCCTTCGATGGTTGGGCAGTTGGTCAGCTTGGCATCGAAGCGGGCATCCTCGCCGATACGGGTCACGGCAACGTGGTCGGGATGGGCGTCGATTGGGTACGGCAGGAAAATCCAGTCAGGCCGGATGCGGCGATAAAACGAGGCCATCTTGTGGCGATTCTCGATCGAGTGAACAACCAGCCGATTGGGCAGGCCCAGCAGCGAGCGTTCCACGCCGAGGATCCTGGCCGCGGCGGCGGCTTCGCGGGCACGGATTTCGGGCGTGCCCCGGGGAGTGGGTTCGCCATTGGTGACATCCAGCAGATGAACGCGGTGTCCCTGGCGGGCAAGCTTGGCGATCGAGCCGCCCATACCCAGTTCCTGGTCATCGGGATGCGGGCCGACTATGAGAATCGTTGCCATGGCAGATACCTGGGAAAGCAGTGGACAAACATCAGTAAATCGGGAGGTTGGCCTGGACGAGGGTGGATTGGCCGTCGCGCGGCAGGAGCCGGGCGGGATAGGTATGAACCCTGACGCCGCTGCTGCCGCGGAACTCGCCGGTGTCGAGCTTGAACGGCCAGCAGTGCCACGGACAGACGGCACAGCCATCCTGCACATACCCGCTGCCGATGCTGCCACCGGCGTGCGGGCATTCATCATCCATCACATAGATCGCGCCCTCGCTGAGGAACACCGCGAGGGTAAACCCATCCACACTGACGCATTTGCCACGCCCTTCCTCCAGTTCATCCAGCTCGCAGAGCGAAACCCAGGCCATGCATTCCATCTTCGCGACCGGCGGCGTGGCGTAAAGGCGCCGCCCTGCCGCTACTTGTTGAGCTCTGGCTGAGGGGCCGGTGCGGGCGACGGTTCAGTTTCAGGCGCAGATGCTTCAGGCTGCGCCGGGGCATCGGGCTGCGCCGGGGCTTCGGGTTGTGCCTCAGGCTGCGCTGGCGTTTCCGATGCCTCGGGGGCTGGCGCGGATGGAGCGGCCGGGGATGACTGCTCGGCCGGCGGATCACCGGCGGGCGCGTCGGCCGTGGGGGTTGTCACCTGCGCTGGCTGCTCGCCGGCTGGAATGCGGGCCTCGTACAGGTCAGCCACCACCTGGAGTGATTTGATCGCCTGGCGCAGCGCCTGGGTGGAGGACAGGCGGTAGAGCGCGCCCTCATCGGTTTCCAGCGGCGCCAGGGCTGCGGCATGGGCCTCCAGTTGCCGCGTCAACTCCGCATTCTCCGGGAACATGCGCTGCTGGATGCTCTCCAGCGCGTTGTACGCCGAGCGCAGGGCGGCCGTCGTCTGCGGGCGCAGGGCAGTGGTCAGCGGAGCGCTGCGCAACTGGCGGGCGGCCTCGTGCAGCGCGAAGTATTGGATGCGGAATGCACCATTCACCCCCGGCGGGTGCGCCAGCCGCAGCGCCTGCGACAGGTCCTGCAGCGCCTGCGCCATCAACGGGCGATAGACCTCTTCATCCTGGCCGGGCAATTGATCGCTGAAGCTGGCCAACTGGTCCACCTGTGTCCGCAGCTCGCGGATGCGCGTGGCCGCATCCTCCGGTACGGGCAACGCCATCGGATCCGGTTCCTGCGGTGCCGGCGGCTGCGCCTTGGGCGCACAGGCCAGCGGAGCCACCATCAACGACATCCCGGTCAGGATTGCTAGGGTGCGAACGCTCATGGAATACCTCTGTGGATGATTTATCCCTTGTTACCGATCACTCGCCGCCGCAGGTGGACCAAAAACACCGCCACACTGGCGCGGCCTGGGGCACTTGAGAGAAGCGCCTGAATCCACCTGCCATGAACCGCCGGCGGGGCTGCATCGGCGGTGAGATGCACGACCCGGCAGGCCAGCGATCACGTCCCACCGGCATACGCTGCGCTCACATCATCGGCCTCTGCTCCGCCAGCACCCGGTGCGTGACAAGAGCGACCAGGCTATTTCACCTCGGTCAGCTTCACCGGACGTTTTTCCTTGGCGCTGATCTCGACCGCCGCCAGGACGCGCTGGGTTTCGTAGGCATCATCGAAGCTGGCCAGCGGGATGGTCGGTTCCTCACCGCCGAGAACCTTCAGCAGATCATAGGTCTGGTTGATGAAAGTATGCTCGTACCCCATGTGATGCCCCGCCGGCCACCAGGCATCGGCGTAGGGGTGATCACCGGGACGACTGACCTGGATCTTCGTCCAGCCGCGCATCCGACTGGGAAGCGTGCGGTCGAAGTAGTACAGGTGAACCATGTCCTCAAAATTGAAGCGAACCGAGCCGAGCTCGCCATTGATCTCGATGCCGTGGTTGTTCTCATTGCCCATGGCGAAGCGCGTGGCCTCGAAGCTGGCCACCGCACCGCCCTTGAAGCGGGCGAGGAAGAGCGTGGCATCATCAACGCCGACCCGCCCCTTCTTGCCGGTAGACCCGGCCGCCCCGCTGATGCCGGCTCCCACCTCGGCACCGGGGATCTCGCGCTCCTTGATAAAGGTTTCCTGCACCGCGCCGTTGATCTCGGTCATCTCCTCGCCGGTGATGAAGCGGGCCATGTCGATCAGGTGGGCGCCCAGATCGCCGTGACTGCCGGAGCCGGCGGCGTTCTTGTCAAACCGCCACACCAGCGGCACCTCGGGGCCGGCCCAACCCTGGAGATACCAGGCGCGCACATGATAGATCCGCCCCAGCTTCCCCTCGCGGGCCAGCTGGTATGCCATCGCCACCGCCGGCACCCGCCGGTAGGAGTAGCCGACAAACGCCTTGCTCTTGCGCGCTTTGCGGGCCGCATCACGCATGGCGCGGGCATCGGCCAGCGTGGCCGCCAGCGGCTTTTCACACAGTACATGCTTGCCGGCCTCCAGGGCGGCCAGGGTCATGTCCTTGTGCTGATTGTTGGGCGTGCCGACATCGACCAGGTCGATTTCGGGATTGGTGACGGCCTCTTTCCAGTTGGTTGACGCGTGCTGCCACCCCCACCGGCGAGCAAACGCCTCCACCCCCTCTTTCTTGCGGCCCACGACAGTATGTCGCACTGGCTGGACCGGCACATCAAAGAACCGGCCGACTTTCATGTAGGCATTTGCATGGGCCCGGCCCATGAATTTGTACCCGATCATGCAAACGTTGGCGGTGTTTCCGGACATGCCGATTCCTCCTCCGCAAGTGTTGTATCAGTCTGGCAGATAAGGGCTTCCGCGATACTTGATGAGTGTATCGCCTGCCGTGCCTGCCGCAAGATTCAGCCGCGCGACTGACAAGATCGCCCGGTTTTCACCCGTCACAGGGCAGGAATGCCGTTGAGAACGATCTGCCGTCTTGGCGAGGGCCGCGGATTGTTTTACATTCTGGCGCGGTACTGATTCGCCATCCTTTGGGAGAACCATGCGGTACAAGGCCATCCTCCTCTTCGGCGCCCCCGGTTCAGGCAAGGGCACCCAGGGCAAGATCATCGGGCAGATCCCGGGGTTCTTTCACTCCTCCACCGGCGACATCTTCCGCTCGCTGGATCTGCGCTCGGAAATGGGCCGCACGTTCTGGGAGTATGCCTCGCGCGGCGAGCTGGTGCCCGATGAGGTCACCATCCGCGTCTGGCGGCAGTACATCACCGGGATGGAGTGGATCAACCAGTTCCACCCCGAGAGCGAGGTGATCGTGCTCGACGGCCTGCCGCGCAATATCAACCAGGCGCGCCTGCTGGAAAAGGAAATCCAGGTCGTCAAGATTCTGTACCTGCGCTGTGCCGACTTGAACAAGATGGTCGAGCGCCTGCGCCGTCGGGCGCTGAAGGAAAGCCGCTTTGACGATGCCAATGATTCGGTCATCCGCAAGCGCATGGAGACCTTCGAGCGCGACACCCGGCCTGTGCTGGATTACTACCCGAAGGACCTGGTTGTGCGCATCGACGCAATGAAGAGCCAGATCGAGGTACTGAGCGACATCATCCAGGAGTTGATCCCGGTGAAGCTGGAGATGGACCGGCTCATGGAAGAGGCGGATGAGGCGATGGAGCGTGCCCGCCTGGCCGCCGGCGCCCCTGCCGTCGCGGGCACCCGCCCCTGACAGGTTGCATCCGGTCTTGCCCCATCCCGATAAACGCAAGCCTGCCCCACAAGCCGCCCAAAGTCCCGCACGGGCCGTGCGGGACTTTCCTTTGCGCGTGGCCAGCGCCACGATTTTCTCCCGTCCTGCGCCGGTGGGGTCGGGGCTATGATGTCGCGGATTCGCGGCAACAGCCCAGCGTGAAGGAGCCAAGGTTTTGAATGTACCATTTCAGGGACCACACGCGGAGGACATCCTCGAGCAACTGCGATTCATGTTCGCAGTTGGCATCGAATGCTCGTATCCCGTGATCGATGGCGGATACCGGGTGGACCAGTTGCGCGACACCGGGCATTACGAGCTGTGGAAAACGGATCTCAAGCTGGTTCGTGACCTGGGCCTGCGCTATCTGCGCTACGGGCCGCCGCTGTACCGCATCTTCACCGGACCCGGTCAGTATGACTGGGCGTTTACCGACCGGGTGATGGACGAGATGCGGCGGCTGGGGATCATCCCGATCATCGACCTGGTCCATTTCGGCCTGCCGGACTGGCTTGGCAACTTCCAGAACCCGCAGTGGCCGGCCCATTTCGCCGATTACGCCCGCGCGTTCGCCCAGCGCTATCCGTGGGTGCGGTACTATACGCCGGTGAACGAGATTTATGTCACCGCGCAATTCTCCGCCGCCTTCGGGTGGTGGAATGAGCGGCTGACCAGCGATGTGGGGTTCATCAACAACATCAAGCACTGCGTCAAGGCCTCGATCCTGGCGATGCGCGCCATCCTCGATCTGCGGCCGGATGCGATCTTCGTCTACAGCGAGTCCACCGAATATGTCCACCCTGGCTCCCCGGCGATGGTGCGGCAGGCGCATTTCATGAACGAGCGCCGCTTCCTCGGCCTCGACCTGCTGTTTGGACATGATGTCACTGCCACCATGTACCGTTACCTGCTGGCCAGCGGGATGACCGCCGAGGAGTACACCTGGTTCGGTGAGCAGCGCGATCTGCGCAGCCACTGCATCATGGGGACCGATTACTACATCACCAACGAGCACGTGATCCACCCCGATGGGCGGTCGATCGGGGCGGGGGATGTCTACGGCTATTACGTCATCACCCGGCAGTATTACGACCGCTACCGCCTGCCGGTGATGCACACCGAAACCAATCGCATGCACAAGTACGCCACCGAGTGGCTCTGGAAGGAGTGGATGAACCTCCTGCGGCTGCGCGATGATGGTGTGCCCATCATCGGCTTCACCTGGTTTGGCCTGGTGGACATGATCGACTGGGACAGCGCCCTGACCAGGCGCCGTGGCCACGTGAACACGGTCGGCCTCTACACCCTTGGCCGCAAACCCAGGAAAGTCGCCCGGGAATACCGGCGGCTGGTTGAGGAATACGCTCATCTGCCGATCACCAGCAACAAGCTGGCGATTCTGGCGCACTGAAGACGGCCGGGCTGCCGCAGCGCATTCAGGGCCACTGTCCCTGCACACCCGGGCAAGTGGCTGTCATCCCTCCCCTGGCCAGCCCGCGACTGAAAGCGCCTGCTCCGGGTGGCGAGAGCCGCCTAGACGATGCGCGGCGCGGGGATGGGGATGATGAACCTGCCGCCGGCATCGCGGTAGGCCTGCTGCTGGCGCAGCACCTCATCGGCGAAGTTCCATACGAGCAGAAGCAGGTAATCGGGCTTGCGCTCGGCGATGACATCAGGCGAGACAATCGGATGATGCAGGCCTGCCATGTACTTGCCCTGCTTGTAGACATTGCGGTCGGCGACGAACTCGATCACATCGGGCCCGATATCCAGATAGCTCAGCAGCGTGCTCCCCTTGGCACTGGCGCCGTAGGCGGCGATGCGCCTGCCTTGCGATTTCAGGTCGGACAGCATCTGCCGCAGGTCCGCGCGCACCTGCTGCACGCGCTGGGCGAAGTTCGCGTAGTAGTCAATCCGGTCGATGCCCAGGCGCTGTTCCTCGGCCAGCATTGCCTGCAACTGCGGCGAAGGATCAGGGTGTTTCTCAACGTAAGAGCGCAGCGAGCCGCCGTGGATGGGCAGCTTTTCGACATCATTCAGGTACAGCCCATGGCGGCGGAAGAGGTTTGAGAGCGCTGTCAGGGAATAGTACGCCAGGTGCTCGTGATAGATGGTGTCGAACTCGCAATTCTCCACCAGATCGCGCACATAGGGCGATTCAGTGACGAGCACCCCACCCGGCTTGAGAATAGTGGCGATCCCGCCCACAAAGCCATTGATGTCAGCGACGTGGGCCATCACGTTGTTCGCAATGACCACATCGGCATGGCGGCCCTCGGCAGCGAGGCGCGCGGCCAGGTCGGTGCCGAAGAACTCGCACAGCGTCGGCACACCAATCTCATTGGCCTTGCGCGCCGGGCCCGGCGATGGATCAATCCCCAGGACTGGCACGCCCAGCGGCAGGAAGTTCTTCAGCAGGTAACCATCATTGCTGGCCAGCTCGATCACCAGGCTGCTGCCGTCAAGGTGTCGGCGATCGACCAGCCGCGCAACGCACTGGCGTGCGTGTTCGAGCAAGGTCTCGGAAAAGCTCGAATAATACGGATACTCGTTATGGAAAATTTCGTCCGGCGGCACGGTGTCGAGCAGCTGCACCAGCCCGCACGCCGGGCAAAACCCCACCTGCAACGGATACTTGCGCTCCGGCGCGTTGAGCTGATCGGCCCTTACCAGCGTGTTCACCAACGCTGTACGGCCCAAGTCCAGCACCGGCAGCAAGGGGCCGGCGCCACAGGAACGGCACTGCGCAGCCGCCGCGCGAGCGGCCAGTGTCGGCTGGGACTGATCGCCGGCCGACGGCGCATCGACCGGTTGGAATGCCATCCGCGACTGTATACCCTCTAGCGTTGCCATACATCGTCACCAGAGCATGAGTGAAGTGGCTTGTTGCCAGCACCTACTACCTGCGGCCGGGCTGACGCGTGGGCGTGCGGAAAATGAAGCGCGAACGCGATACGGATCGCATCGCCTGCTCGCTCTTGAAGTCATCTTACACATCGACACAAGTCCCCCGCTGCTTCGAATTCGCCCGCGCCTTGCGCCCCCGGACTGTGCGTTGCGCTGCCAATCCGCCCACCCATTACCAAACCTGACTACAGCGACCCGTGATACGCATGACACCAGGCGGGGGCGCTGGGGTAAGTATAACGTTCCATCACCGATGTTATTTTGGCAATCTTTTCTCCCCCGGCCCTGCAGGGCCCGGGTGTCGCCAGCCAAGTGGCCGAGCACAGAACCCACACCCGGCGCAGTCATGGATGAGCCCGCCACACGATGGCTGCGGGTCTGGTTGACGAACTCATGCAGCCCGTCTGAACGATTGCTTTTCCGACGGGCAACCGGCAGCACCATCTTGCCAAGCAGGTGGCCTGGCGGGCGGAACGGATCCGGCAAAGACGGCGAACAGGGAAGCAACTCACAAAGTGCCTCCACCACAGGCACTTGCACCGCCATTTTGTGTCGTACAGTGCGGTGCATTTGTGGGTCTACTGCGACAAGGCGCACTCAAAGCTGTCAGATCGACTGACAAGCTGTCCGGGCCGTTCAGCGCGCATGAGTGGAGGCATTATTAAGATTGCGCTAATTTGCAAAACCCATCTCCCCATCAAGGCAACAGAAAGCCTCTCCCCGCAGCTTGCACGACCGTTACAAACGGCAGAGTCCGCCGCGGGGCATATGATTTGCTCAACTTAACGCAGAGCATGTGTGCTCCACGGAGCATTCGCTCACTAACCTAGACACGCAACTTGTCGTTGGGTGAGGTACAAAATAATGAAGTTTGACTACAGTTACGATTACGAAAACAAGGGGCAGGGATACGATCAGGAGCGGGCTGAGCGGGTGTTGCAGAGCAAGTCCCCTGATCTGCCCTGGCAGCGTGAGCAAATCTCCACCCCCGGCGCGGCCACCGATGTCTGGAAGCGTTACATCGAGAGCCGTCTGCGCTCTTTCGGCTCGCGGGGCAACTAGATCATACGTGCACCGATGAGCACCGGGCCCCGCCAGGGGTGCCCCGGCCAGCCTCTTTTCCCGGGCCGCTCAGCGTCCGTTGAGCGGTTGTGTTGACACAATTGGGTGCGATTACCCCTCGGTCGTCACCACCGATGACCCGAAAGGATCACGATGCGTACGGACCCGGCTACCACTGCGCCTGCGCCGAGACGGGCCGCCAATGGCAATGGGAATGGGCAAAGCGCCCCTGCCACCCGCACTGCCCCGCGTGCCCTGCCGGCGATGGCCCGCCCGTTCATCTGGGGGGCGGGAATTGAGTGTTCTTCCCTCCCTCACATTGGCGTCGATCAGTTCCAATGGACCCACCACGACCGCCACTGGAAAGAGGACTTCCGCCGGGCGGTTGATGACCTGGGAATCACCACATTCCGTTACTGCTTCCCGTGGCATGTCCTGGAGCCACAGCGAGGCGTGTTTGACTGGGCCTGGGCCGATGAGCGAATGGCCTTCTTCGACCAGCTCGGTGTCGAACTCCTGCTTGATGTCATGCACTTCGGCACACCGCTGTGGCTGCGGCAGGCGGTGGGCGACCCCGAGTTTCCCGAAGCGCTCGAGGAATACACCCATGCGCTGGTGTCACGCTACGGACACTCGATCCAAACCTGGTGCCCGTTTAACGAGCCGCTGGTCAGCGCGCTGTTCAGCGGCGACTTCGGCTTCTGGCCGCCCCACGCGCGCAAGTGGCGCGGGTATATGCCGGTGCTGTCACGCATCGCCCAGGCCACCAGCCGCGGCATCCGCGCCATCCGCCGGGCCGCTCCTGAGGCAACCGTGCTGCTGGTGGATACCGCCGAGCACTACAAGTCGCGCGATCCTGCCCTGCAAAGCGAAGTCGCCCGTCGTAACGCCCGGCGCTTCATCCTCCATGACCTGATCATGGGCCGGGTGGATCATCACCATCCGTTGTATGAATGGCTGACCGAGTACGGCATGAGCGAGTTGGATATCGACTGGCTCGGTCACAATCCGCAGTCGCCGGACATCATTGGCCTGGACTACTACCCCCACGGCGACTGGCAGCTCGACTGCATCAATGGCCAGTTCCGCCAGAAGCGGGCCGATTCCCCCGCCGGTCTCTACGCCATCGCCCAGCAGTATTACAACCGCTACGGCCTGCCGCTGATGGTCACGGAGACCAGCATCGAAGGGGAAGCCATCAACCGCGAGATCTGGCTGGAACAGATGATCGACGGCTGCCGGCGACTGCGCGAGGAAGGCGTGCCGATGCTCGGCCTGATCTGGTGGCCGCTGATCGACCAGGTCGACTGGGACGGTGCCCTGACCCACCGGGTGGGGAAAATCCACGCCGTCGGGCTGTATCACCTGCATCGCCAGAAGGATGGCAGCCTCCTGCGCAAGGCAGCGCCGCTCGCATCGGCCTTCGCCGAGGCCGCGCGCGGGGGCGATGCCCGCGTGGGCAGGCTCGAATCCATTGCGATACCGGTTCCGAGCGAGGATGAACAGTTGCCGCCCCTCCAGCGCGTTGCGCCCCCACTGCAACTGGATGCTCGCGCGGAGAAGCACGAGACCACGCTCCGCGCCCCGGCCAGCCAGGCACCGGGACTGAGCGCTGAATCCGCCGCCGTGCCCGAGGCCTCATTTGCCAGCCACCAGTCGCCAGTTGCGCATCGGTCCACCGACCGCTACGGCATAGTTGTCTTCTGCCATCTGCGCTGGGGATTTGTCTGGCAGCGTCCGCAGCAGTTCCTGTCACGCTTTGCCAAAAAACATGAGATCCTCTTCGTCGAAGAGCCGATGTTCGACCGCGCAACCGGCAGTGAGCCAACCGTGGAACTGCACCGGGTGATGCCGAATGTCACGGTGGCCTGCGTGCATGCCGGGCCGGACTGGAACCGCAGCCCCAGGCTCCCGGCCAAGTTGCGCGAGCTGACACAGGAAGCGATCGAACGCATCAATGAGAACGGCGCCTTCGATAAGCCGCTGCTGTGGTACTACTCGCCCATGGATGCGGCCTGGAGCCTCGGCCATTTCGCCAACCGCGGGATCGTCTATGACTGCATGGATGAGCTGTCGCAGTTTACCGGGGCACCGCCGCAACTGATCGAGAACGAGGCCCGCCTGATCCGCTACGCCGATGTCGTTTTCACCGGCGGCTACGAGATGGGAGCCAACAAGGGCCGCCAGCACGACAACGTGCATGTCTTCGGCTGCGGCGTGGAGTTCGACCACTTTGCCCAGGCCCAGAACCCCAGCGCCCCCATACCCGCCGACATTGATTTCGTGGCCCGGCCGATTCTCGGATGGATGGGCGTGGTCGATGAGCGGGTGGACTATCCCATGATCGGCGAGATGGCGCGCAAGCGTCCCGACTGGTCATTCGCCATGATCGGGCCGGTGGTGAAGGTGGATCCCAATCACCTGCCGCACGCGCCCAATCTCTTCTGGATGGGCGGGCGCGACTACCAGCAGTTGCCGCACTACCTGCGGGCATTCGATGTCAACATGATGTGCTTCGCGCTGAACAAGGCAACCGAGTACATCAACCCGACCAAGGGCCTGGAATACATGGCCACCGGCAAGCCGATCGTCTCCAGCCCGGTGCGCGATGTCGTGCGCCAGTGGAGCGATGTCGTCTACCTCGCGCATGGCGCAGATGAGTGGATCGCCGCCGTCGAGAAGGCGCTCGACAGCGATGCCCCGGACCGCCAGCAGCGCATCGAAAAGGGGCTGGCGCTGGCACGTGCCGGCAGTTGGGAACGCACGGTTCAGCAGATGCAGGACCTGATCAGGCAGGCGATCGGCCGGGAGGATCGCCGCAGTGCCGGCCGGATCGAGCCGCTGAGCGAGGCGGAACTGAGCTACACCTACATCTCCACGCCAGGATCGTAGGAGGGGATGCACGGTGCAGGCCGCGACAGGCGCCTGCAAACATCAGGCAAGGCGCATTGGTCACCCCGTCGTCCATGATGATGCCGCATGGCAAGGACGTCACCTTCACCGGAGAGCAGCATGGAACCCAAAATCGTCATCATTGGCGCTGGCCCAACCGGACTCGGGGCGGCGTACCGTCTCAAGCAGCTTGGCTACAGGAACTTCCAGCTTTACGAACGCAACCCCTACATCGGAGGACTGGCCGCCAGCTTCACCGATTCAAATGGCTTCACCTGGGACATCGGCGGGCACGTGATGTTCTCGCACTACAAGTATTACGACCAGTGCTTCGACGATCTCATGGGCGATGAGTATCAGTCGAACAACCGCGAGTGCTGGCTGCGGATGTTCAACACCTGGGTGCCCTATCCGTTCCAGAACAATATCCGCTATCTGCCGAAAGAGGTCTGCTACGAGTGCCTGGTGGGGCTGGTTGAAGCGCAGACGAAACGCGATCACCGCAACGCGCGGAATTTCCGCGAGTTCATCGATGCCGTTTTCGGCGATGGGATCGCCAAATATTTCATGCTCCCGTACAACTTCAAGGTCTGGGCCCACCCGGCCGAGATGATGAACAAGGAGTGGATCGGCGAGCGCGTCGCCGTGCTGGATATCAACCGCGCCATCCGAAACGTCGTTCTCGGCATCGATGATTTCGGCTGGGGGCCGAATAACCAGTTCAAGTTCCCCCTGCGCGGCGGCACCGGCGAGTTCTACCGCCGCTTCGGCCCCAGGCTCGAAGGGCACGTAAACCTGAACAAGACGGTCGATTTCATCAACATTGGCCGCAAGGAGGTCCACTTCCGCGATGGGGAGGTGGTGCGGTATGACCACCTCATCAGCGCCATGCCGCTGGACAGGCTGTGCAACGAGGTGATCAACGGCCAGATGCCGCGCGAGATCAAGCAGGCAGCGGCGGGCCTCAAGCACTCCGGCGGGTATATGGTGGGCATCGGCATCCGCCAGCCATGCCCCTCCACAAAGAGCTGGATGTATTTCCCCGAGGACAACTGCCCTTTCTACCGCGTTACCTACCTGAGCAACTACTCACCCTACATGACGCCGGACAAGGACCGCTACTATTCGCTGCTGTGCGAGACCAGCTATTCACAGCACAAGCACGTGGATGGCCGGACCATTGTGGATGATACCATCCGCGGCCTGATCAACGCGGGCCTCATTCGCGAGCGCGACCAGGATGATATTGTCAGCACCTGGTGCTACCACGCCGACTACAGCTATCCCACCCCCACGGTCGAGCGCGATGCGATCCTGAGCCGGGTGATTCCGTACCTGGAACAGCACGGCATCTACTCGCGCGGCCGTTTCGGCATGTGGAAATACGAGGTAAGCAACACCGATCACACGCTGATGCAGGGCGTTGAATGTGTCAATCGCCTTCTGCTGGGCGAGGCCGAGCAGACCATTGGCATCCGGTACGAAAGCACGCTGGACGGCCGAAACGCCGCTTACCACGAGCGCAGCGCGCTGGCCGGCTCGGGTGATCCGAAAAAAGCGGCCGAGCGCGCCCGCCTGGCCGCCACCGTCGCCGCGGCCTCCCTCTCTCCCGCCGAAAAGCCCAACCCTGATGCCCCTCGCGCCAGCCACAAGGGTGACTCCACCCGCAAATCCACCAAGCAGGTTGAACATCCCGCCGGCCACCGCGACCCCGGCGACAAGCCCGAAGCGCACACCAGCGAGGAGGAACTGGGCGTGACGGTTAAAAAGGAGTAATCCTCAGCATCGTGGCACGGGCATCCCGCGCGTGCATTTCGGTTTTCGTGCACGTGCCGGAGGCCCGTGCCACGCGCAGCAGTCCTGAACCGGCAGGACGGGCGGCATGATGGGCTCGAAGCCGCGCGGCGGCTCGATGAGCCGGTGCCAGTGGTAAAGTACTCGCGCGCAGTAGGCCACCAGCAGCACACTGATGTGAAGGACGATCGCGACTATCGTGATGCCGATCCAGATGCCGGGACCGGCTGAACCGTATACGGCGCCGACGAGCAGTATACCCACCAGTACCACGACGGCGCCCGCTGCCACCAGTGCGGCCTGCGTCAGGCACAGAATCACCGCCCACCTCCGGCGCTTTTTCATGAGCGATGCCCCCACCAACAACGCCGCCGTCCAGGCCACGTAGATGCCGATCACCATCAGATCGCCGATTGTCAGCGGCCCGCGGCCAACGATGATGTCCACCACTACGATCGCGGTGACGACCATGCAGAGCCCACCCAGCCCGCGGGCGGCGTTGACAGCCAAAGCCAGCGGCCTCTCCGGTGTGCCACGTGAAGGAAGTGCCATGTGCAACACGATATCCGCGCCGCCGCGAGGGGCAATGAGCCAGTTTCTGCCACAACATGGGCGCGATGCCCGTTACACCGGCATGTTCGGGTCGTGGTGTTCGGGGAAATTGCCCAGGCAATCCGGCTCGGCGGCCAGGGGATCACCGGTGAGGGCGTAAGCGCGGGCGCGGGAGCCACCGCAGAGGAAGCGATAGGTGCAGTGGCCGCACTTGCCGCCCAGGCGGTTCTCATCGCGCAGCGCCTTGAACAGCTCGTGCTGCTGATACGTTTTCACCACTGAATCGAAGGGGAAGCGGCCGCAGACGATCGGCAGGTAGGCACTGGGGCAGATCTGGCCGGTGTGGGTGATGAACAGCAGGCCGTTGCCATCATTGGTGCCAATCTGGCTGCCATAGCGGGCGAGGGTGCGCTCGGGGGTGGGCGGTTCGCCGGTCTCGGTTTCGACGATGCGCTGCACGAATCGCCGGTAATGAGGCGCCTCGGCTGTCTTGATGGCGTAGGGCTGGCGCTGTGCATGCTGCCAGAGCTTCCCGAAAACCTCCTCAATGCGCTCCGCGGGAATGCGCTGGGCAATCAGCGCTGGGTCATTGGGCACCATGAAGTAGACCAGCCACGTGTCGATGCCCAGGCGCGCCAGCAGATCGGCCAGGCCGTCGAGCTGGTGCAGGTTGGTTTTCGACAAGGTTGTGTTGATCTGCACCGACAGTCCCAGGTCCGTCAGCCAGCGGATGATCTGAAGTGTGCGAGCATGACTGCCGCTGACGCCGTGGATCGCATCATGGACCTCGGCGGTCGCCCCATCCAGCGCGATGCCGACGCGCCCCAGGCCGCGCTCGTGCAGATCGACCAGGGCCGAGCGCGTGACCAGCGACGTGGCCACGAGGCGCAGGCCGGTGGGCAGGCCGTTGCGGGTGGAATACTGCACCAGGTCCGGCAGGTCCGGCCGGCGGAACGGATCGCCGCCAACAAAAACGAGCATCGGCGGGCTGGGAAACGTGCGGATCTCGCCGATGAGCTGCCGCGAGCGCTCGGAGGTCAGCTCCTCCTGATGCGGCGTGGGCGTGGCTTCACTGGGCGTGCGCAGGCCCGGTTGCCCCACCGCCCGGGTCAACTCGTAATGCACGAGCAGCGGGCTATGGCGGAACGTCTCGCGGCGAAAATGGCGCAGATTGCCGGGCGTGGGCGAAACGGGAGTCATATGTGGGCCTCAGACATATCTTAACAAAAATAACGATCATAGGATGTTTTTATCTGCTTTGTCGGGCCACCCTGCGGCCTATCGCATGCCGCAGGGTTGATTTTTCGCAGGAGGTCAGGCGCAGCGGCGGGACTGGCGGCGGGTGATCAGCAGCCCCATCCCGATCAGCATCGCCCCCGCCGTCGCCGGCTCCGGCACGAGCGTGCCGGTATAGAAGACCAGGTTCTCAACCTCACCGCTCGCCGAGAAGGTTTGCATGGCAAAATCCCACTCCGCGACGAACTCCAGCTGTCCGCCCTTGGGCGGGAATTCACGATAGGTGTACTTCACCCGTTTGGGAGACAGGGAGAACAGCTCCATCGGCACCCCACCATCCGATTTCTGCTCCCAACTGGTGAAATGAACATCCTCGAACACCCACTCGGCAAACTCCTCTTTCTTATCAGCGGTCGTATTGACGATGGCCAATTCGATGCGCTGCGTTGGTTGGCCGGACCACAGCCGCGTGAGAATGCCGGCGGTCGCGCGATCGGGACCCTTGACGAAGTTGAGGTACTTCAGACTGGTCTTGCCGGGCATGCTGCTTCCAGGTGATACAGGCGTCTGGAAAGCAATGCCGAATGCGCTGATCTCAACCCAGTCCTCATATCCCACGAATACGCTGCTGCCGGGGATGCCGTCGATGTCCAGGTAATAGCTCACCGCCGCCGAAGCCGGCCTGGTGAAAAAGCCTGCCGCTGAAACCGCCACAGCGCAAAGGATCGCACTGAACAACCGCATAAGCTCTGCCTCCTTCCTTAAGAAAAGACGTGAAATGACACCTGTAGGATGCTTATAATCACGTTATGGGCACCGATGCAAGCATGATTCTGCCATATGCAGCCGGGCTGATGGAAGGCGGCCGGGCCGGCGGCAACGCAACGGGGTCTACCTCCGCCGGCCGTGGTAGCCTAGAATCCCGGTATGTTCACCGGCATCATCGAGAAAACGTCCCGCGTCGTCGGCGTCAGCGACGGGCCGATGTTTCGCAGGATCACCATTGCCAGCGATGACACCGATCTGCGCCCCGGCGAGTCCATCGCGGTCAACGGCGTCTGCCTGACAATCTCCGACCTGCGTCCCGGCACCGTGGGGTTCGATGTCATCCGGGAAACGCTGGACAAGACCAATCTTGGCCTGCTGGCGCCCGGCGATGAGGTCCACCTCGAACGTGCCCTGCGCGCCGGCGACCGCTTCGACGGCCACTTTGTCCAGGGCCATGTAGACGGCACCGGCGAACTGGTGCATCAGGTCAGCAATGAGAACGAGTGGCGTCTGCGCATCCGCCTGCCACGCGAGTTGAGCAAGTATCTGGCACCGAAAGGCTCCATCGCCATCGATGGTGTCAGCCTCACCATCGCCCTGGTGGATGGCGATGAGTTTGAAGTCGCCCTCATCCCCACCACGCTGCAACTGACCACCCTCGGGAATCGCCCCCTCGGCTGGCGCTTCAACATCGAGTGCGACATCATCAGCAAACAGATTGTTTACTGGCTGGAGCTGCGCCAGGGCGGATGATGGGGCGGCACACCAACGCTGAGATGGCGTAAATTGTGCCGGAGAGCGGCCAGGGATGCTCCCAGCGCACTCTTGCATTGGCGTCAATTCCAGCCCCCTTTTCGCTTCCCTTTTTCCGATCTACGGCCTACGTTTAAGCAGGAATGGCTTACCGCCCCACCATCGCGATCACCATGGGCGATCCCGCCGGCATTGGGCCGGAGGTTATCGTCAAGGCACTGGCCGATCCGGTCCTGCGCCACCGGGCGCGCTACATCGTCTACGGCATGAACGAGCTGCTGGCCTATGCAGCCGACCTGGCGGAGTTCGATGTCTTCTGGTGGCGGGATCAGTACAGCGGCCGGCTGCGCAGCTATCCGCACGAAGTCGTCGTGGTGGATTACGACCAGTACAGCCTGCTCGGTTCGGCCATCCGCAGTCCCAGCCGCATCGGCGGACAGGCATCGATGCGCTTCTGTCTCGATGCCATCGAGGCGGCCAACCGCAAGATCGTGGATGCGGTTGTCACCGCGCCGATCGCCAAGGAGTCCTGGAAGCTCGCAGGCTACAACTATCCCGGCCACACCGAGCTGTTTGCTGAGAGAACCGGTGCCCGCCGCTATGCGATGATGTTCGCGGGCGGGCCGCTGAAGGTGGTGCTGGCCACGGTGCATATTCCGCTGAACGGTCTGTGGGGCCGGCTGAATATCGGAGCGGTCTTCCAGCCGATCGAACTGCTGCACGAGGCACTGGTCAAGTGGTTCGATATCGAAAAGCCCCGCATCGCCGTCTGCGGGCTCAATCCGCACGCCAGTGAGAACGGTCAGTTCGGCGATGAGGAAGAGCGCATCATTACGCCCGCCATCACGATGGCCCGCGAGCAGGGAATCAATGCCACCGGCCCCTATCCGCCGGACACGATCTTCCTCGCCGCCCGCGATGGCAAATTCGATGCGGTCGTTGCCATGTATCACGACCTGGGGCTGATCCCCGTGAAGCTGCTGGCATTTGACCAGGCGGTGAACCTGACCCTCGGCCTGCCCATTGTGCGCACCAGTCCTGATCACGGCACGGCCTTTGACCTCGTCGGCCGCAACCGGGCCAATCCCGGCTCGATGCGCAGCGCCATCGAAATGGCCATCGATCTGGCCACCCGCCGGCATGGGCGGGCCCTGGCATCCCAACCCACCCGGGAAGCGTAAACCACTTCAGTTGGCTATTGGCCCCTTGCTGCTGTGAGCCTGTTTTACCTCGCCAAGCCCCCTGCACTGCGCCCAGCGGGGTGATAGCCGGAATGGGGCAGATGTTTCCTGGCCGCTGAGTGGATGCACGGTGCCAGCCAACCGGGAGCAAAAATCCCATCACAGCCGCCTGCTTCGAGATTATGATTCTGTGCTATGAGTACGCTGGAGTATGGCCGGCTATCCGCGACAGCGCGCCGCTCTCGCCTGCCGGCCACGCTGTGGATCGGGCTGGCGTGGATCGCGCTGTGCGAGATCCTGCTGTTTACCGATGTGCTGCTCAGCGGCCGCGGCGCGGTACGCGATCCCGCCACGATGAGCGCGGTCCTGGCCCAGGCGCCGACCACCGTGCTGGAGACCATCGCCCGCTTCGTCGCGATTAACATGACGCCGCTGGTGTGGGTGGGCTACATCCTCCTGCTCGAGGGGGTGTTGACCCTGCAGACCGGCGCCAGCCCCGTGCGCCGCCGCCCGCATCACTTCGCCCTGCTGGCGCTGGCATCGGTCTTCATCTGGTGCGTCTTTGATGCCATCAACTTCAACCGTGGTATGCGCGCGTGGCACTACCTCGGGATGCCAGATGCGTACTGGCGACGGGCCTGGGGTTATCTGCTGGCGTTTGCCGCCATCGTGCCGGGCATGCTGATGTCCGGGCAGGTGCTGCTGAACGCCGGCCTGTTCGACTGGGCGCGCAGTCCGCGCTGGCACATGCCGCGCTGGGCCAAGTGGGTGGCCCTGGTCGCCGGGCTGGCGATGTTCCTCTGGCCGCTGACCCATCCCAGCCCGATCACCAATCTCACGCTCTGGACGAGCCTCGTCTTCCTGCTCGATCCCATCAACCAGAAGCTGGGCCGCCCGAGCATGTTTCGCGACTGGCAGGCCGGCTGGTTCGGCCGCACGCTGGCGGCCTTTGCCGGCGGGCTGATCTGCGGGCTGCTGTGGGAGTTCTGGAACTACTACGCCCTGGCCAAGTGGACCTACGACCTGCCCTTCTTGGGCGCCCTGGAGCAGGTGCGCTATTTCGAGATGCCGGTCATCGGCCTGATCGGCTTCATCCCCTTCGGCATCGAGTGCTGGGTGATGTGGCAGACGCTGCGCATTGCCCTCGACGGCATCGCCGAACCCCTGCCCGATGAGTGTGCCCTGCTGTGATCCCGCCGCCCTCAATTCATCCATGCCAAGCCAAACACGGCGGGCATGGCCAATGAGCAATGCCCGGGCGCCCATCCCGTTCGATTGGGGCAGAGTGGCCTAGAACGGCATGTCATCATCGAGGTGGTGAGGCGCATCATGCTCGGCGTAGTCGATCTCGCGCGGGCGGCGGTCCGGCTCATCGTAGCGCGGGTCGTGGCGGGGATTGGAGCGCATCGGGCCATCATCGGGCATGAAGTCGAGTGGATAGGTGCCAGGCGGAAGGCCGTACTTCCATTCCTCGCCTTCAAGGTCGCCGCACTCCGCGCACGCCTCATCCAGTGCCCGATACTGCGGCTCGAGCGGATCATATTCAGCCTCATCATCGGTCAGCCAATCCTCCGGCACCTCCTCATCGATCGACAGCATCGCGGCATCATCGGCCTCATCCTCGCCGCAGGACCAACTGGCGTTGCAGGGATGATCGGGATCGACGGGGAAGATGTCGAACGTGAACCCCCTGCCCTCGCAGTTGGGCGTGGGACACATCCAGAAGCCTTTAAGGCCGTTGCCAGGGGGATGGTTGCGGTAACGCTGCAGCCAGATGCCATCACTCATGAAGGTGCGGCCGCAGCGCAGGCAGAAGCACTTGCAGACCTCGATGGGGGGAGAGAACGGGTCGCTCGGATCGATGCGTGGAACATCGTCAGGATCGTATGAATCAATCGGCCCCAGCATCCTCCAATTCTGCGCTACTCCACTTGCGCGCCAAGGCAAAATCCGGCAGTTTTTGACATTCCTGCCCGCAAGCTGACAAGGTTTGTGCAGTACACACTGGCCGGCAGACGGGCCGTCAATACAATCCGCCGACGTGGTCGACCTGCCGTTCATCCGCCTGGACAGTTCTCACCCCACCGCCGGGGCCGGCTGGACCGCGCCGGCTCGCCAACCCCGCCTGCTGCTGCGCAGCGACGGTATCCGGGCGGTCGTAACCGGCGATCAAACAGCCACTTGGGATAACCCGCTGCAGGCCCTGGACTGGATGGCCCGAACCTTCCCCGCGCCCGGCCGCTGGATCGGCTATCTCAGCTATGATCTGGGCCGCTGGTTCGAGGTCCTGCCGGCGGTCATACCGGACGACCTGAACCTGCCGTTGTTTGCGTTTGCTTTCATACCAGATGATGCCCCGCCCATGGAGCCGCCCGCTTCAGCGGAGCAGGCCGCATTGCAGCCCCCCGCGCCAAGGGAAGTGCCGGTGCGCGTGCGGTCTAACTTTACCCGCACGGAGTACCTGGCGGCGGTGGCCCGGGTGATTGACTACATCGCCGCGGGGGACATTTTCCAGGTGAACCTGTCGCAGCGGCTCAGTATCCCAACACCGCTCAACCCGCTTGCGATCTACCAGCGCCTGCTGGCGACCACGCCGGCATGGTACGGAGGGCTGCTCGATTTCGGTGACTTTGCCCTGGTCAGTAACTCGCCGGAGCTGTTCTTCCACGTTACCCCCGATGGCCGGATCGCCACCCGGCCCATCAAGGGCACCCGCCCCCGCGCCCCTGGGATGGCCAAGGAACTGCAACAGAGCATTAAGGATCAGGCCGAGCTGAACATGATCGTTGACCTCGAGCGAAACGATTTGGGCCGTATCTGCCAAATCGGCAGCGTGCGCGTCACGGAGCCGCGTGCCATCGAGGCGCACCCCACCGTTTACCATGGCGCGGCGACAATCGAAGGACAATTGCGGCCGGGGATCGGCTTTGTCGATGTGCTGCGGGCGATCTTCCCCGGCGGCAGTATCACCGGCGCTCCGAAAATCCGGGCGATGGAGATCATTGAGGAGCTGGAACCCTGCCGACGCGGCCCTTACTGTGGCGCAATCGGCTTCATCGACCACACCGGCACGATCATGTTCAACATCGCCATCCGCACCCTGACCCTGAAAAACCAGATCGCCTACATTCCCGTTGGTGGCGGTATCGTCGCCGACTCCCAGCCCCAGCCGGAATACGATGAAACGCTGGTCAAGGCCCGCGCCCTGCTGCGTGCGCTGGGTATCGAGTCCGCTACGCTGGATTGAGCGGCCCATGCCACCACAAAGGGCATGATGACGTGCGTGCCTGCATCATCAGGCAATCGGCGGCGTCTGGCGGACGCGGCGGAACTCCGCCGGCGGCAGCCCGACCCGCGCGGCGAACTGGCGGCTGAAGAAATAGACATCCCGGTAGCCCAGCCGCTGGGCGATCTGCTTGATGCTCAACTGTGAATCCACCAGCAGGCGCGAGGCCTGGTGCATGCGCTGGTCCAGCGTGTGTTCATGCAGCGAGCGGCCGGCGGCCGCGCGGAAACGCCGCCGCAGCGTGCTCAGGCTCATCCCCAGTTCTTCGGCCAGCTCCGCATAATCCGGCCACCACGTTCCCTGCCGCTGGCAGAAGCGGTCTACCTGCTCGACCAGGCCCGGGGGCAGCGTTGCCTGGCGCGCCTCGGCCAGGTCCAGCAGGAGTCCTTCCAGCAGGTTCACCGCCCGCAGGCGATTCCAGCGGTCTGGCGCGGCGGCCAGTGCCAGCAGGCGGTCAAACCGCTCCACCGCCTGCTCGATGCCGCGCGATGGCTGCGGATCAAAGCGCATCAGCCCCGCCTCTAGCCACTGGTCCACCAAGGTGCCCCGCACTGCCACGTAGCGGTGGACCCATTCCCGGCACCCCGCCGCCCGCTCCACACGGATCCGCGGGCCCGGGTAGTGTGGCCAGAACCACCCGCCGCTCATCACCTGGGTCCAATCCCCATAGCGCACCTCAAGGCGGCCGCGCGTCATCAACTGCAGCGTGCAGTAGCCGTCAAAATGCTTGTCCACCCTGGCCCGGCAGTGAGGGATATGGGCGAAATGAAGGAAGACAAGCCCTCGATCCAGCATGATCAGAAAGTACAAAACTCTGCCCGCAGAATCCATTTTCCCACATTCCGGGTACCATTATTGTTTTCGCGTCGGAGTCACATGTTCCAAACCGGAGATCACTATGACCTTGATGGCTGAACGCGATTCGACAGTGGCGGACCTGACCCTGGACCCGCGCGAGATCGGCTTTTACCAGCGCGAAGGCTACTTGTACCTTCCCGGCCTGATCGACCGCGAAACCGCCGCGACCGCCCGCGATGAAGTGCTGGAGATCCTGCGCACCACCCATGCCCTCATCGGCCAGCAGGCCCGCGCACGCGATGGCTCGGCCGCCAAGCTCGTGCAGACCACCCAGTACCTCCGCGGCACGACCATCGACCGCCTGGTCAACAGCCCGTCGCTCCGCTCGATCGCATCGCAGTTGCTCGGCGGCCCCGCCAGCCTGTACATGCCTTTCACCGCGGTGAAGAGTGGTGGCGGCGGCGGCCGCTTCTCCTTCCACCAGGACAACCAGTACACCCGCTTCACCGACGGGCTGCTGGGGATCAATATCTGGTTCGCCCTGGTTCCCATGACACCTGAGAACGGCTGCCTGCAGATGTGTCCCCGCACCCATCTGCGCGGCGATGCCGAAGCCGATGCCGATTCGGATGGCCACCGCCGGATGAAGATCACACCTGATGATTTTCTCCCGATGCGCATGCAGCCGGGCGACGCCGTCGCCTTCACCCGGCTGACGGTGCACGGTTCGGGCGTGAATTCAACGGATGAGCCGCGCGTGGCGTATGCCATCCAGTATCATCGTGACGATGTGATGGCAGTCTGGGACAACCAGCCCCCCCGTCCGCTGAAAGGCGCCAACCGCTGGCCTACCGGCCCGGTCGACCGCATCACCCCGCCCGATCCTCGTGCCGGCGACGGGCATTGAAGCCGCTCACCCCATCGTGGCGGACGCCTGCGCTCTCGCTCCATGCGGGAGCGCGGGTTTCGACCAACTCAGTCCGGCGGGATCGGGCCGGGAGGCACCTCAGGCGAAGGCGATTGCGCCAATGTCACATCTGCATCGCGTGCATGACATCAGGAGACGCCACCCTGCCAGTTCAGTGCGCATGTCGAGGCGCACCGAGCCGACTGGCCAGGAGTGCATCCATCGCAGCGATTCCCAAGACCGAGGCCGCGACGGCGACAAAGCGGCCGGGCTTGCGCGTGCGGGTTGCCGCCGCACCAAGCAGGACGCCGTCGAGCATATCCCCGGCCACCCGCGCCCAGATGCCGGGCGCGGGGTCCAGGTGCGTCAGCAGATCCACACCGTGCATGATCTCGCGCACACCCAGCGTCCGCAGCACACCCGTATGCTGGCCGTTGCCGATGCCAAGCGTCTTTTCCATCATACGCGGGGCCAGCAACTCGGCCACGCCGATCCCGATACTGGCCCAACCCAGCCCACGGGCCCTCTGATCATCTGTCATCATGCGTTTCATGCCTCACCTCACCTGGGTTTGATGGCCCGGCGCTGAGCCGCTTGCAAGCCAGTCCAGCTTCATGCACTCGGATCCAGCACCACCTTGATGCAGCCATCCTGTTTCTTGCGGAAGATCTGGTAAGCGTGCGGAGCCTGGCTGAGCGGCAGCCGGTGGGTCACGACGAAGCTCGGGTCGATCCTGCCCTCGCGGATGTACTGGAGCAGGCGCGGCACGTACTTATGGACATGCGTCTGGCCGGTCTTGATGGTCAGGCCCTTGTTCATCAGCGCGCCCATCGGAATCTTGTCTGAGAAACCGCCATAGACACCGGGGATCGAAACGGTGCCGGCCTTGCGGCAGCAGTTGATCGCCTGGCGGATGACATGGGGGCGCTCGGTTTCCATGAACAGGTTGGTCTTGATCTTGTCGTAGGCCGATTCGATCGCGGTGTAGCCGTGGGCCTCCATCCCAACGGCGTCGATGCAGACATCCGGGCCGATGCCGCCGGTCAGGTCCAGCAGGCGCTGGAAGACCGACTCATCGTGCATGTCAATGGTGATGGCACCGGCGTCCCGGGCCATCTGCATGCGCTCAGGCACCTTCTGTTCATCGTCGATCGCCACCACCTGGCGGGCACCCAGCAGCAGCGCACTGCGGATGGTGAACTGCCCCACCGGGCCACAGCCCCAGATGGCGACCGTGTCATCCGGCTGGATATTGCACTGCTCAACGGCCATGAAGCCCGTGGGAAAGATATCCGACAGGAACAGCACCTGGTGATCGGTCAGGTCTTCCGGCATCTTCTGGCAGTTCACATCGGCGAAGGGCACGCGCAGGTACTCGGCCTGGGCGCCGGCGTAGCCGCCGGTCAGGTGCGAATAACCAAATATGCCCGCGGTGGGCGCCCCGAACATCTGCTCGGCCATGGCGGCGTTGGGATTGGTGTTGTCGCAGCAGCTCCACAACTCGCGCCGACAGAAAAAGCAGGCGCCACAGCCAATCGGGAACGGCACCACCACGCGATCGCCCACCTTCAGCTTCGACTGATCCACATCCGGCCCGACTTCCTCGACAATCCCCATCGGCTCGTGGCCGATGATGTCGCCGGGTTTCATGAACGGGATGAACCCATCCACCAGGTGCAGGTCCGATCCGCAAATGGCGGTTGAGGTGATCCGCACGATGCAGTCGCGCCGATTGAGGATCTGCGGGTCCGGCACATTTTCCACTTTCACCTTGTAAGGAGCACACCAGACGAGGGCTTTCATAACAGTCTCCGGTTGAATGGCGTTGGGCGCTGAGCGGCTGGGCCGCGGGGGGACACACCATGAGATGGCATCACGAGGCAGATCGCCTGCACGTGCCGCGCGGCTGGCCCTCGGTGGTGGGCAGCTCACCCAGTTCCATGATCCGCTTGAAGTTGCGCAGATCCTCGCGCATCTGTCGGCCGGGCGCCTTGCCGAACAGGCGGGCGATCCAGTGCCCCGCCCGGCCGGCGGGCGGGCGATAGTCCAGGTAGACATGCACCTCGGTCCCGCGATCGGCGGGAGCGGGTTCGAAGCGGATTCGGCCGATATGCTCCACCTGTGATCCCGGCAGCGAGCGCCAGGCGATCTCACGGTTTGGCTCATCGTGGGTGATCTCCGCTTCCCACTCAACCGCGCCGCCTGCAATGGCCGGGGCCCTGGTGATCCAGTGCGATCTTCGCTCATCCAGCACGCGCACCGACTTCAGGTACGACATGATGTGCGGCAGATTCTCGAAATTGCGCCAATACGCGTACAGCGCTTCGGGCGGACGGTTGATGAGGAACGCCTGTTCAACATGGATGCCGTGCGCGGCGATTTCTTCTTCCATCTCGGCCGTGTCTTCATCCGTGTCCGCCGTGTTCAGGCCCAGTGCGCTGTAAGCCGGGCAGTTACCGCTCAGGCCGCGATAGAGCATGGCCGCACCAACGCCGATCGAGATGAATCCGGGCAGAGTGCGCCGCAGAAACCCCTGGCCAATCAACACGGCCCCGGCGGCGATGGAAATAGCCCGTTCACTGCCCCCCACATTGACAAACGGGCGCGACCGTTCGGCCCCAGCGGCCGCTTCGTGTGAGATGATTGGGTCAGTCGGTCGATCGATCAGCGTCATCTTGGCCTCCGATGCTCGAAGTTTCGGGAAGGCAGGCGCGTTCCCAGCGCCTGGGCCAGAGCGGTCAGCAAGGGGGATACCAGGCTCTGCGAACCGGGCCGGATTGCGCTCAAGCGCTGCGTGCACGTGATTGCATCCGATCGGCGCAGCCGCTTGAGCCGGGCGCAGCCAGCCGTAAGCTGCACACATGGATCCCAAGCAGCTCACCCTCAGCCAGTTTCAGCAGCTCATATTCGACCGCTACGAGAAGGTGGACCGCGCCCGCGGCACGGCCAGGACGTGGATGTGGTTTATCGAGGAGATCGGCGAACTGTCCCGTGCCCTGGCCCGGGGAGATGACCGGGCCAATATCGAGGAAGAGTTTGCCGATGTCATCGCCTGGCTCTGCACGCTGGCGAACATCAATGATGTCGATCTGGCGCAGGCCGTCGTCCGCAAGTATCTGGCCGAAGAGCCGCCTCAGGGTTTTAAGGGCGACGGCCCGGCAGAGCCCTGAAGGCGCCCCCCTTCCCCTGTTCCAACGTGGTAACGATGGCCCCTGTCGAGGCAGGCCCAACCGTGGCAGGTAGCCCTGCCCCCTCAGAGCTGCCGGTTGGACCGCAAGAAACACGCCGCGCACGGGCCGATGCCCTGCCAGGCAGCGCCGCTTTTCAGGCAAACTGGCAGTATGGCCGCGCAGCGGCATGGACCTGCGGGCGTGCTGCCCGTGCCGCTTAAACGCGCTTCAGCATATCGATTTCCATAAACGATCGTCCGAGGATCGGTGCGGCCGGGGTGTCGAGCCAGCGTTGCAGCAGGGTCGTGTAGACACTGCGGAAGTCGATGTGGTGCTTGAGGTCGCCCTGGTCGAGGTCGGTCAGCGAGGGATGCGGGCCCACGATACCCTGCTTCAGGTGTCGGCTGAAAAGGAACATGGGGGCGGCCGCGCCGTGGTCAGTCCCACCCGAGGCATTGGCCGCAACCCGCCGGCCAAACTCGCTGAAGCTCATGATCGTGACCCGGTCATCGTTCTTCTGGTACTTCAGGTCGGCCCAGAAGGCGCTGATCCCCTGGGCGAACTGCTGCATCAGGTTGTCATGCCGGCCGCGCTGCTGCGCATGGGTGTCGAAGCCGCCGAGGCTGACATAGTACACGCGCGTCGGCAGTCCACCGGCGATCATCGAGGCGATCGTCCGCAGCCCCTGGCCGAATGATCCCCCGGGATACTGCACCGATGGCTGGTGGCCGCGGACCATGCGCGTGATGTTGTCACTGCTGACCTGGGCATCCATCGCCGTACGGGTGAGGAAGTCGAGCGGATCATCCGCGGACCGTGCATCCTGCGCACGGGTGGCTTGCGGCGTCTGCACAGCAGCCATGTCGCGGATGGAGTTCAGTTGACGGTAATGCGCCTGATCGCGCCCGTTGTAGCGGTAGCTCTCGGGCCGTTCGAAGGCCAGCGGCCGGATGCGCTCTCCCTGCATCGCCAGCGGGAGGCTGTCGCCAATGCTGATGCCGGCGTGCGGGTCTTCACCTTCACAGGTGGCGTCAAAATAACGGCCCAGCCAGCCGCTGCTGGCAAACTCCTCCTCGGGCCGGGCAGTGTGCCAGATATCCATGGAGCGGAAGTGGGAGCGGTTGGGATTGGGATAGCCCACCCCCTGCACGATCGACATCAGCCCATCATCATACAACTCCTTGAGCGGCGCAAGGTTGGGATGCATGCCCAGGTAGTCGTTGAGGCGCAGCGCATCCTTGGGTGCGATGGCCAGGCCGGGGCGCGAGCGGTGGTAGGCATCATCGGCCCAGGGAATGATCGTGTTCAGCCCGTCATTTCCGCCGGAAAGCTGCACGATCACCAGGATCTTGCCATCCTTGCCCGAGGGGGCCTGGGTGAGGGCGCCATCGGCGGCATTGGTCAGTGCCCGGACGGTCTGGTTCAGGAAGGTGGGAACGGTTCCTCCCGCCACCAGCAGCCCCAGCCCGCGTTGAAGAAACCACCGCCGTGTTTGCAGGTATTCTTGCATGCCAGCTTCTCCGCTCTACAGGGCCAAACAGAGCCCCCGCACCACTATACGCCCAAGGGGCCGGAATATTCACCTCTCTACAGTGTTATTACCATCGGCCGCGGTCGTGGTTGTATCCCAATCTGGCGGGGCGCGAGGGTCCGTGGCCGGCGGAACATCCAAAGGCGGCAAGCGCCCCAGGCGGTAAATGCCGTGCCGCCAGCACGACGCCCGCAGCGCCCACCACCGCCCAGGGCCGCATTCTCACCACCGGGCCCGCGCCACGGCGGCGAACTTGCGTTAAACTGGCCGGCATGTCGGACTGGAACACCTATGTTGAATCGCTCGGGCGCAAGGCCCGCACCGCTTCCCAGCAGTTGACCACCCTCACCGGCGCCCAGCGCGCGGCCGCCCTGCTGCACATGGCCGAGGCGATCCGCACGCGCAGCGCAGTGCTCATCGAGGCCAACGCCAAGGATATCGCGGCGGCCGAGCAGGCAGGACTGGCCCCCGCGCTGATCGCGCGGCTGAAGCTTGACGAGTCGCGCATCGCCAAGATGGCCGACAGCGTGGCCGAGATCGCCCAGCAGGTGGACCCAGTCGGGCAGGTGATTGAAGGGTACAACCGGCCCAACGGCCTGCGCATCCAGAAGGTGCGCGTGCCGCTGGGAGTGGTGCTGTTCTTCTACGAATCGCGTCCCAATGTGACCAGCGATGCGGCGGCCCTGTGCATCAAGAGCGGCAACGCGGTGATCCTGCGCGGCGGCAAGGAGGCGATTCACTCCAACCAGGCGATCGCCGGCATCATCGCCGAGTCGCTGGCGGCATCGAACATCGACCCGGCGGCGGTGCAGATGATTGAAAGCACCGACCGGGCGCTGGTGCCGCCTCTGCTGAAACTGGACCGCTATATCGACCTGGTGATCCCCCGCGGCGGCGAATCGCTCATCCGCGCGGTGGTGGCCGAGTCAAGCATCCCGGTGCTCAAGCATTTTACGGGAAATTGCCACATTTACATTGACCCTTCGGCCCGGGCCATCGAGCAGCAGGTGCGCGAGGTCTGCGTAAACGCCAAGACGAGCTATCCGGGCGGCGCGGTCTGCAATGCCGTGGAGCACCTGCTGATCCACAGCGACATCGCAGCCGACCTGCTGCCCAAGATCTGCGGGGATCTGATGGCCAGGCAGGTTGAGCTGCGGGGTGATGACCGCATCCGCGCCATTTGCCCATCCATCGGGCCGGCCACCGATGCCGACTGGGATACCGAGTACCTGGCGTTCACGCTGGGCATCAAGATGGTCGATTCGATCGACGAGGCGATCGAGCACATCAATCGCCACGGCTCCCGCCATACCGATGCGATCCTGGCAACCGACACGCGGGCGATCAACCGCTTTATCCAGGGAGTGGACAGCGCCTCGATCATGGTCAACGCCTCAACCCGCTTCGCCGATGGCGGCGAATATGGCCTGGGGGCGGAGATCGGGATCAGCACGGATAAGCTCCACGCCCGCGGCCCAATGGGCGCGGCCGACCTGACCACCTACAAGTGGATCGTCATCGGCGATGGACATGTGCGGTAGCGCGTTAGGCGTCGTGGGTTCAGCGGCGTATAATGGGCGATTCCAATGCGCGTAAAGCTGACCAAGCAGTTTCACTTTGAGGCCGCCCACGACCTGCCGACCTTTCCCGAGGGGCACAAGTGCCGGCGCCTGCACGGGCACTCGTTCCGATTCGATGTGGTGGTTGAAGGTGAGGTGGATCCAGCCCAGGGATACCTGATCGATTACGGCGACATCAAGGCCGCCTGCGCACCGCTGATCCAGCGGCTGGATCACTATTACCTGAACGAGATTGAAGGGCTGGAGAACCCCACCAGCGAGATGCTGGCGCGCTGGATCTATGACCGGCTCAAGCCCGCCCTGCCGCTGCTGGCGCGCATCATCGTGCACGAAACCTGTACATCCGCCTGCGAATATGCCGGTGAATAGCGTGCCTGCCGACTGGCGTTATTGTGCGGAGTGAATGGCGTGGATGGGATGCCGTGAGCCCGCGCGAGTCTCAATGCACAGGAAATCTCACCCGGCGGCGGGGCAGCGCCGGATGATAACTGCGTGAAATGCGCTCTCAGGCGTTGTTCTGCGGGCGATCGTCCGCATCGTCAAAACTGATCGGCACCTGCACATCATCGTCGTTCGCTTCTTCGTCGATCTGCAGGGCATCGAAATCGATCAGTTCATCCCCGTCCTCTTCCTCCGATTGCAGCACTTCAAGGGGATCGAAGCCTTCATCCTGCCCAATGGCGGCGTAGGGATCGCTGCCGGCGACAGTCTGGGCCTGGTCGGCATCCTGCAGTTCCTCAAGCTGTTCCGGCTCAACTTCCTGAAGTTCGCCTGCCTCGAGGCCCTCATTGCCGGCGGTGCTGGCATCGAGGGCAGCGGCGGCCTGCATGGTGAGCGGCTGCAGGGCATCATCGGGAGGCATACCGTCAATCTGGGCCACGAAGACGACTGGGCCGATCTGGATGGTGTCGCCGGGGCTGATAATCGCCTCCTGGACGCGCTGGCCGTTGTGATAGGTGCCATTGCTGCTGCCCAGGTCTTCCAGACGCAGCGTGCCGCCCTCCTGCACCAGCCGGCAATGCTTGCGTGAGACATCTCCCAGCGGGATACGCAGGTCGCAATCTTCCCGGCGCCCGATCACCGTCATTTCCCGCGGAAGCGAGAAACTGCGGCGCTCCCCATCCGCCCGAAACATCACCAGCACAACCTGCATAAGATTTGTCCTCACAAAGGGGTGCGGCTGTTTAAGACCGCGCGCCAAAACGGTATCGGCTCCCTTAATCTAGGCTATCCTACGCGCCAGATTGCGGCAAGGACAAACCGACCGAATTACAGCGACAACCGGGATTTCCGCCCCAATATTGCGGGGATTAGCAATCTATTGACATGATCGACGGCGCAGAGCCCCTTTGGCGGGCAAGCGGGCTCATCAGTTGCAGGATAGCCCCCCGGCGAGGCGGGTGTTCAGTCGAAATCGAGCGAGCGGGCCAGTTTCAGCCAGTCTGCCAGGAAATTGGCTTCGTTCCGCGCACCATAGGCCTCAGTGGCGATTTGCCAGTCGGAGGTGCTGTGCTCCGCCGCATTGACCGGCCCAGGCAAATTGGCTTCGTTCCGCGCATTGCCGCGCTGCACCGCCTCTTCCAGCAGGCGAGCCAGCTCCTGTTCGCTGGCCTCGGGTGCAAGATGCCGCAAAAGCGTCGTTTTGTCGCGGTCCAGCAGGCGACGCACCACCGCTGGGTGGTCGGCCACATCAGCCAACTCCCACTGGCGGGTATCCACAAATACTTTGTGGATGGCCAGAAATTCCACCCGGTCGCGCGGCAGAACGGTGATCCGCTCCGGCGTGCGCACGACGTACAGCGATGCCGCCGCCAGTGCCCAACCGCCCAGCGTCACCATCAGCATGACCAACCGGAACAGGGTTTTCACGGTTCGCTCCCTTCAAACAGTTCGACCCACTCTATATCTGACCCCATTGCATCGTCCGAGGTTGGCCGATTATTCAGCGCGGATCACCGCCGGCTGGCAGGAAATCCACACTGGCGATACCGCACAGGCGATTCATGCCAATCATAACGGCTGGGAAAGCGCACCTCGACCGATAAGAGCTGCGCCGGCACGATTGATCAGGCCAGATGCCGAGGCCGCCGGCCTCTCTCGGCACTCAAAACAGGGTCCCCTGTTCCGTGGAGGAAATGGGTTTCACCTCCTGGCCAAGCAGCTTTTTGAC
This sequence comes from uncultured Tepidisphaeraceae bacterium, assembly GCA_964398315.1. Taxonomy (GTDB): domain Bacteria; phylum Planctomycetota; class Phycisphaerae; order Tepidisphaerales; family Tepidisphaeraceae; genus JADLCB01. The sequence continues at coordinate 16,140 of CAYNMV010000009.1, read as the reverse complement.
ACGATTTGCCGTGCCAATTGCGAAGCCAGCGAAGTCATTGCTGACATACCCCCACACCTCCCTCACGCGCGGATCCAGCTCCGACAGCGTCCGCTGCCACCAGGCCAGGCGAGCCGAGCGGTCCTGCTGTTCGGCGGTGTGGCGATCGTAACGGCCATGCATGCCAATCCAGCGGACATAGAGCCAATCGCTGGTCGCGTACAACGGCAGTGGCTGTCCATCATAATCACCGATCACCCACGCGATACGGTAGGAGGCCAGCAGCTCGGCCGTCGCTTCGGTCCACCAGTTCGGATCGCGCAGCTCAACCGCAAAACGCATGTCTGACGGCAGCGATGCCAGCAGCGCCCGCAACCCCTCAAACGCCCCCGGCTTGAATGCCGGCCCGAACTGGATCAGCACCACGCCCAGCTTCTCCCCCAATTCGCGCGCCACCCGCACAAAATCCCGCATTGGCTCGATGGCCTGTTGTGGCTCCAGCTCATGCGTGATCAGTCGCGGCGTCTTGAGGGAAAAGCGGAACGACTCGGGCACCAGGTCGGCCCATCGCCGCAGCCGTCCCGCCGGCGGTATGGCGTAGAACGTGGAGTCGATCTCCACCGTGTCAAAATGGCGGCCGTAAAACTCGATCCAGCGTCCCTGCGGCAGCCCGCGTGGGTAGAACGCATCCACCCAGTCGTCATACCCCCAGCCCATGGTGCCGATGCGCCAAATCATGTGAGTTGGTAAGGGCAAGCTGATAGTAGGAGCCTTTTTCTCCACTACCAACTCCTTCTCACGCATAGCTGTGCAGGCCCACCAGGAAGAAGTTCACACCGATCCAGTTGAACAGCATGATGAAGAAGCCCAGGATCGACAGCACCGCCGTCCACCAGGCTTTCTCCGGCGTGATGAAGCGGATATGGACGACCACCAGGTAGACGATCCACGTCACCAGGGCAAAGGTCTCCTTGGGATCCCAGCCCCACGGCCGGCCCCATGACTGGTCAGCCCAGATCGCCCCCAGGATGATGCCCACACCCAGCACCCAGAAGGCCAGTTGCAGCACCACCAGGTTGCACAGGTCCAGTGTTGCCAGGAATGAGCGCACGCGCACTTCCTGCGGCAGCGCTGCCACGCCCGCCCGCACAGTGGCAGTGTGTTCACGCACCTTGCGCTGCGGCACAAAGAGCATCGCCGCCACGGTGGGCCAGAAGCCCAGCGCTACGGCTCCCCCGCCGCTCCCGGCCGGCAGGGTATCATCCTCCACCTCCTGCACCGGCCGATTGCGGGCGCTGCCCTCCTGGTAAATCACATCAAAGCTGCCGGCGGCATCGGCACTGAGCTGGCGGGCCGGAACCCGGCTGACCGTGCCGTATGCGGCGTAGTATTTCACCAGCCACCAGACACCCAGGCAGAAGCTCATGCCGATCAGCGCATACGAGGCCGTCACCATGGTGACGTGGATGTAGAGCCAGTAGCTCATCAGCACGCCGGCCGCCTGTCCGATCTCCCCGCCGATCTCGCGCTTGAAGATGTAGGGCGTGGCAAAGATGGCCACCAGAGACAGCCAGCCGACGAAGCTGCCGGCCGCGCCAAAGATCGACCGGCTGGTGCGCAGCTCCAGCAACAGCGCTACCAGCGCGCCAAACCAGGCGCTGAACAGCACGCTCTCAAACTGGTTCTTGATCGGGATCGCCTCAAACCAGTTGCCCACGCTCTTTTCCACCAGCCACCAGCGGATGCCGATGCCGATGGTGTGCACCAGGAAGCCGATGAAGAAAAACCGCAGCCCCCACAGCCGCAGCCGCGACACGCTCGAACGGGCCGACATCAGCAGGCAGACGAACGCCACGAAGTACAGTGCAGCCCCCGGCAGCGTCAGCTTGGCCAGCCGGTTGTAGGTCACCTCGGTGCGCCGTTTCAGCGGGGAGGGATAGACCTCTGGGTTCACCTGCGGCAACGCCGTCGCCAGCGACGCGATGGCGGTATTGGCCTTGTCAACGTCGCGGGCGATCCACGCTTCGCGCAAATCGCTCAGGTCGTGGAAAATCGTCTCCAGCAGCGCGCCGCGCTCACCGTAGTTGGGCAACGGCGGTGGCACGCGCTGGCCCAGGTTGCTGGCCGCATCGGCCAGCCGGGGCATGTTGCCCAGTACCTCGTTGACATCATGCCAGATATGGTCATCGGGATGGGTGGTTGCCGGGGCGATGATGCGCAGCGGCCGCAGGGTGCCGCCGGTCAGTTCCATCAGTAGCTGGGCCGCGTAAGCCACCTGGTTGACCGCATCGGATTTCCAGACCGCCGTCGCCTGGGCATGGCTGAGCAGGTCCTGCACCTCAGATGACATGAAGAACCGCAGCGAGATGGTCCCCTCTTGAAGGATGCGCTGCTTCTCGGCCTCGCTGATATGGGTCAATTCCTGGAAATCCTGCCGCAGCGGCACATTCTTGATGCGCAGGATGTTGCGATCGAGGTATGGCTCGGGGCGGAAGGTCATGTCCAGCACGACGTACAGCGCCGGCTGGCCATCCAGGCTGGCACGCCCGGTGATGGCGCTGAGCGTCTGGCGGGCGAAGCTGTCGAGCGTCTTGAGTGTCTGGTTGTGCTGGATGGACAGCGCCTCCAGCGTCCGCAGGTCCACCCGCTCGGCGAACTCATCAGCGCGGGCCAATGGCGAGGCGAGCAACACGAAAACAACCAGGAGGAAGGATAGTCGACTGAGCATGGTTCATTTCACGGGCAACTGCCCGTGGTTTACAGGGGGCACGGGCAAGCCGCCCGTGCGATCGATTCAGCTTACGCCTGCACCGGTTTACGCTTGCGCCGGCTTACGCCTGCGCTGGTTTACGCTTGCGCCAGTTCCGGCGTCCTGGCCGGCTTGGGCAGCTTGCCGGCGGCCTGCGCCTGCGCCAGCGCTTTCTGCTTCATGCGCCGGATCAGGATCGGCTTGAGATAGAACGCCCACAGCAGCCCGACGCAGATCATGACGCACCCGAGTGTCATCACCCACACGCCGGGGCGATTGCCCACGCCCAGCACCGTGTAGCGCTGACCTTCCGGATCCCACTCGGCCTGGAACAGGGTCCAGTAGCTGTCACCCAGTCCCCCGAAATAGACCGGATTGTTCATGTGGGCCACGGCCTCCCGCTTCTGGCCGGTCTGGCGATCCACGATCGTCAGGTGGCTCTTGAAGTCGCGGAACAGGTTGGTCGTCTGCGGCGTGCCACCCATGTAGTTGACCAGCTCGAAGCGGTCGAGCGTCACGCGGGCCGGCATTTGCAGCGGCGTGTTGCCCAACTGCATCTGGAGCACCAGCGGCGTTCCCTCCAGCGGTACCGCGCCGCCCTGCCAGGGCGCTTCCATTGCCCAGCGCGAGAAGGGGACCGCCACCTCGCGCGACCAGTCCCCCATCGTCACCCGGGCCAGCACCACCTGCCGCATCCCCGCCTCATCGCGCCGGCGCTGTTCCGGCGGGATCTCGACGATGCGATCGACCAGTTCGGTGCCATCGTGGCGCCGTGCCACCACCGGCAGCGGCACCCCAACATGCCCGCCGAGCATGAATTCCTGCTGCTTGCCGGTCGTCTCATGCACGCGCACGGGCCCTTCGCCCGGCACCAGGATCAGCACCATGCGCTTCGGCGAGGTGAGCACCAGCCACAGCCCGCCCTCGCGGCTGGTCAGGTGATGGTCATCATTGAAGCTGTAGGTCGTCTTCAGATCCTCATCCAGCGGCTTCTGCTGGCGCTGGCCCATCGGGCCGGCCCCTTCCACACCGAGCTTGAAGTCGGTTGGCTCGGGCCGGTCTGCCAGCACCATCCGCTTGAACTCCTGCGTGGGGGATGTCACGTGGAGCGTCAGCGCCGGTACCTGCTTGCCATCGATGGTCGGCCAGTTCGGGGTGAACGATTCGACCTTGATCGTGTAGCCGGTGTCGCCGACCGGGTAGGTCTGCCCCACGTCCGCCGTCAACGTCAGACTCTGCCCGGCGACGGTCACTTCCAGCCGATGCATCGAACGGGCCGCGGCGATGATCTCGTCGATGTGAGCATCGTCCACCGCGCGGTGTTCGGCCATGCCCAGGGCCATCGGCGTCATGCGGCGCGTCGGTTCATCCGCGCTGATCCAGCGGGTGATGACGCCATGATCATGCCCATCATCGGCTCCGTGGCCGGGCATGTCGGCGTGGGGGTCGTGGATGATCAGCTCGATCGCCGTTTTGTCGGGTGCGCCGGTCTGCACAGGACGGGATTCGATGGTGGCATGGGGGTAGTAGGCCAGCAGATCGATGTGCAGGTCACTGGGGAGCTTGAACTTCTCTGCCACCGTGAGGGTTTCGAACTCGCCGGTCTGGCTGTTGGGCCAGCGGATCATCGGCACCAGCCCGCGCAGCCCCTCGGCCGCCATGCGCCGGCTGTTGCTGTCGTGGACCTTGAAACGGGGCAGGTTGGCCAGGGGCTTGGGCTCAAGCTGGTAAGCCCCGGCGGGCGTGTTGAGGCGCAGGAACAGCGCCCGCTGATGCATGTCGTAATAATGCGCTGTTGCTCGCCCCTGGAAGACGATCGCCAGCCCTTCGGTCTTCATCGTGTAATAGAAGACCATCCCCATCACCAGCACAACCACGCCCATGTGGATGGTCCAGACGCCGTAGCGCGGCGGGGTGAGGGGAATGCGCTCAACGGTCACACAGATCAGGTTGAGGCACAGCAGGATCGACAACACCAGCATCGGCCAGGCGTTGAAGAACTGCATCTCGTTCATCTCGAACGCTTCGCGCACGGCCGGCAAACCCGAGCCGACCGCGATGTACGCCGCCAGCAGCACCATCAGCGAGATGCCGAAGATCACGCTGCCGAGTGTGTACCGGTAGAGGGAAACGAGAAATGCCATTCACTTGTTCCTTGGCCGCGGGAGAACAACCCGTCTGGAGGACAATGGGCTGATTGTACGCACCCCGCAGGTGCTTTGGTACCCAATACCCTGCGACTTGCTGTCGCAGGTCGTGCCCATTCCATGATACGTGGCACGCACACCGTGACCCCGGGATGGCACGATCCTGCTTTCGATCCGCCGCTGGGGCGGCGTTCGGGCGGATCAGGCCTTGTCGGCCACGTCGAAGCGGCTGACGCCGGGCTTGAAAATCACCTTGCCATCCACCACGACCAGCTCCTCGTCCAGGAACAGCTGGACCGCGCGGCTCAGGACATTGGCCTCGAGCGCCAGGCCCTTATCCTTCACATCGTCGAGGGTGTCGGTGCCGACGTTGATGTGAAAGACATCCTGCAGGATGACCGGCCCCTGGTCGAGCTGCTCGGTGACGAAGTGGGCGGTGCAGCCATGCACGCGCACACCCGATTCGTAGGCCTGCTTATATGGTGCCGCCCCCGGGAAATACGGCAGCAGCGAGGGGTGGATGTTGATAATCCGGCTCTCGTAGGCCCGCACGATCTCCGGCGGGAGGATGCGCATGTAGCGCGCCAGCACCACCAGGTCGATGCGCTTTTCCTCCAGTGTGCGATGCAGCCACGCAAAATGGGCCGTGAGGTCCTCGGCACTGGTCCATGCGAACTCCAGCCCGGCCGCACGTGCCATGGGCTCGAGGTCCGGGTGGTTGGACAGGACGCAGGCGATCTGGCCGTGGAGCTTGCCCGCCTGGGCATCTTCTATGAGCTGTTCGAGGCAGTGCGGTTCCTTGCTGACGAGGATCGCGATCCGACGCTTGGCCCGCTCGCTGTGCAGGTGGACGCGCACTTCCATGTCCATGCGCTTGCCGAGTTGCAGCAGGCCTGTGATCAGCTCCGACAGGTCGCAGCTGACCTCCTTCATGTCCACCAGCATGTCCATGACGAAAAAGCCACGGACGACGCGCTGCTCGATGTCTTCGATATTGACCCCGCGCTCTGCAACGTAAGTGGCGAACTGCGCCACAACGCCCTTCTGATCCTTCCCCAATACACTGATAACCGCCAAGACCTTGTTCGGCACCGCTTCCTCTTCCAGTTGAACAGGGTGGCAAGTGTACCGATGCACGGGAAACGATGAAAGCCGCGAGCCAATCGGCCCGCGGCTGGGAGGGGATACTGAATATTGCTGATCTGAGCAGGGGCTGATTCCCCGCAGTGCCTACCGCGCCCGGGTAGAGACATCCCGCCGGCCGCTGGCGCCGCGGGCTGAATGCTTCTGGTTGCCGGTATAGGTTGGGCTGGTGTCGCGACGGTCGCCGCGATGCCGGCCTGAGCCGGGGCCAACCGGGCGGCTGGATTCAGTCCGCTCGGCCTGCTCGATCTGCGGGCGCGTCGGACGGGACGTCATTTTGTCGCTCGGGTCCTTGCTGTTGCTCGCAAGGCCGATGTTGGTCCGGCCGCGCGGGGCTTTGACGATGTCCTGGGGATGGGCCTGGTTTTTCCTTGGCATGGATACTCCTGGGTAAGCGGGGGTCGATCGGGTTCAGGATGCACCTGAGTTCATGCATGCACCTGAGCCGGCTCAAAGCCATCACAGCCGCTGTTGGCGGTCACGATCAGGTGCAGCGCTGCGTGCTTGGGATGGCCGCACGGCTCCTTAAGTTCCTCCGAGGCCTTGTGCTTGATCATCACTTGAATGAGACGCTGGTCCTCGCGGTGATGCTCACCAAAATGGGCACACATCCCGCACTGTCCTTCATGTACGGATACCATGGCAAACTCCCTTCTTCGTGTTGTCTGGTGAAGCCATCGAGCAAGATGTGTGCCGACAGGTGTGGGAGGGTGCTGCAGCCCAAGCCGAGCCCGGCAGTAACATTGCCAGCGCGGCCAGCGTGGTCCGATCTCACCCTTCTTCAGGCTTTTTGCGCCAACGCGCCAACATGCGGCTGAAGAGCCCTTCTTCCGGCGAAGTGGATGATCCCTGGGGCGGATGGTCGATCGCCGGTCGCGGCTTGGGGCGGCTGAACGCCAGTGGCGAGCCATGCTGCACCGTCTGGGCCGGCGGCGATTTCCCCTTCAGCTTGGTTGGATGGCTGGTATTGGGAGGCTTGGGTGGTTTGACCTTAGGCAGGGGCCGGCGGGTTGAGGTGATCGTCTCCTCCGGCGTGCGCAGGTCGACCTCGTTGGCGATGCGGGCATGAAACGCCGCCTCGTGCGGGTCGCGCGGCCGGCGGGCGGCAACCGACGTATGGCTGTAGATCAGGACCGTTTGCCCCACCTCAATGCGGTCCCCCTCGGCCAGCAGATGCTGTCGAACGTTGCTGCCGTTGACGAGGGTACCATTGTGGCTCCCCAGGTCCGTCACCCGCCAGGCATCCCCCGCTTGCTCCAGCCGACAGTGCCGCCGCGACATCTGGCTGTCATCGACGCAGATGTCACATTCGGCGGCCCGGCCCACAAGCAGTGGCCGCCGCAGTTCCCGACGCTCGCGCTCGCGCCCATTGACAATAATGGCGATGTGCGGCATCGAAAGACCCTTCGTGCCCCATTCTACCCCATTCCCCAGCCCCTTCGCGCAAAAATATGCATTTTCCGCGGGGTGCGACCCGGCCTGCCGGGGGATCACACGGCATTGCCCCCAATTCATCGATACAGATCGATATGAAGCATGCCTGACCCCACCAGTGGCAAGGGTTTGACATTTGGGCGCCGGTAGACAGCGCGAATACTTCATCGGGCGGCCGATTCCGGCCAGGCCCGTGGACTAAGGAGATCAATGGACCGACCCCGCCCCTATCCCCACGGCGGCTTTACGCTGCCAGAGTTGCTCATTGTCATCGGGATTATCATCCTGATGCTCGCCATCGCCGTCCCCACCTTCAACGTCCTCAGCGGCTCGCGCAGCATCGAAAGCGCCGAGAACATCATCGCCGCCAGCCTGGCCCAAGCCCGCCTCAGTGCCATCCGCGATCAGGCCCCCCGCGGGCTGGTCTTTTATCGAGATCCTGCGACTGATCGCATCGCCATGGCGATGGTGCGAGTTGCATCGCCTGGCGAGTGGGCATCCGCCCCGCCCAGCTTCAATCCGATTGAAGTCCTCGCGGAAACCGATGCCCAGTTCCTCCCCAGCGGGGTGGATATCGCCTTCCGCCACAACACCGGCACCGGAGCCGATCAATACGTCTACCGCTTCACAACCGGGCCACTCCAGGGGCTGCGCGGCGTGATCCTGTTCGACAGCCGCGGCCACATTGCCTACCGGCATTACGGCATTGGCCGGGACACTGAACTGGCCCGCCGACTCGGCGTCTCGGACCACGAAGACAAGTACAATTCCGGTCTGCTGTACTCCCAGCCGGCCTTCCTTCTTGCTGACCGCTCGGCGGCGGACAATGCCGCAGACATCAAGACGTACTACAACGACAACGCCATCGTCATCCTGGTCAACCGCTATAACGGCACCCTGACCCGAAGCGAATAGTCATGAATCGCAACGCGCCAATCCCCTGTTACCAAGCTGCCCATGCCCGCCATCGTCACGGCGGAATGACCTTCGCCGAGGTGTTGTTTGCGGTGATGATCCTGGGCATCGGGTTCATCATGGTGGCCGCCATCTTCCCGGTGGCCATCCAGCAGAGCAAAAGCAACACGGATGAAACCGTCGCCGCCCGCCTGGCCGGATCGGCCGTGGAAGCCGTGCGCCAGCATGCCGCCCTGCTCAGCGCAGCGGGCAGTGAAGTGAGGGTCATTTCTCCGCTGCTGACCAATCCCACGGAACAGGAGCTCTACAAGCGGCTGCGCAGCACCTACATCTTTGGCGATGATCCGCGCTACGGCCGCACCATCTTCTACCGCCGCGCTGATGCCACCAGCCGGCTGGTGCAGGTTTTTGTCGCCGTTCTTCAGGTACAGAACAGCGACAGCTATGTTGCCGGCCACCTTGACTATCCACCGTTTGTGCCCGAAGCCCGGAAGGTCCTCCTGTATGAAGGCGGCAGCGCATTAGATCGGCTGGAGTTCGCAAGCCCGGTGGATTCCGCCATCGAAGGCGCATTCGTCATCCTGGCCAACGATCCCGACAGCGGTGCGCGCAATGGCCGCATCCTCCGCCTGGGTGAGCAGCTTGGCCCAGCGCTGTGGGCACTTCAACCCGGCTGGGATCTGCGCACCGACGTGGATGAATCCGTGACGGATGCGGCCAATGCGATTGACGCCTTCGTGATTGGCCGGGGGGTCGATCCCGCCACCACCACCATCACCGGCGGCAACCAGGCCGTCACGATCTACACCGCATTGATCCCCTTGCCCTGACGATTGATTTTCATCATGACGCCGAACCTCCCCAAATTATCCCTTCAGTGGCCAGCGGCCCGCAAGCAGCAGCCCAACCCCTGCCGCTTGCCCGCTCGCCCGGGCTTCACCCTCACCGAGTTGATGATCTCGATCGCGCTGGCGATCCTGCTGGTCGTCGGGGTGAACGCCGTGTTCCGCACCACCGGCGACACCCTCTCGGCCGGCCAGAAGGTGGCCGAGGCCAACCGCAATGAGCAGTCGCTGCACACCGTCCTATCCGAGGACATGACCAATCTGGTCCTGCCCGAAGAGGCCCCCTTCCTCCTGATCCGCTCGCGCCGGGAGGCCGGTTTTGTTAACGCCGCCGACCTGTCCGGCGACACCGACTACGATGCCGCCAGCACCGATCCCGATACGGTCGATGCCCGCATCCGCAGCTATGATCGCGATGGTGATGGCACGGATGATGCGATGCCGCCGGCCGTCTATACCCGCCGCAACCACCGCGTTGACACGCTTCGCTTCTTTGCTCGCGGCCTCTATCACCGCCAGACGGGAACGAGCACTACCCTGGTGGATGACATGGCCGCCCGCGAGGCGTTCATCACCTATGGGCATGTGCTTCAGCCGACCCCCGGTGGCCCTCGCGGCCTGGGGGCCGCATATGAAGGGGTCAAACGCGGCCGGACGAGCTTCCCGGAAGACCCCATCGAGCCGCTCACGGCCAGCACCAATCCCCTGAGCTTTTACACCAGTGACTGGGTTCTCGGCCGCGCGGTTACACTCCTGGCCCACGGCCTGGACGACAACGGTGATGGGCTTGTTGACCGGGTGCCTGATCGCAGCGAAGCGAACCAGGACTTCTACAAGCGATGGCAGCACCCGACCGAGTTCCCGCATATGTCGCCGCTGTCCATCACGTCTCGCAGCAACCTGAGCAGCACCGGCGGCCCCCACATCTTCACGTCGCGCTACGACCTGGCGGCGATGACGATGGACCAGTATCGCTGGCTCTTCGCCCACTCCGCCCAGGCCGATGGCAACTGGGCGCGCAGCGGCTATTTTGATTTCCGCTATTACTACAATCCCCTGCCCAACCGCCCGCTGGATGCCGAGGGAGCCGCCTATACCCATACCGCCCTGCTCCCGGGATGCAGCCAGTTCATTGTCGAATTTGCCGGCGACTTCATCGGCCAGAACGCAGATGGGACCATCAAGGCCGCTCCCGCTGGTGGTCAACCGGATGGCGTGATCGATTTCATCCAGGTCAGTCCCACCGAGCGCCGGATCCGCTGGTACGGCATGCCGCGCGACCTGGATGGGATCGACGGCAACGGCAACCTGATCCCCGCAGCCTACCCCAACGCCAACGCCCTGACCGATGTGCTGCCGCTGACGGTCGTGCTGGAGAGTGCTGGCGGCGGACAAGCGCCGATAAGGCCGTTTGAGCTGTTCTACCGAAGTGATGGTTCCACGATCGCCACACCGACGGATTACGGTGCCTCCCTGCCGGCCGATGCGACTTATGTCGCCGCCTGGGGTCCGCACACCGCTGGCGGCCCCAAGCCGTCGATGATCCGCATCCTGGTCGGCACCGTCCCGGCCACGCCGGGCGGCGAAGACCGCATCGCCGAGTTCGTTTTTTCGCTGAAGTAATCAACCGCTGCTCACCATGATGCATCACACCAACAACCTCACCACCCGCCGCGGCAGCGTGCTGATCCTGGTGGTGGCCCTGCTGGTCCTGCTGGCCCTGGCCGGCACCGCCTACCTGGCCACCGTCCGCATCGACCGCACCAGCACCGGCATCAACACCGCCATCACCCAGACCGACCTGCTGATGGACAGCGCCAAGCGGCTGGTCGAGCAGAAGCTCATCGACGACCTGCCGGTTGTGCAGCGCGCCAAGGGGGTGTCGGCAGGCAGCATCAGGAACTGGGACCACCCCGAGGACGACAAGTGGCTGGCCGACCGGGTGCCAACGTTTTTCTCGCCCTCATCCGGCGCGGGCTTTCCCGTCTGGCGCTTTGTCAGCGCGATGAACCAGACGGGCGATGCGTACCAGTTTGACTCTCCGTGGGGTGCAGTCGGTTCCGGCTCGGCTCCGGGCAACAAAAGCCTCTATGTGCTGGAACCAACCAGTGATGACGTCAATCCGGCATTCAGGATACGGCTCGCCGCTGATGGCGCTGAGTACTCACCCGATCTGGTGGCCGCCGCCGACGCCGATGGAGATGGCATCGCCGATTCACCCTACTACCGGCTTCCCGGCGGCCGGGTGGGCGACCTGACCTACTACATCGGCGTGCGCATCATCGACAACACCGCCGCCATCAACGTCAACACCGCCTGGGACCGCGATGCCGACTACACCGTCGCCCCCACGCCCGTGTCCCAGCGCCATTACGGCATGTTCCCTTCCAACGTTGGGCTGAGCCAGTTGCTGGTGGACTACAATCCGGCCAACGGCCTTTCGGGGGAAATGGACAATGTCAACCGCTACCGCGTCGGCTCCCCGACCGGCGGCAGCCCCTGGCTCACCACGCCCGCCGATGCCACGCCGCGCGTGGATTTCAACCTCATTGCCGCCCCTCCGACCGGACCTGATCTGCGGGACGACCTGTTCTTCCAGACCCACGGCGAAGCGCTCTGGACGCAGCTTGCCCGCCGGGTGGATAACCCCGGTTTCCGTCACTTCCAGGCGCTGGATCAGCCGTCGTTCCGCTATCGCAGCTATTCCATCACGGACATGATGGCGCTGGCGTATCGCTTCTGCCTGGGCCACACATCGCTTCCGCCCAGCCTGCTGGAGCGCGGTATAGCCCCGATCTGGGGGTTGCCGTCCTCGCTCTACACACACCCGGACCTGAAGGATATCCCCTATGCCCCGGGTGATGCCCTTGCGTGGTTCAGGGACAATTTTGACTACGATAACGCTCTCGCGATCACGCCTACCCCGCCCCGCCGGCCCGTGCGCTCGCTGCTGGTGACACACAACCCGGTCTCGAACCTCGCGCCGGTGCATGTGGATTCCACCACCAACAACGTGCCGGCAGCGATGCTTGCGCTCGACCCGACACTGGCGCTGCCAACCATTCCCGGCACCTCCCAGGTCCTGCCCATCGCGCGCACCAGCATCAACACCGGCACCTTCGGTGAGCTGTGGCGGGCCTTCTGGGCGGTGATGCATGATCCAACCACCGCCACCCAGGTTCCAACCAACACGGAAACCCGCATGTTCCGTGCGGAGCACACCGGCCTGTCCACGCCGCATGATCAGCTCCTGCTCCGCGCGGCCATCGCCGCCATCAACGCCATCGATCTGCGCGATTTTGATGACAATATCAGCGAGCAGACCATCACCCTCAGCACCGGCCAGACTATCACCGTCTTCGGCACGGAAAAGCAGCCGTTCATCACGGAAGTGCTGGTGCACCTGGGTGGCGCGGCCACGGATGCGGATGACTGGATGGCCATCGAGCTGTACAGCCCCTACAACGATCTGCCCAATCCGATCAGCCTGACCAATTGGCAACTGGTTGCCTATGACCGTGCCACCGGCACCTTCACCAAGATTCACAGCTTCGGTGCCGGCGATGTCATTCCCAATCGCGGTTTCATCACGCTGGAGGCCAACGCGGCCATGCGGCCGGCGGATGTGGAGGCGCCGGTGTCGCCTACGCCGGTGGATGACCTGCGGCTGGCGATTGGCAAGGAATTGCTGCTGCTGCGTCCGCGCCTGGCCAGCGGCGCGTTGAGTGGCCCGGAAGGGACCGACGCCAACCCGAACTTCCATGCCATGGTGCCGGTGGACCAAGTCGATCTGACCGGCATGAGTGTCGAGCCGACCGATCCACTCGGGGATGAGCCGGTACGCTGGTGGTACGCCCGTATCGCCCCCGAGGGTGTCGGCCTCAGTCCCGACGCCTGGAAGTGCGTCTACCCCGGCCCCCACACCGCCGGCGGCACGCCATCGGACCATGGCTTTGTCTCGCGGCTGGCGGAGCGCGGAACGCTTGGCACGGCGAATGATGCCGCCTCTTTCACGCCGGAAGACTTCATCATCCCCCTGAATGACTACCAGTGGCCCGGCCCGCGCTACAGCGATGGCATGCCTCAACCGCCCCCGACCGGCAAGATTCAGTTCCCGTATGGCGGCTTTGCCCGCAATGGCGACATCCTGATGGTGCCGTTTATTGGCGGCTATGTCATCGCGGACGAAACCCGCGTACTGGCCATGAACTCTGTCACCTATGATGCCGCTTACGCGGAAGAGGTCGCGCCAAACAATGGCGGCCAGTTCGTCGGTCGTTTCGCCCCGATCACCCGCACCGGCACCGATGCCCAGGGCTATGAGTGGGCCGATGATCTGTTTGATCACCTGACGGCCCACCAGAACCCTGACAGCGATTACCTGCCCAACCTCAACCCCGCCACGTACCAGGCCATCCCGGGGCGCACCGGCGCGGCCTATGCTCCCCAGCCGGTACCCAACGGACCGGTGTCGGTTGTCGCCAGCGCCAACCAGGGCAACGAGAAGACGGTGGGCACGCATGGCTTGATCAACATCAACACCGCCCCGCCGCAGGTGCTGAACATGCTGCTGCTCAAGGAATCACTGGCCGATCCGGCCAGCGCTACCTCCGCCGAGCGCCTGGCCCACGACCTGGCCAACCGCCAGATCGCCCAGGTCATCTGGATGCAGCAGATGTCGGACCGCTTCAGGACGCCCTTTGACCTGCTGCGCCTTGCTCCGGTGCGGGCAATGGGCGATCCCGCGCTCGATCTCACCGCTGCGGATCTCACCGAGATCCATGGCGACGTCACCCCCTTCACCCCCAGCGCCCCGGCCGGTGATGGGGTGGTGGACGATTTTGAGCAGCATTACATGGCGCTGACCCGCCTCAGTAACCTGATCACCACGCGCTCGGATTCGTTCACCGTCTACATCGTCCTCGAGGGCTGGCGGGACGCCGGGACGGCAGGTGCAACCCGCATCACCCAGCAGCGCGCGGCATTCATCGTCGATCGCTCGGGCTATATCCCGGCAAACCCCCGGCTGAAGATCACCAATGTGCCGGTGGAGTGAGGACGCTCTGCGCTCGGCGGCCAGCGGTCGGCAGCAGAAAGCTGCTGACCGCTGGCTGCCGGCGGAGCTCTACTTTTTCAGCCTGTAAACCTTGATCGTGGGATTTGTGAAGCTGTGGGTGGGGTGGGCCGGCTGGTTTTCCCAGACCAGTTCGTGGTGGGCATCGAGATCCCGATACCACTGGCGATAGCGCTCAATGGCCGATGGATCGCCACGGGTGATCTCCACCGGTGTGAAGTAGCGGGCATAGCGGGTGTCGGCAATGACAACATACCCCACGCCGCGGCGCACCAACTGATCCAGGCCACCGGCATCGGGACCCGCCTTCACCTGCTGGATGCGCACGCCCGATGGCTGCGGAAACGACTGGCCGGGACGATGATCGCCGGGACCTGTCAGCCCGGCATACGCCTCGGCGATCACCCAGGCCCCGCGCGGCAGGTTCTCTCCTGCCCACTGGCGAAGCCGTGCCCGCCCATCATCGGCCAGTTGGCCCAGGTAATCCGCACAGCGCGGCCATTGCAGCCCGATGATCACCGCCAGCCCTACCCCCGCCGCCAGCAGGCGCAGCCATCCCCGCCGCCCAAACAGGTTCAGCAAGGATGCCGCCCCCAGCCCCGCGAACAGGTAGACCATCACCGCAACCGGCAGGAAATAGCGGTGAAACGGAATCACCGAGTACGAGAGCACCACCAGGTAAAACCCGGCGAATGCAATCGCCACCAGATCCCAGATGCGCTTGCGCCGCCAGATGGCCGTGCCCATCGCACACACGCCCAGCACACCGGCCAGCACGCGCGCATGCAGCATGGTTTCGACCGTCAACAGACTGGCGAACCAGGTGTTGGGCCGGCTCAGCGCCAGGCCGTCATGATGGCTGGTGGCGTGATCGGCCTCGCGCTCATAGCCGTGGATGAAATGGTCGAAACGCTGCTGATCTTCGAGGATGCGATGGTTGATCAGCAGGAAAGACCCCACTGCACACCAGATGACCAGCACCGGCGTAACCAAACGCCAGTACCAGCGCATGCGCGGCAGGCCAATTGCCACGGGTACCGCCAGCCCCAGGGCGGTGACGCCCACGTACTTGCCCGATGCGGCTACTCCCGCTCCTGCACCGAGCAGCACCAGCGCCGGCAGGCGAAGCCACCAGCGATGGGCATCCCAGGCTGCCCGCGACGCCAGCAGCGTCAGCGCCAGCCCGAAGACCAGCGCGACGTCCTCTTTCATATAGTGTGAATAGAGCAGCAGTGGCGGGCACAGCCCCACCGCCGCTCCCACCAGCAGCATCCCCGCCAGTCCGGCGCTGGCATACCCGATCCACGCCAGCATCACCGCTGCCGCCGCCCCAAAGACAGCCGACACCCATCGCCCGGTCTCCACGATCGGTTGGGTCTCCATCTCCACGTCAAATCGACGCACCGCCAGCTCGGTCGCCTCCAGCAGCAGCAGCGGGTGATTGAAGTTGCGGTACGCGCGATACGACTCGATCTGGTCCGCCTTGGTCTGCTCGTCGGCGTGGTAGCGATAGGTGAAATCGTTGTGCCGCGTGTAGAGCCACAGGCAGGCATTAAACAGCACGATGGAGAAGACCACCGCCGCCGCCCGCGTTCCCCAACGCTGCCAGGCCGGGGTATGCCCCGGCAGGCGCGCAGGCTCCTGCTCCGCTCCCGCATCGACAGGCGCGGGTGCGAGCGTGGCAGACATGGCGGTTGATGCCTCCACAGCGGTCATTCAGCCCCTTTCGTGCCTGCCCCTGATACCCGCGCAAGCGGGCTGCGTCAAAGGGTCATCCCTTATGTCCCTCCCATGGCGGCGATTGTTTTGCCCACCCGCATCTCTGGGATAGCAAGCGCAGTCCGGGTAAGAGGC